>NZ_CP034563.1:0-682500 GCF_003970675.1 Flammeovirga pectinis
ACGGTTTTATTAGGAGGTAAATTAATTACTTTTAACTCCCCTGTATTAAAATTTGCATTAGACAATACTCCACCACCAACAACCTTAGGGAAATTAGATAAGGGCTGTAAAATAGATGAATGCGGATCATTTACCATTCCTGGTATAATAATTACAGCACTACCCGAAGAGGAACCTGCATTTTTTAATTCTAAAACTAACTTTAATTGATCGGTTACTTTAGCATTCGAAACCTTTACTCCTCCTTTTGTATAATAGCTATCTACTAATGCAACTTGTGCCGAAACTTCTATTGATATAAAGCTCAATAGGAGTAATAGTAAAATATAATATGTGTTATTTATGTGTTTCATTTCTAGGTCTATTTTATCAGAATCTCTGTTCTTCTGTTTAACTGGTGTGCTGCTTCATTACAGCTAATATTATTCTCGCAATTATTCAATATTTGTGTTTCACCAAAAGAGAATTGTTGTATTCTATGTTTATCAATTCCTTTTTCTGTTAAATATTTTATTACCGAATTACCTCTTCTTGTAGATAGGTTTTCATTATATGCATATGAACCTCTTGTATCTGTATGGGAACTTAGCTCTATAATTGTATTCGGGTTTTTATTCAAAATCTCAACTACTTTATCTAATTCTTGAATACTTTCTATTGATAAATGTGCTTTATCAAAAGCATAATAAACAGTTTTAGCTACTGGGTAGAAAAAGATAGGAGGAGATGTTTTTTCTTTAGCTCGTCCTTCTTTATTATTTAAATCTATTGCACTTTTATTAAAATTTAAGTCATCAGATTTTGTATTTGATTCGAAGATAGAAAGTATATAATTATCTAGAATTTTACTAAATGAACTTTCTGCAAAATCCCTTGAATGTTCACTCAAACTAATAAATATCGAGATTAATCCTACTAGAAATATTATGTAACCTACCCCTTTTCTCTTTAACTTCCTTTGGTCTTTATCCTTCTTAATTTCATCTGCAAAAGCAACCTCTTCAGCACCATCAAAAGAATTATTTACGAAGCTATTATCGTACTTAAACCGTTTACTTTTATCTGATAATGTAATGTATGCTTCATTTACTTTTTTAAATAAATACGCATTATTCTCATCTTCACTTGCTACATCTGGATGATATTTTTTTGCAAGTGAGAAATAAGCTTTCTTCAATTCTTGAGGAGTAGCGTCTTTAGCAACGCCTAAAATTTTATAATAATCACTCCTATTTTCTTCCGTTATTTTCACTACTCAAAAGGTGATTATTTGATTAAAATTTCTGTTCTCCTATTTAACTGATACAGTGCTTCTGTACAGTCTTTATCATCTCCACAATCATTTACAGATTGCTTTTCACCATAAGAATTTGAAACTATACGAGATTTATCAATGCCTTTATGTATTAGAAAATTTTCTACTTCTGTCCCTCTATTTTTTGCTAAAACTTCGTTATAACTATCTGACCCTCTAGAATCAGCATGTGAACTTAATTCTATCTTAACTGATGGATTCTTATTTAGAATTTCTATTAAACCATTTAATATTTCTACAGATTCCATTGTAATTATAGATTGATCAAAACCAAAATACACTGTTTCCAAAACAGGTTGTTTAAGTAATACATCAATTTTAAGTGTTTTCACTTCTATTGCTAGATTCTTTGTGGTAAAAAGTGAGTCTTTTTGATTAAAGAAAGCCTTTGTTCCTGTTAATATGAAATCCTTATTTTTCTCTATATCAAAATAATATAATCCAGACTCTTCTGACCTTGTTTCTGCAAGAACATTTTCATCAATATCTTTTAATTGAAGTATGGCATCTGGGATTGTATCCTTTGTTATAGCATTGATCACATAGCCAGATAAAGTGATGTATTCTTTTCGTGGTAAAATTGTTAACTCATAAATGTCATCATCTCCTTTACCTATTTTTCTATCTCTTGATGCAAAATAACCGTGTGCTAAGGTAGAATCTAAAGCCAAACTAAAATCATCGTGTTTAGTGTTAACAGGATAGCCAATATTATAACTTTTCTTAAATGATCTATCTACCTTTTCAGCAACAAAAATGTCTAACCCACCCAAACCAACATGGCCATTTGATGCAAAATATAGGTTACCCTCTTTGTCTAAAAATGGATAGAGTTCACTTCCATCTGTATTGATGTTCCCTCCTAAATTAATTGGATTAGACCAAACTCCATTTTTGTAGGTTACCTTATATAAATCTGTACCTCCAAAGCCACCAGGCATATTCGATGCGAAAATTATGGTTTGATCGTCTGCAGAAATTGTAGGATGACCCACAGCATAGTTTTTAGAATTAAAAGGTAAAACTTCTTCATTTTTCCATTCTCCTTTTCTATTCTTAGTAATCTTTAAAATTTTTAATTTATTGAGCTTATCCTCTCCAACGGTCTTTTTTGCAAGATTACCATAATTTCTTGTGACTAAAATTGCTTCTTCATGATTAAAATAAGCAATCGGCCCATCATGGTATTTTGTATTTAAGTTATCATCTAAATTTTTAACTCTTACATTAAGATCGTCTACAGTTGTATAGATATTAAAAAAGTAAGAACCGTCATTGTTATATTTTTTTGTCAGGAAGTTTTTATTTTCTGGGGGTCTGTTAGAAACAAACGCAATTGTGGAATCTCTTATTACAGGACCGAATTCACTGAATTTTGTATTAAATGGAATTTCATCAATAATATATCTAGAAGAATCTTTGTAAAAGATATCTATAGAATCGTAAATCATGTATCTCTCAGCTTGATACGGATGCCCTATTTCGTTAAAATACATCTCATACCACCTTTTTGCTTCTTTATAATCCCCAATCTCAGCTAATCCTTGTGCATAGTAGAATTTATATATTGCTTTTTGCCCTTCTAATTCAGCTAATTTCCCGTAATATTTTGTAGATTCTTTTAAACGGTTTAACTGTCTATAAGAATCTGCTATTTTATTTAAAACATAAGGACTCTCTTTCTTATTTCTAAGAACAATTTTATATCTATCAATTGCTTTTTTGTATTGATGCAAATTGTAGAACATATCTGCAATTTTTAATTTTTCAGATTGTGCTACCGATTCAAAATTAAAAAGAGTACATATTAATAATAAGTATAATAAGAATCGCATGAGATAATTTTTAGGTTTTACTCGGGATTTCTTTAAAACGTAATAAGCAATGTTAAATACCAATTACTAAGATGAGACAATATTATGGGTAGACCATGACAATATTTGTTTTGTAATAATTGTTAAGAAAACAATACAATTTATAGGATTGAAAAACAATATTTAACAAATGTGAAAGAAAATGGCAAGTGTATGGTCTCAATGGTTTTTAATGTGAACAATCCAATATACACTTATGAAAAACTTACTTATCTCTATTGCATTACTACTTAATATCTCTGTTGTTTTTGCACAACAAGATCCAATTTATTCTCAGTATATGTTTAATACTGCAGCAATTAACCCAGCCTACGCTGGTGCTTCTGAAACTGTTAGTATAAATGTATTACATAGATCACACTGGGTAAGTATGCCGGGTGCCCCAAAAACAAATACATTTACCGCAACAATGCCAATTGCACATAACAAACTAGGTTTAGGTGTATTTGCTATGAACGATGAGATTGGTGTTTTTAAAAATACACAAGCGTATGGTATGTTATCGTATCATTTACCAGTTTCTTATAATGGTAAGTTATCTTTTGGCTTGCAGTTTGGGTTTAACCAATATAGAGGTAATCTTACTGAGGTAAAAGTGAGTTCAAATGGTAAATTTGATCCTGCATTTGCTAATAACATCTCAAAAACTCAGTTTAATACGGGTGCTGGGGTGTGGTTTCAGACAGACAGGTTCTATGCAGGTGTTTCTATCCCTAGAATTTTAGATAACAGAAATGTAAAGAAAAATAGTAATGAACCTATTACTATAGAAAATCAAATGCATGCATATTTCATGACGGGTGTTGTATTAGATGTTAGTAAAGATGTTAAAGTAAAACCTTCTACATTAATTAAGTATGTGGAAAACAATAAAATATCATATGATTTAAACGCTACTGTTTATTTCCAAGAAAAAATCTCAGTAGGTTTCTCTTATAGAGATACAAAATCTTTGGTGTTAATGTCGGAAGTTCAAGCAACTAAAAATATTAGAATTGGTTACTCTTATGATATGAGCTTGTCAGAAGTTCAAAATGTTTCTGGAGGTTCTCATGAGGTAATGTTAAGGTATGAATTGAAGTGGAATAAAACACAAATTATGACACCTAGATTCTTCTAAAAAGAACAAAGCACTTGCAAGAAATTGTAGGTGCTTTTTTATTTAATTACAATTGTTCACAATGTTACGAGTAGGTTAAGTTATATCTAATGATTCTTCACAAAAATATTTTAATGCTTTTTTAACATTATGTTTGAATTGATAATTAAATAAAGATCTCTCAAGGTATATCGAAAGTAGATATACCACTATTAAATAAATCTAACTTATTTTATTCATTCATCTAAAATGACAAAGATTCAATTTTTTCTCATTTTTTGTTTATTTACAATTAGCAAAAATGTGAATGCTCAAAAAGAAAATTACAAAGTTTATAGTATCGGATTCTATAACTTAGAAAACCTTTTTGATACACTAGACACTCCTGGTAAGAACGATGAAGAGTTTCTTCCTAGTGGTTCTTATAAGTGGACCGGAAAACGTTACTTAGAGAAACAAGAAAGAATGGCAACAGTAATTGCCAAAATTGGAGCTGAACTAGCAAAAGCGCCTCCTACAGTAATAGGTTTTAGTGAAATTGAAAATAAAAGTGTTTTAGAAGATCTGATTAATCAGGATGCTTTAAAGGAGTTTAATTATGGAATTTGCCATATAGAATCTCCAGATAAAAGAGGGGTTGATGTGGGACTAATCTATAGAAAAGATCAGGTAACAATTGATAAAGTATCTAGCAGAGATCTTAGAATAAAAGAAACGTACGCTGGTAATAATTGGGAATTTGCTTCAAGAAACCAATTAATTGTTGAAGCAGAGTTAGCAGGAGAAAAATGTGCTTTTATGGTCAATCACTGGCCGTCAAGAAGAGCTCAATCGTCTTACAGAGAAGCAGCAGGAACATTAAATAGATCAATTATTGATTCTTTAAGAACTATCGACCCTAACATTCATTGTATCACAATGGGCGATTTAAATGATGATCCTACCAATAAAAGTGTAACCAAGGCATTAGGAGCTATTGGAAATTCAGATAAGTTATCATCAAAAAACATCCTATACAATCCTTTTAATAAGATGTATAAAAAAGGGTTAGGAACATTAGCATACAGAGATAGTTGGAACCTGTTTGATCAAATAATAATTTCAAAAGAACTCAAATTAAACAAAGAAGGTCTATTCTTTTATAGAGCTGAAATCTGTAATTTCTCAGAATTAAAAAATAAAGAAGGCAGGTACAAAGGGTATCCGCATAGAACATATTCAGGTGGCAATTACTCCGGAGGTTATTCGGATCACTTCCCTGTCGTTATCTATCTAATTAAACAAATCTAACATTTATTTTCTCTCATCAATCTATAAAGATGAAACATATTTTGACTTCAATCTTGTTGTTCATTCAATTTGTAGCAATTGCTCAAGAAGGAACAATGAGTGGTACTGTTCGTGTGAATGGTACAGAAAGAGCTCTTGTTGCAATACGAGTAGCCATTAATGGAAATACGTATATTACTGATGAAAATGGTAAGTTCGAAATTCCGAGCGATATCAATCTTAAAGATGCATTAATCCATATTTCTGCAGATGGTTTTGTACCTGTAGACATTAAGTTTAAAGATAAGATGGTGATACTCCTATCGCCCCAACTTGATGATGCTAACTCTATTGCTTTATCACTTACAGATCTAGACGAAGATGACGGTGATACACAATCTACCCCAGGTCTTTTATTCTCGTCGGGCGATGCTTATTCTGCTATTGCTGGTTATGCTTGGGGACCATATTGGTTTAGAGCTAGAGGATATCAGTCAAATTATATGAACGTTTATATTGATGGAATTAACATGGCTTCTCCAGAAAGAGGGTATGCTTCTTTCTCTATATGGGGTGGTTTAAATGACGTTACTCGTAATAAAGAAACAACTGTTAATATGTCTCCAGTAGATTTTACTTTTGGTAATATTGGTGGTTCTACAAACATAATTACAGACCCTTCTCAACAACGTCCTGGTTTTAAGGCAAGTTACTCAATGAGTAATTCAAGTTATAGAAATAGATTTATGCTCACTTATTCTTCTGGTTTACTAGAAAATGGGTGGGCATTTACGGTTTCTGGATCTAGAAGATGGGCACAAGAAGGTTTTGCAGAAGGTACTACTTATGATGCTTATGCAGGATTTATTAGTGCCGAAAAGCAATTTTCTGATAGACACAAAATTGTTTTAACTGCTTTTGCTGCTCCATCAACAAGAGGTCAGCAAGGAGCAACAGTACAAGAAGCTTACGATTTAAAAGGAACAAATTATTACAATCCGTATTGGGGTTACCAAAATGGAGAGAAACGAAACGGTCGTACAAAATCAACACTGTCTCCTCAATTTATTGTAAAAGATCAATGGAAAATTAATGAGAAATTGACCTTAAAGACAGCAGTTGGCTTTACATATAGTAAAGAAAAAAGAACTGCATTAAATTGGTACGATGCTCCAGACCCAAGACCTGATTATTACAGAAATTTACCTTCGTATCAGTACGATCAAGGTAATACAACTGCAGGAGATTTATTAACTGATTTATGGAAAACAGATAAATACGGTCAAGTAGATTGGGATTTTTTCTATAAAACAAACCAAAATAACCCAGAGACTGTACCTGTTGATTGGACAAAGCCTAATGGTGAAACAATTACAGGAAATAGATCACATTATATTTCTGAAGAACGTAACTTAGATGCTTATCATATTGATGTAAACCCAACAATAATCTGGGATATTAACTCATCATTGAAGTTAACAACAGGCATTCAATATCAACTTTACAAAGGAAATAATTACAATACTTTAGGAGATCTTCTTGGAGGTGATTTTTGGGTAGATATTGACAATTTTGCTGATAGAGATTTCCCAAACCCTGTTAAAGCTTTAAATGACATGAACGATCCTAATGTTGTTAAGAGAGTTGGAGATCGAATTGGTCATGATTACTCTTCGAATATAACAACTGCAGGTTGGTGGGCGCAAGTTCAAAAGTCTTTTAATAGAGGTTCTATTTACTTAGGAGGTAACATTACGCAGACCTCTATGTTTAGAGAAGGTAACAGAAGAAAAGGTTTATTCCCTCTAAATTCATATGGTAAATCTGATGTATTAGATTTTACAGATTATGGTGCTAAGATTGGTGGTGAGTATTTTATTACTGGTCGTAATGTAGTGACTGCAAACGCTACTTATTATACAAAAGCACCTTACTTTGTAGATAGTTTTACTTCTTTAAGAACAAGAAACGAAACGGTTGAAAATCTTAAGTCATCTAATGTGATTTCTGGTGATGTAAATTACTATTATAGAGGCGAAAGATTAAAAGCAAGAGCATCTGCATTCTATACTCAAATAAACGATCAGACTAAAGTGATTAGTTATTATGACGATGCCTATCAAAACTTTGTAAACTATGTGCTTACTGGCATGGGGCAAGAAAATATGGGTGTTGAATTAGGCTTACAATACAATATTACTCCAGAATTAAGGGCAAAAGCTGCCGGTACATACGCAAGTTACATGTATAATGCTAACCCTAACGCAACAACTACAGTAGACAATAGTTCGTCAAAACTTAGTGAAGATGAAACAGTTTATTTTAATAATAGACATGTAGGTGGTACTCCAGAAGTTGCTGGTTCTTTAGGTTTAGAATATTGGTCTAAAAACTATTGGTTTGTAGGTATTCAAGGTAATTTCTTAGGTGATAGATATGTTACTTTAAACCCTGCCAGATATACAGATAGAGCTATTGATGAGCCAAATATAGAAGTTGGAAGCGATCAATATTATGCAATACTTGATCAAGAATTATTAGAAAACTCTTTCACTCTTGATATCTCTGGAGGCAAAAGTTGGAAGATCCACAACTACATGCTTCGTGTTAATCTAAATATCAATAATGTTCTGAACAATCAGAATATTGCCACTACAGGTTTCCAGCAATTTAGATATGACTTTGTAGATGGTAATCCAGATAAATTTGCCAACAAATATTACTACGCACAAGGTATTAGAGCCTTTTTAAACGTAGGCTTAACATTCTAATCAAAAACTATTTCCACATAAGTTATTTATATAAAATACCCTTATCATGAAAAAATACATTAAGAGGTTTACTAGATATAATTTAATTTTGATGAGTCTCTTTCTTACAATTTCAGCTTGTGAGAAAGACGACCCAGATATGCCAGGAACAAAAAAAGAAAGTTCTAAAGTAAACGTTCAGGTTACCCACTCTATCTCACAATTAAAAGAGTTATACGACGGGTCTGATTTATTTGATATTAATGAAGATATCACCATCCAAGGAACAGTAATTTCTTCGGATTCTACAGGAAACATTTTTAAATCAATTTTTTTAATTGATGATTCTGGACAAGGTATTCAAGTCAAAGTAAATAAGACAGAACTTTATCTTGATTATAAAATTGGTCAAAGACTTTTTATAAAATGTAAAGATTTAATGTTAGGTCAGTATGGAGGAATCATACAAATTGGAGGAGAATACAAAGGTAAAATTGGTAGTATTGATGAAGCACTTATTGCTGATCATATTATAAAAGGAGCATTAGAAAATATTCCAACACCTACTAAGTTAGATTTAACAGCTCTTCCTAAGGAGATTGAAAAATTATACAATACTTGGGTAACTTTAGAAAATGTACAATTTGTTGAACAAAACGTAAATTATACAGACGGTCAGAAAACTACAAATAGAGTAATAACAATTGCTTCTGGAGAAAAAGTAGCTGTTAGGACTTCTAATATGTCTAGTTTTGCAGGAGAAAAATTACCTACAAAAAGTGGTAGTATAACTGCTATTTTATCTGCTTTTAATGGCGATTTACAATTAACTATCAACTCTTTAGACGATGTAAAATTTGAAGCTCCTCGTTTCAATATCTCTGCCGGAAACGGAAAAGGTACTTTAGCAGATCCTTTTGATATAAAAGCCGCAGCAGCAAGAGAAGGTGAAAAAGAAGTTTGGGTAAAAGGTTATATTATAGGTTCAATTAATGGTAAATCTTTTAAAGATGACTTTGTTCTCGGTTCGCAAACATCTTCTTCGGTTTCTAATGTATTAATTGATACAGATAAAGACGTCAAAGATGCTACAAGTGCTTTTCCAATTCAGTTATCTGATTTACAGCTTCGTTCTGATTTAAATTTAAAAGACAATAAAGTTAATTACAAAAAAGAAATCTGGATTAAAGGTGATTTAGAAAGTTACTTTTCTACAACAGGTTTAAAGAATGTCACTGCTTATTCTTTTGATGGTAAAACAGTTGTTTCAGTACAAGGAAGTAGTAATACTATTGGTTTAGGAAATGAAATTAAAGGTAGCGAATTTACTAAATCTACTATTGATTTTATTACTTGGAATGAAACAACTTCTGGAGCAATTTGGGAAAGTAGTAATCAAAAAGTTGGTGTAAATGCTTTCAAAAAAGGTGCTACTTCAGCATGGATGATCTCTAAAAATGAGGTCGACTTTTCTGCCCTTACCACACCTAGATTAATTATTACAGAGGAACTTAATTACTTCTCAGATTTTAAAGATATTGAAGTTCTAGCATCTACCGATTATAAAGGTGGCGATCCTACAAAAGCCAATTGGTCTGTCTTGAATGTAGATGGTGTTCGTAAAAATGCAGGAGAAAATGAAGTCCAATTTGATGTATCAGGAAGTGCTTATATCGCATTTAGATATAAGTCTTCAGATACAAAATCTATGGAATGGTCTATTAAGAGTGTAGAAGCTGCAGAAAAAGTTGCTGTACAACCTGCTGATCCTGTTGAGGGAGATGGTTTAACAATAGCAACAGCATTTAATGTTGCTGGGGTTAAAGCAAATCAAGGAGCTGCAAAAAATAAAGACTATAAATGGGCAAAAGGTAAAATTGTTGGTTACTTAACTAGTGCAGGTTTTATGGCAGGTACAGCAGGAGCTGGAAATACAAACATAGTAATTGCACTAAGAGATAACGAAACCAACGAAGATAAATTAGTGAGTGTTCAACTAAGTAAAGGCTATATCAGAGACGGTTTAAATTTAGTTGATAATCCTTCTTACTTAAATAAAATTATTTGGGTAAAGGGTGCATTCGAAAAATATTATGGCCTTGAAGGTATTAAATCAATAAAGGCTTTCTCTATTGATGGTAGTACTGAAGTTCAAGACCCAGGGAGTATTGTACATCCTATTTTAGGACAAGGAACTGATATTTTAGGAAGTTCACTTGTGGCTACATCAATAGATTTTAGTACTTGGAATGTTACATCTTCTGAAATGATATGGACAGCAAAAAGTAGTAGTGCAAGTATTAATGGTAACGGAAAGGGAACAAATAATTCGTGGTTAATCTCTAAATCTACAGTAGATTTTTCATCACTTACTACACCTAGATTATTTATTACTGAACAGATTTCATCTTTTAAAGCACTTACTAATGTTAGAATTGTTTATTCAACAAACTACTCTGGTAATGGAGACCCAACAGCTGCAACATGGACTGACTTTACTGTAGATGGAACAAGAGTAACATCTGGAAGTACAACAACTCTTTTAGAACAACCTACTGGAGCAAATAATATCTACATCGCTTTTGTTTATACAAATAATGATGATTCTGATGCTTCGAGTTGGTCTATTTCTAGTGTTAAAGCTGATGATAAACCAACTGGTCCAATTTTACCTGCTGGTGTTAATTTAGGAGATGCTTCTGTAAGTGGTTTTTCTGATCTAATAATTTCAGAATACGTTGAAGGTTCTGCTACTGCCAATAGATTTATTGAGCTATATAATGGAACCGGAAGTGAAGTTGATTTATCAGAATATGTATTGAAAAAAGACTCGAATGGTAAAGGTACTTTTAGTTCTAAAATATCATTGAGTGAGAAACTTCCTAATGGGGCAACTTTGGTAATAATGTACAAAGCAGAATCTGCAAATGTACTCCCTGCAGGTGTAACGGGTAAAAGGAATGGCTCTTTATCAATTACAGGTAATGATATGGTTGCTTTATTTAAAAAAGCAACTGATACAGAAATTGATAGGATTGGTATTAAAACTTCTTCAGATTTTGCAAAGGATATTACCTATGTAAGAGAGAAATCTGTAAGATCTCCCAAAGCAGGAGAAGTAGACCCTAGCACTTCTTCAGAGTGGGTGGCTAAATCAAAAGATGATTTTTCTAACCTTGGTTCTCACTCATACAAATAATAAATAACTGCTTGATGAGAGTTAAACCTCTCATCAAGCAATAGCTTCATATAGTAACAAAAATTATCATGAATCATATTTTCAATAAAGGTCGATTAATAATCATATCACTTTGTCTGTTTCTTTCAGCATGTGTAGATACAGATTATACCAATCCTTCAGAAATAAATAAGGCATTACCAACTGCCACTTTATCTATTGCAGAATTAAAAGCACTGCACATTGGAGGTGATAACGATACAACATCAATTCCTTCAAATATTATTATAAAAGGACAAGTTGTTTCTTCTGATAAAGAAGGCAATATCTATAAAGAATTATACATTCAAGATGCTACTGGAGGTATATTAGTGCGTGTAGATATGTCGCCTGTATATACCAAATTCCAATTGGGTCAAGAAATTTCTATTGCTTGTGGCAACTTAGTTCTTGGTTCTTATGCTTCAAATATTCAGTTAGGAATTCCATCGTTAAATAAAGGTGTTCCTGCTGCTGGTAGAATTCCTTCTCCATTAATTCAACAATACTTTAGTACTGGCGAAGTTAAAGAAGTGGCAATTGCTACTATTACCGTTAAGGAATTGATAGAAAATCTTTCTACATACGCAGGTAAAAGAGTTAAAATTGATAGCCTTACAGTTATTAATAATGATGCCGGAAAAACTTTTGCTGATGCTGTAAATGAAGCTACTGAAAATCGTTATTTTAATGATGCTTCTACAACAGAAAATATTAATGTTAGAACAAGTGGTTTTTCAGATTTTGCAGGTGATAAACTTCCTGAAGGAAAAGGTACTATATATGGTGTAGTTTCAAGATTTAGAGACGAGCCTCAACTTATTATTAATAATCCTAGAGAGGATGTTATTGATTTTAAAGCTGTTGAAAATCAAAAACCTTCAGGCCCTATTGCCATTAAAACTGTAGATCAATTGAACGAAGCGTTTGATGGAACAACAAAATACGATGAAATTGCTTTAGAAAATTGGCTCAATATTTCTGAAGAAGGGACAAGAAAATGGTATATCAATGATTACAAAGGAAATACTTACGCTAATATTTCTGTTTTTAAAGCGAATGAAAAAAGAGTAAACTGGCTTATCACTCCTAAATTAAATGTTGTTGCAGCTAAAGACAAAACTATATCTTTCAGAACAAGACAAGAGTATTCTACAGGTGCTGTTTTAAAAGTGATGGTTTCTGCAAATTACGATGGCTCTGCAGCTCCTTCTGATGCTAAATTTACATGGACAGAAGTAAATGCTAAACTAAGTAATGACGGGCAATCTGGTTATGGTAGTTGGACAACCTCTGGTGCTGTAGATTTATCTTCGTACGGAAATGTAGTTGTAGCTTTCTACTATGAAGGTGAAGAGGGTGTTACAGATGGAGGATATTCTATTGATGATATTGTTTTTAACTATACAAAAGATCCAATTATACCAGGTCAAGGATATGTATTATTAGATACTATAAAAAGTGATCATACATTAATTCCTAGTACAACTGCTCAATTTAGTTATACAGATCAAGAAATTATCCGTCATGATGGCTATTATTTAGCCTATAATGAAGATACTGAAAACCCAATTTGGGTGGCATATGTGCTTACAGCTGCAGATGTTTCAGGTAGTATATCTAGAACAGATGATTTTAGAATTGACACAAGCATATCTACCAAATCAACCAACAGTAAATCATTTAGAACAGGAGGTAGTTTAAACTATACCTACGATCGTGGTCATATTAAACCAGCAAGTGATTCTAAATTATCAGCTTCTGAAATGAGTGATAGTTTTTATATGTCGAATATGTCTCCGCAAACAAGTGAGTTAAATCAAAAAGAATGGCGATTCTTGGAAGAACATGTAAGAGACCTTGCTACTCAAAATGGTAAAATCTATGTTGTTTCTGGTCCTGTGCTAGATAAAAACTACCATGAATGGATTGACAGAGGTGTTGATGATGATGGTGATGGCGACATTGACAAAGTAGCCGTACCAAAAGCTTATTATAAAGTGGTTTTAGTTCTTAAAAATGGAACACCAGAAGTACATGCTTGGATTCTTCCAAATAAGGATAAATCTCAAGGGAACCTCAATAAATATTCTACCTACAAGGTAACTTTACAAGAGTTAGAAACGAGAACAAATATTGATTTCTTCAATAGAGTTCAAGGATTATAAACTAAATTCTTAAAAAAGAAAAGACTCCAATATTAGTGTTTCCGCTATGTATTGGAGTCTTTTTATTTTGAAATATTTTTCTTATTCTATAATTAGTCCTCTCCTATTTTCACTTTTAAGGACTTCATTCATTTTATCACATTGTCCTTGAGTAAACATATTTTGAACTACAGAATAATTCATAAAGTTATTTTCCAGAGGCGGTCCAAAAAGTTCCTCGCAAGGCCTATAACCCATTACAAACATATAAGGTGTGTCATCAATTTCATCATCATAATCGTTAGCATAAAATTGATATCCATTCCGCTCATAAATTAATTCGTTTACACCATTTTCAATATAATTCCTCATTTTACTGCAATCTATTTCACTTGGATATGTTTTCCCAAATGTATGGTATAAACCTAAATAGTGTCCTAATTCATGCGTAAATGTAGACGAAAGAACTCCTTTATTAAAGGCTTTACCATATACATAAATACCACCTTTAACCATATCTGTTGAACCTTCATTTTGAGGGAGTCTTGTGTGTCCAAAACCTTCAGAATCTGTATATGGTATCAAGAAAAAGTTTACATATTTTGTTCCATCTACATCTTCATGCTCTTGACGAACTAAGTCTCCCGAAACTGAATCTTCTAAACCTGCTGAAAGGTTTGTTGTTGTCATTGCAGAGAATTCAGTAGTATCAAATAAAAATACAATTTTAGGAATTTGATAGATAGCCCCAAATCCTTTTTCAATCTCTTGATTGGGCAGTGTACTAGAAAGTGTGGTATTAATAGAATCTACCAACTCTAAAATTTGATCTTCGGTATAAAAACTATCTTCAGAAGAATACTGATGTACTGCTAATCTTAACTTAGTTACATTCTCAACTCCGTTCCATCTATTATTAAACTTTTCTAGTTCAGAATACTCAATTTTTGGAACGGTACTATTCGTTTCTTGTTCTTGTTTTGAGCAAGAAATAAATACAACTAAAAAAGATAAAAAGAGGTATTTGTAAAATGTCATATTAGGCTTTTAATATTTTGAAAATAGTAAGTAATTAGTATTAAGTACTTCTATTGACAATCTATTTTACTACTAAGACAAATTGTATTAAAGAATAATTTCAATCTATAAAAAATGCACCATCTGATTCTATTCAAATGATGCATTTTTAATCAATTAATTTTGATTGGAGAATTAATGTTACAAATTATCACTTTTTCCAAAAAACTGATAAATGATCTATTTCTATAATCTCAGAATCGATTTTATGTTCTAATCTATAATCTAATACTGCTTTTTTACATGCCTCTACAGCTCCCCAATCATCAATAATTATGTAGCCTCCAATAGATAATTTTGGGTACAAATTAGTTAAACTATCCATTGTAGACTCGTACATATCTCCATCTAACCTTAATAATGATAGTTTTTTTATTTTATCAGTCGACAAAGTGTCTTTAAACCACCCTTTTAAAAACTTTACATTTTGAGTCAATAAATCATATTTCTTGAAATTATTTTTTACTGTATCTAAATTTATAGACAATTCTTCCATTTTATATAAATAGTCTCCTTTGTCTTCTTTATATTTCTCTACATTTGGCATTGGTAACCCCTCAAAAGAATCGGCTACCCAAACATTTCTGTGTAATTCATTATTTAATTTTAATAATGCATTCATGAAAATTGTACAACCACCTCTCCATACTCCAGTTTCAATTAAATCACCAGGTATTCCATTCTTGATAATATCGTTAATACAAAATTCAATATTATCTAACCTTTTTAAACCGACCATTGTATCAGCATAAATAGGCCAATCATTACCATTAACCCTATCTTCGTAATTAGATCTGACAATTCTTGTTATTGCTAATTTTCTTGATCTAAAAAAAGAATCTAACACTCGTAAAATTTTAAATCTCAAATTTGGATTTTTTGGTGGATATAAGGGAGAATATTCATCAATACCAATTCTATGATAGTCAATAAGTACTTTCTTGAGTAGAGAAATATATAATTTATCTTTCATATTACTATTTCATTACCGGTGGTACACCTGCTGTCCAATTTAATTCTGCTACAGATTTAGCATATTCTGCTTTCATCTTAAATAGCTTTGTTTCAGCTTCTAAAAGTTTACCCTCTCTTACATTCATATAAAAGACTGTACTTTCTCCCGCTTCGAATTTATCTGCTTCACCTTGGAGTAAAATTTGATAATTGACAGACATTTCTTGTTGCATATCAGTCAATTCAACGTAATTTTCTACGGCTATAAATGCTCTTCTTATATTATTCGACACCTCTCTTTTCTTCATAATCATTGAGAGCTCATTGTCTTGAATTTTCAATTTTGACATCTGAAGTTTTGCTCTTTCTTTTCGTAAGAATAAAGGCATAGAAAAAGTAGCTCCAAATTTATAATTTTCTCCTAAACCATACTCCCAACCACTTACAGGTGTAGTACCTAAGTAATTGTATTTTAAGTTAAGCTCTGGTTTAACAGCTTCTTTTGCCATTCTTTGATCAATAGCTAAAATAGAATTTTTTGCTTGTAACCCTATAATATCTGGGTGAGCAATATTTGCTTCGATAATCAATTGATCTACAGAAGGAAGTATTTCTACTTTTAACTCTTCAGGGAGAATCTCAGGTAATAATTCTAATGGTTTACCCTCGTCTGTCCACATATGGTTAGACAGTACTAAACGAGCTTTTTGTAAATCCATTTGAGCCATTCTCAAATTAATTTCTCTTTGTTGAATTGTAATTTTTGCTTCAACCCCATCAACAGTGGCCAAATCTCCTTGTCGAATTCTTTCATCAACAGATTCCATTCTAAATTGAGCAAGTTCATATCCTTCCAATGCTAGTCTATATTGATGGTAGGTATAATACCACTCCCAATAATCTTTAGCAATCTGTAATATCAACTTATTGATAAGCTTTATCTGGTCTGCTTCTGCCAATTTCTGCATGGCATGACTTTTCTTTAAAGCTGCTCTACGTTCATCCATCAAAAGACCTTTTAAAACAGGAAGTTCTAACCCAATATACATCAGACCATTTCCTCCATCGGTGTCATTTTCAGGATTAAGTTTATATCCATCATTTCGTTCGTAGCCCACATTAATATTACCAGCCCACAAAGGAATTTTAGCATAAGAATTCCATTTCTGATAGTATTCATTATTCTTAAATACTTTCTGATCGTACTTCGATTCTAGTTTTGGATCAAAATATCCTTTACCCAATCGAATTTGCATTTGACCTTGTGCTGATAATAATTCTGCTTGTTGAGCTACTGGATGATAAACCATTATCATTTGGTATAAATCATCTAGTGTTAACTTCTTAATTGTGCTATCTGCCTCTACGTCTTGTGCTAAACCTTGTGATATAAAGCTAAGCGAGAGCACACACAATAAGTAAGAAAATATTCTTTTCATGCTATTTCTTTTTCTTTGCAACTGGGTTATCCAAGCTTGGAGGGAAACCATTTATCTGACGCCATAATTCGTACCAAATTGGCACTTCTTCTAGCATTACCCATCCAAAAACACCTGTACCCATTCTTAATTCTTGAGGCCAATCTTCGTCTTTTTCGTTAGAGTCTTGTGTAATTAACACTCTAAAAGTACCATCTGGTTGGTTCATAAAATCAACTACTTCTACCTTACCACCAAAAGTACCAACAGACACACTTGGCCAACCAGAAAATTGGATAGATGGCCAACCATCAAAACGTAAACGAACATGTCTTCCTTCTTCAATTAAAGGAACATCCATGGTTTTAATGTAAATAGCAGCAGCTAAATGAGGTTGGTCTGGTACTAATGTTAGTAATGCCTGACTACTTTTAACGTTCTCACCAATACCACTATTTAATGCTTGTACCACTACTCCTTTTTGTGGAGCACGAATAACACGCATACCCGCACGAATTTCCATACTCGATAACTCGTTTCTTGCTTTAGCCAAAGAACCCTCACTATCTGCTATATCAGATAAGGTGGTACTTAGTTCAGAATCTGTTTTTGCAATTTTATCAAGCGCTTCGTTTCTTGCAGCATTTTTACCCAAAATAGCATTCTGAAACTCATTGATTGCCATTTCGAATTTAGTTCTTGCACCAACTTCTTTAGATTTTGCTTGTTGATATTTACTTCTAACGCCTTCTAATTTCGTTAAAGAAATCAATCCTTTTTGGTGTAGCTCTTGATTTGCATTATACTGTCTATCTGCATTTTTCAGATCAATTTTAGACGCTTCCCAAGCAATACTATCACTTTCTACTTTAAGAATACTTTGCTCAATTTTATTATCAAATTGTTTTAATTTAATAATTAAACCTTCTTCTAGTGCATCTAATTGACGCTCTTTGGCCCGAACTTTATCTCTTTTAGCATTAATTGCTTCTCCCTTTGCCATAATACCTTCTTCCAAACGTAGTATCATGTCTGGGTCAATGTATTTATCTTTAATTTCAGCAATGGTAAGCAATACCTGACCTGAATCTACATGTTGTCCCTCTCTTACATTCCATTGTGCAATTGTTCCATCTATTGGGCACTGTATTTTTTGAGGTCTGTCTTGTGGCGTTAACGCAGTCATTTCTCCTCTAGCTCTAATGTTTTGTTGCCAAGGAAGAATTAATACTATTCCCATAAGTATAAGAATTGCAATAAGCCATCTAGCCACTTTCTTTGCTTCGGAAGGTGTTTTTAAAGTATTTAATGAGCCAAACCTTCTATCATATTCTTGCTGATCCGAAGGCTTTTTTGGTGTTATATTTAGCATTTTAAATCAGAATTAAACGTTAAAAGATGATGTAAGGAAACATTGTTTGAAACTGTCTTGGTCTTTAACCTCATCTACAGTTCCAATAACCTCTACTTTACCGGCACTCATAATTGCAACTCGATCACTTAATGTTGATAGAATTGGATCATTACCCACAAAAATTAACGTCCAAGGGTTCTTTTTATCAGTTAAAAACGTTAGAATTTTCATTCTTACATGGCTTTCTAATTCTTGGAATGTTCTATTTAGAATCAATAACCTTGGATGGTCTACAATACACCTTGCTAGGATAAACCTTATTACAACACTTTCTGAAAATACCTTTCCTCCTGCTGCAATTACTGTTTTTAAACCTTGTGGTTGTTTCTCAACAAAATCCAAGAGCTCTACACTTTTAAGTGCCCAAATAATATCTTCATACGTAATATTATCTCTACCCATTGTAATATTTTCTAAAATTGTTCCATCAAACAATTCTTCATCCGATAGGTTTTTAGAAATATCACTTCTTAAACTTAGTAAATCAATATCTCTTAATGAATGATCATCGTAGCTAATTCCCCCTTTGTAATTATCAAGGAATCCTCCTAGTGCCAAAATCATAGTATCTTTACCAGAAGAATTATACCCTGCCAAACAAATACGTTCGCCAGATTTAATATCAATATTCACTCCGTTTAGCACTTTTGTTCCATTAGGGAAAGTGTAATGCAAGTCTTTCATTTTAACTGTAAGACCTTCTTTTATATTCTGATTTAACAATACGCCACCTTTTCTTTCTAAAGGTAAGTCTGTAACATGAGCAATTTTATCTACAGCAGTTAGCATATCATAAGCTACTTCCATAGAAAGTACTAACTTTTCTGAAGCTGATAATACTAAAACAATAACGATTTCTGAGGCAACAAATTGACCTAAATTGATCTCTCTATTAATAACCAACCAAGAACCAATTATAAGTAAACCACCTGTTACTAAGGTTTTAAAAATATATACATAAAGAAACTGATTGATCACTACACCAAACTGTTTATTTCTATAATAAAGATAATGGTTTGTAAGATTTTCTGTTCGTTCTACTGGTAAAGATGTGTTCCCTGCTATTTTAAAAGAAAGCAACGTTCTTGCCATTTCTTCTAACCAATGCACTACTTTATACTTATACTTAGATTCTACCATATTGGCGTCCAATGCTTTTGGACCTGTTATGTAGAATAAGATGATAAGCATACCAATTAATACCATTCCAAAAACAATAAATAATGGATGATAAAACGAAAGGAGAATCATACCAAAAAGAATCTGTAAAATTGCTCCTGAAAGGTCTATCAAGAATTTTGGTAAACTTTTCTGAATGGTCAGAACATCAAAAAATCTGTTCATTAATTCAGGTGCGTAACTTCCTAAAAGCGATTCTAGTTTTATTTTTGGTAATCTAAATGCAAACTCAAAGGCTGCTTTAACAAATACTCGTCGTTGTAATGTCTCCACTACTTTTAACTGCATTATTTGTAAACCACCGGTAAACATTGTCACTACAATCACTAACCCAATCATAACAGAAATGGAATCAATTACTACTCCACCTGCTATTAATTCTATAACGGTTTGTACACCTAATGGTAATACTAAACCAAATAATGAAATTAATAATGCGTATAAATAGATGTAACCAATGTCTTTCTTTTCTGCAGAAAGTAATCTATATAATCTTGCAATTGATGAATTTTTTTTTTTCGTTTTTTCATCAGAAATCATAGGGTTATTAGAAATAGGCACTGCATATTCTACTTCCCCATCGTCGTTTCTAACTAAATGATCTAATGCTCTTGTAAGGTTAATATCAGATTCTTGTCCTAAGACATCTATAGCCGTTGCAAGAACTTTCCCTTTTTCATCAGCACAAAAAATTACAGGCATTTTAGAACCATCTAAATTACAAAGTGCAATAAATGGTGTAATACTTTTTTCTAAATGTGTTGTTAACTGATTGATGGTGCCCCTGTTTCTAACAATTGCTAGATTAATGGCATCTGCATAACGCACAAAAACTTCCCAGAAATCTTTCCCTTCAATTGCGTCTACTATTGGCTCTTGAAAATCTGTTTCAACTGGATGATTGATTTGAGATGACAGAAGATAACTAAGTTTCTTATATCCTTTGTTTGTCATTATTTTAGTAATATAGATTCGTGACGTAGTAGTGTTAAGTTGAACACAAAATTAATAGAAATGTTTAGAGGTTATTGTCTCGATTATGCAAATAGAACATAATAACCTGTTGTATACTATTAAATTTTGTTATTTGAGGAACTTTAGATGATAATTTCGACTCAAATGTCTGTTTCCAAATTATCTATTCATCTTAAACAAGAGTGATTTTTTAATTACATCCCACTCATCTCTAACAATAGAAAAAACAACGGTATCTCTTAAAGTTCCATCTAAACCTATCTGATGGTTTCTAAGTATTCCGTCTTGTTTTGCTCCCAATCTAGCAATTGCATTCCTAGAAGCATGGTTATGCCAATGTGTTCTAAACTCTACGGCAATACATTTTAAATTTTCAAAAGCATACTTTAATAAAAGATATTTACACTCCGTATTAACTCCAGTTTTTTGGAATGATTTTGCATACCAAGTTGCTCCAATTTCTAAACGTCTATGCATGGCTGTTGCATTTAGAAAACGAGTTGTCCCTATTACTTTACCAGATTTTTTATCTACAACTGCAAATGGTAAACCATTATCATAATGGAAGGAGTTTAATGCTTTCTCAATGTATTCATCTATGGAATCTTTGGAAGGAACAGATGTAAACCAAAGGTTCCAAAGTTCACCGTCATCTGCGGCAGCTATTAAATGGTCTTTATGGTCTAATTGTAAAGGAATAAGTTTTACCAACTCTCCTTCTAATTCTATTCTCTTAAGCCATTTCCCCATAATAAAGTTATGTTGTAGTTATAAAATGTTGAGCATAATTTTGTTTGAACAAAAATAAGGGAGAAATGATATTCCTCCCTTATTTTTAAAGTTATTTCACATTATATAACGAGCTGTAAGGTACTACACTAGAATCTAAGGTTAGTTGGCTACTTTAAATTCTAATGTTCCAATATCAAAAATCCCTTTCTGAATTTCAGACAATTGTAAGCTCACAACACTACGTTCTTCACTAGGTGTACCATAATTGGTATATAGAAATGCTCTTACAGTAACTGGGCCGAATAAAGATTGCTTTGAATTTCCGTAATAATGTGTTTGAATAAAATAATTTCCATCCACTGCATATTTTAATCTAAATTCTTCTGGTCCATAACCTTGCGTTAAGTCTTGAGATATAATACCTCCTATATCTGTTTTTTTATGTTGGTAATAACACTTCTCTTGTAACGGATCGGTTACCCATAAATCAATATCTGTGTCTAACATATCCCAATCAATCACTATTCTAATATCTACAGGCATGTTAAAAATGAAGCGTTTATCGAGCGCAGAAATATCTATTTTATCAGAATGTCTTGCTATTAAGTCATTCATTTCATGAAGAAGTATCATATCAATATTTCCAAATCTTCTGCTTACATCATCAGAAAAATCGCCTCCAATAATAGAATAATAACAATCTACTGCTTCTTGGTAATTACCCATATCAGCATAAACAAAAGCAAGGTCTCTAAAATTCTGAGGCTCAAAAGGTCTCAAATCAATTAATTTTTTGAATATGAAGATTGATGTATTGTATTGTTTAAACTCTTGTAATTTTCTACCTAACGTTCTTAAAATTTCATGGTTTTCAAGATCTATTTCTGCAAGATTACTAATTACTTGAAGTGCTAAATCTGATTTACCTTCCTTATAAAAATAAGAAGCTACATCATAGAAAAAAGAGGGTGTTTCAGCATATTGTTTTCTTAGAGAATAATATTTAAGTAATTGATTCCTTCCTTTTTCAGCTTTAATCTCCATTAAATACGCAGCATTAGAATCATATGTATTTAGTTTCATCACAGATTTTGTATTCCTTTTTGCAACCTTTTCTTTTAAATTCACATTTGCGCTTTCAGCAGATGGAGCCATAAAGAAAGCTTCTTCTTCTAATTCCATATCCTCAGAAACACTTTCGTTTGCTCTGCTATGACTTGCTCGTTGTCGCGTGGCGGGAACAATAACGGTTTCTTCTAAAAAACTATCTTCTTCATCTGGTACTTCAATAATGCCATTTATAGTTTGGTCTCTTTTATTATTTTGTTTTTTTTCTTTTCTTTTTAATAACTCTTCTTTAGCAAAAGAAGTCTTGTCTTCTGCATTTTCCCACCATTCAATATCTTTTTTAAACTGTGTCCATACTACATCTAAATGGGCTATCTTGTCTTTCTCTTTGTTTGATATTTTTTCTGCTAATAACGTATTGTATTCTTTTAATAAAGAAGATGGAGGAGTTATTTCGTGCTGAACATAATCTTCAATTCTATCTAAAACTATAAATGATGTATAATCTGTAACAATACTATATTCTTTACCTAAGGCTGTTATTTTCCCTTTGTTCTTTTTTGATTGGATAGATAATTCATCAATCTGTTTTTGGGCCCACAGTTTTTCAATTAAAGAAAAATCATTTTTATCGTTCTTTATAATAGTAAATGATTTTGATTCAGTTACTTTTCCATTAGTACCAAAGTTCAATTTTATTACGCTTTTATTTCCATTTAAAACACCTGTAATTCCAAAATTTCCTTCTATTAAGGTTGGTTTACTTGGGTATACCTTTTCAATTTCAGCATTATTAAATTGTGCACTTATAAATTGTAACGGAGGGTGTGTAATTAGGTGGACTGCATTTGTGATTTTTAGTTTTTGTAAATCAATAAATACCCCATTATTTTGAACTGCTATCGATTTTAGAAAAGTTTTATTAGCGACACTATTAGCACAAATAGTATAAACAGGTTTTGTAACTTGAATTAGTGTTGAATTAGAAAAATTATGTACACCATCTGTAAATAATAGAAACTCGTCTGTTTGTTCATCATCAAATAGTAACTGATTTATAACCGTTGCCCCATCATAATCTAAAACATTTAAATAACTTTTCACTTCGGTAACATCTCCATTTTTAACCGTAAACCTTTTTCCCTTTTTCGCTTTAATATTAAATGGAATAATTTCTAGTTCTACGTTTTTTATCCAATCAATGTAGCTCTCTAAAAAAACAAGGTTTTTATTTATTTCTGCTGATGTTCTTGATCCTGAAATATCCCAAAGAACAGTTATTTTTTTAGGTTTGCTTTTTAATTGAACAGATGCCAAAGGTTGTGTATTAATATAAAAGTAATTTTGATGATGAACAGTCCCCTTAGAAGTAACAATGTCTTTTATATTATCTGATTTTGGAAGATCAAAAGATAAATTTTTAGTTAAAAGAAAATTTATCTTTTTATACTTACTTACAAATGCAGAATGTTGTTCATCGAATTTTAAAGAGATTGTATTTTTTGTATTTGATGGAACAGCAATAGGCCTATTTACTACTTCAACATGTACTTCAAAATTATCTAATTTATTCGTGAAATCTAGAGGGAGGTTATAGTATAAACCTTGCTCATTTACTTCTAATTCATGATCAAAAGCCACAATGCACTTTTTATATTCTTTTGGGTTTAATGGGTAAAGTGAGGTTTTGAAATTTTCTCCTACTGTTTTTTCTAAAATACCTGGGTCAATTTGTTGTCTTACAACTTGTTCAAAAACTTCTTTTGCTTTTTCTTTCTTAACAACAACTCCTTCTCTTAATTCTCCATTTACATCAAGTGCGTATCTAGAAACTACTTGCCCTGCCGATAAAGGAAAGTTTAAATCTCCTTTCAATATATTATCTCCATAATTATAAAAATGCATCTCCATTGTTGTTGTGGCTATATTATCCACTACAAGTACATCAATATAGAGTTTTCTTAATGCAACGGAATCACTTTTATCTATCCGATTTATGGATACATTAGGCATTAAAATTTGTGCTGAAAGGGTAGTACTTAATACTACGTACGATAGAATAATAAAGAGTAGCTTTTTCATAAAATACTAGTAATGAGTAATAATATAAGTTCTTGCGATAATATTAAGGTGTTTATTTATATCATCACTACCAATTAAATTAACATTACCATCCTACGTTTTAGTATTTTTATCAAATATTAAATAATGAAACAAGTGCTAGTTATTAAAAACTACTTTCTAATTCAAATAACTTTAATTTCAAAAAAAAATCACTCTACTATTATTAGTAAAGTGATTTTTATACAGTATGATGTATCAATATTATTGCATCTGAAACTTGATAATATCTTTTTCTTTTCCTTGTAAAAGGTGCATCACAAATACTCCTCGCCCCCAAGGTGTAGAAAGATGTTGAGTATTTAAATTATCAAACGATTGATAAACTAACTGCCCTATCTGATTAAATATCATAATAGTATAAGGGTCATTATTATTTACATCCAAATTGATTGTATTCCCTGCAGATTGCGGAACAGGATAAATTACTCCATTTATATCTTGACTTTCCTTTTCGCTATAAACAACCTGAATTGGTCCAAATATTTCATTCTTACCATCAAGATCTACTTGATTTAAACGAAAATAACCTGTTCCACTACGAATTATATAATCATCGTATTGATAATCAATCTGAACATTGCTATTCCCTGCAGCAAGGATAATATCTAGTGTTTCCCAATGTCTATTATCCGAAGAAAATTGTACTTCAAAATGTTTGCTATTAATTTCCGATGCTGTACTCCAATATAAAGAAGTACCATTCTCAAAAACTTCAGCTTCAAAATTGATAAGTTCAACAGGAAGATCGTCACCAGGATAACCACATTCTTCTTCTGGATCAAAGCCTATTATATCATCCTTAAATGTAACTCCGTCATCAAATTCAATACAACTTTCTTCTGAGTTTTCATCCCAAATTACTTCTGTATCTCCATCCTTATTAAAAACATTCACTTGTTCTGCAGAGAATTCAAGGTCACCTCCTAGCATCACAAACTTTACATTAGATAAGTGAATTGAGCCGTGATTTGTTAACTTTAAAACACCTCCAGAATATATTTCATAAATAACGTTCGTTATTTTATTATCATCTTCTTCTACTATTGTAGTAATCGGAATAACTGTTTCTTTATAATTTATATTTTTATCTTCAATGTATTTCTGACCTTTAGTTAAATGTATCGACAAAAGAGTTATAAAAAGTATGAAAGTGATACTATTTATTACTGCTGATTTATTCATTTTCATAATAAATTCGTTTAATATAAGAGTATTAAACTGTTATATTATCTCATTATGAATGTCACCTTTACATGTCACTTATTTAACGTTTAGTATAGTTTAATTTGTTTTTTTAAGCTATTTTAAATATCTCCTAACCCATAGTCTCGTTCTACCTTACAAATTCTTGTTTTATACGCTTTGTACCAATTCTCTCTTCCTTTATTTCTCGCTTCTGTATGTTCTGTATTTTCTTTCCAAGCTTTTATAGATGCTAAGTCTTTCCAATACGAAACAGTAATGCCTATATCTTCACGTGCCGCTTCAAAGCCAAGAAAACCATCTTGTTTACTTACCATTTCCACCATTTGATTGGCCGTTTCTTCGTAACCGTCTAGTGTATCAGTAACTAATGTTGTAAAAATCACTGCATAATAAGGAGGTTTAGGAGTTTCTGCTATCATTTTTCAATTTGTTCATTTAATAAAAAAATCACCTTAACTTTATATTAAGGTGATTGAATTTTTAAGCCGTTTCTAAAGACAAGGAATTTACTAATGAAAGATCATCTGGCGATAACACTATTTTTTCTCCTGACTTTAAAAATACTATTACATAATTTTTTCTTTGTGAAATATAGAATGTGAGCTTTCCGTATTTTGTGTTTGAAAACTTACCGAAATACCCAAAATAACCACCTACTCCAAATGTTCTTATTGTTTTTCCCATCTCACTCTTTGCTGGTGCTATTACCTTATCAATTTCTACCAATTGATACGATTTATTTTTTCCTCTACGGTGTATAATCAATTTATTATCTGTAACCTGATAGCCTTTTGGTGCATATAAAAAACAAAACATAAAAAGTGCTACCATTCCTACAATAATAAATAAGTGCAACAAATTTTCAGGGAATAAATTTGTGCTATAGTACACTAGGTTAATTACACTATTATAGATAACAAATACTGATATTGAAATTGTAAATACAGTAAGTATTTTAGCTAATGTATCTAATGAGGTTGAATAAAATTTATCATTCATAGTTTTTAAGTTAATTAGTACACTACAATATACTAAAAAAAAGAGGTAACCATAAAACAGTTTTATGATTACCCCTTCCCTTATCAACAAGAAATTTAAATCTCTAAAGTTTTTACTTTACGAGTTTTATCATCCTTGCAACTGGACTTTTCATCAATTTCATATTGATAAAACAAAAGTCAAAATTATTTAGTTTTTTTTTGTGTAGCGACCTAAAAGGTACATAACGAAATGAATACTAAAAATTAAAAAAATAACACTAATGAGTAAAAATTGAGTTGTCATATAAAAGGGGACTTGTATACACACAGATTATAAATTCAGTACAGTACAAATGTATCAATTTAAACAAATGTACATTAACATTAATCATTAGTTTATTAACATAATTTACACAAAACCCAACATTACAAGCTAACCAAAAGATAAAGTAGTGCTTATATTCTACTGGAAAGTATCTGTTTATTTATCCAATTAATTCACTATTAATTTTTCTACAATTTTAGTTTTACCACTTTTCACTTCTATAAAAAGCATTCCTTTACCAAAAATCATTGGTACTTTTGCGTGATTTAGATCCGAAGAAAATTCAGTGTATGTTCGCCCAGAAGAATCATAAATTCTAACTTCCATCTCATCAAAACTGGATAAAATATTTAAATCATCACCATACTTTATAGGGTTTGGGTATACTGTTAATGTCCTTTCAGAATTATCTAAATGCACAGCATTAGGTCCGTAAACATATGCTTTTCCATCAAAATCGACTTGTTTAAGACGGTAATAAACAATAGTTGCATTTGGTAATCCAGAATCGGTAAACGAATAATCTAATTTAACGTTAGAGTTTCCAGATGCTTTAATTACCCCAATATTTGTCCAATTTCTATTATTTGTAGAGCGTTCTACATCAAACCTATCGGCATTAATTTCTGATGCTGTTGCCCATTCTAACAATACATTATTTTTAGAAGTTGAAATAGTTGAGTTAAAATAAATCATTTCGACAGGTAAATCATCACCGTAGCACCCGTCTAAAGTAGAAACTGTGCTATCTCCATCTTTAAAAACTGTAACATTTACAACACCAATTGTACATAAAGCTCCATGATGATCACTTCCATTTTTATTTATAATTAAGGTATCATAAACCTCAATTTCTTTTTCAAAATATAATTCTGATTTATTCTTAAGAATTATCGAGCAATTGTTTAACTGAACGTTATTAAATGTAAGAGTTCCATTATTACTGATGTCAAAAACGGTACTAACAAATAATGTATCACTAAAAGTAATTTGTTCATCAATCTTTATAGTATTATTGTCCTTTGCAATTTCAAAATCTCCTAAACTTTCAAGATCATTAGAAGTACAAGAAAAAACAGTAATGATTAGTATAGATATTAAGTATAGATTCTTCATAGATTATTAAAATGTAACATTGTTGCAATTATATTTATTACTAACGGTGAAAATCAGCTTTAGTTACTACTTTCTCAAAATAGTTCAAACTATTAACCTCTATTACATGAATTAAACGTGCTCTTTTTAATCAAAGATTACTCAAAAAGGATAATACACTTACTACAAAGGATCAATTAATTATAATCTTCTGATAAAACTTCTTTTTTGAAATAACAGATAATTCCATTATGTACACACCTACTTTTAAGTGATGGACATCAACAAGGAGTTGGTTTTTTTTGTTTGAAAATCCTACGTCAAAACTTTTACCAGTCAAAGTATGAAATGTAACATTATTTACAGAAGTTAAATTTGATAATTCCACAGTTATAATATCAGAACTTGGTATTGGGTACACTTTTGCTCCTATTGTAATTAACTGATTGTAAAGTGATGTAAGTAATGATTTATCAGAAATATTAATTATTCCTTCGGCTGAATTACATGCTGTATTATTTGTACTGATTACTTTGTATTCTCCTAAATTAGAAGGATATATAAATGTATCTATCTGAGCGATTAACTCATTATTATAGTACCAAGAATAATATTTTGTAGTATCAATATTTACTATTTCAATTCTATCATTTCTATAGACTAATTTAGGAGTTGCAATAGTATCAGATTGGTTAATTACTACTGTATCGGAATAATAAATACAACCATTGTTAGATGTTACTTGTAAATGATAGTTTCCCGTTTCATGTAATGAAATATCTTTTGAAGTTGTACTTAAAAGTTCATCATTATTATACCAATTATAGAAAACATTATTATCATTGACAATACTATTGACTGAAAGCAATATCTCTTCCTGTGCACAAAAACTTGTTCGTCTATCAGTAAGTAATAAGATGTCATTTATTTCATTACAACCTATTCCAATTGTTACAACTGCGACTTCTATTATTAGTGAAGTCCAATTAGGATGAGTTGCTATACACACGTATCTTCCTCCATCTAAGTTTGATGCATTTTGAATAAATAAGCTATCTCCAATTTGTACATTGTCTTTATACCAAGTATAAACTACTCTATCAATTTTATTTTGTAATTCATAGATATAATCATTCTCAATTTCTATTTGTATAACTTCATGATATAAATCAAATTTTTGGTTTGAGTAGTGAATATTTTGAATTTGAATATTTTCTAAATCATTAAAAAACAATTTATTACCCATTAAACTAGCTTGATGTATTGAAGCTGGCAACTGAATACTTTCCAATAAATTATCACTTAAATTAATATCAACTAAAGTTGAGTTTAAAGGATAATCCCATTCCGTAAATTTATTATGACGCAAATTAAGATATTCTAATTCGTCTTTGTTCTCCAAACTCTCATGCATATCTACCAATTGATTAAAAGAGAGGTCAAGTTTTTTTAAATGAGGAACATTATTAAGATTATTTTCAACTTTGTTTATCTCGTTATGGTTCGCAAATAAATGGTGTAAAGTAGTCATACCTTTTACTTTTGGTACTTTTGTCAATTTATTATGATGTACCCAAAATGTACGCAATGCTGGTAAATTATTTACACCTTCTATATCCTCATCTTCTAATAAATTAAAAGACAAATCCAAGAGCCATAAATTAGGAAGATGCCACAAACTATCTGATATAGTAGTTAAATGTGTATTATATATTTTCAAAACTTCAAGGTCTTTAAAAGCGGCAATTTGATCTGGTAGATTTCTTGATTCTCCTAATCCAAATAATAAAAGACCTGTAATCTTACCATCAGTATTAGTATAAAAATAATCCCAATTACGGATAGGTTCTAAAACATTTACTGGAATGTTCATTTCTGTGTATAATGATAAAAGAGACAAAGAGTCTTCTGCAGAAATAATAGTAGTTGGAGTGGGAACATTTGGTGGACTTGTGACTTTTATAATCAGGTCGTCTGCTGTCTCACATGAATTGGGGTCAGTAAATATCGCTTTTAAACGATAAGTCCCAATGCCACTTGTAGCTGCACTAAAATTATAAGGTGTAGTACTAACGAGAACATCATCTAAATAGTAATTGATTGATGGCGTAGTTAGTGCTCCTACATTAGCCGATATTGTAAAATCTTGAACATTTGAGTGTAAAAACAATGTATCTTGAAGTACCGATAAATGTAGACGGTAAGGTTTATAAACAGTTACATTTTGTGCTATTGAATCTCTAACAACATAATCTGAATCTGTAAAATATGCCTTTATTAAAGTTTCAACTCCTTCTCCTTCTACATTTGATTGCTCAATTACTCTGGTTGGATCAAATTGATGCGTTGAGTGAACAACTCCTTTTCCAGAAAAGTGAGAAAGTGTTAGCCCTGAAAAACCACTTAATTGACCAGATAGTTGCAGATTTATAGGTAAATCAAATTGACAATAACTTGCATTCAACTGAAGAGCAGTTTGTTCATCATTCACATACAACGTTTTAGTGTAATTCCCTTCACAATGTTCGTCATAAATTCTATAATGAATAATATGCTGCCCTACTCCTGCTTGATTAGAAAAAAATTGATTAGAAACAACTCCATTACCTGTTATCTCAATTGTTACCTGATCACTATCTACAGATGTTGATAAATTAATACCTTGGGTTGCGTTTACATCATACGTAGAATCTAAAGGGTACAAGTTGACAATCTGACTTTCGACATCAAACACTTCAATTTCGACGTCGTTACTAATATCTGAATCTTCATAATAAGAAATTACTCTCCTATATCTATAACTCCCAGAAGTGGGTACTGCTTCTATATATAAATTGTCCGTACTACTATTAGGAATCTCATTCCAAGGTCCATCATCAAAAGATACTTCCCAATGTATATCCATTCCTTCTGTTGGTACTTCGATTGAGGATGAAGTAGAAAATGCTCTACCATCAATTTCAATAGATGTAGAAGACCCTGTTATTGTTGTATTAAGTAATAAATGACAAAAATAATCTTCGTCTGGAGCAGTTATAACATTTGATGAGCCATTATTTACTTGATAATGAACGCTAGAACTATTTGTTGTTTCTGAAACGGGAATAGCATTGCCTGCTAGATCTTCTATGGTTATTAAAAATGGTAATGGCTCATAAAAATATGGATCTACAGTAGAAAATTTCCTACTTAAAATTATTGTGTGTGTATTTATAGTTTTGGTATCAAATTCGTGGTTATGAATAGTGCCATTTACAAACGAAATTTGCTCATTTGCGGATATTCTTAAATAGACAGAATCACCAGGTGTAACTATATTATCATCATTATCAGACCATATTTCAACTTGACTAATTATGGGAGGTGAGTTATCAAAAAAATAATTTTGAGATGCAGTTACTAAAGTCTCTAGAATTGTGGTTTTCAATTTTATAATCGCTCCATCGGATAAATCAAAATCTGAAAAATCTACTGTTATTCTATATTGATAATCTTCAGAAATAGTACTTACATTTAGTGGTATGTCTACTTGATTATCTGCTATATATACACTGAAATTTGCGGCTACAGGATTTAAGCTCTCTCCATTTAAGTCCCATGATAAAATAGAATTATTGGTATTTTCGTTCAAATTATGTCCAAAAGTGATTATACGTTGTGCTATACAATTGATTGATAAGCAACAATAAATTGTAATGATGAATAACAACTGCAATGTCATCCTTTTCATAGTAGTTTTTGAATTAGGTAGTAATTAGGTTTTGGGTTTTATCAAGATAAATCATTCTACTTCACTTTGAACATAATTTGCTAGGTTAACATCAAAATCAAAGAATTACACCAAATAATCTACATATAATACAATACCTTTCTTTAGAAGAATTCTAAACTAGGAAAGATGATAAAAACTCTGTTTTGTAACTGTTAAATATGTGAAATTTACGCTAATATTACTGTACTATAAATGTATAAACACAATCAACTGAATGTGTAACTTTAATAATGATGTTTAAAAAACTCATACCACCAAAACAATGGCAACCTGTAGTCGCAGCACTAATAGGAGCAATTGTCGGACTTGCAATTTACACTGCATACAATGCACGTGTAGGTTCATACTTGTCTGACGATCCTACTACCTGTGTCAATTGCCATGTTATGACACCAGAATTTGAAAGTTGGAAACACAGTTCACACCGAGAGGTAGCAACATGTAACGACTGTCACGTTCCCCATACAAGTGTATTTGCAAAATACGGTTTCAAAGCCAAAGATGGATTATATCACTCATATGTGTATACCACAAGGTCTGAACCTCAAGTAATAAGAATGCACGAAGCCGGGCAAGAAGTAGTACAAGCAAATTGTATTCGTTGTCATGGCGATCAGGTTACTGATGCAAAAACTGTTGCAATGGTTCCTGATAACTACAAACACAGAACTGAGAGACAGTGTTGGGAGTGTCACAGAGAAACTCCTCACGGAAGAGTAAAAAGTTTATCTTCTGTTGGATTAGGTATTGAACAATTACCTGTTCAGTACGACAAAAAATTAATTGTACCAGAATGGCTGAAAAATGCCCTTAGTAAATAATAAAACGCATGAGTTCTAAATTAAAAAATTGGCTTTTATTCATTGCTACTTGCTTAGTTGTCATCCTTTTGGCTATGTTAGGTAGTAATATCACAGAAAGAAAGAGTGAATCACAGTTCGCTTACCAACCACAGGTTAAAATTACAGAATTTGAACCTAGAAATGAGGTTTGGGGCGAAAACTTCCCTCGCCAATATCAATCATTCATGAAAACTAAAGAGATGAATTTCTCTACAATGTTGAATGGTAATCAAGAAAAAGATATTTTAGAAGACTCTCCAGAACTAGTTGTATTATGGGCTGGTTATGGTTTCTCTAAAGATTATAACGCTCCAAGAGGACACGGTTATGCAATTAAAGATATCCGTGAAACTTTAAGAACAGGTGGACCAACTGGACCGGGTACTGGACCAATGCCTAGTACTTGTTGGACTTGTAAATCTCCTGATGTTCCTAGATTAATGAACGAAATTGGTATTTCGGAATTTTATGCAGGAAAATGGGCAGATAAGGGTGCTGAAATTGTAAACCCTATTGGTTGTGCAGATTGTCACGATAACAAAACAATGGCTTTAAAAATCTCAAGACCCGCTTTAATCGAAGCATTTGAGTCTATGGGTAAAGATATTAACGATGCATCTCATCAAGAAATGCGTTCATTAGTTTGTGCACAATGTCACGTTGAATATTACTTCAATAAAAAAGAACCAAAGAAAGGTGTTCCTTACTTAACGTTCCCTTGGGCAAACGGTATGACTGTTGAAGGTGCTGAAAAATATTATGATGACATTAACTTTAGTGATTGGACACACTCAATGTCTAAAACACCAATGTTAAAAGCTCAACACCCTGGTTATGAAACATTCCAACAAGGTATTCACGCAAAAAGAGGCGTTTCTTGTGCAGATTGTCATATGCCATATAAAACTGAAGGTGGACAGAAATTCACTGATCACCATATTCAATCTCCTTTATCAAACCCTGCAAACTCATGTCAGGTTTGTCATCGTCAAGAAGAAAAAGAGTTGATTGAAAATGTTTATTCTAACCAAAGAAAAGTGAAAGAACGTACTAAACGTTTAGAAAAAATTCTTGTTAGAACTCACGTAGAAGCTAAAAAAGCTTGGGATCTTGGTGCTACTGAAGCTCAAATGAAACCAATCTTAATGGATATCAGACATGCACAATGGAGATGGGATTATGCAGTTGCATCTCACGGTGGTAGTTTCCACGCTCCTGTAGAAATTAGTAGAATTGTTACTACTGCTACAGATAAAGCACAAGAAGCACGTATTAAATTGGCTCGTTTATTAGCTGATTTAGGATACGACAAAGAAGTGCCTTACCCAGCAATTGAAACTAAAGCGAAAGCTCAAAAATATATTGGTTTAGATATGCCAAAATTGGAGAAAGAAAAGAAAACTTTCGAAAAGAATATCATTCCTAAATGGTTAGAGCAAGCAAAAGCTCGTGAAGCTAAATACCCAACTGAAACGGTATCTAGTAAATAGCAAAAAATACTAGTATATTTGGAGCTGTTGTATTGATAAGTAAATCGATGCAACAGCTTTTTTTATTTTATTAAACTCACTCAGACTTTTTTGTCCTAAACTTATAATGCAAAAAGTTTTTAAACTCCTGTTCTCAAACAAACTAACATTGGTTTGTTTAATTACTTATGGCTTTGCTATGGCAAATGCTACATTTATTGAGAATGACTTCGGAACACCTGCTGCGCGTGGGTCTGTGTATGATGCACTTTGGTTTGAAATTCTTCAAGCCATTTTAGGTATCAACTTTATTGGAAATATTTTCAAATATAAATTATTAAGAAAAGAAAAACTTGGTGTCCTAACTTTTCACCTTGCTTTCATTATCATTCTTGCTGGTGCATTTGTAACTAGATATGCTGGTTACGAAGGTAATCTTAGAATTAGAGAAGGTAGTAGCAGTAACGAACTAATCTCTTTAGAACGTTATTTCCAAGCCCATATTCACGGTAAAAGCCTAAATAAAGAAATTAGTGAAAAGAGTAAATTCACAATTTTAAAACAGCCTGATGTTTCTTGGACAGAAGAAAATAAAGGTGATAAAATTACAATTCAACCTAAAGAATATATTCCTGATGCAGTACAATCTATTGTTGAAGGAGAGGTTTCTGATGCGGTTATTGAAATAGTAACAGCAAGTGAAACAGGGAGAAGTAGCATTTACTTAGAAAAAGGAAAAAGTAGATTTCTCTCTGGGATTGAAGTTACTTTTGACAACCCAAAAGAAGGAGCTATAAACATTAAAGAAACAGCTAATGATTATAGTATACATGCTCCTAATCGACTTACTTACTTTATAATGGCAAGTCAGTCTAGTGGTGCAACAGAAGAAAATACAGAAGATAAACTACAACAACGTGCTTTGTACCAAATGGGCGATTTACGTTTTGTAATTAAAGATATTCATGATGGAATGCGTTTGGGGTACTCTCCAGCTCAAACCAAAAAGATGAAAGCTCAAGCTGCTGATTTACTTTTTGTTGATGTTACAGTGAATGATGAAACTGAGGAAGTAATTTTAGCAAGTTTAAGTGGTGTTATAACTCCTTTTAAAAACATAAACTTAGGAGGGTATCATATTGAAGTTTCTTATGCTCCAATTATTACTAAACTTCCTTTCTCTTTATTTTTAAATAATTTTGAGATGGAAAAATATCCTGGTTCAGAAAATCCTTCTGCTTATTCTAGTGAAGTAATTGTTCAAGATGGAGATAAAACATTTCCTTACACTATTTTTATGAACAATGTACTTGATTATAGAGGGTATAGATTCTTTCAAGCTTCTTTTGATCAAGATGAATTAGGAACAGTTCTTTCTGTCAACAAAGACAGACCAGGTACTATAATTACATACATCGGTTACTCATTAATGACTATTGGTATGATGATGACTTTCTTTGAAAGAAAATCTCGTTTTAGATTGATAAGCGGTAAATTATCTAAATTAAAAGCATCTCAATCGGTAACACTACTTGCTGGATTATTCTTCTTCATTCCTTTATTTAAATCAAATGGACAAGTACTTGAGGAAGAACAAACTCTTGAGCGATCTCAGCATATTGATAAAGAACATGCAAAAAAATTCGGAACATTACTTGTTCAAGATATGGATGGTAGGTTGAAACCGATCAACACATTGAGTTCTGAATTTTTAAGAAAGCTAACTAGAAAGACATCTTATACATTAGAAATGAAAGATGGCTCGTCTGAAAAGATGGATAATGATCAGTTATTTCTTGCATTACACATTGACCCTATGTATTGGCAAGCTGCTCCTCTAATAAAAATTGATGGCGATGCTGGACAAGGAATTTTTAATATCATACAAAAAGAACAAGCTGATTTAGTTTCTTTCGATGATTTAATTAACATGGAAGGCGACTATCTTTTGAGGAATGCTGTTGATAAAGCTCAACAAAAAAAGCCATCCGAAAGAGGTGAATTAGATAAAGAGTTAATTAAAGTTGATGAACGTTTTAATATTCTTTTCCAAGGTTTATCTGGAAATTACTTAAAGATATTTCCTGCAAAAGACGACCCTAATAACAACTGGTTTAATGCCAATTTTATTAGCAATCCTTTTGGTGCTGCAGAAGATTCAGCCTTTGTAAGAAATATAATGAAGGTTTATTATATGGAAATTTTCAAAGCACGTTCTTCTGATGATTGGACAGATGCTGAATTAAATTTATCCTATGTGAGAACTTTCCAAAAAGTGATGGGTAAAGAGATTTATCTTTCAGACCAAGCAATAACATCAGAACTTTGGTATAACAAATTGAATATCTTCAATAACTTATTTCCAATTTACTGGTTACTTGGTGTTTATCTTTTAGTAATTGCTTTATTAAAAGTGTTTAAAAATTCAAAAGGAACAAGGTTAGCCTATAACTTTGGGGTCGGATTTGAAATGGTAGCCTTCTTTGCATTTACATTTAACTTAATCTTAAGATGGTATATCGCACAATATCCACCTTGGACTAACGGTTACGAAATGCTTATTTTAGTGGCATGGTCATTATTCCTATTTGGATTTATCTTTTACAGAAAAAGTGATTTTATTCTACCTCTAGTATCACTATTTGGGGGAACACTATTATTTGTAAGTTTCTTAGATTGGTTAAATCCTGAAATCACAAATTTAGTTCCTGTTTTAAAATCATATTGGTTAAAAATTCATGTTGCAATTATTGTGAGTAGTTACGCCCCACTTGCATTATCTGCATTATTAGGGTTTATCAATCTAATCTTTATGGTTGTTCAAAATAAACGCTTTAAGAATCCAATATTAGAACTTACATATATAAGTGAATTGTCTATGACAATTGGTTTATATATGCTAGCAATTGGTACATTCTTAGGTGGTGTTTGGGCAAACGAATCATGGGGTAGATATTGGGGTTGGGACCCTAAAGAAACTTGGGCCTTAATTTCTGTTATTGTTTATAGTGTTGTACTTCATTTTAGATTAGTACCAGCTTTAAAAGGAAATTATACTTTTAACCTTGCAAGTTTAGTAGCCTTTTCTTCTATTGTAATGACATCGTTTGGTGTGAATTACTACCTAACAGGACTACATTCTTATGCAACAGGAGATCCAGTTCCTGTACCTACATTTGTTTATTATGTAGCTGCACTTATTGTCGTTCTTGGTTCAACAGCCTATTATAGAGAGAGTTCAAAAACTAATAAATAGTTTTACTAATGAGCTATTAAAATATAATTGAAAGGTGTTTTTCTTAGGGAAGACACCTTTTTTTGTAAAATTATTTTTACCGAATAGGGTTTTTATTGTAGTGTATCCCTTTAGATAATGAAAACGTCTTATAATCATTATCTACAATGGAGAATATTAATAGAAAACTTAAAATAGCATTATTATTAATTGCTCAATTACTGATCTGCCAATTCAGTTTTAGTCAGGGGTTTGGCGACCGTGTTGAAGGTAAGATGAAATTTATTCCACTGCCCTTTCTTGATTATGACCTCTCATCAGGTGCTACTGTTGGTGCATTACCGATGCTGATGTTTAACACATCAGAAAAAGATACAGTCTCTCCTTCTTCTGTAATTGGTGTATTAGGAACAAATTCAGAAAATAAAAGTTGGATTGGTTTAGCTTTCGGTAAAATTTATTTAGACGAAGATAATTGGCGACTTACAGGCGCTATTGGACGTGGAGATTATCATTTTCAACACTTTGTTGGAGGCCCAGTAAATATGTGGTCTAAGTACAACACAAATTATCAATTCGCTTTTCTAAGTGTAGAAAAAAAGATATATCAAGATATGTATATTGGAGTCAATTACTTTCACAATTCGTATGACTCAGAATCAGAAATTCAACTCGAAAAGCAAAAACGACAAAAATTTAATGGTCTTGGAATATCATTTTCTATAGATAAAAGATCAAACGTATCTTACCCTACTAGTGGTTACCTTCTAGATATTGATTATAATACTTACCCTTCAATATTTGGAAATACGAAAGAATCTAATCAAATAGAAATAGCATTTAATCATTATAAATCTTGTAGAAAAGGTAAAGATGTATTAGCAACCAGAGTATTTACAGGTATAGGTATTGGCAATATAGACTTCAACCAACAATTTATAGTTGGAGATACTGATATTAGAGGCTATTCTAATGGACAATATAGAGGTAACTTTTTAATTAGTGCCCAAGCAGAATATAGATATAATTTTTCTAATAGAATTGGTGCTGTTGGCTTTGTCGGTGCTGCTACTGTTTTCGGTGCAAATAATGAAGAGCATAATGGTAAATTCCTACCCTCTGCAGGTATCGGATTTAGATACACATACTTAAAAGACACCAATTCAAAATTAGGGTTTGATGTTGCAAAAGGTGATGGAGATTGGGGGTTTTATTTTAGAATTTCTGAATCTTTTTAAAAAAATAAATTTTTAGGGGTGACATTTTAAGAGTACTGTTATTAGTATGTGAACCAAGCAATGAGGTTCAAACTTTAAAACTCTAAAAAATACAGAAATGAAAAATTTATTTATTTTATTGTTCGCTTTAACATTCGGTTCTTTCTTCGCTAATGCTCAAGAAAATACAAATCAAGTTACAACTACTGAAACATCAATAGTTAAAGAACAAAAAGGAATTCAACTTTATAAAGAATTATATACGGATATGGATGGTGTAGAAGTACACAACTATATTATCAATGAATTAAAAGGAAAAAGAGAATTTAATGGAGATTATTCAATAATGTTCTTAGAAGAAGAGGCATTTTTAAAGCCAATTTTTGAGAACAATAGTTTAATTAAAATTCAAGTTGTTTTCCAAAATGAAGATGTAGAAGCTGTATATTCTAGCTTAAGAGGTATAGAACAAGCTTTCAATCAAATTGAAGAATGGGACCAAACAAAAACAGAAGAATTTGTATGGTTATTCAAAAAACAATTTGAAGAAAAAGTAAACAATAAGAATGAGTTAACAATATATTCAGCAGGTGTATTCCACGACGAAATTGGACATGGATGGCATGCAACGTTACAAATCAACCCTAGGTTAGATGAAACTGCTGAAATAAGTGATGAAGAATTGGCTCAAAAAACAGCATTAATTCAATCTGATATGTTCGCTAAGTAAGAAAATTGTTAGTTTCTTTTTTAGATAATGAAGTCGGTAGATCTTTTCTACCGACTTTTTCGTTATATAATATAATTAACCTTAAGTATTAAGAAATAATCTACACATTGTTATTCTAAGAATGACCGCTAATATTTATATTATGTACTTCTTTTAGTATAATTATTAGAAGAATATTTCTTGAAAAAAGAAATACTATCTAAATTGCTAATACTAAAAAAATTATATTTATGCTATTTGAAAAAAACGAAAAGAAAGCAGTAGTCAAAGTCGTCAACGACATGATGTTATCTGATGGAGTAATTGATGTTCAAGAAGTAGTTTACTTATCTTTATTAAAAAAGAAATTTAAATTTGATGATAAATTTATTGAAGAATCAAAAAAGTTAACAACTTCAGACAGCGTATCAATATTAAAAGGCATGCCTGACCAGAAAAAGGAATGGGTAATGAAAATTTTATTCGAGATGGCAAATGTCGATAATGATTTTGATGCTAATGAGAAAATATTACTAGAAAACATCAGAGTACTAATTGATTACAAAGGATAATAAATCTTTAAATTAATAATACACTACTTCCAGAAAACCTAACTTAGTTATCAATCAACTGCTGATTGATAACTTACAATAATGGATATACTATCAAAAGTTATTCTTTTCAAGAAGAAAAATAACTTTCTGATATATTTTAATCATAATCTATCAACACTGCATACTATATCCAACGTTAATTAGGGTATAGATAGAATAATAGTAGTATAGATAGTAGTTATGTAGAAAGGAGCTTTCCGTTGGAGTGCTCCTTTTTTTGTATTATAAGAATAATAAATAATTTGTATATTTAGGCTAAACATTATCTTATTATAGTATGAAATTATATACATTATCAATTCTACTTTTCATTTTCAGTAGTTTTTCAATAGTAAATGCTCAAACTGCAGGGAATTCAAATCCACCACCTATCACAGACAAAATATCTAATGAAGGTTGGTTAAATGATGCACATAAAGCATCACTATTAATGGAAAAAAACAATGCTCCTTTAATTATTAATTTTACAGGAAGTGATTGGTGTGGATGGTGTAAGAAAATTAAAGCAGAAATTTTTGATACTGCTGAATTTAAAGCCTGGGTTAAAGAAAATAAAGTGGTTTTGTTAGAACTTGATTTTCCTAGAACAATTCAGCAATCAGATTTATTAAAAGCACAAAATCAATCTTTAGCACAACAATTTCAAGTTAAAGGTTACCCTACAATTTTTGTAATAAAAGGCAAAGAGGTAATTCAAACAGGCTATGTAAAAGGTGGACCAGAAAGCTGGATTAAAAGCGTAGAAGCAAATATTGAGATATAAAAAGTTAGTATTTACCTCACAAAAAAAGAGATGGAATTTAAAATCCATCTCTTTTTTTATTCATTAAATAATTCATCAAAATATGCTTCCCATGTTTCTGTATATTCTAACGTAGGAAAGTTACTCTGCCCTGAACTTGACACCATTAAAGAGGTGTAATAAGTAGAGCCATCAATAAATTGTTTACTTGTATGTGTTTCTTTTCTTAAGTCCTGACATAATGCATGGAATAATTCATGGCAAATTAATTGCCTTCTAAGATAATCTAATTCAAGTTTAGTGCTTTTAGGATTAATTTTCACTACACGCATTGTATTAGATTGACCATGAATATTATCTGCTAGATTATTACCCCATTTTATAGTTACTTTTCTATTTCTAAACGTCACATTTCTATCTGCTGCTTCTTTTACAAACTGATTAACGTGAACGTTAAATATTTCTTCTAGTCTATCATCTTCATATTTCACTTTAAGATCATAAGGATCTACTTTCATATCAATTAAAGAACATGCATTTATTGATACAATTATTAGGATAAAGACTAATTTTAAAGTTGTTTGAAAAATGTTATTCATCACGTAGTTTAGATAATTGTATTAGGTTTATGTGCAATATTAATAACTTTTACACTTGTTTACAACATAAGGCTCAATTATTTAAAACAACACATAACACTAAATAATAGACACGTAACCTTAGAAGGTTGAAAACAAGTAATTGTAAAACTTTTCAAAATATTTTATCTAGTTTTTTAATAAAAAAAGGTAGCTAAATTAAGCTACCTTTACTTTCTTATTTAAATAAATTCTTTGTTTCTAGGAGATATTTTTTACGAACTTCATCGGATGTTGTAGGTACTGCACCAAAATAGGTTATTTCTGATTTTATTCCACAGAATCCAAATACACCACCATCAAATATCCTTGTTAAGGATTTGTACATATCTGATCCTTCATAATATTCTGTAGGAGAACCGTGAGGAATAATAACATTGGATGTTTTACCTGTAAGCATTGCATCCACTCCTGTTTCTGTATATTTAAAAGCAAATCCACTTGCAAATACTCTATCTATATAACCTTTTAACATGGCAGGCATTTGTCCCCACCATAGAGGAAAAACAAACGTGATGTGTTCCGCCCAGGAAATATCATCTTGATATCGTTTTACATCACTTGGTGTTTCTCCACCCATAAACATTCCTTGAATATCAGGAAACTTTAAAACTGGGTCAAAGTTTTCACTATACAGATCCGTTACTTTTACTTCATCACCTCGTTCTTCACTAGCAGAGATTACCTCATTTACAATAGCTTTTGTAAAGCTTTCAGGATTTAAGTGAGAAAATACAATTAAATGCTTCATTTTATATTTCTATTTTATACAATTTTTATAGATAACATGTATATGGAGTGAAATGTAACCTAATATTGATTTAATTCAATAATGTCTCTAAATCGTTCTTTTCTGAATATATTCAATGATTAAGCTTTTAATATTAGTTTAAGCAAAAAAAAAGCTTCTCACAACATGAGAAGCTTTTCACTATTTTTTCAATAACTATTTTACAAAATCTTTTTTTTTATGGATAACTAATTAGTGCTCTTTTATTAAAGAGAGAACATTTTGTTCTCTCTAATAATATTGTGGGTAAAGAAATAGCAAATAATTATTATCAATAATTTCTTAGTAATAAGGAAGTAGTAATACCTATTTCCTTTTTACTTATGCTAATGTAGAAGAATATTATGCAGTAGTTTTAATCAAAATAGATAGATGGTAACACAATACAGATTATGACTATTTATTGTTACCCAAAGTCCGTTTTGTGATCTTTTTAGACAAAAAAGCCTGAACTTTTTAAAAAGTTCAGGCTTTAATTTAATTTATTTCTTCGGTGATAACCATCGCTCCATAGTTTAGAAACCGAATATTATCAAAATAAAAATGAATTAGTTTACCAGATTCATCTTCATACGTCAATTTTATTTCTCGTGAACTTATGTTCCCTTTAGATGATTTATCTACTTTGATTAAGTTATGTTCTTTAATCATTTTTTTCATCTCTCTTTTAGCTTCCATCTTTGAAATCCCATCTTTTTCAAGAAGTGGAACTTCGTTAGCAAACAATGAAACTGATGTAAACAGTAGCGCAGATAATAACTTATAGAACTTGTTCATAGTGATTATATAATTTGGTGATTTATAATATCTTATAACAAAAGTCTAAGAATATCACCACATAACAAAGTACAAACTACAAATAAAGTTTAATATTAAACATTTATGGAATTAAATTGATGTATGTTAATTATTTCACTGCTAATGAATACTTTAGAATGCAGAAATAAATCTCATATACGCACCAGAAGAGCCATCTTTACCTACACCATAATCAAAATTAATAGTTGATCTCGATTTCTTAATCACTTGAAATCTAAAACCTAATCCTCCTCCTGGGTTTACATAAGAAAACTCTCCATTCAACTCAGAAACTGTATGTGCATTTACAAATGCAGTCATTCCAAACCATTTGTATAAGTTGACTCTATACTCCGCTTCCAAATACAATAATTTTTCGCCTAAATATCTACCTGCAGTATATCCTCTACCGCTACTATACCAATCATCTCCACCAATTCTAGGTAAGTTAAGGTATGGAGTATCTCCAAAAGTAAGATTAGCTAACCCCCAAAAGGCTAAAATCTGTGTATAGTTTTTATTTAAGTTTACATAATGCCTTAAATCTGCATAAATACTTGTTGAGTTATAGGTACTTCCCAACCAATCTTGATAGGTATTTACAATCAAGTTTGCATAAGAACCTTTAAAAGGTGTATTAATATTATCTCTAGAATCATAAAGTAAATTTATACCTATACCACTATAAATATATCTTTCCTGTGTACCATAAGGATGGTAACCAAATGGAGTTGGGTAATAATTTTGTTGTAATTCATTGGTTGGTTTATCTGCATTATAATCTGATGCAAACCCGTTCTGATCTACATTATTTTGTTCCCAGAAAGTATCGTATTTATTATCTCCATATTTAGTATCTATTGCACTTTGAACTTGATCTGCTGTTTGCCCATCATTTTTACCATTATTAATTATGTCTCTCATACCCTCAGCAGAATCATCTACTAATTTATATTTCTGATCATAATTAAAATTGACCCCAACAAAAAAGTCTTTCTTCACTTTTTTATAACCTCTTAGTACAAATTTAAATACTGAAGGGCTTACTTGTGTAGACCATTGTTCTTGGGTATTACCACCGACACCATAAGTTACCTGTGGACTTACACTCCATGTAATTGAATTAAAAATATAGTATTTCTCTTCGTTTGTATATAAACTAGAGTTTATACGTACAATATTTTGATTATTTGTAGTCCATGTATAAGAAGGTACTACAGAAGAAAGTCTAGTTTTTTCTGGGTCTGCACCTAATCTAAAAGATCCAATTCCGCCTACACCTAATATTAAACCTGTAAATGGATTATAGGCTACAACCGGAAGTACAATTGTATAAACCTTTTTGTCTTTTGGTTTAGTGGTGACAGTATCTCCTGATGCTTTTAATTTAGCAGCTTTCTTTTTTCTTAATCCATCGACAATATCGTAATCATTTGGAGAATAATTTGGATCTGAAAAGTGCCCTTTTTGTCCGAAAACTGTAATAGATGAAATACAGAAAAACAAAAAGAGAATTGTAACTTTTAATGAATTAAGCATGTATTGAGTAGTAATTTTGAGTGAAATAAAAAGTACACTATATAAATTAACCAATTACCCCCTAGATCATAAATTCTATTATTATTACTCTTTGATTTCTGTAAATACTAAAATTTTTTCTTAAAGTCATACAATTCTTTTAAATCCAAAAAGCCAATCGAGATTACTTCCCAATTGGCTTTTTATGATAACAGATGGAATATTAATTTAAGACTACTTTTTTTGTCTTTCTTTTCCCATCTGTATCAATAATAATTAACTGATAAAGTCCTCTTTCTAGATGATCTATTCTTATCTTATTTTTAGATTGCAATTTAAATGATGATATTTCTAGCCCCATTAAATTCATCAAAATACCCGTTTTATCACCTTGCCAATTATCTGTAGAAATATGTAGAATCTGCTGAGCTGGATTAGGATAAATAATTACTTTTTCTTGACCAAAATTATCAATACTTGTCACCTTTCCTGAATTAACGGTAAGTTTAATTTCAGCAATAAAACTACCATCAATAGAAATTGCTGTAATTGTAACATCCCCTTCCTTAAGAGCTGTTACTGTTCCATTAGAGTTTACTGTTATTATTTCATTGTCCGAACTTTTCCATTCTATATTTTTATTTGATGCATCTAAAGGTGTAAATATAATTTTCAGCATTTTTTCTTCCCCAATTTCAAGGAGTTGCTCAGTTAATTTAAATTCAATTGATGTAAGTTCGATATCCTCCTTATCATCAAAGAAATTGTATCTATTATCCACACCAATATTTGGAGGATAGCTATCCAAATTCACCTCATTACCAAATGGATCTTTATTTAACTTAAGCGATATATCTTTAAAAATTCCTTTCCCTGCCATAGGAAAGTCAGGTTCTGGAAATGATACCCCTCCGTTAATTACAGGGCTATTTTCACTAATTTGATACCCTTCTTTATTTCTTGCACCTCGCTCTATAAATAATGGTTTTTCAGAAATTGAATGCTTATCTAAGTCTGTAAATTCAGTACTAATATTTCCTTCAAATAAGTTGTTCGAAACAATAAATTCACCTTGCATCTCCATTTCTACATTTTCTCCAATTACGCCATCACCCTCTTGCACAAAAATGTTATTATAGATATATGTATTCTTACTGTACAAAGAAAAATCTGGTTTAATAGCTGCATCAACGTAGATTGTATTGTTGTAAATATATACTCCATCAGAAGGAATAGGATCATTTTTTACAGTATTTCCATCTACTGTAGTTGTTCCTACAAAACCAGATGTCCAAATAGTACTTCCATGAAAATCTCTTACACCATCATTTACACTTACATTAAAACGATAAGCAACATTGTGGTTATCACCTAAAATTTCAACAAATCCACCTTCAGAATCTTCACTATAATTGTATTGAAAGATGATATTCTTATTTCCAAAATCAATATGCATTCCATAAGAATCGTTATATCCTCTTATGCTTAAAGATGTATTGTACTGCGCTAAGATATCTGTTGAAGAAAAAACCCACATTCCACTTCCTCTACCTACTAATCGGGGCTCGTTAGGATCGCTATGTCCTGAGTGATCAAAAAAGTTATTTTCAACCAATGCATTTTTAACTTTAGATAAAATAATCCCCGAACCTCCCGTTTTTTCAAAATGATTATTTTTGATGATAAAATTCAATGATCTATTTACTTCGTCGTCCTCCGTTCCTTTTCCTTTATGAATAGACCATACACCTGCTTTACCTATATTAGAAAAGTAGCAATCCTCTATCAATACATCTTTTATGGTTATCGTTTTATCCACTTCACTGCTATCTGATTCAAAACGAAGACCTGTTACATTTAATGCATCAAAATCTTCTGGTAAAGACGTTCCAAATACATCTGTTATTTTTAGGTCTCTAAATATTAGATTTTCTGAAATACCTGTAGCCCATTTGTTGGCAACCACTAAAATTCCAAAACTTTTTTCTGCTCCCCAATTCGATCTATCACTATTCTGTCTATCATTCTTTACCCAAATGTTAGACATTATCACATGAGATACATTAATGTATTTAATAGCCTCAAAATAATCTCCTCCTTCAATAGCTCCAGATCCAGAAATTATTGGTAATTCTCCTTCCCCATAACTACTAATTTCTATAGGTTCATCTTCTGTACCTACACTTTTTATTACTAAGTTACCTAAGAAAGTGTCTCCTTTTCTAAATAATAATTTATCACCTGCCTTAAAAATCCCTCCTTCATTTAAAGGCAATGCTGCTTGAGAAGCTCTTACTAATGTTTTCCACGGAGAATCAATTGTTCCTGTATTTAAATCATTACCATCAGCACTCACATAATAGGTATCTAAAATAACCTCTTCTTGTACCTCCGAAGTCACAAATTTATCCAATAATAAAGTTTCACCGATTGGAGATTTTATTGTAATTGTATTTTCTCCTTTTGTTAAAGTCACTGTAAATTTAAAACTCCCTGCCACACCTTGGTACGCCCAATTGGACGGTGATAAAGTAGCAGTTTGTTATTCGTTTGTGTTTATAGCATAGAAAAACGATTGTTCTTTACTTCCGTTAAAATAAAATATTCTGAAGTCGTAATCTCCATCCTCTGGCACATCTAAAATTGTGCAACTTAAAGATTCTTCTCCTGTAAGTTTTATAAATGATCCACCCGAAGCATTCACACGATCAGCTAATTCAATTTCATCTGAAAATGTAGTTGATTCTGCTTCTGTCTCTTGTAAAAAGCTGTTTGCAAAAGTAGTCTGTAGTACTATCAAAATAAGTAGTACTGTAAGTTGTAATTGATTAACCATTTTATTGAAAAAGTCTAGTCAAAAAAAAATGTTTGTATAGACAATTTACAATGATTGAATATTTACATTTAGCGTAAAAAAACATATCACTAGCATACCAAAAGATTTGATAACACATCTTTGATATTCTGAACACAAAATGAATAAAATGCTTCTTTACAACTCAAAAAAGAGAAAAACACACGAATGCATCTTTCTCTTTTATATATTAACACAGTCACCGCTACTCTAAATATAGCAGTAAAAACATTTTCTAAGTTGTCTCTAAATTGAGTTTATACCAATTAATTTTTCTTGTATAATACATTGTACAAGCAAGAATAACTGTTATACCAATACTACCCATCAATAACGCATAGTCAACCATTTGTAGTGTTATAAATAAGAAACTATAGATAGCACAGAGTATTGAAAGTAATAGGTACGATAATTTCTTATTTTTAAAGAGTGTAAGAGAATACAGAAAGATCATGGTAACAATAGAAAAAGTAGACACTCCATACGCAAAATTAAAGTTAGTATGCTCCGATATTGATACCAATAAGATATAAAATATGCTCAGTGCAAAACCAACCATTGCATATTGTAAAGGGTGTATCCTAGTTTTATTAATAATCTCAATCAAGAAGAAGATTAAAAAAGTTAGAACTATAGTCATTAACCCGTATTTTGCTGAACGTGTTGATTTCTGATAATCATCTAACGGGAGAATAAGATTAAGCCCAAATTCTGTTTTATTAATAATTTGTTTATAGTTTAATTCTTGACTAATCCATTGTTGAGGAAAATTTCTATTGAGTTGTAATACCTTCCAAGAAGCTGTAAACCCTTCTTCAGTAATATCTCTTTGATCGGGTAAAAAGTTACCTACAAAGCTAGGTGAATTCCAGTTAGATTTAAGTGCTACTTGTGTTGTTGCTCCTAATGGTATAAATGATAAATTTTGACTGCCTTGTAAATCTAAATCAAAATTAAAGTCAAAACTACTTAAATTTTCTTTTGTGAGAGCTATTGGAATTGTAACCCCACTTTCTATTAAATCAGGAATTTTTGTTCCAGGTTTTACCGTCAATAAATTATCATTCCATTTCATTTTAATCTGATTTTTTATTCCTCTTAAATCAGAAATACCAATGGTTAGAAATGCTTTATCATATTGTATTTCTATTAATTCTGATTTATTGGGTACCTCATCCAAAACAAACTTTCCTCTTAAATTTAATTGTGAGGTGTAGACAATTATTTCATAAATACCTCTCCCCAATGCTTCTGGAGTAATTACCCCATCTACAGTAAGTTGATCTGGTAGGACAATCCAATCCTGTGTGTATTTAATTTTCTCTCCCTCCTTGTCAATTCTCTCTAAAACTAAAGGTATAGTTAAAATTGGTCCTTTAATTTGCTGTTTATTTGCCCATTTTGATGATACTTCATCAATTGCCTTTTCATTTAAAAACTCTCTCTCATCAATAACATTTTGTATTAACGCTAAAGGAATTAGTAATAATACTATCAGTATGCCTATGATTCCTATTTTAACCATTACTGTATTTTTTTTCCAGCTTTTTTTCTCTTGATTTTCCATATTAATAATTAAAAGTACTTTGAATTACAAAGTGATTAGATAAATTTTTTTAAAGTGAGAACCAATGTGAAATCACACATCGAATAGATAGATAAGTTTGCATTTTTTTGATGTCTGATTCATCTCTAAATAAAGATTTTTTCTTTCTTGTATAGTTCATTTTTTGATTTTTAAAAGTACTTTGAAATACAAAGTATAGATATAAAATTTTTATTTTAATAAGTTTTCAATAGCCTTAATATGTTTAGAAAAAGCAATTCTCCCCTCAGATGTAGCTGCATATTTTGTATTTGGTTTTCGGTTAAGAAATTCCTTCCTAACAGAGACAAATTCACTTTTTTCAAGAGATTTTAAATGACTTGCTAAATTTCCATCAGTTACACCAAGTAATTCTTTTAGGGAATTAAAGTCAAGGTACTCATTTACAACAAGTGCCGCCATTATCCCTAATCGAACTTTATTTTCGAAGGCTTTATTTAGATCGTTTAATAAATCTTTCACTTTTTCGTGTTAAAATGCATGTAACAACCATACGCAATATGTAAAAAGCCAAAACCTACAATCCAAAACCATAGACCGTACCCTATAAATTGCGATGCCAAAAGTCCTAAAATTATTTCTAAAATACCAAGTCCTCTTAATTCTGAATTTGTATACTTACTTGCATTTACTAACGCCAAACCATAAAAGATAAGTGTTAGCGGTGCTGCAAGGCCAATAAAGCCTTTTTCTACTAAAGAAAGCGTTAAGATACCTCCTGTTGCTAACGGAATAAATAAATTTATTAGTAATCTTTTAGCTTGTAAATCCCATAGTTTCTGATTGTTCTTTTTAGCTTCATTTAATGTAAAATAAAGTGCCGAAACAATTGCAGCAACTAGTGTTAAGACACCAATTAATACTAATGCATTTATCTTTTTCTCTCCTATAAAATTTCTATCATACCCTATATTAAATAGAATATCGTAAGCAAAATAGGCACCAATCAGTGCACAAATTCCTGCGCTTATTCCAGAGAGCCCACTCAAAGATAAAAATCGTGATGAACGATTCATGATATCTTTGATTTCTTTAAGGTCGTTAATGTATTCTTGTTCTTTCATAAAAAGTACTTTGTAATTCAAAGTAAGTAAATTAAAATTTTAAGAACAAGATTTAATAGAAAAAATGTGTTTATTATTTTGTATTCATTTAGAATATCTCTTTTTAATTAAACACCACATTGTTAATATTATTAAGCAGCTAAAGAGTAAATACTAACAGTCTAAAATGTATTAGTTTCTAACTAAACACAATTTATCCGCCCCATTAATGAGGAGGATGCAAAGTTGCTAGCTCTACTTGAATATATAATCCTAAGCAATTTAGGTATCTAACTTCTGTTGTATATGATTAAGACACCACTATTTCGAATCTACCCAATTTTACATGACTGATTAGCATGATTGTTAATGTTTGATTATTTAAAGTTGGGTGCTAATTGAATTGTAATATTGAGTATTACTTCGCTCATTTAAAAAACTATATATGCTAAAATATCAACAGAGGTTAATTATTTCAAAAGACTAACTATCAATGCCTCAACGTTTTTATTTTTTAGTTGAATAGTTATTTTTGGATACTCTGCTATTTTGAATTTAAATATCCAATTTACATTTCGTCGACTATAGTCCGTTGTAAGATCGTCTACAATAGATGAATTTTATTTCATGGAAAATATCAATGTAGTTTTTGGAAAAAGAGTAAAGGAATTACGTAATCAAATAAAAATATCTCAAGAGAAGTTTGCGAATGAGATAGGTATTGATCGTACCTATATGACTGATATTGAGAATGGGAAAAGGAATGTTTCTTTATTCATTATTGAAAAGATTGCAAAAGGTTTTGAGATGTGTCTGTCTGATCTTCTAAAAGGTCTATAATTAATATTTCCATCCAATTAATTACAAAATAAGACCAATTGTCAAGATTTATGAAAAGATATTATTATGGTGATACCATTGCCGATTTTTTGAAAAAAGATACAATAACAATTCAAGGATTCTTACTTAAATACCATAAAAACAAGCAACTTGAAGAACTTCAGAAGAATGCTTGGGAAGCTCAAATAGACATATTAAAAAACCAACTGATAGGTTTAGAAGGTCAAATATATTTTGAATATACCATTCCTAGAATGGGAAAAAGAGTTGATAATATAATAATTATTGATAGTAAAGTTTTTGTGGTAGAATTTAAAGTTGGTTCTAAAAGTTTTGATTCAATCTCACTTGATCAGGTTATTGATTATACTGAAGACTTAAGAAATTTTCATGAAGGAAGTCATAATGCAGATTTATTTCCAATTCTCATTTCAACGAGAGCCAATCCTATTCCTGATTTTAATACTGAAATAGGTAAATGTAACTCACATAACCTATCACAATATATTCAGTTTGTAATAAAAAATAAAAAAACGAAATACCTAAATGTTGAGCAATGGGAAAATTCAATTTATAAACCTACTCCAACTATTATTGAGGCAGCTCAAGCTTTGTATAAGGGCCATAATGTTCAAGATATATCAAGGTCTGATTCTGGAGCAATAAACTTAACAAGAACTTCAAATTGTATTTCTAAAATAATTGATTCAAGTAAAGAGAAATATCAGAAGTCAATCTGTTTTGTTACTGGTGTTCCTGGAGCAGGAAAAACTTTAGCAGGATTAAATATAGCAACTATTAGAAAAAGTAAGAGTAAAGATGAACATGCTGTATTCCTTTCTGGAAATGGCCCTCTAGTTGATGTATTAAGAGCTGCTTTAGCTAAAGATGAGGTGAAAACTGCAAAAGAAAATAAAATTAAATTAAAGACAGATGATGCTAAAAGAAAAGCAAATTCTTTTATTCAAAATATCCATCACTTTAGGGATGATAATGTTGGAAGTTTAAAAGCTCCTATTGAAAAGGTTGTTGTTTTTGATGAAGCTCAAAGAGCATGGAATAAACATCAAGCAATAAAATTTATGAATAGTAAAGGACATAAAGATTTTAAGATGTCTGAACCTGAGTTTTTAATTGATGTGATGAATCGTCATTCTGGTTGGTGTACTATAATTTGCCTAATTGGAGGAGGGCAAGAGATTAATACAGGCGAAGCAGGAATAAAAGAATGGGTAACTGCTATAAAAGAAAAATATTCTGTTTGGAATTTATATTATTCATCTCTTATAACAAAAGATAAAGACTACCTAAATGACTATGAATTAAATTCTTGGTTAAATAAAAATGGGACTCCTCTTAATGATCTTCATTTATCTGTTTCCCTTAGATCATTTCGATCTGAGGATCTATCAAACTTAATACATCAAATTCTAAATTTAGATGAACTAAACACAAAAAGTTTATCCAATTTATTATTACAATACCCAATTGTAATTACTAGAGATCTAAAAAAGGCAAAAAAATGGATAAATAAAAAGGCAAAAGGAAGTGAAAGGTGTGGAATGCTTATTTCCTCAGGTGCAAGAAGGTTAAGAGCAATTGGTATTGACTCCGAAAATGGAATAAGATCAAATTCTGAAAAGCCTAAAATTATAAGTTGGTTTCTTAATGATAAATATGATGTAAGAAGTTCTTCCTTTTTAGAAGTTCCTTCAACTGAATTTGCAGTTCAAGGCTTAGAACTAGATTGGGTTTGCTTGGCTTGGGGAGGTAATTTCTTTTTTGATAATGACCAATGGAATTATCAAAAATTTGTTGGTAGTAAATGGCAAACTATGAAAAAAGAAGAAGATAAAAGGTATCTACTGAATACGTATAGAGTGCTACTTACTCGTGCTCGCCAAGGTATGGCCATTTTTATACCAGAAGGTTCAAAAAATGATTTTACACGAAAAACTTCATTTTATGATGGTACTTTCAACTATCTGAAATCTATGGGCATACCCGTTATTTAAATTGTACTACTATTTATTTTTTTATAAAAATTACTTTTCCTTAGTTTAAGTTACCTCGTTAAACACAAAAATAGGTAAGTTGAAGAAATACGAAATTTTATAGCTTTAGTAGGACTTGTTGGATGTATTAATAGCCTACTATAGATCAAAAGAACACCTAGAATGGATTAAAGAAAAAGGTATTTATAACTTTAGGATGAATAATAATAGAGGTGCTTTAAAATTGACTAAAGAGTCATTTAATTCGAAGTATTTACTATTACATAAAAAAGGTGATAACACTTCATCCATTCTTTTTAAGATTAGGAAGCCTGAATTTAGGGTGACTTCACGAGAAACACTTTTACATCTTGGTTATCCAACTAAACCAAGTCAACTTAGTTACCTTACTATTAGTTTAGATAAGTGTGAAGCAGAAGAATTTAAAGGTTTAAAATGGAAGTTTAAAGATCTGAAAAATTATAAATCAAGAAGGGCTTCTGCTATACCATTTGCAGCAAGTATCGCTGAGTTTATGAAAGTGAAAGAAATTATAGAAAATGAATAGCCATCGATATCGTCAACGAATCCCAACGATCCAATAAATAATATGTATGAATCAAATCTTAGAATACAAAACCTAATATATATAAATAAGAGGCTTTTTCACAACTAAAACGTGAATTAGTCTCTTTTCCTATTATCAATTGATAAAAACAAAAAAAGCACCTCTACATGTAGAAGTGCCTTTCAGTATATTAAAAAAAGTTACTCTATTATTCTGCAACCCACCATTTATCTCCACCTAATGTAGGGAAAACTCTATCTTTTAATTGAGCATTCCAATTGTTCCATTCTTCAGTTAAATCAGCTGCTATTTTCTTATTTTCAGCTTTAATATTTATAGTTTCAGCACCATCTTCAGATAGATCATATAACTCACTTGGAATAGTATTTTGTTTACTATTTGCTACTAATTTATAATTACCATGACGGATAGCCATTGCATTCTGTTCCCACTTTCTCCAGAATAGATAACCATGCGGTGCTCCTTTATCTTTTCCTGTTAAAAATGGAAGTAAATTCACCCCATCTAAAGGTCTTTCCTTACTAATTTTTACATTAGTCTGAGCCACAATTGTTGCCATAATATCTAAAGAAGAAACCGCATTTTCATACGTTTGTCCTGCTGGAATTACACCTTTCCATCGAATGGCAAACGGCACTCTCACACCACCTTCAAATAGATCGCCTTTTTTACCTCTTAACGGACCATTATCAGAAGCATTATTATGTGCTCCTCCATTGTCTGAAAGAAAGACAATAATTGTATTTTCATCTACACCTTTGTCTTTTAAAGTTTGTAAAACTCTACCCACACCATCGTCTACAGCACTAACCATTGCCGCATACGTTTTTCTTTTTTTATTGGTGATATTAGGGAAACGAGATAGGTATTTCTCTGTAGCTTGAAGTGGTGTATGCGGTGCATTATAGGCCAAATAGACCATGAAATTTTCTCCTGCATCTGCTTGCTTATTGATGTATTTCACTGCTGAGTTCGTCAATTCATCCGTAAGGTAATCTGTTGTTTCAACGTTCTCTCTGTTCTCTATAATTTTAGTTCTATACCATCCCCATTTAGAGGTTACTTCTGATAAACCATTTAGCGTTAAATTTTCTGGAAAGTAATTATGACCACCAGAAAGGAAACCATAAAAATAATCGAAACCTCTTACTAAAGGATGAAAAACGGGGTTAGTACCCATGTGCCATTTACCAATAATTGCACTTTTATAGTCCGCTTTTTTTAATACTTGTGCAATTGTTTCTTCCTCTACTGGTAAACCAGATATTGCATTGTTTGGATCGATAGAAGGGTTTGTTGTGTACCCAAATCTATCTTGGTAGCGCCCTGTAAGAAACCCTGCCCTACTTGGACCACATACAGGAAAACTAACATACCCCTCGTTAAACTTTACACCCTGGTCTGCAATAACATCAATGTTAGGTGTGGGGATGTCTTTACAGCCATTAAAACCAACATCAGCCCATCCCATATCATCTGTCATGATAACAATTAAGTTAGGCGATTTATTCTTTTTCTTAACCGGCTGGTCAATAGCTATTCCAGCTACTGTTACCAAACCAAGCACCAACAATAATAAAAAATATGAAATCTTTTTCATTAAAAAAATATTTAGTTCGTCATTTCAAATCCTACTTTAATTTACGGAACTAATACAGATCTGGCATCCAATTATAAAGTAGATTTACATGGATGACAAAATTGTACTAACCTTCATCAATTTTAAGCTATTCTATAGCTCAGCGCTCGATCTGTAGTTATAGATATGGTAATTTATTTTACGCATATACCCCACCAATTCGTAGTAAATTTGGTCTGTCATAGATACCACCCCGCAATTTGCATTCTCTCCATTTCCTTTTCCAGCAGTAGTAGAGTTAGCCCACATAAACCAATGTACTCCAACGCATTTTGGATTTCTCAATGCTCCTTCTACAAAGTTTACATACTTTTCTCCTCTATTTCTTTGAGTAGATGCATACCCTAAACCTGTAAAGAATTTTCCGGCATCTAAAGCACCAAAATTAAACTCAGAAATAATAAATGGTTTATCAATTTCTTTTGAGGGATAAGGATAAAATTCTACTTCGTTTTCGTAGGCATTAAAAGACAAAAGATCTAAATATTTTGCCCCTATTGTAGTATTAATCTTATTTTTATGTTTCCCATGCCATCTACAGCCTATATACATTTTGTTAGGAGCGTATTTACTTACAAGGTTTTTTGATGTTTTAAAATACGTTTCGCACATTAAAGTATAAAATGTTGTATTAACTTCTTCTAAAGCTGACCATTTAATGTCATTCTTAGCAATACGTGTTTTTGCCAATTCTTGCCAACTTTCAAACGACGTTTCTACCAAGGTATTAAAGGCTTCAATTGTCTTTAACTCCTCTTTTACTACACGAATATATTCTTGCTTTGCATAAGAAAGTTTACTTTTTGAGAGCACATCACTTGCTGTACTATTAGGTGTTCCCCAATGAATTTCGTTATTGATATAAATACCAAATAAGAACGGATCATTTCCTTTACCATAAAGTTTATTTTTTAGATTCTCTTCTAAATTTACTTCCCATTGCGGATCAAAAACATCAGGAAATTTATCGTTTATTTCTGGAGATGTTTCATGAATAATTACCGTATAAGGCAATCGTTTACTTTCGTCAAACTCATTAATATTTTCAACAGACCAGCCTCCTAGAGTATTTAAACCCCAATTTTTCATTCTTTGTAAAGAAATTTCAGTGTATTTTAACTCACTATTTTCTCCATATTTTCTATATAAATTGGCCGCACCATGGTTATAGGCTCCCTTTTTATAGAACTGCTTTCCTTCTTCGGTATCTCTTTCCGGAAGTCCCTCAAAAAAGTGTTCTCTATCACTTACTGGTGTTGATACAGATAATTTACCTGCACCATTAATTCCTGTAGACCAAAATAGATGTCCTGTAGGATCAATGAGCCACCATTTATTATTAATTTTTTGAGTTCTAAAACTGCCCGTAGCCTCATAACTTGGGCCAGAAGAATAACCACCAAACTGATTCCATTCTTTAGAACCTGTATACTTAATAAATTCAAGAGTTTCCTTTTCTATTGCCGCCTTAAATTGTTCATCATTCGTAATTTTCCCTACCCATTCATCATGTTTATACTGCCCATATTTATTTATAAATGGAAAGAATGAAGCTTTGTTTTTTGTATATAACTCTGGAACTGCATTTTTATGCTTAAAGATTCTTTTAAGCACTACTTTTTGTTCAAACTCCTGTGATGGAAACTCAATCTTTATTCCTTTAATATGTTTTGCATCCACTCCAGCAAAATTTAAGATTACACCACCAGGAATTCCTTTCATTCCCGGAAACTCTTGTGCTTGTGGGTAATCTTCTACGGTAACTTTATCTCTTATTAAAACACAATTATAGATGAGTGTTTCTTTAGGATTTATATATCCAATATGCTTATTTGTTAATTTGTTTGTTTTCGATTTCCCATATTTTCTACGGGGATTATCATAAGAAATAACAGGATCGAACCTTACTTTATCCGTAGAATTATTTTCTAATTCAATACTTATAAATTTATGAGTTGTGATATCCCAATAGTCATCATTTGGATGAAAAGTAATTTTCCCTTTCTCTCCTTTTTTAATAAAAAGTGATAATCCTTCAGTTGTAGAAGTTGCCTCAATATTATCAGTTGTAAATTGATTTTCTTGAAGTACTGAAAGGTGTATAATATCTTCATCTTCTTGAATAAGATAAAAACTTGAGAGCGTTGTTATTAGTATAATCAACCCTAAAATATAAAAAGAGCGATGTGTTAGTGCTTTGTTCATTTTCATTCAATTATGTCTAACACAAATATGAATAACACAACCACCTTAAATGCCACAATTTCTTCTAATTATTAACACTAATCCGACTTATATCAATTCTATGATACAAGAAACCTCTCTAATAACATTACGCATGCACTTTTGTCAAAATTAATTTTAATAAGATTTTCTTTTTTCTGTGAGATAGGTTTAACATTTCAATAATTTCAAAATAAAGTTTTTTTTACCACAACTCAAGTTTTTTTTACACTCTTAAAAATTTATTAATAGAGACTTTTGTAATGTCATTTAACATCAGTAGGACAAATATATCCTCTATTTAAACTTAGAATTCATTATGAAAAGATTCATCACTTTAACTCTATTAAGCGTATTATTTATAGGTACAATAAGTTGTAACCATTCAACAAAAAAGATAAAAACTAAAATAGTAGATATACCCGTTACTCAAGTTAAAATTAGAGATATACCAATAGAAAAAGAATATGTAGGCCAAGTTTATGGAACGCAAGACATTCCTATTAGAGCAAGAGTAGAAGGATATCTAGACGGAATTTATTTTGTAGAAGGAAGTCATGTTAAGAAAGGACAAAAATTATACAAAATAGATTCTGAAGAATATTTGGCAACAGTAGCAATACGAAAAGGAGAACTTGCAGAAGCAAAAGTTGGACTTGTAAAAGCAAACAATGATCTGGGAAGAATTCAGCCATTGGCAGAGATTAATGCAGTTTCTCAGGCAGATTTAGACGAAGCTATCGAAGCGAAAGGGGCTGCTGAATCTGTAGTAAATGCCGCAAAAGCTAGTTTACACTTAGCAGAAATAAATTTAGGGTATACTTATATAAGTTCTCCAATTAACGGTGTGATTGGTAGAACCAAAGCAAAAGTTGGTGAATTTGTAGGTAAAGATCCTAACCCAGTAATATTAGATGTTGTATCTAAAATTGACTCTGTAAATGTTAGGTTTTTTATTAATGAAAATGATTACCTAAAGTTTGCTCGCTTTGCAGCTCAAAAAGAAATTAGAACAGGAATTGATCAAGAAACGCAATTAACAAGTGAAGGCCTAGAGTTAATTTTCTCTGACAATACGGTTTATAAATTGAAAGGTAAAATTGACTTTATCAACAGAAATATTGATGAAAAAACAGGTTCAATTTTAGTACAAGCAACTTTCCCTAATCCTTATGAAATACTAAGACCAGGTCAGTTTGCCAAGGTTAAATCTGTAATTGATGTTGTTGAAAATGGAATGATCATCCCACAAAGATGTGTTACAGAATTTCAGGGTGAATATTTTGTTTATGTAGTAAACAGAGAAAATAAGGTAGAGAGACGTAGTGTAGAATTAGGGACTACTTATAAAGATTATTGGGTTGTTGATAGTGGTTTAAAACCAGATGATCAGGTTGTTTTTGAAGGCTTACAAAAAGTAAAAGAAGGTTTAGCAGTACATCCAGAAATAGTTGAATTCTCATCAAAAATCGCTAGAAAATAATGAACAAGTCATCTCAAAATTCAAACTTCTTTGTAAAAAGACCCATTGTAGCCATAGTAATTGCTATTATTACAACAGTTGTAGGTGCGGTTGCTATTATAGATTTACCCATCGAACAATATCCAAATATTACCCCTCCTGTTGTAGAAGTTAGAGCAACTTATACAGGTGCAAGTGCATTGAATGTAGAAGAATCTGTTGCTACACCTTTAGAACAAGAAATTAATGGTGTAGAGAACATGATTTACATGAAATCTACTAGTGCTAATGACGGGAAATTGGTTATTGAAACTACTTTTGACGTTGGTTCTGATCCAGATATGAGTACTGTTTTTACACAAAATAAGGTATCTACGGCCAGTGCTAAATTACCTGAAGATGTAAAACGACAAGGGGTTACAACACAAAAATCGATGCCAAGTATTATGGAATTGGTGTCCATTTATTCTCCAAATGAAACCTACGATCAGAAGTTTCTTGGCAACTATGTTTTGATCAATATAAAAGATAAAATTGCTCGTTTAAAAGGTGTTGGTAGAGTAAATGTTTTTGGTGCTTATAATTATTCTATGCGAATTTGGGTAAAACCAGATCTCTTAGCAAAAATGAATATTACAGTTCCAGAAATAAAAAATGCCATTGAAAATCAAAACCTCATTGCCCCTGGTGGTAAATTTGGTGGCGAACCATCTCCAGAAGGAACAGAATTTACATATACGGTTATGCTTCCAGACCGTTTAGAGAAGCACGAAGAATTTGAAAATATAATTATCAGAACAAATACTGATGGTTCGCAGGTAAAGTTAAAAGACGTAGCCGATGTTGAATTAGGGGTTGAAACTTATGACAATGTTACAAGGTTAAATGGCAAACAATGTGTAGCTATTTCAGTGTATCAATTGCCTGGCTCTAATGCTGTAGATTTACAAAAACAGGTGATGGAAACAATGAAAGATGTTTCAAAAGATTTCCCTGAAGATATGGCGTATTTTATATCATTAGACTCTACTAAAGCCATTACTGCTGGTGTTCATGAAATTATAGAAACGCTTATTATTGCTTTAATTTTAGTCGTTTTCGTTGTCTTTGTTTTTATCCAAGATTGGAGAGCTACTTTAATTCCAATTTTAGCAATACCTGTATCCTTGATTTCTTCATTTATGTTATTCCCAATTTTAGGGTTTAGTATTAATGTACTTTCTCTTTTAGGATTAGTATTGGCTATTGGTTTAGTAGTAGATGATGCCATTGTTGTGGTAGATGCTGTACAGGTTTATATTGAAAAAGGATATAGCCCTAGAAGAGCAACAAACAAAGCCATGAAAGAAGTAACAGCACCAATTATTGCAACAACATTGGTATTGGCAGGTGTTTTTGTTCCTGTAGTAGGTATGTCAGGAATTAGTGGTAGTTTATATCAACAATTTGCCATTACGTTGGCCATATCAATTCTATTTTCTGGAATTAACGCACTTTCTCTTTCTCCTGCATTATGTTCATTGCTTTTAAAAGAACATCAACCTGTAAAAGGACCTTTGGGAGGTTTCTTCAGAAAATTCAATACTGCATTTGATAAGAGCACAAACAAATATATAGGGTTAACAAAAGTAACCGCTAGAAAACTTATGATTAGTGGCTTAGTAATTATAGGAACTGCAATTGGTGCAGGAATTTTTGGTGTAAGTATTCCAAGTGGATTTATTCCAGAAGAAGATCAAGGATATATTTATATCAATACGCAATTACCTAATGCGGCTTCTTTAAGACGTACAGTTAAGGTAATGGAAAAGGTGGAAGCAATTGTTTTAGAACAACCTGCTGCAGAAGCAATTACAGTAAATAATGGTTATTCACTATTGACAAGAAGTAATGCCTCAAATTCTGGTTTTGCTTTTATAAAATTAAAAGATTGGGATGATAGAGATATGACAGCAAATGAGTTGATCCATGCTTTAAATAAAAAGTTTAATGAAGAAATTCCTGATGCTAAAATATTTGCTTTCGGACCTCCTGCCATTCCTGGTTTAGGTAACGGTGCTGGTTTTAGTCTCATGTTACAAGATAAAGCTGGTATATCTCCTCAAGAATTAGCAAAACATTCTCAAGAGTTTATTAAAGCTGCTAATGATAGACCAGAAATAAGCATGGCATTTACTACTTTTAATGCAGATGTTCCGCAAAGATATATCAATATAAATAAAGATAAAGCATTAAAATTAGGGGTAAATCTAGATGATATTTATACTACATTTGGAGCCTTTTTGGGCGGTTCTTATGTGAATGATTTTAATAGATTTGGTCGTTTATACAGAGCGTATATACAAGCAGAACCAGAATATAGAGTTGATGAAAAGCAATTAGATCTATATTATGTTTCTACTGAAAATGGTGATAAAGTAGCACTGTCTACATTAGTTACAGTAGAAAAAAGGTATGGCCCTGAGTATACGCAGCGTTTTAATTTAATGCGTGCCGTAGAGGTAAAAGGTACTCATGCAGAAGGGTACAGCTCTAAAGATGCTATGACAGCTTTAGAAGAAGTAGCAGATGAAGTCTTACCAGATACAATGACGTATACTTGGAATGGTATGTCGTTTCAAGAAGCTAAAGCATCTGGTGCAGTGTATGGCATATTCGCTTTTTCGTTGTTCTTTGTGTTCTTAATTTTAGCAGCACAGTACGAGTCTTGGTCGTTGCCTTTCAGTATTTTACTAGGTACTCCATTCGCTATGTTAGGTGCTTTCTTGTTCCTTTGGATTGCAAGAATGATAAATCCTAGCTATGTAAACAACATTTTCGCACAAATTTCTCTGGTCATGTTAATTGCAATGGCCGCTAAAAATGCTATTCTGATTGTAGAATATGCAGAAATTAAATTTAAAGAAGGGTTATCACTTTTTGATGCCGCAATAGAAGCTGCCAAACTTAGATTCCGTCCAATTCTTATGACTTCTTTTGCCTTTATTCTTGGTGTTTTACCATTAATTCTCGCTTCTGGTGCAGGTGCCGAAGCAAGAAAAGTAATGGGTATTACATTAATTGGAGGCATGACAGTAGCAACGCTGTTAGGTGTTTTCTTGTACCCAATGTTGTTCGTGTTTATTGGTAAGATTGGTAAGTACGAAGAGAAAAGAGAAAAACAGAAATTAATAGATGAACAGGAAGCTTTAGAAGACGAATTAATAGACTAAGAAAATGAAAAAGATACAAATAAATATTGCAACATTCTTTTTGATGGTCAGCGTCTTGAGTAGTTGTAAAATGGGAAAAGATTATGAAGCTCCTGTAGTGGATACCCCTTTAGAATATAGATTTGGAACAGATACAGTAATCACTACTGAAATTGATACAATGATGGATTGGTCGATGCTGATTCAAGACCCAATTTTAGACACTTTAATTGCAACGGCATTGCGTAATAATCAAGATGTGAAAATTGCCATGCAAAGAATTATTGAAGCAGAAAAATTGTACCGTATTCAAAGAGTTAACGCAAGGCCAATGCTTGATTACAGTGGAAATTACCAATACGGCAACTTTAATAATATGAATGTTGGAGACCAGCAAGGTGTATATTTTGGAGGCAGTAACCTTAACTGGGAAATTGATCTTTGGGGTAAAAACAAACGATTATCTGAAGCTGCAAAAGCAGATTATATGAGTTCCGTTTATGGATTACATGCCGCTCAAATTACTTTAGTTGCTAGTGTTTCTGAGTTTTATATAGAGCTATTGGAAAATCAGGCCAGTTTGCAAGTTGCAGAAAGAACTTTAGCATCTAGAGATAGTTCTATGGTAATGATGGATGCTCGGTTTGAGAGAGGAGCAATTCCAGAAATTGATCTCAATCAAGCACAAATTCAACAAGCTATTGCAGAAAGTGCAGTGCCCGTTTATAAAAGAGGAATTGTATTAGCTGAAAATACTTTAAGTATCTTATTAGGCGAAAACCCACGTGCGGTAGTAACGGGGCTTTCCTTAACCGAGCAGGTAGTACCACAAGCAATTCCATCAGGTATTCCTTCTGACTTACTAAAAAGAAGACCCGATGTAATGCAATCTGAAGAAGCTATAATTACTCAAAATGCTCAAGTAGGTGCGGCCATTGCCAATCGTTTTCCATCTATAAGTATAACGGGTTCAGGTGGTGTAGCTTCTGCTGCTCTTTCTTCTGCCAACCTAACGCAAGGTGCATGGAACATAGGAGCAGGTATTGTTGGTCCACTTTTCGAATGGGGCAAAAATAAAAGAAAAATTGAAGTAGAGAAAGCTCGTCTCGAAACATCCATTTTAAACTATGAAAAGGATGTGAGACAAAGTTTTAAAGAAGTAGAAGATGCTTTGGCCTCTATCCAATATTATAGTGAAGAAGAGTTGGCTAGGCAAAAACATGTAACAGCAGCTAGAAGTGCTGAATATCTTTCTAAAGAAAGGTACGACAAAGGTGTTACTTCTTATTTAGAATACCTTGAGCAACAAAGAACTGCTTTCGACGCAGAACTAAATTATATCACTGTAAAATCAAATATTCTGAAATCATATATCCAACTGTATAAATCACTAGGTGGAGGATGGAAAAATAAAGAAGAAAAATAATAGCTAGTAGTAGTAGATTAATTAAGTTTAAATAGGATAGTAAACCATCTTCATTTTGTGAGGATGGTTTTTTATAATTATAGCATTCTAATTTAACGTCAAATTAGAATTATTGTAGCCCGTAGTTTAAATTTAGAATTCAATTCAATTGTTCATCACTAAAAAACAGGTGTTCAAATAAAAAAATTGGTAAACTTTCTTCTAGACTATAGTTTTGAAGTATGAAAAATAAACTATTAAAGTATGGCACTTCTTTAGGTATTGGAACTGCTGTAATGACACTTGTATTCTTTATAATTTATGCACTCGACATTCTTATTATACCTGTAAATGATGTTGGTGAAGTACTCTTAGTATTCTGTGGCTGGAGTCTTGCTGGAGCGACGATTGCACATAATTTCCATTATTTAAAGAAGCAAAAACCACTTTTCTTAAAGCTATTAGGGTTGTTTTCTTTCTTTGTTTTCACTCTAGTATATGATGAAAACACCAACATGGAAGACAATCCAATAACAATTGGTTTATTAATTACATTTTGGGTTTTAGTTGTTGCTGCTCTGCTCCCTAAATTCTTCAATAAATACAAATACTTCTTTTTACCCGTTTATGGGCTCGTACTACTTTATTTTTCTTATATAAGGTTTCAACCAAATTATAATAGTGCAAGTAACGAAGACTCTTTTGAACTTCTTGCACTGACCATACCTTGTTTAATTGTACTCTGGGTATACGAACAGTGGAAATGGGTAAAGTCTTTAAAAAGTGAAAAATCGCAAGCCGAACTACAGTTATTAAAAAGTCAGATTAACCCTCACTTTTTCTTTAACACACTTAATAATTTGTACGGTCTTACTGTAGAAAAATCTGATAAAGCACCAGAAGTTGTTTTACTTTTAAGCGATATGATGCGGTATACTATTTATGAAGGTAAAGAAGATGTTGTACCCATTCAAGATGAAATCAAATACTTAGAAAACTACATTGAATTACATCGAATTAGGTACCAAAAAAACGTGCAAATACATTTTATCAATTCTATTATTTCAGATTATAAAATAGCTCCATTACTCTTCATTATCCTCTTAGAAAATGCTTTTAAACATGGTGTAGAAACTTTAGTAGAAAATGCGTTTATCTTTATAGAAATTACAGAAGAAGATGGTTGTATTAATTTCTCTATCGAGAACAATTATGACAAAGTATTGATAGATACACACCAAAAAGGTATTGGTTTAGATAACCTTAAACAACGTTTAGAGCTTATTTACCCAAACAAATATACGTATTCCGAAGAAGTTAGTGTTGATATTTACAAAGCGAACTTAACTTTACAATTATCATGAAATATATAATAATAGACGACGAACCTATAGCACATAGAATAATAGAAAGTTATTGTGAAAAGACACCTTTCTTAGAAAAAACGGGGAATGCCTACGATGCCTTCGAAGCACTTGATTTACTACAAAACAATACTGTAGATCTTATCTTCTTAGATATTAATATGCCAAAAATGAATGGCTTTGAAATGCTAAGAACCCTTACCAATAAGCCCAATGTAATTGTTACTTCTGCATACCAACAATATGCCGTAGAAGGTTTTGAACTTAATGTGATCGATTATTTATTAAAGCCATTTAGTTTCCCTAGGTTTTTGTCTGCTGTCAATAAGATTGATCTAAAAAAAGACGAAATAAAAGAGGAGGATAAAATGGATAGGTTTTTTATTAAAGTTGATAAGAAACTTGTGGGCGTAAACATTAAAGATGTATTATATATTGAAGCTTGTGGTAATTACATCAAGTTACATCAAAAAGACAAGGTGTTAGTTTCCCATCAAAAGCTCTCATTTTTTGATGAAATGCTAACTGAAAAATACCCTTTTATACGGGTGCATAAATCCTTTTTAGTAAATACAGACCATATAGAATTAATGGAAGGAAACTATTTGATGTTACTTGAAAATCAGGTTCCTGTAGGACAAAAATACAAGAAAGAAGTTATTGAAAAACTACATATATAGTTTTAAACATAATCAAAAATAGTGCTCCATAACGGGGCACTTTGTTGTTTATTCTTACAATTTCATTGTAAAGAATCATTGCCTAACCAACACGTAATCTACTTACTATCAATATCTTAACCTCTTTAGGTTTACTTTTTTCTATATAAAAGATGAATCAAATAAATCATCTTTCAATTATGGATAAAGTAATTTCTCAAGAAGAATTAAAAAAGAAAAAACTTCGTAAATACAGTAAAGGAACTGTCATCCTTTTAGTAGTGGTGTGTGCTGTTCTATTTCTTAATAAATACCTCACAACATCAATTGATAAAAATGATATTCTTATAGGTGTTGTCGAAAAAGGCAATGTAGCTTTAACTATTACTGGTTCTGGACAAGTAGAACCTACAATTCAAAAAGCGATCACCTCCCCATTCGCTTCTTTTATAGAAGCTACCTCAACAAGTATTGGTCAAGAGGTAAAAAGTACACAATCGTTATTATCAATCAATATTGCCGCTGCAGAATATAGGCTTGCATCTTTAATTGATGAAGCTGAAATTAAACGTGCTGAAATCAATAAAACCAAACTACGTCTCTCTAAAGAATTATTCAATTTAAAGAAAGAAGTAGAAATTAATTCTCTTCAATTAGAGAGTAAAAAAGAAGCTTTAAAAGGAGAAGAAAAGCTACTTTCTATTGGTGGTTCTACCGAAGAAAAAGTGCAATTAGCAAAAACACAATTGGCTATTGAAGCGCTTAAACAAGACCAATTACAGCATGATTTAAAAATCAGGGAGCAATTTATAAAACAAGAAATAATTACGTTAGAATATGCACTTTCTATTCAGCTGAAAAATATAAAAGAACAGGAAAGAAAATTAGAAAAGGCTACCGCAAAAGCAGGTATTGATGGCGTTATCACTTATATAAATGATAAAGTTGGAGCTTCTGTTACAGAAGGTGAAGTACTGGCTAGAGTAGCAAACATGGATCATTTTAGAATAAAAGGTAAGGTTTCTGAACAATACGTATCGGTGCTTTCTGTGGGAATGGATGTAGTTGGAAGAACGTCTAAGGGTGAATATAACGGTACAGTTAGTAGTATTTCTCCATCGTCTAAAAATGGAATGATAACATTATATGTTACGCTTAATGAAGATGAAGATTTGAAAGATTTAAGACCAGAAATGGTGATGGATTTACAAATTATTAAAGAGCAACACAAAAACACACTTAGGGTTTATAATAGAGGTGCATTTAAAGGAAAATTAGTTGAAGAGATTTTTGTAATTAATGGTAATCAAGCTAAAAAAGTAAGTGTAAAAACTGGGTTTAGAAACACTAAATGGGTAGAAATTACTTCTGTATTACAAGAAGGTGATTCTATAATTACCTCTCCTACAAATAAATTTGATAACGCTTCTTTTGTTGACATTAAATAGACTAATCATGAAAGCTTCGATACTATTATTTCTAGTACTTCTTGTAAATTGCACTTTTGCACAAAAGGTTTTAACATTAAAACAAACCATAGATTTAGCACAACTTAATTCTAATTATGTGCAGATTGCTAACCAAAGATTAGAAATACAAAGAGCAGATTTTAAAGCCTTTACAACCGAACTTAAACCACAATTGGAGTTGAAAGGTAGCCCTGCCTCTTACAGTAAAAATTACAATCCTATTACGCAGCCAGATGGTGGAATAATCTATCAACCTGTGGAGCAAAATAACGTTAGCATGCAATTAAATTTAACACAACAAATTGCCGCAACGGGAGGAGCATTTTTTGTGGGCAGTCAACTAAATAGGTACGACGATTTTCAGAACTCATTTCACCAATACCAAGCACAACCTTTATACATTGGTTATACACAGCCAATTTTTAAATACAATGCACTAAAGTGGAATAAAAAACTTGCTCCTCTTCAACTTCAAGAAGCAGAAAAGCAGTTTACAGAAGACATGGAATTTATTGCTGTACAAGCTACACAATATTATTTTGAGGTACTTTCTGCACAATGGAATGCAAGTATAGCTCAGCAAAATGTTGACGATAATAAAAAAATTGAACGTATTACAAAAGAAAAGCTATTACTTGGTAAGGCCAGTGAAAGTGAAGTATTACAGATAGAATTGAATGTTATATCTGCTGAACAAACTTACGCTAGTGCCGTTCTAAATTATAGATCTTCCATGAGAACATTAATCAATTACTTACAAATTGATGTTAGTGTAGAAGATAATATTACCTTGATTGTTCCGTCAGAATTTCAGCTTGAAAATGTAGATACTCAGATAGCTTGGAACAAAGCACAGGGTAACAGAAAAGATTTTATCACTTTCCATAAAAAATTAGTTGATGGGCAACGTTTAATTGCACAGGCAAAGAGAGAAAATAGGTTTCAAGCAAATATAGATGTTGCTTTTGGGGTGAGTAATCAGTCAGAACATATTGGAAGTGCCTATCAAAATACAATACAATCCCAACGTGTAAATGTAACATTAGCTGTTCCAATTTTAGACTGGGGACGTGCAAAAGCAAAAATCCATTCTGCCAATCAAAATTATAAATTAACGCAGAATCAAATTGCCCAAGACAAGTTAGATTTTCATAGAGAAGTAATTAATGCATCTGAACAATTAGAGACTATGGCTAAACAGGTAAAGTTTATCAAAAGAGCCGATGAAGTGGCTCAGAAAAAGTACTCCATTGCATTGCAACGCTATGAGTTAGGAGACCTTAGTATTCGAGAATTAGTATGGTCTACAGATGAAAAAGATCAGGCTAAAAATGCCTATCTTAATACATTAAAATCATATTGGTTAAGCTACTTTCAATTGAGAACAATTACACTTTATGATTTTGAAAAAGAGACAAACATCAGGTACTCAATTAACTAGTTATCGGTATTTACTTCTTCATTATCTTTGTCTTCTTTAATGATAAGACCAGATAAATCCATAGAACTTTTCCAATTTTGTTGGTCTATTGGAGTAATACGTTTTACCTGCTCCAGATAATAATTTTTAGACGCAGCATTCTTAAATAATAGCGTATAAGTCTCTGCTTCGGCCTCTTTTACTACAGTCGTATTTTTGATTATACGTACTTCCTTTTTCTCGGTAAAGAGCTTGGTTGTTTGGCTGTAATCATAAAATTGAGCGGCATTTAAACGTAAAATAGCAGCTTCAGTTTCCTCAAAATCTTTATTCATAATTTCTAATTAATTCATCCATTTTTAGAATAGAAATATAAGCATTTAATCTGTTTCATTTAAGTCCTTGCAAATAGAGCCTTTGTAGAAACTGCTACAAAACGGAACACTTTGTGAAAAATTGAAGCAAAAATTCTTTTATAATTTAACCTAAATACAAACACAAGTTATTGATATTCAATATATTACAATTAAAAGTATGTTTTTTTCAATAGTAATAATGAACTTTGTAAGGAAGGAAAACTACTCACTCTTTTCAAATTCACAAATCGTTTTCTACTAGTGTCAAAATAATAAAAACGAAAAAAATGATCACATTACAAAACATCAGTAAAGTATTTAAAACAGATGCCATAGAAACTTGGGCATTAGAAAACATCTCTCTCACAATAGAAAAAGGTGAATTTATTTCTATTATGGGTCCTTCGGGATGCGGAAAATCTACACTCCTAAGTATTATGGGGTTATTAGATTTACCAAGTGAAGGTAGTATTACTATTGATGGCAATAACCCGCTTGCCCTGAAAGACAAGCAATTAGCAAAATTTAGAAATGAACATCTTGGTTTTGTTTTCCAATCTTTCCATTTGATTAATGATTTAAGCGTTAGAGATAATGTTGCAATGCCTCTACTCTACCGTAAAGTATCTTCTAAAGAAACGAAACAACGTGTGGAAGATGCTTTAGAGAAAGTTGGCTTAACACATAGAATGGAACATAAACCTTCTCAACTTTCTGGAGGACAGCGTCAAAGAGTAGCCATTGCAAGAGCAATAGTGGGTAACCCTTCTATTATTTTTGCCGATGAACCTACTGGTAATTTAGATTCTGTTATGGGCGATGAAGTAATGCAGATGCTCTTAAAATTAAATGAAGAAGGAGCTACAATTATCATGGTTACCCACGATGAGCAACAAGCCAAATTAACAGATCGTATTATTAGAGTATTTGATGGACGTCAGGTATCTGTACAGTCCCAAAATAAATTAGAAACTGTTTAGTGTTATGAAGACTTATTTAAAACTTGCATGGCACTCTTTATTAAAGAATCCATTCTTCTCTTTTATTATTCTATTTGGCATAAGTATTACTATTATGGTAGTTCTATTTATTGGTTCTATTTTAGAAACTTCTTACGGTAATAATGGTGCCTATAAAAATATTGATAATGTATTAATAGCCAAGGATCTTAAAGTTATCAGAACAAAAGATAATGGATGGTCTAGCAGTTCTTTCCATTACATTGTTTATAAAGACTATATCTCTAATATGACTATTCCTAAAGAGATTGCTCTTTATGAGAACGATGGAGTTGGTAATTTGTATTATGAAGATCTTGGAAGAAAGATAGAAAGAAAAAATATTGATCATCGGTTTACAACAATTTTTCCATTAGATATTGTAAAAGGAAGAGGATTTATTGAAGAGGATATCACCCAGTATAAAAAAGTAATTTTACTTACTGATCAACTTGCTGAAGATCTTTTTGGTGAAGAAAACCCTATTGGGAAAAAAGTAAAAACCTATTCAGATTTCTATGAAGTTGTTGGCATTGTAAAACAAGAAAATAAACTTAGAAGTGAAGTTTATGCAGACATTTATACGCCAATTGATATCAATACTCCTGTAAATCATGAATGGCACACCTTTATGGGTGGGGTAACTGTATGTATGTTATTTGACAATAAAGATGACTTACAAATGGGTGTTGATGAATTTAATCAGATTATAGCAACTTTACCATTGGATGCCTCTAAAAATGAAAGTGAAATAACAGCTAAAGCATTAACTGAAAAAGGTTGGTTATTTTATCAAATGCTAGACGTAGAAGATCCAAAAATGTATTATGTGTATGTGTTTATCGTTGCTTTGATTTGTTTAGGTATTCCTGCACTTAGTTTAATCAATTTGAACATTACAAGAGTTGCAGAACGTTCTTCTGAAATTGGGATTAGAAAGGCTTTTGGAGCATCATCTATAGACCTATTAAAACAATTATTAATAGAGAATTTAGTAACAACTCTAATTGGTGGAATTATTGGTTTTATACTTGCTTCTTTATGTATCTTTTTAGTGAATTATTTTTCTTGGATGGGACAAAATGAAACACTCGAAATAAATGGTATACTATTAGTTTATGGCTTGACCTGTACACTACTATTTAGTTTACTATCAGGTTTTTACCCTGCCTTAAAAATTTCAAAATTCGATATTATTTCATCTTTAAAAGCTGATAAACAATGATTTTTCATTCATTAAAATTGCTTTGGGCAAGAAAAAACAAGAACATATTAATGGTCTTAGAAATTAGTTTTTCATTTGTTATTTTGTTCCTTTTATTTTCTTCATTATATAATAAATTTATCAATGCATCTCATGTAACTGGTACAGATACAAATAATGTAATGATTGTTTATTTAGAGAAGGATTACTTACTAGATAACGAAAAAGAAACAGAGAACTTAAAAGAGATTTATACCACAATTAAAAGTAATATTAAATCTCATAGTAATGTTTTAAAATTTTCTGAAATAGATTACTCTCACCCCTATTCTAGTAGTTGGAATATTAATAATTTAGAACTTGATAGCGGAATTAATCAAGGATACACTGTTCAATACTTAACTCCTAATGCAGTAGATTTATTAGATCTACATTATATAGAGGGAGGAAAGGTGACAAAAGACCAACTTACACATAATGATAAAAGAAAGAGTGTCATTGTAAATAAGCAATTGTATGATAAAATCAGCAAATATATCACTCCAGATAATGAAATTATTGATGGTGAAACTAGATATAAAATTTATGGTATTGTAGATTACTATAACCATCAAAGTGATTTTGAAGATCAAAAAGATGTTATGGTTATTGTTGATAAGCCTACTAATTCTTGTTCACGGTTAGCTATAAAAACTATAGATGACCCTAGAAAGAGCGAAGCTGAAATAGTTTCTTTAATTGAAAAAGCTAACCCTAGATTAAAAATAAGTATTGATTATCTTGATAGTATGAGAGACAATAAAAATAAGAGTGAAATACTTCCCTTATTTTTGATGGCATTTGTTGCCCTATTCTTAGTGATCAATATTGCTTTGGGTCTTTATGGTGTATTATGGTATAATATAAATAAACGCAAAGGAGAAATTGGTATTCGTAGAGCAATGGGTGCTTCTACTCAAGATATTTTTAAACAAATATTCTCAGAAGTACTTCTTCTTTTTATTATCGGAATCTTTTTAGGGAGTAGTATCGCCATTCAATTTCCGATATTAGGTGCATTTAATTTTAGTAACACAGAGTATTTTATGGGAGCTTTATTATCTTTAGGCTTCGTACTTTTAATAACTATTGCTTGTGGGTATTACCCTAGTAAATTAGCGACTAAAATAACTCCCTTAGAAGCACTACATGAGTTATAGGAAGTATATATAAATGATCAATAAATAATCCAATTCAAACTACATGTCTAGTATTCCTTATATTCTAATTATTGACGATGACGAAGCTGTAAGAAAATCAATAGGTTTATTCTTAAAGATGAACGGCTTTAAGCCATTATTGGCAGCTAACCCAAAAGAGGGAATTGCTTTATTGTCTGAATTTAAATTCTCTTGTGTTCTACTCGACATGAATTTTAAGGTAGAAACAACAGGTGATGAAGGACTTACTGCTTTGCAAAAAATTAAAAAAGCCTATCCAGAATTACCTGTCGTTTTATTTACTGGATGGGGAAATATGCAATTGGCTATAGAAGGCATGAAACTCGGGGCATCTGATTTTATCAATAAGCCTTGGGAGAACGACCACCTTTTAAAATGCATAAAAGATGCTATAACTGTAAAAAAGAACAGTAGAAAGGTACAATTGCCAGAAAAGTCCCCTTCAAGAAAGAAGTTAGAACAAGAATACGACATCTCTAATATCATTGGTCAGGATCCTCAACTTTTAAAAGTTTTAGAAACGGTGGGAAGGGTAGCAAAAACCAACGCACCAATTTTAATAATGGGAGAAAGTGGGACGGGTAAAGAGTTAATTGCAGAAGCAGTACACAATAACAGCCCAAGAACAGACCATGAGTTTGTAAAGGTAAATCTTGGTGGCATCTCTCAATCTTTGTTCGAATCTGAAATGTTTGGCCATAAAAAAGGTTCTTTTACAGGAGCACATACAGACAGAGAAGGGCGTTTTAGCATTGCTGATAAAGGGAGTATATTTTTAGATGAAATGGGAGAATTGGATTTATCCTCTCAAGTGAAATTATTAAGAGTATTACAAGAACGTAAATTTGAACCACTCGGTACTTCTAAAACACAATCGGCAGATTTTAGAGTAATTTCTGCTACAAATAAAATACTACCTGATTTAGTTCGAGAAAATAAATTTAGGGAAGATCTGTTTTTTAGAATCAACTTAATTACTGTTGTATTACCTCCGTTAAGAGAAAGAAAAGGAGATATTCCTTTACTTGCTGATCATTTTCTTAAACTGCTTGAAACATCTTATGGTATTACGGGGAAATCTTTTGCTCCAGAAACATTAAAATGGTTACAGAAGCAACCGTTAAAAGGGAATATTAGAGAGTTGAAAAACTGGGTAGAAAGTTCGGTTTTAATGACGACGAATGATGTTTTAGAAATCAATGATTTTGAAAATAACCCTACAAATATTCATGCATTTCAAAATGATGAAATAAAGGAAGAAATAGTACCAAACGGAATGACTTTAGAGGAAATGGAAATCATTATGATTAAAAATGCTTTAAATGATAACCGTTTTAAAATTGCTCCATCTGCAAAACAATTGGGTATCTCTAGAAATGCCTTGTACAGAAAAGTAGAAAAATATAATATTACAGATGCTCAAGATTGAAAATAGTTTATTAGCCCTACTCATTATAGGTACACTTTTAGGCATTACCTATCCAATACGTTTAGAACACCCTACTTTATTTATTATTGCTGAGGTAGTTTCTGTAATTACTTCTTTATGGTTGTTACGCTTGTATTTCTTTGTCAGTAAACCCCTAAAAGAGCTTGGTAATGCAATTAATTTGTTAGCCAATAAAGATTTCCAATCTAGGTTATTACCAACTCCTCACCCGGTTGTAAATAAATTGGTAGTCGTTTTTAATAAGATGGTAAACCAACTTCATAAAGAAAGGGTAGAACAAAGAGAGCAAAGCTACTTTTTAGAGCATCTATTAAAGGCTACTCCTCATGGCATATTAGTACTAGATTATGATCAAAAGGTTATTCAATCTAACCCAATAATTCTGCAAATATTAGAATTAGAGTTTAATTCAATTAAAGGAAAAACCTTTACTGAGATAGAAAACCCTCTACTTTCAGAGATCAATCAACTTGCATTAAATCAAGTTAAAGATATTCAACTTTCTGGTGGACGCAGGTACCGTTGTCAGAAATCTTCCTTTATATTTCAAGGTTTCCAACAGCAATTTATTATTGTACAAGACCTGTATTTAGATGATATTAAAAAGGAAAAACAAGCCTATAGTAAAGTAATTAGAATGATGAGCCACGAAGTGAATAATTCTGTTGGTGCAATGAACTCCTATCTAGATACTTTAAAGTTATTTTCTCCTGCAGACCAAGAATTAAAAACGGATTACTTAGAGGCTTTGAGTATTGTTAAAAGTAGAAACTCTGCAATGGCTGAATTTATGAAAAATTTTGCTTCTGTAGTAAAAATACCTGAGCCTAATTTGGAGAATGTGAACTTGGTGAAAATTCTTCAAGATCTTTTAGAAATCTACCATACAGATTTTAATGATAACCATATTAAAATACTTAATAAGTTACCGAATGAATTACTCGTACTTGCCGATAAAAGTTTATTAGAACAGCTTTTTATCAATATTTTTAAGAATGCTAAAGAGGCACTTTTAGAGGTAGATCAAACAGACCGTACATTGGAAATCTCTTATAATGAGGAGTCAAATAAATTATCTATTTGGAACTCTGGCCCTATAATTTCAAAAGAAGCCCAAGAAAAAATATTCACTCCATTTTACAGTAGTAAACCCACAGGCCAAGGTATTGGGTTAATGCTTTGTAGAGATATTTTGATTAAACACGATTGGGACTTTAGACTCTTTAGCGGCTTAAAAGAGGGCGCTACTTTTGAAATTTCTTTGTAAACTAAATGGTAAATTCTGCAGACTAAATAAGGTACAAATATCATTTCTGAATAAAATTATACCCTAATACTCCAGACTTCATTTTGGCACTCCATGATGTTCAAGGACTCAATAGTGCATGGCAATGGAACAAAAAAGGGATTGTTTTGCCTGTATTAAGAAATAAAGTACATCCATATTATGGTGTTTATTTCCCTACTAGATTTGACCATCTTATTTTGTTTGACAACTGGTTGAAAAGATATGAAGGGCCTAAAAAAGCATCTGATAAAACAAAGCGAAATATTCATTTACCTGAAGAGGGAGAAAGTAGAACTATGGGTGCTTAAGCATCAATAAATAGTTGATAAAACGATTTCAGGTTCATTTATCAAAGCATTGTGTTGCTACAAGGTTTATATTAAAACCGTTTTGTAGAAGCACAATGCTTTTTTTTGTAAAATGACAGTACCTACTCATTTTTATCAAAATTGAATTTCAATTTTTTAATCTTTAAGAAAACAATATCTTTGAATAGTAAAGCAAACAAACTACATGTGATGAAATTTTTTACTATACTTTCAATTTTATATTTCCTTATTTCGGCTTCTTTTCAGTTAAAGGCACAAACAAATACCCAGTATTTAGACCATCATTTTTCAATAACAAAAGATACTCTAAATGCTCAATTTAAAAAGGAAGTGGTTTTTAGCAATGAAAAAAATCTTTACTTTCAAAAAGTGATAAATATAAAAACGAACTTCCCCGTTGTTGAATATTACTCTTTTGATTTAAAAGGTGAATTTTTCTTTGGCCTTTATAAAGAATGGTACCCTAGTGGAGACTTGAAGCAGAAAGGTAAATATGAATACTCTTCTAAATATGGGAATGTAAAGAAAGAGAAATGGCAAGAATGGTACCCCAAAAATAAATTGAAATCAATAAAATACTATTCTTCACGACGAGAAAAAGTGTATACATATAATTCGAAAGATGGAGAAAAGATCATAAAAAATGGAAATGGAAAATTCGTTTCTTATTGGGAGAATAGTGATCAAATAAAAGAAATGGGAAAATATGTAGATGCAACTCGACAAGGGAAATGGGAAGGATATACAAAAGATGGTAAATTAGCTTTTGAAGAAAAATGGGATCGAAATAAAATCACTTCCGGAACTAGTTGGGATAATGAGGGGAATGAATACAATTATAATGACTGTAGAATTCAATTTGCTAGACCAGAACTAAACCCTCTAGGGATTACATTATCAAAAAAGTTACAAGAAAGAATAATTTATCCAGAAGAGGCTTTAAAAAACAAATTAGGGGGTGAAGTTTTTTTGGAATTTACAGTTGAAATTGATGGTAGTATTTCAAATGTAAAAGCAATTGCAGCAACAGATGTAGTATTTGTTGAAGAGGCTATTCGAGTACTTAAATCATATAAAAAGCCTTGGATACCTTATAAGAATAAAGGAAAAATAGAAGTAAGTAAGAGTAGATATAAAGTGACTTTTTGGGCTCCAACTGAATGGAAGAAAAAAAATCCTTTTGTTATAAATAAAACGTACTTTCTGAATGAAAAACAAAAAATAATAGAAAATAAAAGTGAATCCGTTTATACTAAACTTATTACTAAAAAAAATGGAGAATATTTTACTGAAATACGATTTATAAATTCAAATCAAATTCATACTTCTTTTTATTCATTAGATAAAAGAGGAATTAAAAAAAATGGAATTTATGCGGAGTATAATGAAAATAATTACCTTACCCTTACAGGACAGTTTTTTGAAGGTAACAAGGTGGGAAAATGGAGCACATATGATCAGAATGGCCTTCTTAAAGAAGAAGTAACTTATCCTAAAAGTAGAATATATCCACTTTTTACTAGTGTAGTTAAATATCATGAGAATGGAAATATATCAGAAAAGGGTTCGTATGTAGGTGTTAATCATGATAAACAATTACGAAAAGTAGAGAAATGGAAATGTTTCTATGAAGATGGAGGTTTAAAAATGGAGATTGACTATGCTAAATATGATGAAGAAAGTTATAATTCTAGGGAGTTTCTTCCGCTAACAACAAATTTAAATTACAAAGAGTCTACTATTTATAGAGAATATTTAAGAAGAGATAATTATAAGATTGTAAGTTTAATAGATGAGGATGGAGTTTCTCTAGTTAAGAAAGGAAATGGTTTAGCTTATTTTTATGACAAAGAACAGAAAGCTACATTTATAGGTTTGGTAAGAAAAGGAAAAAAGTTTGATCATTGGTTATATATAGAAGATAATTTAGATCCAAAGAAGATAGGACATCAATTTCTTTTTAAAACGAATTTAGTACAAGATTATAACAGGGTAAGTTATGAGACTAGTGATCATTCCGATTATTCAGCTCCTGGGTTTTCACACATTCAAAATGAAGGTTTTTTTGATATAGACTTCACCGGAGATGACGTAGAAAAAAGCAAAAATATGGTTTTCTACGCGTTTTTTCATACCATTATTGAATCTGCGATAAAAAAGGAAATATATCTTTCAAATAGAAAAAAGTTTGGAGGGAACGATTACTATAAAGCTTTTCAAGACGATGTGACTTTAAAAGTGAAATTGATCAATGCAACTACTTTTGAAGTTAGTGTAACCAAATCGGTTCTCGCTAAAAAATATACAAAAGCTATTGCAGAACTCCATCAAGAAAAATATCAATTGTGGTATAAGAATTTTTTACTTTCTTTAAAAAAGGAATTACCAGATTTTTATGCTGAAGTCATGGAGCAAGGAGAACTAACAGTATATTTACATACCATACGACAAACAAACTGGGAAGCATTAAGAAGGAAGCCAATTCCTTCTAATTAAATTAAGTTTTCCATTTTACCATATTCGTTTATTCTGATTAAGAATTCTTTATGTTATGAGAAGAAGAACAGTGACAAGTATTTACAAGGTGAAAGAGAGTTTTTTTGGTGTAATGGTTTTGTTTGTAATATTGTGTAGTATTTTACTTTTTATTACAAGTAAAACCCAAACAGATAAAATAGTAAAAGAGTATTGTAAAGAATCATTCTGGCTGGGATCTCATCAACTGATATTATATCAAAACAATTCATTTGTTTATAAAATGACGGCTTGTCTTCAAACAGAAACAATAAAAGGTAATTGGACGTCTAATGGCCCATTGCTTTCTTTAGATTTCAATAAATCAACACCAGATTTAGATACAAAGTATTTGAATCAAGGGGATAGTTTACAGTCACTTTTGTCAGAGAATGAAGGATTTATTCTTTGTGAAAATCTTTCTTATGATTCAAAAAAGTAAAAAGGATTTCAGATATAATTGGGTACAGACAGTTCAGCAATTAAAAATAAAATTTGGTGAAAGAATGCCCATCGATCTTTAATCATAAAAACACTTTTTTACACAAAAAAAAGTGATATTTCATTTTTAAAAAGGGGTGATAAATTGACTCCTTCGTCGTCACCCTTGTTAAGAATGAAATATCACTTTTAAAATGTATCATAAAAGTTGTTCTTCTTGAAAAAAGAAACTTAATTATGAACTGAGAAAAAAATAAACTCTGAATCAAAACGAGACAGCGTTCAGATTATACTCCCTTTCTATTCAAGCAAGATCGTTAAAACAGGTATTTTTATTTAAATGCTTGTATAGAAAGGTAGATCAAAAGTTAATTATACTGAGATTACTCTAGTATAATCTTTTTTACATTAAACGTTTTTCCATCTAAAATACGGACAAAATAAATGCCTGAATTTAAACTTTTCACATCAATAGAAACTGTTTTTTGATTTGTGAAATTTGTATTCAAAACTCTTTCACCAATACTATTAAAAATCTCTATTTGTCCGCTATTTACTAACCCTTTTATATAGAATAAGTCTTTTACAGGGTTAGGATATAGTACATAATTAAGCTCATCTTCTAGAGATAACCCATTACTAGTTAATAACTTATTTGTTACAGTAAGTTCAGATTTATCTGTTAAAGAACCATCTGCTGTAGTAACAGTAATTGTTACTGTTCCTGCACTTAATGCCGTAACCAAACCTGAAGCGTTTACTGTTGCAATTGTAGGATCACTAGAACTATATGAAATTGATTTATCATCTGCATTTAATGGTAATACTTCTGCTGTCAATTGTAGTTCACTACCTTCTTCAAATGATGATGTTTCTGGTGTTAACGTAACTCCTGTTACAGAAATAATAGTAGTTTCTTCTCCAGATTCTTCTTCTTCCTCAGTACCTGGCTCAGTTCCAAATATTCTTAATTCTTGTAAACTAATCCAAGATCCTGTATAAGAAGCTGCTCCTGTTACTGTAATCTTAACATACCTTGCAGATACATCTTCAAGCTGATTAATAATTGGAACTTCTTCTGTTCCTGCTTGAGTATTTTCCGTCTGATCTACCACTTGAACAAAAGGCCCATCCTCACTCGAAGAAACTTCTAAAGTAAATTGATAATCTCTATCTTTATGGCAAATGAGTTCAGAACTTTCCAAATCAAATTCACTGCCTAAATCTATTGTTATAGATTGAGGATAACCAGATATAGACCATCTTGAATCTAAATCTCCATCTATAAGATTAGCTGCTAAATTTTCGCCATCGGCATCATCAGAAGTCGCAATAATTGTTTTATTTAAAGCAATGTTATCCCCTGTAGAGGTAGCTATAACTTCAATTTCTGTGGTAGCTGTAAAACCTCCATCTTCTGAAGTAACTGTAATTATTGCAGTTCCTTGTGCTATTGCCATTGCAACACCCATCTCACTAACAGTAATAACATCTGTATTACTACTGCTATAAGTTAATGTTGTATTTGTCGCATCTTCTGGTAAAATTGTCGTGTTTAATAGTATCTCACCATCTACAACAAGTAAAGAAGTTTCTGGTGAAACACTAATACCCGTTACATGAATAGGTGCAACATATCCATCTTGTGTAAGAATGATTGTTTTGTCCTCAAGATCTGTTCCTTTAAGCACAATACTACCCATTCTTTCTTCGGTAGCTGTATGTGCACTTACTGTAATTTCTACAGTTCCGTTACCTGTACCAGAAAGTGGGGTAATAGTAACCCAATCAAGTTCTTCTTCTATAGTCCAATCAAGGTTAGAAGAGATTGCAGCTGTTACTGTTTCTCCATCTGCAGATAAAGATCCAATATTCGAAATGATTAAATAATCTCCTACAGCTCCACATGCTGCTAATTGTATGCCTTCAGCATTTAAAAAACAAGCACCTACTTCTCCGCCTACTTGGCTATCTGTAATTGGTTCATAAAGTTTGCTTCCTGTAGCTCCATTTACTTCGTGTGCACCTACGTCTAAATTATCATTTGGACGAGTATAACCATCAATATCTGTGTTTACAATATCTTGGTAAGTACTACCTGCTGCATCTTCTATAACACTATTTGCAATAGGCTTATAAATTGTTCCATCAAGTGAAAATTCAACATTTGCACTCGTAATACCATCATCAGTTATACCAATTGTAGAACCGCCAAAGATATTCCCTTCGTATTCCATTCCAGAACCAGTACCATCAATATCACCAGAAACAATATCACCATTTTCACTGTAAATAAGGTTATAAGCAATGATACCAACAGGATCATATGAACTTCTGTCGTTAAAGAAAATCGGATCGTCTGCAGCATAAATTGTATTATGAGCAATAATTACATTGTCTACATTTTGGTACCCACTACTCGATCCACCAGATGATGCTCCACCTCCAACAAGTGTAATCCCATTATTCCAGACATCGTTACTGTTGTTTAGTCCATCCATATAATTATTAATAATTACATGGTCTCTATCACTAACACGAATACCTCCAGATTTTTCTTTTCCTTCTCCTAAGAAGAAGTTACCTTCTACAAGTGCTCCCGCACCATGTCTTAACACCAAAGATCCTCTACAATTTCTAAATGTGTTACGAAGAAATTTATTCTTAGCACTTTTATTAGTGATAATCTCATTCTCTCCATCTGCTTCTTGAAAATAATTTCCTTCAACAACCACATTTGCTTCAACAGATTGGAAAGAACTTACACCAATTCTAATGGCTTCACAATCTCCTGAATTTGTAGTAAAATCATCTTTAGGAGTAATATTATAGAAGTAATTATTACGGATAGTATGATTAGGGTTTAAACCCTCCGAATAATACAATTCTACAAGAATACATGCTCCTGCACTCTTTTTATTAATAAAAGAACAATTTTCTACTACATTGCTTTCGCCATGAAGTACAATCCATCGGCTTTTATCAGGTGCTTCGGTATAAAGGTCATCAAAAGCACAATTTCTCATTGTACAATTAGTACCAAAGTCACTATTTGAGCCACTTCTTCTGAACTCAATATGATCGCTGGCACCTTCACCACCTTTCCAATAAAAACCATCTACAATAAGGTAACTACCAAAGAAATTCACTTTAGAAGTTCCTGTAAAAATTACACCACCGGGTGTTTCTGCTTTTACAAGAATAGGATTACTTGCAGTACCCACTTGCCCTGTGAAGCGGATATTCTGATCTGAGTATGTGCCATCTTTCCAAATAACTACATCTCCAGCTACTAAGACAAGTTCACTAAATTCTTCATCAGAACTAACCGTGTATGTCTCAGAAAAAGCATTTAGATAAGGCAATAGTATGCCGATACTAAAAAAAAATAAAAAATTTCTTAGAACGTAATTGTTAATCATTACTGTGTTGTTTGTAAAAAAATAATACCTGTTTTTTTGGTTAACCAATTTCTGGTTATCCAATTTAAAAATTATAATTTTACTATACAACTTATTGACTAACAGTTATGTCATTAAAAATGATTTTTTTATAAAAAGCTGTTTCCGTTTGAAATAAGTATTAAAAACTCTCCGATTAAGTGCCATTTTTATATACAAATTCTTCTTTTTCATCTCTCCTTTAAATTTTGTAATACTCTATAATAAAAATGAGCCACCTCTTTAAGTAAAGGTGACTCATTAATATGTCGGTCGTACTTATTTTATCTCTATTATCTACAAATTAATTTTGCTAGATCTCTGTTTCCATTTTCATCAGTTGCAACAAGAACATACGCTCCTTTTGCAAGATTTACTTTCAACTCAGACGCATCGCCTGATCTAACAACTTGTCCTGTCATGTTGTATATTTTATATTCTACTTTAGAAGTAAAATCAATATTTACATTTCCAACAGAGGGATTAGGATATACATTTTGAATTAATGAAACATCTTCCAAATCCTGAGATACTGATGCAACTCTTGCAGAAGATGAAGAAGCTGCTGCCCCAAATACATTAAGTTCTCCTAAACTTACCCATGTACCAGTATAAGTAGCTGCACCTGTAACTGTTATTTTCACAAATCTAGCAGTAATAGGCTCAAAATAATTTTCTATTGGAGCATCTACTGTACCAGCAAGTGTATTTTCCGTCTGATCTACTACTTCAATATAAGGTCCATTTTCTTGGTTTGCCACTTCAATAGTGAACTGATAATCTCTATCTTTATGGCAAACTAGTGCAGTACTTTCGATGTCAAAATTACCACCTAAATCTATTGTTGCAGATTGAGGAAAGCCTGATACAGACCATCTTGAGATATCATCTCCATCTACTAAATTTAATGGTGAATTATCTCCATCAGCAGTACCTGTACCAACAATTGCTTTGTTTAAAGCTACATTAAATACCTCTTCTGAAACAGGTGAAGTGACCTCAATATCAATTGTATCAGTATAATTTCCATCTACAGTAGTTACAGAAATTGTTGCCGTTCCTGAACCAACAGCTGTAACATTCCCAGATGAACTCACTGTTGCTACTGATGAATTACTTGTTGAATAAGTAATTGCTTTATTGTCTGCATTAAGTGGTAAAACTTCTGCAGTTAACTGTACTTCATTTTCTACCTCTAAAGTAGAATTTTGCGTAGTTAAAGTAACTCCAGTAACTGCTATTGATGGATTTTCGGTATCTTGTGCTTCTCCAAAAACACTCAACTCTGTTAAACTCACCCATGTACCAGTATAAGTAGCTGCACCTGTAACTGTTATTTTTACAAATCTTGCTGTTACACTTTGGAAAGTATTTACAATTGGTGCGTCAACTGCTCCAGAAAGTGTATTATCTGTCTGATCTACCACTTCAACATAAGGTCCATTTTCTTCAGTTGCTACTTCAATTGTAAACTGATAATCTCTATCGTTATAGCAAACAAGTGCAGTGCTTTCAATGGCAAAATCACCTCCTAAATCAATTGTGGCAGATTGAGGGAAATTTGCTACAGACCATCTTGAAGCAACATCTCCATCTACTAAATTTGCTGCTACATTTGTTCCATCTGCCGTACTTGAACTACTAATCGCTTTATTTAACGCTAAATTTTCGTTATTGTCGGTAGTAGGTGCAGTAACTTCAATTTCTGAACTTGCTGAAAAGTTTCCATCTTCTGTAATAACTGAAATTGTTACCGATCCTGCATTTAGTGCTATAACTTTTCCTGAAGAGTTTACTGTAGCAATAGATGAATTACTAGAGTTGAAAGTAATTGATGTATTGTCTGCATTAAGTGGTAAAACTTCTGCAGTTAATTGTAATTCATCCCCTTCAATTAAAGAAGAAACTTGAGGAGTTAATGAAACTCCAGTAACAGAAATTACATCAACTTCATCTTCTTCACCAAATATTCTTAACTCATTTATGCTTATCCAAGAACCACTATAAGTAGCTGCTCCTGTAACTGTTAATCTCACATATCTTGCAGATACGCTTTGGAAAGTTGCTATAATTGGTGCATCTACTGCTCCTGGAACAGTATTATCCGTTTTATCTACAACTTGTACATACGGTCCACCTTCCTCATTGGCTACTTCAACTGTAAATTGATAGTCTCTATCACTATAACAAATTAACTCTGTTCTATCAATTGTAAAATCACTTCCTAAATCAATTGTTGCAGATTGAGGATAACCATTTACTGACCATCTTGAAGCAACATCTCCATCAATTAAGTTTGATGCTACATTTGTTCCATCTACCGTACCTGTGCTACTAATCGCTTTATTTAACGCTAAATTATCGTCTGAAGATGGTGCTACCACTTCAATTTCTGCCGTATCTGTAAAATTACCATCGTCTGAAGTTACTGTAATAGTTGCAACTCCCTCTCCTGTAGCCATTACTTCTCCTGTGGCATTAACAGTAATTACTTGTGTATTGGTACTGCTAAAACTAACAGCAGTATTACTTGCATCTGTTGGTAAAATACTTGCATTCAATTGTAAAATGCCTCCCAAAACTAATAATGATGAGGCAGGAGTTACGCTAACCCCTGTAACACTAACTGGTGCAACATATCCATTCTGAGTAAGTACAATAGTCTGATTATCGACACCTTCACCCTTAACTACAATACTACCTGTTCTTTCTTCTGTTGAAGAGTTTTCGTTGGCTGTAATTTCAATAGTACTATTTCCTGCTCCTGATTGTGGAGTAATTGAAATCCAATTTACATCTTCTTCAATTGTCCAAGCAACATTTGATGTTAGTGAAGCTGAAATTGTTTCTCCTTCAGAAGAAAATGAGCTAATATTTGATACAATTATGTAATCATTAACTGATCCACATGATGCTAATAATGTTCCATTAGCATCTAAAAAACAAGCACCAACTTCGCTACCTACTTGATTATTAGTAATTGGTTGATAACGTTTAGTACCACTACCACCATCTACCTCATGAGCACCAACATCAAGCCCATTATTTGGACGAGTTAGACCATCAATATCTATATTTACAAGATCTTTGTAAACACTTCCGGCAGCATCAACAAATATGCTATTTGATACAGGCTTAAAGATTGTACCATCAGCAGAAAAATCAACATTTGCACTTGTAATCCCATTATTGGCTAATCCAATAGCAGAACCACCAAAGATGTTCCCTTCATATTGCATACCACTACCAGTACCTTCAATATCACCAGAAATTATATCGCCATTTTCGCTATAAATAAGATTATAAGCAATAACCCCTACAGGATCGTAAGAGCTTCTGTTATTAAAAAAGATTGGATCATCAGATGCGTAAATAGTATTGTGTGCAATAACTATATTATCAACATTCTGATAACCATTACCAGAACCACCAGATGATTCTCCACCACCTACTAGAGTAATTCCGTTATTCCATTTATCACCACTATTACTAAGCCCTTGCATATAATTATTGATGATAACATGATCGCTATCACTCACTCTGATACCACCAGATGATGCTTTTCCTTCTCCTAAGAAGAAATTACCTTCAATATATGCTCCTGCTCCATGTCTTAAAACCAAAGATCCTCTACATTTTCTAAATGTGTTGTGTAAAAATGTATTCTTAGCACTCTTATTTGTGATAATCTCATTTTCTCCATCTGCTTCAAGAAAGTAATTGCCTTCAACTAGAACATTTGCTTCTACCGATTGGTATGAGCTTACCCCAATTCTAATTGCTTCACAATCTCCTGAATTAGTTGTAAAACCATCTTTAGGCGTAATATTATAGAAGTAATTATTACGAATAACATGGCTAGGATTTAACCCTGCCGCATAAGATAATTCTACCAAAATACAGGCTCCTGCACTCTTTTTATTAATAAAAGAACAATTCTCTACTACGTTGTTTTCTCCATGGAGTACAATCCAACGGCTCTTATTCGGTGCTTCTGTGTAAAGGTCATCAAAAGCACAATTTCTAATTGTACAATGTGTCCCGAAATCAGTGTTTGAGCCATTTCTTCTAAACTCAATATGATCACTGACACCTTCGCCACCTTTCCAATAAAAGCCGTCAAGAATAAGATAGCTTCCATAGAAATTTACTTTAGATGTTCCTGTAAATACAACACCACCGGGTGTTTCTGCTTTTACAAGAATAGGATTACTTGCAGTACCAATTGATCCTGAAAATTGTAGATTCTGATCAGCGTATGTACCGTCTGTCCAAATTACTACATCTCCCGCTTGCAGAACTAAATCATTAAATTCTTCGTCGGAACTCACTCTAAACGTCTCAGAGAAGGCGTTTAGACACGGCAATAGGATGCCAATGCTAAAAAAAATAAAACATTTTCTTAGCTTGATTTTGTTAATCATAACTGTGTGTGCTGTTTGTAAAAAAATATACTAGTTATTTTGGTTAACCAATTCTTGGTAACCCAATCTATGGAGTAATATTTTATTATGCAACTTATAGTCAGACAGTTATAGTAAAAAGGCTATTTTTAGGCTAAAATTGAGTGTTTTTATGTGTAAAAATGACGTAAATACTTAAAATCAAATCTAAAAAAATAATTTTATTGATTGATTATCTAGTAACATTTTGATAGATATTCTTTACTAATTTGCTATCTCAAAAGATTATTAATTGTGTATTTTTGAAAGTATTTAACTCTAGATTTATAATAATTTAAAATTTATTTGTGATAAAAAGAGAAGATAAATTTTAAATAAATCATCTTTAAAAAGAAATCAAAAGAATAATATCACTTTGGTGTTTACATTAAAAAAGCAACCAATAACACTGTATATCAATGATATACAACAAACAAAAGCTCCCCCTAAAATAGTATTAAGTATGGTAACAACATATATATACAGCTAAACAACTCACTTATTTATCATTAAATAAACAATAATTTGAATATAAATTATTGTTTATAATAGTTAATAACATTGTACAATACTACCCAATGAATTGTCTTGGAGTAAATGAAATCAATCTATTTTTTAACAATTTACTTTTATGAGAATTAGTGCAATTTTAATAGCCTTAACCGTCCTTGTTTACTCATGTAAAGACAAGAAGGAAACTCCTTTAAAGCCTGAAATGGAAAAAAAGGAATTAAAAAATAAAATTTCTGACAAAGCAGATAAAGTCAATGATGAAGTTGATAAGTTAAAAGACAATACAGGAACCGCTACTGTAAAACCAACAACAGGTAGTAATAACAATACAACAGGTTCTACTAATCCGAAACCTCAAACAGGAAATAAGCCTACTTCAAATTCGTCAATTACTCCACAAATTCAACAAAAAGTTATTGATCTTAATAAAGAGATTGATGCTCTAAATGGTAAATTAGATCAATTACCAGTAGATCAAACTTCAAAAAAAGAATATGTAAAAATTGAGAATGAGGCGAATCAAATTAGTAAGAATGTGAAAAATATTCTTCAGAATAACGCTTTAAGTGGTAAAGCAGAATTTGTAAAGTTGAATGATAAACTTAAAACTTTAGTAAATAAACTGACAAACCTAAACAATACATTAGCTCAAAAAGGAACGCAAACGGTAGGTTTTAACCTTCCGAGTAACTTCCCTACAAAAGCAGAATTAAAACAGCTTTGGGATACATTTACTACTGCTTTTAATGGAGGATACAAATATGAAGGTGCACAAGATAAATATGCATCTGTTCCATATATTGATGAGTCGCAAAGTCCAGATGTTTATCATCAAGGAAAATATTCTGATGGATATTTAGAGCATACTATGGCTTGGCTTAATCTTAATGAAAGAGCAGCTGGTTTATATGCAAGAAAATTTATTGAACTTGATCAATCAAATGCTATGCTTGGTGCATTAGCACAATTAAAAGATGATCAAGGAATTGAGCATTACCTAAAAACAAATTCGACCTTTGATAATCAGATTAGTAGTATAACATTAGATAAGGCGGATGAGGTATCAATGAATTCAAACTTATCCTCTTTGGGTGCTACAGATTGGTCGCAAGCTCAATCTGCCACAAGTGCTTTTGGTTTTTGTACCATAGAAGGTTCTGGAGATATTCATGAAGATGGTTCTTTTAAAAAGTTACACAGCATGGGGCATAAAGATTTTTTCTTCTCTTCTATGGATAAGAGAGATATTTCTTTTGGTCTATTACAGTATAATAAAAATGATCCTGCTTCAAAGAACTACCTAGTGGCTCAATACGGTAAAACAGATAAGAACCAAGGTGCTCATTTAAATGTAAAATTAAGAGGTAAAGGTATTTCTTCTACTCAGTTTGATCATGATTTTGTTGCTTTCCCTGGTGGTTACTATCCTATTGAGTTAGAAAGACCTACTGTTAAACAAACTGGTAATTTTGGTGGTTTTGCAGCAATGTCTTTAGATCAATTTTTTGTTGACAAAGATAAGAGTGGTAAAGATATTAAAGGTTCGCATGATGGTGTAATTCAAACTGAAAACACACAATTCTGGACAGGTAATATTGGCTATAACCCTTGGGTGATTTACTTTAACAAAGATCGTTTTAATTATAACACTAGTGGTACTGTTACGGTTACTATTGCTAAAGGTGATAAATCTAATATTATTCAGACGCTAACTTGTAAAGCTGGAGAAACAAAAATAAATAATGACAAAAGTGCTATTCGAGTGAAAGAAGCATTTTCTGCTCCTTCTTTAACAATTAAACCTGCTTTAGGTGTTTTAAAATCAAGTTATGAAACTGCTAGAGATTCAGGTAAAGAAGTTGTTTTCTATATCCATATTACTGGTGATGCTGTTAAAAATAATTCGACAAATTCAGCTATTGATGTTACTTACCCTATCATCTACTATTCTATAATGAAATAGTAAAGTGATAGTTATTAATAATGAGAGTTCAAAACCATGTGTTTTGGGCTCTTTTTTTATAAAATGATCTTTCTTTCTAACTCAATATTATATTTAACGACAACTAGTAAAATCAATAACCATTACTATTTAAATAATGGTTATTGATTTACATCTACTTCCCAGAAAATTAAAACTTCACTTCTAAAGTCTCACCAGCAACCATTTCTTTCACTTGTTTCTTACCCTTATAAAGTAAAGTACAAGGACCATTTTTGACCGCAGTAATATGTAATGTTTTTAGTTTTCCATTTTTCCAACTCATATCTACAGTGTAACCACCTCTCGCTTTTAATCCTTTTACATTCCCTTTTTTCCAAGCTTGCGGCAATGCCGGTAGTATTTCTAAAGTGCCTGTTTGCGACTGTAAAAGCATTTCTGCCATACCTGCAGCACCGCCCATATTTCCATCCAATTGGAAAGGTGGATGACCACAAAATAAATTAGCATAAGTTCCTGAAGCATGTGTACTTTCATCTCCAAATCCGATAGGTTGTAATAATCTTCTGTACAATTGGTATGCTCTATCGCCATCTTTTAATCGTGACCAAAAGTTGACTTTCCATGCTAAAGACCAACCAGTTCCGTCGTCTCCTCTTGCATTTAAACTTACTCTTGTTGCTTCAGCCCATTCTGGTGTTTTCTCTAAAGAAATTTGCTTTCCAGGGTGTAAGGCATAAAGATGAGAAACGTGTCTGTGTTTATTATTCGGATCATCTACATCTTCCATCCATTCTTGTAATTGTCCCCATGAACCAATGGTAGGAGGAGCAATTTTATTTCTTACTGCTGTAATTTCTTTCTTAAAATCTGCATCAATTTCCAGTACTTCACAAGCTGCAATACAATTACTCATTAAATCCCATGCAATCTGATGATCCATAGATGCTCCTTTAGAAATCCCACCATGTTCTGGAGAGTAAGAAGGAGTAGAAACAAGTAAACCGTTTTCATTTTCAGTAAGGTAATCTACCCAAAATAAAGCAGCTTCTTTCATGATTGGATAAGCCTGATTTTTTAAAAATGCTTCGTCTTGTGTAAATTCATAATGCTCCCATAAATGTTGAGAAATCCAACCTGCTCCACCAGGAAAAAATCCCCAAGGAAATCCCCATCCAGAAGAAGTGTATCCAAACGGATTGTTCATTGTACTTACTGTCCAACCTCTCGCATTAAAGAATTCTTTTGCCGTAATTTTACCCGGTTCTACAAGGCTTTCAATATAATCATTTAATGGTTCTTCGCACTCGCTCAAATTGACAACTTCTGCTGGCCAATATAACATTTGCTGATTGATATTCATGTGGTAATCACATGCCCAAGCTGGGTTAGTAGAATCGTTCCATTTCCCTTGTAAATGCATCGGCATTGTACCCGGTCTCGAAGAAGAAATCATTAAATAACGACTATATTGAAAGTATAATTGTTCCAACCAGTAATCATTATTGCCTTTAGAATAGGCCAATAAGCGTTGGTCTGTAGGTAAATCCTCCCCTTGTTTGTATCCTAAATCAAAATCAACTCTTTCAAATAGATTTTGATAATCTAAACGGTGTTCTTTTTGTATTTCTTCAAATGATTTACCCTTAAGTCGATGCAATAAATGTTTATTTTCAGTTATAAAATCATTGCCTTTATAGGTTGGGAATTTATTAAGGTATTCTGTAGAAGCTACATGATACGCCACTACGTATGTAGCATTTTCGATAATAACCTTATTGTCTACAAACTTTGTCTTACCATCTGATTCAATCTTCAAGCAAGTCTCAAATTGCATCCCGTTATCTTTCACTTCACCTTGAAAACTGTAAAGATTTTTCTTGAACGTTTCTTTATTTTTTTGGTGAGGTGTTTGGAATGAAATACTATAATTTTCAGGTAAATCACTTTCTAATTTATACACCATTAATTTTGATGGGTAATCTCCAAAATAAGTTCTCTTATACTGGTTATCACCAATATTATAAGTGATGTAACCTTCTGCCTTTTCAATATCTAAAACACGTTTATAGTGTTCTACTTCTTCGGCATGGTCTACGGTAATCATTAAATCCCCCATAGTTTGCTGGGCACCATAATCACCAAAACTACTTAAATCATTTTCATTTTTATGAAGTACCCCCGTTAACTCTTTCTGTGCTAACGCATGTGCTTCATTAAATTTTTCTTCATCCAATAGTTTTCTTACCGCTTCTAAATGTTTCCAAGCATCTTTTCTAACACCAAAATTGTAATTATCGTTACTGCCAGGTCCTCCACTCCAAAGTGTACCTTCAGAAAATTGTATTTGTTCTTTATTTGTGCCTCCAAAAAACATTGCACCCATGTAACCATTACCAATAGGCAAAGCTTCAGACTGCCAATCTTTAGCAGGTTGATCATACCATAATCTTAATGCATTTTCTTCTTTATGCTCTGCTAAAAAAGAAGTTAAAGTTCTAGGCTCTCCTTTTAAATAACCTAAAGAAATAAGAAACTTATCTGCATCAATCATGGTCTGATAATGCATTTCTAAATTCATGTCTTTATTAAAGAAAGCATGCTCTTGATCTTTATATAAAATAAGATCACAACGCACACCATTTTCTTCCATGTTTTTCTTAAACTCTTTGGCTAATGAAGGTTTAAATACTCTATCCTCTGTACCTAATAGGATCACAGTAGGCGGTGTTGTTTTATCAATGTTATGGTAAGGAGAAAAAGATTCCCAATACTCTTGTACTCTAGTATAACCATATCCTTCTTTTCCATTATGAATTGCAGGGTTAAACAATACTAATGCTTCTGGCATACAACTCACTGTTGTATCTTCACCTACTTCATTAAACCCTTTTACAGTGGCCAAAGCAGCAGCTATATGTCCGCCTGCAGAACCACCACCAGCAAGTATTTTATTGGCATTAATTCCATAATTTTGGGCATGAGTCCTCAACCATCGCATGGCAGATTTACCATCTTTCACGCATTCTTGAGGAGTAGTGCCATTGGCTTTATTAACTCTATACTGTGCACTAACTACCACTAAACCTCTAGACGCTAGATAGGCACTTTGTGCATAAAGTTGACTTGGTGCACCTCCATTCCAACCTCCTCCATGAAAAAATAACAAAGCAGCAGTTTTGTCTGTTACTTTATGATTTGGAGGGTAAAAGAAGTGTAACTTTAAATCTATATTATCAATAGTTTTGTAAATCACTACTTTGTCTGGCGCTCCACTTTTTGTTGCGCTTTCTTCTACATCTTTAGGTTGATGAAAAGAGAATAATCCGAATACACAGATCAGTAATAAAAGTTGATAGTATGTTTTCATTTCATTTAGTTTGTTTTGCCATACACTTCAATCTCTCCAATTGATAACGGAAGTGCTTTATTTTTTAAAGTGAAAGTAAAGCGAATAAACCTTACTTTTGTATTGTCTTTGATATTCCATTCAAGATAAGGTTTCTGCTTTGTATTACAATTCAATTTCTCTAAAGAAATCCAATCTTTTTGATTCACAGAAGAAGCCAACTCAATGGTCATGTCAGTAGCAGTTTGAAACGTAATGTTTACATCCTCTACATTGTAGAAATTTTCCATATCCAACTCCCACCAAATGATACCGTCTTTTGAAATTGGATTCCATTTGGTCCACTTGTGTCCATCATTTGCTAAAGACGCTGGGGTAATACTCGTAGAATTTGTACGTGTTGGTCTTGCATCAGACACTTTTACAGACGAACCCGTTTCTACTGCTTGTTGCCATCTATAATCTTGGTAAGGTCGAGCTTTTACAACAGGTGTAATCCCTTCCTCATATTTTGGTAATCCGGTTGTAATAATTTCTATTTGTGCAGGTTTTAAACCTTTTGATGTTGCCTCAATAATGGTTGTACCACCTTCATAACTACGAAATTCCATTGCAGCATGTCCTTCTAAAATTTGGATATCATTTCTTGTCGTCTCTTTAAAAGTAATACTTCTTCCTGTAGGAAATTCACCGGGTCCAGAAACGATAGTAAGTGTTACATCTGGACTATTAGATATATGTACGCCATTTTCATCCAATACTTGTACATTAATGTGTACATCATCGGTAGCATCTGTGCCAATAATTGTTGTTTTATCAGCAAATAATTTTAAGCTCTTAGGCATCCCTTTTTCAGGCCATTTTGGAGGTGCAATTCCTCTAAAATAATTACGGTACCAATACCAAGAACGTTTCGGAATTCTAGCATAATCCACAATACCCATTTCGCCCATATTTCCTGCAATACTACCATGGTCAAAACCACACCAAATGGCATGTCCACTTCTCCAAGCAGGTTTTTCACCATCTGTTACATGGCCCCAACATGCTGTATAATCACCTGGTCTATCTGTTACGCAAGATCCATATTCACTTACCATATTAGGAAAACCAGGGTTTTTATAAAGTGTTGCCCCATCTCCATTATAACCAGCAATATCACCTAAAACATCTACATTTTGACGTTGTGCACCACCAATCATGGCAGGTCTTGAAGGATCTAATTTATGTGATTCATCTACTAAATCTACCAATAATTTTTTCATTGGTTCGATTACTTTTTCTGAAGAGAAAAATGGCTCATTACTCATACTCCATGCTATAATAGACGGACTATTTTTATTAATTTTAATCAGCTCTTCTAAAGTTTTCTCAGCACTTTTATTGTATCCCGTCCAATCTTCTTCTTTGGTAGGATAAGTACTCGATTTCCAATTGCCTTCATCAATAAAACCGCCAATTCCCCATACACAGTTTTCAGGAATAAAAAAGATGCCTAGTTCATCACATACTTCAGTAAAGTAAGGGTGATGAGGATAATGTGATGCTCTAATCATATTAAACCCTGCCTCTTTCATTAATTTTACATCTCTGTAAACACCTGCTTTTGTTACAGCATCTCCCCAACCTGCATGATCTTGATGTACATTAACACCCTCTAGATATAGGTGCTTCCCATTTAAGAAAAATCCTTGATCAGCAGTCCATTCAAACCATCTAAAACCAAGCGTAGAACTGTAATTATCTACTACACTATCCCCTTCTAATAAAAACGTTTCTATACGGTATAAATTAGGGTGTTCTGGCGACCATAATTGTGGGTTCTTAATTTTTTCTGATTGCTGTTCGAACGTTAATATCTCTCCACTTTTTACTATTTCTTGACGCTCTATTATAGCTACTTGTTTATTATTAGGAGATACTATTTTTGTTCTAAGAATAAATGATTTATCTATTAAACTTTTATTTTCTATGGTGGTCTTAATGTTCACCGTTGCTTCTTCGTTGTTTACTTTTGGTGTTGTAACAAAAGTACCGTTCCAAGTTACATGTAAAGGGTTTGTTACTGTTAAGTAAACATCTCTGTAAATACCTCCACTAAACACATGTTCCCCTGCTCTTGGTGCTAATTGAGCATCCCAAACATTATTTACTCGAACAGCCAAAAGGTTATTTCCTTCTTTTACTGCTTTAGAGATATCCAATGAAAAACCTGTATAGCCACCACTATGTTCACCTACTTTTTTACCATTTAAGTAGATTTCAGCTACCTGAAAAACACCATCAAATTCTAGATGTAATGCTTTAGAAAGCCACTCTTTTTTTATAATCAAATTCTTTTGATACCAACCGTAACCAACATAAAAACTTTCCGATCTAAAATACGGTAAACTAAAGCTATGTGGCAATCCGACGGTTTCCCATTCTCCATTTTTTTTTGAAGATGAGAATTCGTCGTTTTCTTCACTAAAAGTAAAAGACCAATCTCTATTTATGTTGATTTTCTCTCTTTTGCTCCCCTCTTTGTTTGAAGGAGAACATGAAAAAATAGAGAGTAATAAAAGTAAAAATAAGGGAAGTTGTTTGTTCATTTTATTATGTATTGATACAGCATAAATATCTTTAGAATAGTTGAGATAATTGAGTCGTTATCATTCAAAAACTAACATAAAACGGTCAGAGCTCAGTATCTAGTAAATCATATAAAGAAACTTTTCTATTTATCTTCTTTATATGATTTAAACCTACCCAATGCTCAAATTCATGAATTAATAGTTTGTACTACTTTATCCATATTATTGACATTAGCAATGGTAATAAAAATTGCACGCATCATAGATGATCTCGGATGTATTTTTCCTTTTAAATTTAATTCATCAAGAAGTCCTAAAAGAGGGAAACCATTTGCGTCTGTTCTTTTATCATCTGATAAAACTACCCCATAATATTGCATTAGGAAGTATCATATTGTTTCTTTAATTCACTTATTAATGAAATTAGATTGTCAGATTAAAAGTGTTGTAAATTAAAAATTGACTTATCAAGTAAAATCATCACTTTCCGAAGTAAAATACCAATTTATGTTGATATATATATTTCTTACCTCATTACCTTGCTCCACAAAGCATAAAGAAAAAGTTATAAGAAATATTAGTGAGTTTTTTTAATTTGATTTTAGTTAAAAATGCCACTCATTTTGCCATTTAAGCACAGGCTTATCTTCTTCAAATTCTATAGGGAGCCAAATATATCTTCCATCAATTGCATTTTCAGGCATCCAACGATCAGCCATAAAAATATAAGTATCTTCTTTTCCTTCAACAGGTAAAATAAAAGTACTTTGTGATTGAAAAGTGGTGTTTTTTTCTCCTTCTGTACCTTGACAAGGGTTACCTAAAGAAGTCCAAGGTCCTAATGGATGATCAGCCACAGCAGATCTTGCTGCATTTGGTTTCCATCCCGTCAGCCCAGAAGTAATCATATAGTATTTTTCTCCTTTTTTGAAGATTGCAGGAGCTTCGTTACATTGCCCTTCAAGTGCTCTTGTATATTTCCCTGTAAAATCTTGGTAATTATCCGTTAATTCAGCGATATGTAAAGTAGTATTTTCTTCAGAAGAAAAAATATGATACGCCTTACCATCAACATCAACATAGAGCGTCATATCTCTTGCCATTTGTCCTTTTTGAAGATCACGCTGAAGAAAAACACCTTCAGCAGCGACATTAAAATATTCTTTAGACCATTTTTTTATACTCTCTAAATTGTAATTTTTAGTTTTTAAACTATCAGGGTAATCTATTGGCCAAATTCCACTATTTGGGTTTACACTTTTAAGGTATTGATAAGGCCCTGTGATCTGATCACTTACCGCAACACCCGTCATAGCAGCTTTATACCCTTGCCCTTTTAATTCATGATGAAACCACATCACAAATTGCTTATTTTTAGCATTGTAAATCACTTTTGGACGTTCAATAACACAACCTTTGATCAGTAAAGAAGTAGTATCATTACTCACAGAAAGTGCAATTCCTTCGTCTTTCCAATTGTATAAATCTTTAGAAGAATAACAATGAACACCCACCTGTGCAGTATTGCCTATTTTCCCATCAACCTTATGTTCACCAAACCAATAATAAGTGTTTTCATGATCAAGAATTCCTCCACCATGTGCATTAATATGTACCCCATTATTGTCGAGCCACTTCTCAGCAGGAATAAATTTTGACACTTTCTCTTGGCAAGAAAAAAGGAACATCAAACTTATAATTAAACTATATCTCATGTTCTATTTTATTTCTTTAGTTGAAGTTTCAGGCTGTGTCAATTTATATTCTGCATCATATAAATCAACCTGTTCTCTTCTCCATCTATTCCCTTCCATATAAAGCATTTGAGGACTAGAAACATCCCAATCACCTAATTCTTTTAGCATTTCAATAACTAAATCTCGATTTTCAGCAGCTACATCATTTTGTTCTGAAGGATCTTTATCAAGATTAAAAAGTAATGGCAAACGGTCGGGAAGACGAATGAGTTTCCAATTTCCTTTGCGAATACCTGCACTAATAGTAAAACGCCACATCATTGTTTCGTGTGGGTTTCCTTTTATTTCTTTTGTGATATAAGGGTAAATATTTACACCGTCTAATTTATCTTCTGCCGTTGTTTTTCCTCCCGCTAAAGCCACAAAAGTAGGTGCTAAATCTAAAGAAGAAACAGGTAAATCATACTGCCCATTTTCTAAATGTTTTGGGTAGGATATAACAAACGGAACTCTAATTCCTCCTTCTAATAAGATTCCTTTTTGCCCGTTATATGGTGCGTTGATAGAGGCATTATGATCACATGGACCTCCATTATCACTAAAGAATACAATTACCGTATTATCATATACTTTCTGCTTTTTTAATTCTTTAATGATACGGCCTACATTTACATCCAAACGGTGAATCATAGCAGCATACGTACGTCTTTTTTCGTCTTTGATGTCTTCGTATAATGCTAAATCTGCATCAGTTGCTTGCATTGGAGCATGTGGTGCATTAAAAGAAGCAAATAAGAAAAATGGATCTTTTTTATGTCTCTTGATAAAATCTACACATTCATCTCCCTTATCATCTGTAATGTAGGTGATAGGTTGTGGTTCTTTATAATTAGATTCAATTGATGATTTATATCCTTTACCTTTTTTATTTGTGGAAAAGTAATTGTGTCCACCACCTCTATAGCCCCAAAATTCATGAAAGCCACGTTTTGTAGGATGAAACTGATCTGCTTCACCCAAGTGCCATTTTCCAATTAAGCCATTGGTATAACCAAGAGTTGCAAGTCGGTCTGCAATAGTTACTTCTTCTACAGGAACACCAACATAATTTTCATCAAACTGAGGTAAATCTACAATTGGATTGTTATCAAAACCAAAATTCACTTGGTTCCTCCCTGTCATTAATCCAGCTCTCGACGGACCACAAACAGGAGCAGAAACATACGCTTGGGTACATTGTACTCCCTGTTTAGCCAGTGCATCTATATTTGGTGTTCTTATTTGTTTACTGCCATTAAAACCAACATCTGCATACCCTAAATCGTCTGCAAGGATAATTACAAAATTTGGTTTTTGATTGGTATTTTGTGCATATAGGTTTAACGTAACTCCCTGAAAAAATAGGAGAATTAAAAAGAGTAGTCTGTTCATTTCAATATTCTTTAAAGTGATACATAAAGATCATTGAAACAACTTTATTTTAGGAAATCATTTCAGTCAAATTATAGCATAATTTCGTCAGTTTATGGGTTTGAAGCATTCTAAAATCAGCTTCATAAAAAAAACCACTCTTTTGTATTTTTACAAAAGAGTGGTTTTTTTTAAATAGAGTAGTATTAATTATGGTATAAAGCAATTATTTCATCTCCCGTAAGAGCTCTTTTATAAATTCTGATATCATCAATATCACCATTAGTATTATACGGATAATCTGGGTCATCCATACTTCTTCCTATAGTAATATCTGAATCATTTACATATAATGTCTTATTGTATTCTACTTCCGTTTCCAATACTCCATTTACATAAATTCTCATTGTAGACCCGTCATAAGTTCCTACTAAGAAATAATATTGATCTAGAGAAACAAGAGTCTCTGATCTTTCTAAACCTAATGAACCATCTGAAAAGCCTAAGCGAAAACCGAATGGTGTATTATCAGGATCATAATTATAACAATCATGGTCATCAGAAAGCTGATCACCATAAACTAAATACCACATACCATTATGAGAACCATTAGATTCATCGTTATTACCTACAATAATATTATATTGACATCTTGAAGAATAAAATTCATGAGGTTTTACCCATGTTGCTATTGTCATTTCATTCTCAAAATCATCAATACTAGATAAAGTAGCATACTGTGATGATTGATTAACATTTATAGCACTATTTTCAATACCATTTCTATCAGTTGTAAAAGTTGCATTTACAACATTTGCATCATTTCCATTTCCTGATAAATCACTTGCTGTTGCATTAAAAGGAAAATATGCAAGTAACCCAGTACTAAGATCTAAAGCTCCTAGTTGAATAATTAATGGATTTTCATTGTTAAACTCTTTAATTTCTTCTAGAGTGAAACTTTGATTAAATGTCTCATAACCTATACTAGACACTGTGATATTATACGTCTCTGAGTTATCTCTTAAACGTAATGCATAAGTCCTTGCCTCAAGTGTATCTGATAAGACATGTCCTTCACTGTCCGTAATAGTTATTTCACTTGGATTTAGTTTGAAAATTTTAGAATCTTCATCATATACCATTACAGTAGTATGTAGATAAAAAGTTTCTATCTCATTAAATGAGAAAGTTGAATAACCTAAATCATTAGGATTATAACCTTTAGTATCAATTACTTCTGGTGTAACCTTAGTAACTTGATCTTTAACTACTGTAAAATCAATAGTTAATGGATCTGTTACCAAATAAGCTAAAGGAGATTCCTCTTTTGGTGTAGCATAAATCACTTCTTGATTGTCATTCAAAAGTAAAAATTCACTTAAATGATAATTTCCTGGAAGTGATGGTAAAGGCTCACTAAGTAATTCACCTTCAAAACTGTAAAGTGTAAGGCTGTGCATACTGTAAACCTCATTACCAGATTCATCCTCAATGGATATTAATACAGAGGTAGGTACTTCGTTATCATCTGCAATTGATGATCTACCATTACTTGCGGTTTGGTCAAAATTAAAAACAATTTGGCTTTCATTGATTTCTACCTTGTCTTCGCAAGAAAATATAGAAATTGATAAAAGAAGAAAGAGTAATTTGTGTGTTAAGCTAAATTTGTTCATGAAGAAAAAGTATAGTTATTAGTAATTAAGAAGCAAATCTAAAAATAAATATTCTTAAATTAAAACTTATTTGTATTATAATTTAAATATTTTCATTTTCTTGAAGAGAAGCAGAAATCAGTTTTAAATATAGAAATAGATTCAAGGTTTTATTAAAATTGGTAATACTTACAACAACCCTCTCGCTTTTATCTCTAAATACTTATTTATCGTATCTACAGTTAGGTTTTCTGGTGTACTTAAAATGGTATGAATACCATGCTGTTGTAACTCTTTAGCAATAACTCTTCTTTCCAAGATATTTTCTTCTTGCAATGCTTTTAAGTAGAAATCATTTACAGATTTTGCTTCATTTTTTATTGCTTCTTTAATTTCTGAATCCTCAAATAAAATGACTACTAAAAGATGTTTTTTTGCCAACCTTTTTAAATAAGGTAACTTTCTTTCTAAGCTTTCTTTGTGAGGTATATTTGTAAAGAAAATGAGTAAACTTCGTTGCTTTACCTGACTTCTTAAATTTGCACTGATCACCCCAAAATCAGTTTCTTTATAACTTGGCGTTAGGTTATAGAGTTTTTCTAAAACGTGCTGCATTTGTCCTGACTGTCTCTTTGCCTTTAATGTTGTCTGGCTATCACTATTAAAAGCTGAAATCCCGATAAGGTCTTGTTTAGATTGTGCAATATGCAGTAAAACCAAACTTGCATTTATAGAATAGTCCAAAAGTGTCATCCCATTAAAAGGCATTTTCATGCTTCGTCCCATATCTAAAACAGCATACACTTGCTGTGCCTTTTCATCTTGGTAGTGGTTTACCATTAATTGAGGGGAACGTGCTGTGGCTTTCCAATTTATTGAACGGAAATCATCTCCAGCAACGTATTCTTTTATCTGGTCAAATTCTTTTTGTTGCCCTATTCTTCTTACTTTTTTAATTCCTCCTTCCATATGCCCTGTATGGAAAGCCATTAATTCGAATTTTTTAAGTTTCTGAAAAGAAGGATACACTTTTATAGTTTGTATTTCTTGCTCTTGTTTTACCTTTCTTCTTACTAATCCAATTCTTGATGTTACTAGTAAAATAAGGTCTCCAAAAAAGTATTCCCCTCTTTCTGTAGGTCGAATTGTGTACGTAATCGACTTTTTATCACCTGATGGCAACTTAAAAGTAAAATGTAAATTTCTTAACTGAAACGGTATTGGCGCTTCATCAATCAATTCTATTTCTAAAGATTGAGTACTATTATTTTCTGTATAAAGTGTTACCGTATTGTCTTCTCCGTTAGAAAACCTTTCCGCACAAGAACGTTCGGTATGTAATCCTTTATCAAGAGAAAAAAGAAGATAGATGTCTACACTCGTTAGTAGTACATATACTAATAACAAAAGCGACGTTATACCAAATAAGAGAGGAATAAAATAAGATAGTATAAATAATACTACTGTTATACCTCCAACTTGATAGAAACGTTCAGAAAAAAATAATTGCTTATAAAATTTCATGTATTATTATCTTGGGACTTCTACAGTATGAATAATTCTATCTATTACACGGTCCATATTCTCCCCTTCCATTTCCTTCTCTGCCGTCATGATTAAACGGTGTCTTAAAATTGGTTTTATAACATAAGCAATATCATCTGGCGTAACAAAATCTCTACCTTGCAAACATGCCCAAGCTTTTGATGCATTCAATAACGCTACTCCTGCTCTTGGTGACGCTCCCAAATACAAGTCTTTATTTGTTCTGGTAATACGTACCAATTTAAGAATGTAATCAAGAATTTCTTCTTTCACAATTACTTGCTTTGCTAAGGCTCTAAACTCTTTTAACCGTTCTCTGTTCAGCTTAAATTCCTCGTTAATTAACTGTGTAGGCTGTTGGTGTTCATGGTGCATTTTTAAAACCTCTAGCTCATCTTGTTCTTCTGGATAGCCTAAATCTATTTTAAAAAGAAAACGATCGAGTTGAGCTTCTGGCAAAGGGTATGTTCCTTCTTGCTCTACTGGGTTCTGTGTACCAATTACTAAAAAGGGTTCTTCCATTTTATACCTTGTGCCATCATAAGTAATTTGTCTTTCTTCCATTACTTCAAATAAAGACGACTGTGTTTTTGCAGGTGCTCTATTTATCTCATCTACTAAAACAATGTTTCCAAAAATAGGTCCTTTTCTAAAATCAAAAGTATTTGAAGCGGCATTGTAAACATTTGTACCAATTATATCCGATGGCATTAAATCTGGCGTAAACTGAATACGAGAATACTCTCCTTCAATCATTATAGAAAGTGTTTTTGCCGTTAATGTTTTGGCCACTCCAGGTACGCCTTCTAATAAAACATGACCATCGGCCAGGATAGCAGTTAATAATAAATCTATTGTTTTTTGTTGCCCTTTAACAACTTTACTAATTCCCTCTCTTAATTTATTTAAGTCTTGAATTAGGGATGAAGTATCAATTCTATTTTCGAAGTTATTGATTGCGTTTTCTTCCATTTTATATTTCTTTAGAATAAAAATTGTCTATTAATTTGTTAGCACTTATAAAGCCTCCGTCTGTTAGTGGATTGGTTATCTCCTTATCAACTGTTATAAAAAGCTGCCTTAATTCTTCTTCATTAATACCTGATCTAAGTGATAGTAATACTATATCTTGGTCAATTTCATCGGTAGTTAAGTTGACATAATATTTGTTTCTGATATGATTAAGGAGGTATCTTTTTCTTTTTACAAGAATAGATTTATTCGTTCCATTAGTTACGTACAGATGGCTTAATGTTTTGATAAAACCGATACTCTCGTTGGCTAGAGGTATAATTTCCGGTAGTGGACGTTGTTCTCTTTTTGCTTCAAAAACAAGGTAAATAAGTAGTAATAAAAGCAGTAATTGAAGTGCCTCTTTTAAACCTAATTTAGAAAGTACAACTCTAAATAAAGACTGGTGCCCAACACGCCCTAATGTATAATATTCTGTTCTGATATACTTTCCCTCTGGTAACGTGGTAATTATATCACTTATTACTTTATAATTGTTGTTATTTAGGAGAGCTATATTAGTAAGTATTTTTGGTGTACTTAATAGGTAAATCGCTCCATTTCCTACGCTAACTTTTATAAATACGGGAGTGTCATTTTCATTTTTTGCCAATACTTCAGTAGTAAAAGTATCATAATTATTAAATGAGCTTATTAACTCAAAATCAGAAAAATACGCAACATTGTTTGCCGTTTTTAAACTTACAGAGTCAATCTCTAAATTCACACCGTTCTTTAAATCAAAATCTTTAATTTGAATAGATGAATAGTTATTTTCTGTAGTAAAACCTAAAGTATCTCTTAAAAGGCGGCTAAACTCTTCTGCAGCTAGTAAAATTGATCTACCATTCTTAGCCTCTCTTAACATTGATTCGATGCTCACTTTATCTAACTCTAATTGATTACCTATAATGATAAGATTATTATCACTGTAGCTCTCAGATAAAGAATCATAAATTTCATAAGGTGTTAGGCGTAGGTTTTCCACTTCCATCTTTACCTCTGGAGCCTTTAATAATTGTGTTAAGGCTGCAGTTCCATACGGACTACTTTCTAATGATTTATAATGAATATCCCAATCCGTTTTTGTACCAGAAGTAAGTGTCAAAACAAGATAAAGAACGACAGCAATACCTAAGAATAAGTATTGTTTGTTAAAGGTTTTCATGTTGTTCTACGGCTGTTTCAAAGTTTTGATACATGGATTCTAATTGATGGCATATTGTCTCGTTTGCTTCAAACTCTCCATACCAACAATATTGAAAATACACTCCTATAGAATGAAAAGGAGTTTTTAGGAGGTCGTCTTTAAGTTGTAGTAAGATATCGTTATGGTGATCTACTTTTCTTAAATTTATTATTTTCTTTTGGTCTAGTTTATCAATTGCTAATAGGTAATATAGTCGAACTATTTCGTGATAATCATTTTTAGAAATTGCCTCTTTTAATTGAGAAGATAGCGGTATTAGATTTTCATTTTCAGCGTAAATTTTTGTCAAATCTGATTTAATAATTTTATCAGCTGACGAAAATATCAGCAACTTATTTGATTTTAAAAACAGATAAATTGCCCATAAGACAATTAAGACGATCAGTACCCAAAAAATATCACGTAGAAAATCACCTTCAAAATAGATATCATTATCAAAAAAAATTGACATAAAATCTGATAGCCACATTCCAATATGATCCCATATAGAAATTTGATTTTGTGGTAATCTATAGATAAAATCGGGGTCTTCTTGTAACAACTTTACGTTGTCTTCTGTAAATGCTCTATCCTGTGCCATTAAACCTAACGGTAAGTATAAAAATGACACCATCAGCTGAAAATATTTCCACATGCTACACTAAATAGTCCTATTGAAAATCTTGTTAAGTAATACTACCTCCTTCTTCTTTATTAAGAAAAAGGAGGTATATATGTATATAGATTAGCTCATTGCTTCTACATCATTTAAGATACTTGTTGCTTCTTTCTGCTCTTTCAAAGAGAAATATTGTACAACAATTCCTAAATAAATAATTACGTAAAACACAGGAGTAACTAAACCTGATAAAAAGTTAATAACCAACAACATTACAGAATAACTTTCTGTAATTTCTCCCCCAGAAGCAATAATAGACTCTACATTTCCTCCAATAAAAAGACCTCCAACAAAGCCAATAATACTTCCTAAAATACTTGCTATAAAAGACAATACAATGAGGTAACCAAAAGTTGACCACCAATTACCACTTATTAATTTTCTACTTCTCGATAATGCTTCTGAAATAGAGACATCTTCAAATACTGCAATTGGAATAGCAACAGAAAAACCTATAGCAAGGTAAATTCCGGGAATTAAGAATACCATACTACCAATAAAAACAAGGAGTAATGAAGTAATTGATAAACCAAAAACTTTTCCAATGTAAGACATCGCTGTTTTTCTTACATTGTCTACAGTTAATTCTTCCTTATCAAAATAAACTTTAATTATTCCAGTACCTACCGATGTTAACATAATATATCCGATGATAGATAATATGTAACCCGTAATAAACAATGGGTTTGCAAACATAGCAAAAGGATTGTTAGCTACGATTGATGGGTCAACTACAGAATTTTGAAGAAAATCCGTTGAAGCATAAGTTGTCATACTACCACCAATAATTACAAATGGTGTTACAAGTGTAAGTACACTTATTAAGATAACCTTGAAGTTTTCTTTCCAAAAACTAAAAGTAAACTCGATCTTTTCTCCAAGACCTCTCTCTTTGTTAAAGTCAAATTGTTCTGTTTGCATGATAAAAATTTAATAGTTAAAAATAATACATTGTTTGTTTAAAAAAGTTATTAAGTCTATTCAACTTTTAAGCGTTATAAAGCGACCTTAAACTTGTCGTTTTTCAAAAACTTTGTTTGCATGATAGAAATAATAAAATATGATGAAGCTAAATGAAGTAATAATAAAGAATAGACGAATAGGCAATGGCCAATCAACTTGTCGGGTGACAAACCCCTCTAAAAAACCTGCTATAATAAAGATAGGAATAAGACCAATAATAATTTTGAGTCCACTTTTTGTACCTTCTTTTACGCTATCCATTCGTCTCTTATACTTTGGAAAAAGTAAAGAATTTCCGAGTACAAACCCCGCCCCTCCAGCAAAAATTATTGCCGTAATTTCTAAAGTACCGTGCGTCCAGATACTTAATAAAGATTCTTCAAGAACACCTTTCTGATAAAAAAAATATTGAAAAGAGCCTAACATAATACCATTCCTAAAAAGAAGTACTCCCGTTCCAAAACTTGAGAATATCCCAAATGCAAAAGCTAAAAAAGAGACTTTAATGTTATTTAGGGTGATATATGTAAACATCTCTATTTCACTTCCAGAAGCATATACATCCATGGGTTTACCATTTGCTATATTTTCAAGCGTCATATTCACATAGCCATCACCTAAAATTAGACGAACAAATTCACCATCATGATGTGCTGAAAACACACCTATAACACAACTCACTAAAAAGACTACTAAAGCATACAATATCTGTTTTCTATTGCGAGCCATTTCATAAGGCACCTCTTCTGTCCAAAATGTTCTTATTCTAGAAGTTTTCTCTTTTTTATTGGTATATATTCTTTCATGGTACTTTACAGACAAACCGTTTAAATAAAACGTTACCTCACTTTCTGGGTAAAATGTCTGCGCATACGATAAATCTTCACTTAGAGATTTATAATAAGAGGCAAGCAAATCGGGAGAAACTGTTGGTTTGTTTAAAGCTTGTTCTATAGTTTGCCATTTATTCTGATTTTTTAGAATAAATATTGGTTCTTTCATAAATAATTAGTTTGTTGACACTAATATACATATTTTTTTAATATCAACTTAGATGGAATCAATTTCTTTTCAAAACAGCCAGAACGTAAATATTCAATTTCAGAAAGCAACAATTACTCAACGAATAGGTGCATTTTTAATTGATCTTTTAATCATTTCTGCAATCTTTTTATTGCCTTTAATCGTACTGCATAATTCTGATACAATGTTTGCAGTTTGGGTTACTATCATGACCATTATAAGTTTAACTTACAATCTTTTATGTGAGGTTTTCTTAGAGGGGCAATCCTTAGGTAAACGAGTGATGGACATTAGAGTGGCATCAATAGATGGAAACTCAGTTACAATGTCTCAATATGGGATACGTTGGGTTTTTCGTTTAATTGATATTGCACTATTACAAGGTTCTATTGCCGTTTTTACTATTCTACTTGGTGGTAAAGGGCAACGTTTGGGTGATATTTTAGCAGGTACAATCGTAATTTCTGAGAAGAAAAATATAAATAAAAAACTTTTCAAGGTCCCTGAGTTTCCCGAAGATTATGAACCTGAATTTTATCAAGCAAGTAATTTAAGCGATCAACAAATTAAAGTGATTAGAAAAGGGCTAAAACTCAATTATTCTACAGATCAACAAATAATATTAAACAAATTAGTAGATAAACTGAAAGTGCAGTTAGCTATTGATTCTGATATGAGACATAAGAAATTTCTTAATCAATTACTCTACGATTATTATTTCCTTACTGTTACTTCTAGTCAGGAACAGTATTAAGATAAAAAATCAAATTACCTTGTTTGTCGTAAAGGTAATTTGATTTTCATTTCCTTTATTGAACAGTTTCATTTACCTCTTGTAAAAAAGCATTAAATGCCGGTTTTGTTTCTTTATTTCTTTTGAAATAGAACATATGCCCTCCCTCCTCAAATTCAAATAGTTCAAAATTATCGACACCTTTCTCCTTACAAACTGCTTCAAAATTTTTGTAATGGAAAGGCTTTACTAATGGGTCTGCTGTGCCATGTAACATATAAATAGAAGGCTGACTTTGATGTATATAAGATAGTGGAGATACACTTTCTTGAAACGACTCACTATTATTTTGTTCTTTGGTAAAGAAAGCCAATGCACCTTGTTTTTCTCTTCTTGTAACAAAATCTGTAGGAGCAGATACGACCATTATAGCTTTTACATTTGTATTGTAGGCTGAATATTCATCCGTTTTAAATAATTCGTCTGGTGATAAACCAATCATTAACGCCAAATGTGCTCCCGCAGAATAGCCCCAAACACCTATACGAGCAACATCAATAGGTAATTCTCCCTCTTTAGATTTTAAAAACCGAATAGCCTGTTTCACATCTTCTATACACGCAGGGAAAGGGGCTTCAGAAATTAAACGGTAAGAAATACTTACCCCTACAAACCCTCTTTTGGCTACATTAAAAACCTGATACATTACATCGTCTTTATCTCCTTTGGCCCATCCGCCACCATGAATAAAAACAATTACTGGCTTGTCTTTTATTCCATCATCTCTATAAGAAACTGCCATTTGTGTTGCTCTCTTGGGCGTACTTTCTCTGTAAGTCAGTACTTCATACGTTAATCCTTCTGGAACATTAATTTCCTTTTTTGGTGATCTTCCTTTCTTCTGTTGTGCATTAGAAATGTAACCTGTGCATAATAGTAAAAGGAGAATAGTTATATATCTTTTATACATCATTCTTTTAATTGATTTGATGCTGAAATATACTTATTGATGGTAAACATAAGTAGTACTGTTTTGATGAGTTCTATTCTTTTATTGATCTGTTACACTCTATAATTTAAATATTAACTAGTCTAGAATAAAAAATTATTCTAGACACAAGATACAATGTTAAATAATAACTAAATATCAAGCACTTAAAAACTAATTTTGATTTTTATTGGTTAAAAAAGAGAAGTATATGTTAGAAACTACAGGGTATACTCCGTATTATATTTAACAATAAAAAACGATTGCTAATAAAATATAAACATCATAAAAAAAGTGAAATAATCCTTCTATTTTTAAGTGAAATTCAACTGCTTATATTGTTTTTTATTAAAAACGACTCATCTCATCAACCTATAATTATTATCATGAATAAGCTCATATCTTTAAAATTATTTCTATTCCTCTTAATTATACCACTTACTAATTTTGGTCAAAATTCTGATATTGATGAGTGGAGAGAATTAATCAAAAGCACTAATTTTCATAAAATAACTATTAAAGAAGATGGCGTTTATAAAATTACATATGATCAGTTAAAAGTTACTGGCTTCCCTATTGCTAATATCGAAATGAATGACCTCCGTTTGTTTAGAAGGGGAGTAGAAATTGCTATTAAGATTGATGATTTTGATAATGATAATATCTTTGACCCTGAAGATTTTTTTATCTTCTATGGAGAAAAAAATAATTCTTTAGGAGACCATGATTTATTTAATGATGGTGAGCATAATATTAACCCTTACGTATCTTTTTTTACAGATAAAAGTGCTTATTTTTTAAATCATAAAAATGTAAATTCTTTTACACCTCCAAAACGAATTAATAATAGTAATTACAACTCTAATGGATTGGTTGATGAGGTTAATTATTTTGCTAAAAAACTTATCTTATTTAGAGGTGATGATGTAAACTATTCTGTAGGTAGTTATGCAAAAGGTCTTGGTAGTAATAGTGAACGTACAGTATTTTCTTCTCTATTTAATGAAGAAAGAGGTTGGACCTCATTTAATTATCAATGGTTAAAAACTGAAACCGTTTTTGATATAAATCTCGATGGTATTGATAGAACTAGTAATGAAGACATTATTTTAAAAACAAGGTTTAAAAGTCATATTTATTTTGACAATAAAATTGAATATAAATATGGTAAAGACACAAATAATTTAACAACACTTGGTACCGAAGTTGTTCCTAGTTATGGTGCAAGTAAATTACTTACTCATAACTTACCAATCACCACAATATCAAGCCAAGGTAATTTAATACTATCTGCTCACGATCTAAATTCTGGAAACCTCCCTACCCAAACCAATCAGTTTGGTGTTGTGTATTTTGATATATTATATCCAAAGAGACTAGATTTTAATAATCAACAAGATCAAATAATGTACTGGTTGGGTAAAAGTGCTAAAAAAATTAAAGTTGATAATTATAACTCACAAATTATTTTTCTAGATATCACAGACCCATACAATGCTATAGAATTAGAGGTTACCAACTCTTGTGCTGTTTTACCTCCTGTAAATTCTAATAATGAGAGAAAAGTAATTTATTCTTCAAGTTTTAACTATCCATTAGAAACTCATGTTGCACATTTTGAATCTTTTGAAGGTACAAACGAAACTGATTTTCTATTAATATCTCATCAATTAACTCAACAAAGTTATGGCTCGTTTAATAACGTTGCTCAAGCTTATGCTGATTACCGTTCTTCAGAATCTGGGGGTGAACAGATCGTTTATCATGCTGATATTGATGCACTAATTAATACATTTTCTTTTGGTGACTTCTCTTCTCTAGCAGTGAAGAAAGCTATTGATGAATTATCAAGAAAAAAACTTAAATATGTTCTTTTACTTGGTAAAGGACTTCAAGAAGATGAACATCACAAAAAAAACCAACTGCAAGGTATAGATAATCTCATTCCTTCTTATGGTTATCCTTGTACAGATCAAGGTTATGTCTTTAATTTAGTAGATAAACCAACTGTTTCTATAGGTAGAATATCTGCAACTTCAGCATCTAAAGCTGGGGCATATCTATCAAAATTAATAGAATTTGAAAATATGGACTTTAGAAATGCTTCTAAAAGAAAAGCATTACATTTAAGTGGAGGTTCAGATATTAATCAAATAAATCAGTTTTCAGCAATCAATGACAGTTATAAAGATATTCTTGAAAATAGCCTATTAGCAGGTAGTGTTACTCACCTTAAAAAAGTAGATGACGGAACTTACATCGGAACTTTCGATAAAAGTTCTTTTGCTTCACATTTAAATAATGGAGTTGGCGTAATAAGTTACTTTGGGCATAGTGCACCCTCCACAACAGGGCTTTTATTAGGTTACCCTGATAATAAAACTAACAATTACAATAACACTGTATACCCTTTCATGGTTATGTTGGGGTGTAGTGTGGGAAATGTTTTTATTTCTCACGACGATGTACTTGGAGAAAGGTGGGTGAATTCTGAGAAGAATGGAGCAATTGGCTTCTGGGGTAGCACTTCTTTAATTACTGTTTACGATGCTGAGACCATTGGAGATCAATTTTATACATTAGCGTATAATAAATATGTTGGCAAACCAATTGGTGATGTAATAGTTGCACTACAAAACCAACTTATAGATCAAAATAGTAGTCCAAACATAATTAAAGCCTTACAGAATTTTACTTTAGTTGGCGATCCAGCTTTATCAATTGGAATAGAAAAATCTGATTATTGGATTGATGATGTAACTTATACTACTTATGGTACAACTGATAAATTACACCACTCACAAGATTCTACTAAATTTACTATTCAATATGGTAATGATGGGATAATTTGGGATAATGAAGACAGAGAAATTGTAATTAATATTGAACGAAAATACCCTTCAGGAATCATATCTGAAACTTCTATGTATGCTATTTTAAAAGACACTACTACTAGTGGTAAAGTAGATATTATGGTTCATTATTCAGACCTTGATAGTGCTCTTGGTGGTGGAGAAAATATATTAACATTCACTATTGGGAATCAATTGAGTAATGATAATAAAACTATCAATACAATGGATGAATATGATTTCAATAACAACACAAAAACACTTTCTTTATTTTATCATTTCGATCCTTATAAAGCTGGAGATGGAGAAGATATTACTTCTATCTCTAATAATATTTTAGATATCTCAGTTTCCCCCAATCCAGCATCAAATACATTGTCTATTCAAAGACTTGCCTCAAAATTTAAATCATTAAGAATAATTGGGGTAAATGGGACATTATATCAAGAGGAGAATATATCGCTTTTAAATGATGTTAGATTAAATATTTCAAACTTAAAGAATGGTTTATATATCATTCATTTAATAGGTGATAATGAAAATAAAATTGTGAAATTAATTAAGAACTAAAGAAACTCGTATGTCGAATTAATAACAAGTGATAGAAAATTTAGAAAAGGTGCCTATTGAGAAATAATAATCTCAGTAAGCACCTTTTTTATTACGCCCAAATCATTAAAAAATCAAATTCTTGATATCTAAGTACCCCATTAAATATCTTCCCCTATTCTACTACATGGTGCTATTGTTTGGTTATAGCTCACCCATCAAAATAATACTTCTCTTACGCTCCCCATCATTTTTACACGCTTATGTACTTTTTCTTTTTCCCTAACATATTCTACTATTAATTTGTAGCATGAATGAATTAAACAAGAGGAACAGTTTACTTTATTGGCAATGTCAATTTTTGGGTTGGGGCACAGTCTCTCTCTATTGGGCCTACAGGTTAGTTGCTTTTAGTGAATATAGCATGGGTATTATTGTATTAAATTACATCTTGGATGTGGGCATTAGTATTGGGCTAACGCACATGTATAAGCACTTTGCTATCCATCAGAAATGGACCATGCTAGATTTATCTTCTTTGTTTATAAGGTTAGTACCTTCTATTATTGTTTTGGCGGCCATTTTTACGCTACTCAATAACCTAAAATGGTATTATTGTATCATTTTCGGTACGGAAGAACAAGTGGTGATGTCTGTTATTTTAATGACTTGGGATCCTATTTTTATTACGGGTTTACGTATGATGTCTATTTGGGTATTGGCGTATCATTTGTACCATTTTTACCAAAGAGAAATACAAACAGCCAAAGAAAATACTGCCTTAGCGCAAATTGTACAACAAGCACAACTGGATAATTTACAGACACAACTGAACCCTCATTTTTTGTTTAATTCTTTAAATTCTATCAAAGCATTAGTAATTGAAAGACCAGAAATAGCAAGAAGAGCCATCGATTTACTCTCAGATATTTTACGTACTTCTTTGTATGAAAAAGATACATCTCTTATTGGTATTCAGCAAGAATTGAGCTTGGTAAATGATTATATCGAACTAGAAAAATTACGTTTTGAAGAGCGCTTAACTACTTCTTTTTCTATTGATGAAACATTGATGCAGCATAAGATACCTACATTGAGTATTCAGCTTTTAATAGAAAATGCCATTAAACACGGTATAGATAAAAAGATAAATGGCGGAACTATTGAGTTGTTGATTACTGAAAAAGAAAGCTCCCTCTTTATTATTGTCAAAAACCCTGGCACATTCATAGAAAATAACCCTTCTAAAGGTTTAGGACTTAAAAATCTGTTGGATCGATTAGAAATGCAATACAAAGGAAAAGCACATTTTTCAATTCAAAATGATGCAGAAAATACTGTTACAGCCACTTTAGAAATTCCAATGCAATAACCATGAGTACTTATAAAACAATCATTATTGATGATGAACGATTGGCACGTTCGGAAGTAAAAAGGGCACTTGCTCTCTATCCAGAATTTGAAGTACTCGGTGAAGCCGCTAATGTGGACGAAGCGCTCGTTTTAATTGAAAAAACACGCCCCGATCTTCTCTTTCTTGATATACATATGCCAGAGAAATCAGGCTTCGATTTACTGCAAGAATTAACCGTTGTGCCTGAGGTGGTTTTCACTACGGCTTACAACCAATATGCGGTTCAGGCTTTTGAGGTAAATGCTTTAGATTATTTAGTGAAGCCACTACGGGATGAACGTTTTGGACAAACCATAGAGAAGGTAAAGCTAGAATTGGCAAAGAAGGAAGAGAAAATTAAACCCCTTCCAATGTCGTATAAAATCTTTGTCAAGGATGGAGAACAATGTCATTTTATTCCGCTCTCTGAAATCAGATTAATTCAATCTATGGAGAATTACGCACGCCTGTTCTTTGGTGATAATAAAGTATTGATTAAAAAGTCTCTCAACCTTATTGAGGAAAAACTAGACCCGAATGTGTTTTTCAGAATCAATCGACAACAAATTATCAATATGGAATATATCGCTGAGATTATTCCTCATTTTAAAAACAAATTAAATATTCAATTGACTACGGGAGAATTATTGGAGGTTTCTAGTCGTCAGTCGGTGAAGTTTAAAAACATCAATACACTATAGTAATACCTCTGTTCTGAGTGTTAAGCCGAAGGCGTCACTCGGAACTTGCATATTATTATAGTCTGTGACTTATAACAACAAAAAAACTAAACTATATTATTGTTATCAGTTTCAAACTTATACAATAATACAGTTCGTAGTAACGCCTATCGGCTTTATACTACAAACAGTACCAGTGATATACAAAATACATTACATCATAAACCCATGACTGAGGACATGAGCTAATGATACCGAATATTAAATACTATGAAAAATATAACATTACTACTTGTTGCACTTTCTATGCTAAGTGCCTGTGATTTTGCTACAAAACATATTACTACAAATCAGCCTATTCAAAGTGAATATAAAATGGGAGAACAATGGGTTTGGCATTGGGAAAGAGCTGTAGATGGTCATGTAAGGGATGAAGGAAGGGATACTCAAAAAGTAGTTCGTTACAACGGTGATTTGGGCTTTTGGAATGGTATAGATACGGTACTCGTGGCAAAGACATTATTACCCGATAATAGTGCTACACCTTTCCGTGATTGGCCCCTATTTGTGGGTAAAAAATGGCAATACGAATCTACTTGGGAAAATAATGAGGGGACTACTGGCAAAACTGCTCAAGATGTTGAAGTTGTGGCTTATGAAGCTCTAAAAGTGAAAGGTGGAACGTTCAAAGCATATAAGTTAATTTACCAAGGGATTGTAACCAACTCTAGGGGTTTTAAAGGTGAAATGACAGATACGTGGTGGTATGCTCCTGAATTGAAAACATACATTAAACACATCAATGAAGATGGACATGGGGTGTATACTAATGAATTGATTAGTTATACCAATGCTACAGCCCTGTAGAGACGCAATGCATTGCGTCTCTACCTTCCCCTGTTCTGAGTGTCAAGCCGAAAGGCGTCACTCGGAACTTGCATATTGTTATAGTCTGTGACTTATAACAACAAAAAAACTAAACTATATTATTATTATAAGTTACAAACTTATACAATAATATAGTTCGTAGTAACGCCTACGGCTTAATACTACAAACAGTGTAGTAAACACTTGAAACATAAAAGTATCATCAGCCCAGGACTTAAGTCCTGGGCTGATGATACGGAGCAAAAAAAGAAAATTTCTACTAGTCTCAAATTATATTCAGAACATATTATTACCATGAAAAACATACTCTTCTATCTATTCATTTTAATTTCCATTTTTCTTTCCATTTTATCAGTGGATGCACAAGAAATACCTTTTCAAAAAGTAGACATTTCAGCTTCCGAAACTATCGCCTTACAGATGAATACACTCGCGAAAGCGTACATCAATTCAGAAGAGAAATTAGAAGGCAGTGATCTGTATCGCATTAATATTCTTGCAGGAAATTACGATGAAGCAATTGCACAAATTAAAACCCTTCGTGAAGAAAATGGAGGAATAGGCAATCACCCCTATGGCATTTGTTACGAGGTATATGTAAAGGCGAAACAACTACAAGAAGAAAAAGAGATTGCATTTGAAATCGCTTACCAAAAAGTTTTTCTTGAGTACCTCAATAGCTGTGAGGACAATCTTGCATTAACTGCCAACTATGCCTTTACTACTTATGATAATGTGGTACAGTTTACAAACACATTTAATTCGGAATATGAAAAGCTTACTTCTTCTTCTCTTAACACCGAACAAGCCTTATCTCTTTTGAAAAATTATTTTCGTTATCGTGTTTTTTCAGAGACAGAAACCATTGTCTTTCGTGAGGTAAAAGCGGATCAAAAGAGAAAATATATTTTTATGGATACGCTAATTACTTCTTCCATTGATGGTGCTGAAATTGACATAACGGTAGTACGCAAAAGAGAAAATACAACTCCCCTGCCTGCTATTCTGAATTTCACCATTTATGCCGACAGTGTCAATATCAATGATGCTATTTTACCAGCAACTAAAGGGTATGTGGGTGTATTGGCAACTTCTAGGGGTAAACGTAGAAGTAGTAATAAAATTCATCCGTATGTACATGAACACAAAGATGTTTATGCGGTGATTGATTGGATTAGTAAACAGCCTTGGAATACACAAGAAGTGGGAATGTTTGGCGGTAGTTACAACGGTTTTACGCAATGGGCTTCTATGAAAAATAAGGTACACCCTGCCCTAAAAACAATTGTTCCTTCTGTGACTGCTGCTCCCGGTATTGATGTACCGAGAGAAAACAATATCTTTTTCAACTTCCCTTACAAGTGGATCTCTTATGTTACGGAAAACAAATACCTTTTCCATACGAGTCCGCAAAGATGGAACGATTTGAATACCAATTGGTATGCATCTGGCGTGGCTTACAATAAAATGGACAGTATTGACGGAACACCCAACCCCTTATTTCAGGAGTGGATTAGTCACCCCACTTACGATGATTATTGGCAAGGCATGATTCCTTATAAGGAAGAGTTTGCTCATATTGACATCCCTGTTTTAACTACTACTGGCTACTATGACGATGCACAACGTGGTGCTTTGTATTACTACAGAGAACACATGAAATACAACCCCAATGCAGAACATTATGTATTGATTGGCCCTTATGATCATTGGGGTGCACAGTCTACGCCAACTACCAACTTAAGAGGATATGCATTGGATGAAGTCGCTCGTATTGACATTAAAAACAAATTGATCTTTGAATGGTACGATTACATTCTGAAAGGAGCAGAAAAACCTGCAATATTAAAAGACAAAGTCAATTTTCAAGTCATGAACACCAACAAATGGGTACACCGTTCCTCTTTTGAAAACATGAGTGATGATACCATTCCTTTCTACTTAAACACACAAAAAGAAGGGGAAGTCTATACGTTAGGAAATACTCCACAAAGCACAAAGCAAGAGCATTTATTACAGATTGATTTAGCCAACCACTCTACACAAAACAATGCAAATTATTACCCTTGGCCTATTGCTAAAGATAGCATCGACTTAAAAGAGGGTTTAGTATTTATCAGCGAAGCTTTTGCAGAAGATAAAATTATCAATGGTGCTTTCTCTGGAGAATTAATAGTAACCACCAACAAAAAAGATTTCGACTATTCGGTCTTACTTTATGAATTGACAACAGAAGGAAAATACTTCCATTTGAGTTATCATATTGGTCGTGCTAGCCATACGCACAGCATGGAAGAACGTACTTTACTCACCCCTCATCAACCGACTTCTATCACTTTCAATGATACAAGAATCATTAGTAAGCAAATGAAGAAAGGAAGTAAAATGGTTGTGGTAATTACTGGAAATAAAAATCCTAATGCACAAATCAATTATGGTACGGGAAAGGATGTCAGTACAGAAAGCTTTGCTGATGCTGATGAGCCTTTGGAGTTGAAAATAAGTAGTGAGAGCTGGGTTAATATTCCTGTTTTGAAGGAGTCTGTTGACTTCAAACTATAATATTTCACTTCTGTTCTGAGTGTCAAGCCGAAAGGCGTCACTCGGAACTAGCATATAGTTATAGTCTTTGACTTATAAGTACTCCACAAAAATTAGTTTATACTATTTATCATTATTTTTTGCGATTATTTCATCTAAAAAAAACTTTCAATAGAACCACTATTGATGCAATTTTTAGCTTCATACTCACAAAAAAACAAATAGAAAACTAGATATAAGTTAATTTCGGTGGAGTACTTAACAACAAAAAACTAAAACTATATTATTGTTATAAGTTAAAAACTTAGACAATAATATAGTTCGTAGTAACGCCTACGGCTTAATACTACAAACAGTGAAAAGTATATAATTTTGTTTAAAACCCTATTCACTGGCGCAAGTATTAAGACGAAGTCGTCACTTGTGTCTTATATTTTGAAGAAGTCTGTCGACTTCTAGCCACAAAAAAACAAGTGCGATATGGTGGTTATAAGTTGCCAACTTAAACTATAATTTCGCATCATTCTTTTTTTGTAATTTAAATTCCGCTGATCTTCGTATTTGCTCGTCTAGATCCCATTCCAATGGATGTCTGCGGTTGGCTAAAGCTTCTGCAATAGGACCTAATCCAATTTCTGCTCGTCTTTTATCTACATTTTCAGGGTCAATTATTGGCCACACATTAAAGCTTTTCGTTTCTGAATAATACTTTATCTGTCCTCCATAAATTTGAAAATCGCCACGATCAGTAGCCAATCTATCTTCTGCACGAGCCAATAATCTTGGTGCTAATCCCTTTTCTTTTACTGCTTTTTTCATCACAGGAATGTACGCTTTTCTGACTTCAATACTTGAATGTTGAAGTACATTACAGATGGTTTGATTACCTTGTTCACCAATGACATTTACGTTTGGCCAGCCATAAGTATCCAAAAGGTTAAGTATTTTCTTTTCATTAATATCATGTGCCTTATGGTAGATCACATCTTGCTTTTTGAACGCTTCTGATTCATAACCATGTGCTCTTCCCAATGAATCCCTACGTCGGATGGGTAGTTGTTCTGACCACCAAATGGAATCTAACATAGCCACTAGCGTTACCTCATCGAGAGACTTATCTGTTTTAAGCTGTTTTTCTTCTTTACCACCTTCTTTTTGGGTACAAGAAGCGATAATACATAGGATGTAAACAATAAATAGATTCTTTATTTTCATGCTTTATAAAATTTGTTCTGTTACTCCGGATTATATAATTTGACTGTCTTTTTTATTACTTCCATTTGTGTTTGAATGCTATTTCTTCTTTTGTAGGTACTTTTTGTTTTAAAAGCGAGTACCACATCAATCTCAGGATAAATTGTAATATTTTGTCCTAAGGCCCCTTGCGCAGAATAGGCGTTCTTAAATCTATCATCTTCGGTGTTTTCTATTAACCACCACATATAACCATACCCTAGATCTAAGCCATCCTCTTTTAATATAGGTGCATTTTTCTGAGCTTCTTTGTAAGAGGTTCTTTGCGTAGTCATTTCTTTTACCCAAGCTTCAGGGATCACTTGTTTGTTTTGCCATTTACCATTTCTCAACATCAATAAACCAATACGTGCCATGTCTCTTGTAGAAAACCACATGTGGTAGGCTGGGAATTTAGACACTTCTAAGTTTCCGTTTTTTAGTTGTAAAGAACTATCCCAGTCTTGCATCTGAAGAGATGCAACTAACTGTTCTTCTATTTCATCATAGATATTTTTATTCGTCTCTTGTTCGAAAATATGACCAGCTAAATTGAAATCCCAGTTACTGTATAACCAGTAACTACCAGGCTTTGCAGACCCTCTTTCTGGAGCTAATCTTCTGAAATCACCTCCATTAGAACCTGGTAAAAAAACACCAGAACGGGCTGAAATTATATCCTTGATCGTAGCCGATTTTTCTATTTTTAGAAGAGAAGAATGATCTTCTATTTTTAATTCGGCAAGTGTTTTATTTAAATTGATTTGGCCATTTTCTACATATTTCCCAAAGAGCATAGATAGCACACTTTTTCTACAAGAAGCGATGTAACTATTTTCTTCTATATCGCCATACTCTAGTACAACTTGTCCTTTATGAATAATCATAAGTCCAGTAATATTTGTACTATCAATGATATATCGTGTAAAGTTTGATCGGTCCGTTTCTCCCCAACCCAACGTAGAAGGATTCTGAGGTGTCTTCCAGTTTTTATCAGGATATACCTGTGCCTCACTGATACAGTTGGTGAATAAAGAGATGATTAGCAAGGAGAGAATAATTCGCATCATTTGTTCTTTAATTATAGCAATAGTAAGTAAACACCTCTAACGCTACATTTATAATTATAGATTAAAGAGCTCCTCGTCAATTTATGTATAATGAATTATGATACAATCTCTAAGGTACTTTGAATAACAAATTTTATTTTGAATTAACTATCATTAACATCGTGTTATCTACTCACTATTCATAGTAAGAATAAAATGCTTCAAGTGATTGCTAAAAATAAAGTTTCTAATCCTGTCCGAGAGTAAAAGTAATTACTTCACTAGCGCAAGTGTTAAGACGAAGTCGTCACTTGTGTCTTATTTTTTGAAGAAGTTTGTTGACTTCTAGCCATACAAAGACTATAAAAAAACACTACCCCCTGTTTTGAGTGTTAAGCCGAAAGGCGTCACTCAGAACTAGAAAATTGTTATAGTCTGTGACTTATAACAACTAAAAGAAACCAAGAATTTTATTATTGTTATAAGTTACAAACTTAAACAATAATAAAATTCGTAGTAACGCCTATCGGCTTGATACTACGAATAGTGAGGAAAATGATTAAGTCTTTGACTTATCACATTATGCGACTAATACAGTTTATTTTTGTTGTAAGTTGAAAACTTAAACAATACTAGAGTTCGTAGTGAGGTCTTTCGACTTAACACAACGAACAGTAGAGGAGATTCATGTACGGTTCTGTGATAAGTTAGGGGTGAAATCCCCCTAGCTTACTCGCCGGCGTTTTTTAAGATAAAATTTAGAATCTATTTTATTTAACTTAAACAAGTTATTAATCCAAACTTCTGTTTTATTATACTTTGAAAAAGTATCAATATACCCCCAAATTATTGGAACTAATCCTCCAAAAGAACCAAAGGCTAATCTTTCAACTAAAGTTGGTTCTCTTAATACACCATTGATTGTCATTTCATCTGCAAATATTGATTCTGGAATGAAAATAATTGGAAATATTAAAAAAAATAGTAGTTTGAAATAATGTGGAGTTATTCGTATTTCTACCATTAAAGGGTTTTCACTAATGAACTTTCCTTTGATTTCAGGATTTGAAAATTGATTAGAACTAAACTTTTTATAAAATTTAAATTTATTCTTCTTTAATTTTCCTTTGTATTCCTTCTGCTTAAAAAATAAAAAATGAGACTCTGTACTAAGCAGACTTCTTATAGTCATTTCAATTTCCTGTCGGTTAAGAGAAGAAGTATACACATTACTGCGTTCAAAAAATGATCTCATGTTCTATATATAATTTTTAGTTTGCTTCATAGCTTAATTACCGCCAATATTTAATAAACACAATAACCCATTATTTCCATTTCCAGCAATATTAAATCATGGCGTTTATCCATTTTTAAAAAATGCTCTCAACTTCCTTAAAAAATATAGTTTGCGTTAAATCGTTGAAAGACAATCACAATTTAATTGTTAATGTATTACGGAACAAAAAATATTTCGATTGAGGGAACTAGTCATTATACGACTAAGACAATAATAAAATTCGTAGTAATGCCTACAGCTTAATACTACAAACAGTGAGATAGTTATAAATCTTAACATTAATCACATCACCTACCTTTAATTATTTAAAATGTTGGTAGAAGTTGTTTTATCACCATTTTTTTGTAAAAACTGAATTACAACATTATTAAAATCTTCAGGACATTCCGTAGGAGCATAATGCCCTTGATTTGGAAAAATATATAATTCCGAGTTTGGTAAACTATTGGCTATTAACTTTGTATGTTCGTCAACAATTACATCGTTCTCTCCTGCGAGTACAAGAACTGGAATATGTATAGTGTTTAAATCTTCAGATGACATGTCAGGATACTTTAAACATATTTCACCTACTTTCCCATACCTTCTCAATTGCTTATAAAAAATGCCCATTGATTTATTCTCTCTAACATTATGCTTCAATTGTTTTAAAATTTCTGGTTTGATCGCCTCCTCAGTAGGAAAAAGATTAGCCCCCATGGTGATCAAACTTTTTACTTTTTCGGGGTATTGCAATGCGAACTCTAATCCAGTATTACCTCCATCACTCCAGCCAAGTATCGTCACCTTATCAAGGTTTAAGAAATCTAATAATGCCCCCATATCACTCGCCATCTGCGTATAAGAAAGTTTTGTTTTATCGCATGAACTTTTTCCCTGACAACGACTATCTACGGCAATAACTTTATAGTTTTCTTTTAGTTTATCAATTTGATATCGAAAAGCATTAATCGATTCATTATTTCCGTGTAATAATAAAACAGGTTCACCTTCGCCATATATTTCATAATAGAAATCAATTCCATTCAGCTTTACATACTTACCTTCCTGTGAATTATTTCCATATAGTATCTGATTATTGATGGTTAGTTTTATTGTGGGCTTTTCATTATAAGTTAAAGCATTATCTTCATTCTCTGAATAATTAATTACATGAAAATCAAAATGATTACTTGTATTGTATATTTCCTCTGATTCATTAAGCACCGTCAAACTAGCTATTGATATACTTTCGGGATACGCAGCAGTAAATACACCTAAATCTAATTTTGCTGCTTTCTTAGGTATTTTAATTTTCCCATTATAAATAAGCCAAGAATCATCCAGCTGTTTGATATTACTCTCTATAGTTTTATAACCTAGATATTGATTATCTTTTGAGTCAAAAAAAGACCTGATGATTACTTTACTTGAGTCGCTTGCTTTACAAATAAGTTTTATACTTAACTCTTGATTCTGATAGGCTGTTACGTCAAGTTCTTTTTTTAAAAATCGACTTTGTGTTTGATTTTGTCCAAAGGATAAATTAGATATAAATAATATCAACAATAAAAGAGTAATTCTATTCAATAGTTTAGTCATTTGTGTTTTAATTTAGTTTGCCGTTTAAAATGAGAATTAAGTCGATAGGAGTTACTGAGAACTAGTAATTGTCTAAAGGCTTTGATTCATAACATGATATATGAATAAGACAGTTTATTATTGTGATAAGTTGCAAACGTAAACAATAATAAAATTCGTAATAACGTCTGTAGGATAGATACTACAAATAGTGAAAGTGTACTCCTTCACTGGTGCAAGTGTTAAGACTAAGTCATTACTTGTGGCTTATATTTTGAAGAAGTCTGTAGACTTCAAACTAAAATATTTTTTAGTTAACTTACACCATATACTAAATGCAAACTTATGAAAACTATACTGATTTTTTTTACACTCTTTTTTATTCCTTATCTAACATTCTCACAAAATGATGAGACGATTAAAAATATAAGAAATCGATATTACAGGATTACAAGCAAAGATGTAGTACTACACAAAGTCTCATATGAAGAAACAGATTATTACTTAGAAGGAAATCAACTTAGTATCTCAAAGGCCCATACCTACGAAGGTCTTTATGAGTATTATTATAATTACAAAGAAGGTAACTACCATCCTTACTTTGTCTTTTTTAATCCTAAAGATAAATCCACTCCACAACTTAGAGCCTATTTTAATGATGCGGCTGACATCATCTTATTAAAGGAAGGAGATAAAGAAAAATCTTTTAGTCGAATAGATGACAACCCCTACAAATACTTAAAGCAAGATGCTTACAATGCTCTCAATCAATTTTTAAATATAGCTATTTTGGCAATGCACCCAGATCAGAAAGAAGTAGAAGAAATTTTCAAGCAGATTCAAATAATAGAGTATTCAATAGCAAGTTTTGATACAATTAAACATCAGATGGGTGAACATGATTCCAATTATAAAATTGAATATTATGATGAGAACGATAAGAAAATAAAATCAGCTATATGTTATAGTTCAGAGCATTATGGAGATACCAAAATCAAATACTTTTTAAATAGTAAGCTTATTTACTCAATTAGTGATTCTGAAAGTTGGGTTGGTCACCTCTCCGTAGTGGGTCTACATGCTTCATTTTATCCCAAAAATAGATCTTACACAAAAGGAAAACCTTTTAGAACAGATTTTTTTAAGTTTGAAGCAGAAGGAAGAGCCTTTATTAAATCCAATGAGAAGTATTTAGCAAATTGGGATAACTTCGATAATGTTATTCCAAGGATAGAATATCAGAAAGAGAATTAGTGATAAATCAATCACTCATCTTTATTAATATGGCCTATTATTCATTCCCGCAAGTGTTAACATGAAGTCGTCACTTGTGGCTTAAAATCGAAAAAGTCTCCTGACTTCTAGTTAAAAAAGTTTGCTAAGACTTTAAATAAAAATAGAATATTAAGATGGATAAAATGACATATGGGAAGCCTACGAATTTACTAAACTTCGTGAGGGGTTGCATCAACCGTAATTGGAGTTTTGTAGCTGTGTGGTACGTTTTTAAAGATTTAAGTTATTTATAACATAATTGTAATGAGAACACCTGAAGTGATGTAACATTTTTATCATTACAAGTTGCTGGAATCCATTTCTTCTTTTCTATAATTGATAATATTTCAGCCTTGTTCTGTAATTGTTCTTCTCCTCTCATAAATCTTACTCCTGTTACTTCACCTTTTTCAGTTATTAGATAGGTTATTATAAGTTTTACACCATCTAATCCCAATCGTTTAGATTCTTGATTAATTATTATCTTTTTTGAAATTTCTTTAAATAATGAATTCTTTCCATCTATTATTTTTGCAGGCTTGTCAACATCTAAATAATATGTAGAATTGGTGAGTGTATCTACTCTTGATTCACAAGAAGAATTTATTGTTTGAGATAATACTAATGAAGGAATTATAAATAAAAATACACTAATTAATCTCATTTATATTACTTTTTAAGAATATTATATTTTTGTACCAACTCATTCTTACCAAAAGTTATTTCCAATTCTGACATATAAACTGGATCTATGTCTAATTCATACTTTTCAAAAATAAAGTAAAAATAATGGTTATTAAGTACACTATCTGGTTTTCCAAGAAGAGATTGAATCTCTTTTTTATGTAAACCAATTAGTAGTTTAGTTGCTATTAAATCTTCGACCATTAATTCTCTATCTTGATTGATTTGCCAATCAACACTCCTGTCGTTCCATACAACTGAATCAAATTCCATTTTCTTATCACAAGATGTAATTATTAAGAATAATAAGAAGTTGAAATATAGAATTTTTAATCTCATTATTAGTTTGAATTAATTTTTATAGAATAATTGAAAGTTTATTGCTTAAGTAATGTACCACAATGTTGAGTATATAGTTTTGTGGGGGGGGGAAATACAAATCTTTCAACTTACACCAATATTTATTTAATGTTAAATTGCTTATATTTAGCACTTCATCCCCCATAAACTATATACATTGTTTGCAATAAAAAGTCGTTTGTCGCTGATATTTACCTTTAATGTTGAGTGTCAATAATAAAGATACTAAAATTAATCACTTCAATTTAAGCATGTTGCCTTAATAAAGGTCCCCGTCCTCTGCTAAGAGAATATTCTTGATTCCCTCATCAATCATTTCCTGTAGAACTCCTAAACGTTTAAAGTTTTCTGGGTTATTGAAGTTCTGTACATGTACCAAAACAATATTTTTTACACCAGACTCATCATATACCCTTTTTAATCGAGCTGGGAACATATGATATGTCCCAATAACTTCAACTTTTTCTTTTTCGGTTTCTCCACCCCAAGAGGCATACTTCACATTTTTACGAGTAATACCCTCAACAAATAATATATCAGCTCCCTTAGCTGCCTCAACCAAGCCCTTTGAATATGTGCCATCACCACCAAATACTATTATACGACCATCACTTTTTGCAGTAAATCTATATGCATATGTATGTTCTAAATAACCATGTTTTGTTGGAAAAGCCTCAACAATAACTCTTTCATCTTCAAAAATTTGTCTACCCTCTGATGATGTTTCAGGCCAAACAGGAACCCCTGTTGCAGTTGAACCTTCAGGTTTATAAGCAAGAGAACCTTGCGCTACTTCATGACGATCAATACTCCAAGCAGCATTAATATGAGCCATCATTTCATCAACGCCCTCAGGTCCAAATACTTTTTTGTCGGCTCCTGAACCAAACTTATATGAATTATTAATAAAAGAAGGTAATCCTACAGTATGGTCTTCATGGAGGTGTGTGAGAAACATATATTTTAGATTTTTTAATGCAAAAATCGAGCTTAGATCAAGAGAATTTTGAGTAAGAACAGAATGAGCTAATGCCCTCCACCAGCCTTCTCCACAATCTATAAAATAAGGGTATCCATCTATAATAACTGCCATTGCAGGTCCATATCTGTATGGATTTGGAGTTGGAGTTCCAGTCCCCAATACTAATACTTTTGTAGTTTTATCTTTAGGTGACCGGTCAATTGGACCGCGATTTTCAGATATTGGCCAAATATCAGGTGTAGTATAGATTGTTTTCCAGTTCTCTGGCCTTTCAAATGGATTGTTCATGTAATTTTTTTCAGTTGTAGTTGCTCCTTTTTTCAGGTTTTCTTCCCATGTCTGAGCACTTGAGATTGAAGGGAATGCAAAAATTAGTAGAGCAATTAAGATGAATTTTGAAATACGTTTTTTCATGTTCTCTGATTTATAGTATTATTAATACACTCCAATTTAAGTGTTTATATTTAGTTTTTTCGTTTAAAAACTCTAATTTTATTTTCAGCGGATTTTATAAATATGTACAGAACTTTCGGTTAAGCAGAATCGTATTTTTTTTGATAGTAAAACTTGTTACCAAATTCAGTATAGTTTTTTGTCATTTTGGATTTCTATCAATTGCGATTTTGAATGTTTCAACCGCTTTATCATATTTTTGGTCATATCTAAGCGAAAGTCCTTTTTATAGATAAATATTGTCATCATCTAAACCTTTGGAAATCGCTTTGTCATAAATTTCAATAGCCTTTTTTATCACTTTCAAGTTTAAAAAAGGTATACCCAATACAATACACTTGCTCTTTAGTTAATTGTTTCGATTTGTCTGTAAACTTTATCAGTTTCTTAAAATCTCTTGTATTGTATAATTCCTCAACAGTTTAAGCATTTAACATTCCAAACAGAAATGTTAGGATAATTGTTAATTATATTTTTCTTTTTAATGTGTGGTAACGTTTAGTATAAATGGGCATTTTAATGCCATTTATACAGTGTTTTATGCTTTTTTATCCTGTATAAACATCTGTTCCTATGTATAAGTATTTATTTTCATACTTGATTAAATACTCATTGTAATCCCAATCTTTAGAGGTTCTGATTATTGATTCTGGTTTCTTATTCTGAAATAGTTCATAATCCTTTCTTTCTAGTCCCTTCCAATAATCCGTAAAATCGCCAACTTCCTTTTGATATTCATTTACCGTCAAGGGTAAAAACTCTGCTGTCGTCATATCCCATCCGTCATAATCAAGTTTGGAGGAAAATGAATACCACGCATGCTCAATTGTTATTGGATTTTTGGCAATTAATAAACCTTTAGTCAATTTAATATTACCAATTTCTTTAAAATCAATTTTTATTGGTAATACCTCTATTGAATCTTTTTCTAGAAATTTACACATTGATTTTCTAGAGATTAACCTTTGATGGAATCGTTCCTCAATTATCTTGAAGTTTCGTTCTTCAAATAATTCAATATCTGAATAAGAAATATTCCAATTTTGAATTAACATATCCCATATCAATTTAATAAAACCTTGAGAAACTGACTGTGGGTGTGTTTTATAGTCAGTTTGTAATTTAATTGTATAACTGAAATGTTTGTTTTTGTCTATTGTTAATCTGAAAGAATTCCCCTGATAATTAGTCAGAAAGAACAAATCTATATTTAAATTACCCTGATGCTTTACGTTTCTATGGAAAAAGTAATTGGAAATGCTTTTTAGCAATTCTAAGGAAGGTATGTTCTCCGATAAGTTGAATGCTATGATGTAACAATATTCCATGATTTCTTTTGCATATAACGAAATTGCTAAACTGCGAGCGAGGGTGCGTCACCCAATGCTCTAAACTTAAGGATTTAACATTTCATTTTTCAACGATTTCAATGTTTCTCCTCTCTTTACAATTATACTAATATAATTTGTAAGACTGAAATGAAAAATAGAACAATATCCCAATTTATAAACTATCTGAACACTTTAATTAAATCAGATGAAGTACTCAATAATTTTAAAGTAGAAGCAAAAGACTTTACACGGAATAGAGTGATTAGTTTCGTCGATATAATTTTCATTTTAATCGGTAGAGTTACAAAAACAACTATGGTTGAATTGGTCCAATTTTTCTCGAATAACGGTACCTTAAAAATATGTTCTCCTCAGGCATTTAGTAAGGCTAAACTAAAAATTAATCCTGCTGTATTTCAATTTCTAAATCAAGAAATTTTAGACTTTTATTATGAAAAAAAAAGAAACACGTTTTATAAAAATAAATACCAATTACTTGCTGTTGATGGAAGTATGATTCAACTACCAGATAGTAATGAGTTGGGTCAAGTATTTTTGAGAGCAAAAAATAATAATGGGGCTGGAATGCCACTTGCAAGAGCTTCTGTTTTATATGATTTAAATAATGATTTAGCTTTAGATGCATTAATAACACATAATAAACATAGTGAAGTATCTCTTTTTTATGAACATATTGATAATTCATCACATCTTATTGATAATCAAATTATTAATCCTGTAATAATATTAGACAGAGGATACGCAAACATCAATATAATTGAGTCTATTTTAAAAAATAAGATGTTGTTTTTAATTCGAATAAAAGCATCCTTAAATAAAGAAGTTATCGAGTTTGTAAATTCAAATGTAATTGAAAATACAATTATTTTTAAGAGGAAAGACAGAGACAATATTTCATGTAGAATCGTAAAAGTAAAATTGAAAAGTGGAGAAATAGAATATCTATTGACAAACACGGAATTCTCCATAAAAGAACTCAAAGAACTATATTATAAAAGATGGGGTATTGAAACTTATTATGGATATATCAAATCTAGTTTACAACTCGAAAATTTCTCTTCAAAATCAGCAAATGGTGTACTATTAGAATTTTATGCAACTATATTTTCAGCCAATTTGAATCAGGTTTTAATTATTGAAACGGCATTGAAAAACGATCCAAAAAACAAGTACGAATACAAGGTAAATAGAAATATTGCAACGGGTATTTTTAAAAGTTTTTACATTAAAATGAGAATGTATAAACGTGTTCCTAAAAAGATAATTGACGATACACTGACACTTATCAGACGATCAAAAATTCCAATAAAAATGGAGAGGACTTTTGAAAGAATTAAAAATAAAAGAAGTCGAAGAAAGTACCATTTTAATAGGAAATTGGCTATTTAACATCTTAAGTTTAGAGCATTGGGTGCGTCACCCAATGCTCTAAACTTAAGGATTTAACATTTCATTTTTCAACGATTTCAATGTTTCTCCTCTCTTTACAATTATACTAATATAATTTGTAAGACTGAAATGAAAAATAGAACAATATCCCAATTTATAAACTATCTGAACACTTTAATTAAATCAGATGAAGTACTCAATAATTTTAAAATAGAAGCAAAAGACTTTACACGGAATAGAGTGATTAGTTTCGTCGATATAATTTTCATTTTAATCGGTAGAGTTACAAAAACAACTATGGTTGAATTGGTCCAATTTTTCTCGAATAACGGTACCTTAAAAATATGTTCTCCTCAGGCATTTAGTAAGGCTAAACTAAAAATTAATCCTGCTGTATTTCAATTTCTAAATCAAGAAATTTTAGACTTTTATTATGAAAAAAAAGAAACACGTTTTATAAAAATAAATACCAATTACTTGCTGTTGATGGAAGTATGATTCAACTACCAGATAGTAATGAGTTGGGTCAAGTATTTTTGAGAGCAAAAAATAATAATGGGGCTGGAATGCCACTTGCAAGAGCTTCTGTTTTATATGATTTAAATAATGATTTAGCTTTAGATGCATTAATAACACATAATAAACATAGTAAAGTATCTCTTTTTTATGAACATATTGATAATTCATTGCATCTTATTGATAATCAGGTTATTAATCCTGTAATAATATTAGACAGAGGATACGCAAACATCAATATAATTGAGTCTACTTTAAAAAATAAAATGTTGTTTTTAATTCGAACAAAAGCATCCTTAAATAAAGAAGTTATCGAGTTTGTAAATTCAAATGTAATTGAAAATATAATTATTTTTAAGAGGAAAGACAGAGACAATATTTCATGTAGAATCGTAAAAGTAAAATTGAAAAGTGGAGAAATAGAATATCTATTGACAAACACGGAATTCTCCATAAAAGAACTCAAAGAACTATATTATAAAAGATGGGGTATTGAAACTTATTATGGATATATCAAATCTAGTTTATAACTCGAAAACTTCTCTTCAAAATCAGCAAATGGTGTACTATTAGAATTTTATGCAACTATATTTTCAGCCAATTTGAATCAGGTTTTAATTATTGAAACGGCATTGAAAAACGATCCAAAAAACAAGTACGAATACAAGGTAAATAGAAATATTGCAACGGGTATTTTTAAAAGTTTTTACATTAAAATGAGAATGTATAAACGTGTTCCTAAAAAGATAATTGACGATACACTGACACTTATCAGACGATCAAAAATTCCAATAAAAATGGAGAGGACTTTTGAAAGAATTAAAAATAAAAGAAGTCGAAGAAAGTACCATTTTAATAGGAAATTGGCTATTTAACATCTTAAGTTTAGAGCATTGGGTGCGTCACCCGAGACTTGCTGTTTGAGCTGATGTTGGGCAACGTACTTATTTTAAACTAATTTTTTAAAGCCATTATATGACTATTTAATAGTTTCGTTTCTTGTGCTACATCGGAAACAAGTCTTTTACAACGATCTGTCCAATATGTATTTTCTTTTTTCATTAACCGTAATCGATCTACATAATCCCCGTACATAAAATACATCATGTTACTTTCTTTTGTTGTATAAATAATTGTTTCTTCCCTTTCCCTAAAACGAATACCACATGCACTACTAGTTAGGCTTGTATAAATTGTCAATTGTTTACCTAAATATTCACCTTTAAAAATTTTTGAAACTTCTAATGTTACTTTATATAATGAATATCCTTCTAAATATCTTGATAGCCTTTCATTATCCCCTATTAACGTTTGTAATGATGCAATACTATCTACATTAATTGTTTCTAAAGTGTTTACCATCTCAACTTTCAGAATCTTTCCTTTAACAATTAAATTTGCTTTCTTATATCCGTTTTCTACTGAAGTTGAGTCACATTTACAACCAAAAGAATTTAAAGGGTTTACTAAGATCAATAATATTACAAATAAAAGATGAGTCAGATTTCTATTAGCTAAAATTTTATTCATTTTATTGAAAGTTTGCTATGACTATATGTTGCCCAACGTGATGACTAAACTACGTGAGCGGTTGCGTCAACCGCGATTGGAGTTTAGTTACTGTTGGGTACTGTAAATATTTACTTTAGCTGTAAAGGACAATAACTTTCAGCTTGTGAGTTAATGATAACAGTTTGATCATTTATCTTTAATATTTCATTATATTTTGATATTGATTCAAATTTTGAAAAAAAATCCACTTTAATAGATTTCATCTGATTTTTTCTTGTTATCATTGGTCTAAATTTAAATTCCCAGCTACAAAACTCGATTTCATTATAATGAATATTTTTAGGATCACCTTCATTATAAATACGTTTTCCGTTATAATATAAATATTCATCAAATTGATATTTTTTTGAACGTGATTCTATCATTTTGGTAAATGGTGTATTTGATAGATGACGAGCCCCCACTTGACCGTAAAAGTTACTAAAGTCTCTGATATTATAATATTCAATTATTTCATCAAAGTTAGCTACCCATTCTTGATCATTATTTCTATTTGTTACACTTTTGTTTCTTATTGTTTTTAATGATAATAATCTGAGTAAATTAAAATCATTTTCTGAAAGGTTTTCTTTATATAAGGTTTCATATTTAGTGAAGTTCTCATACATTTCATTATAGTAGTTGTATTCTGAAAGTGGGGGTTTTGTATTTGGTGAACCAAATACCCTATCTGCATTGATAAATTTTTGAGTAATTTCATCTAACTCATTTGGTATAATTTCTATGGTTTTAAATATGTCACTAATTACATGTATAAAGGGATATCTGGTTTCATAATCAACACCAATAATTACGAACTTTTAATTCTCAGGTAAAGAATCATAAAGAACTTTTAATTCTTGTATTAAAGACCTAAAACCTTCAAAAGCATAATATCCATAAATACGTTTTATTGGCTCTTCATTACCATCAATTAAGTATTTTGTATACAAAAAAGAGTTTGCAAAACCCATTTCAAGAACTAAATTTGTTTTACCATTCTTTTTAATCTGGTTTTTAAAGTTTTGTAATAATGCTTTTTCTGAACCTTTAGTAAGGTGTACTTCCCCAGATAATTTAAATGAATTAATTGATTTTTCTTGACCATACGAAAAATGAACAATCAACCAGAAAAAAATAATTGATAGTAGCTTTATTGAAGATTTCATTTTTTGTTCTTAAATGTCTATAGTACCCAACGGTTGGTGTAAGTTTATTAGCGGATTTACGTGCGGTTATCCGTCCGATAGGAACGGATAATTGGGCGTGAATCCAACGTTGGAACACCCACCGAACCCGCTGTTAAATTTACACTTTGTTACCACCTTTTTTTTATTCACAATTAATATTTATCTCCTTGCAGTCAGATAACTTTCTCAATTCTTTTCCTTTCACATCGTCCGTTCTTAAATCAAGTTGCATAATCCTATCCATTTCAAATTCGATTTCCCATATTGACTCATTATCTGTTTCATCATTACTTGCTTTATACAGAAAACGGTTATTTGAATATTTATAAAATTCTTGTGGTCTGTCTTCTATATCAGTCATTTTAAAAATTTCTTTGTCTTTATTTAGGTCAAATATGCTAAATCCAGCTAAGTCGGAATTGTAGATAGAGAATAGAAGTCCATTATCATTATCAACTGAAACACAACCTCCAATTGTCAGGAATTTTTCTCCTTTGCCATTTATAATGATTGTTTGTCCATCATAGTCCCCAAACTTTGAAATGACAATATGGTCTTTTATAATTTCATTGTAAACCAATAATCCATAATGTCCTCCAACTGGTTCTATCTCCGAAAATTCAATAGAATCAATTTTTTTTCCACTTTCTAATATTTCAATTCTCGCTCTACAGTATGGAATATTAGGCGACTCAATTAATGATTTGTATTGTGTGATTATTACATCAATATTTTCAATTGACTTTTTAATTTGAGTTTCCTTTGTCTCGGAGTTTTTTTGTTGACCAAATGAATAGAAAACTACTAACAAAAGCAGATAGATAGTTAATGATATTTTTGGGTTTATATGTCTCATTTTCGGTCTTTTAAAATTGGTGGTAACGTTCTTAATAAGTGGCGTGGGCTATTTGAAAAATAAAACTCCCAAGACCCCACAAAGCCAAAGCTTTTGTTTTGGTTATAAATTTATTCCTTTTCCTAGCCAAAACAAAAGCTTTGGCGACCTAATTTAATGAGCAAAACTGCCTAATTTATGCTGACAGCCCATGCCATTTATTTATTGTTGCCAGCTGGTTTTATTTCCCAAAGAGCCTTCCGAAAAATCCTCTTTTCTTTTTCTTAATCACCCATATCAAATCTTTCGAATGTCTTTTAGTCAGATTATTTGGTCCAAATTTACCCCAAGCAAATCCATCTTTATCTTTAGGATTTCTTAAATCAGCAATAACCCAATCTTCGCCGTCAAATTCATTAAGAAAATCTACATATTCTTTATTATTCAATGAGAAATCGGCTTTATCAGTCAGTTTACCACCGTTTTCCCATACCTCAAAAACAACGTTATCGTGAATCTCGTTTAGATAGTTTTCCGAAGGTGATTCATAAAACTCAAACAATCTCATTAAGAAACCATTCAAATTATCAGAGTATTTTACAAATACTGCAGGGTCATGGCACACATAATAGACGTGCCCTAGTGAACCGTTTTTTAAAATGTCAAGAATCCAAACGTTTCCTAATCCGTCATGCCCAAGAGTTATTGAATTGGGAGACAACTCAAGAAAACCAAATTCTTCAATTGAAGAAAAATCAACCTGTTCCACTCCGTAACCTTCCCAACCAATAGTCTCTTGAAGAATTTCTTTAATCTCAGAATCTATTGTATTATTAGGGAATGATTTTGAAAGTTCCGCAATCTCAGAATTCGTTAATCCTTCTTGAAAATTAAGAGTGTAAGCTTCTCCATCTTCATTAGTAAATGTCGATTCCTTTAGTTTATTAATAATCTCAGTATTTTTCATGTCGGTTTTTTTCTGCGGGTCTGTTCTTTGACTTGCTGGCAACGTTTTGAATATGGTGCGTTTGGCATTTCAACGCTCAAAATTTTCAAATTGCTACTATGTTTATCAACTGCTATCACTTTCAATATTAGCACTATCTGCCAAATGCACTATATTTTTTGTTGGCTGCTGGTTTTATTCCCACCATTTCTCATTTTCAGCTTTTTGTGCCTCTTCAATATTCATATGTTCTGGACTGGCTCCATTTGCAATTTTAAGTCCAATCCAGCCATTTGATACATATTTGTCACAAGGACTAAATCTTGCTGCTCCACAATCAAATCCTGTTACATTTGGAACTCTATAGTCTCCCCAATTACAGTTTTTGGAAGTCCCTGTGGAATAACTAGTCCAAGTACCAACAAATTGATTATTGGTCATATCATCCGCGCTACTTCTCAAATCATTGTATGTTAATGTATCATTGTTTATATAGAAATCAGTCGCTGAAATTCCTTGAAAAATACCAGTATGTTTCTCATTTGAATTTTCGGTCAATATGTAATCACTGTATATATTAATCGAAAACTACACCACTTATTACTTCAAAAGTGCAGCACTTTCAAACCAAAAATAATGGCTTTTATTCAGTATTTGCAAGTAAATTTTCTTTTGTTTTTTTCATTCTGTAGGATTCTCCATTCATGTTGATATAAATTGATTGGTGATTTAACCTGTCTACCATTGCAGCCGTTAATACTTTATCATGAAAAATTTCAGTCCATCTATCGAAGCCTAAATTTGTAGTAATGATGGTTGATTTATTATCTGTTCTGATAGAAAGTAATGAAAATAACATTTCTGCCGAAGCCTTATCGAAGGAGATATATCCAAATTCATCACAGATGACAAGGTCATATTTTTCGAATCTATTTTCAAAAACTGTTTGACTTCTACTTTCTTTAGCTTCTCTGAGCTGAGTGACTAATCTTGGCACAGAAGTGAAAAGAACAGAGTAGCCTTCCATGCATGCTTTTACGCCTAACCCTATTGCCATATGCGTCTTTCCAGTACCAGGATTACCCGCTAAAATTACATTCTGCTTTTCTTCTAAAAAAGAAAGTTCATTTAACAAGGGTAATTTGGCTTGAGCATCTTGGGGTAAGTCATTTAGCACAAGATCATGGAGGTATTTCATGGAAGGAAAATGAGCTCTTTTGAGTCGTTCCTTATGTCTTCTTTCAATTCGATGATGATACTCTAACTCTAACAGCTCTAATAAAAAATCTTCGTATGTTTTATTTTCAATAATAGCTTGCTTCGCTATTTTCGAAAACTCTTTATTGATAATAGACAACCGTAAATCTTTAGTCAGTAATGCGATACGGTCTTTGTGATGTATTGATTTCATCTTTTTATTTTAGTTTTGTAATGAAGAAGTATTCATTTGAGAATGTGCTAATAATAGCCGTTCACTATACTGTTCTATTTCATCCTCTTTAGAAGTGACAGCAGATGGGGTTTCTGCACTATAAAGCATTTGTAAAAGAGCATAATCGATTTTACTTTGAGGTGCTTTCTGCTGGTAAAACTCTATTTTCTCTTCCAACTCTTTAATGCTAATCTTCTCTGTACGCATCCATTGGAGTACTTGTATGTATTCCTTTTCATTTCCTTTAAAAAACTGATGATAAAGTGTTTTAAAACCTGTTTGTACTTGTTGTAATGCACTTGAGTGAGCCAAAGCCCCTGGTTTTTTAGAGAAGGTATTCAAGTAGTCATAAATATCAATATACCATTGATTTTTAGTGTGATGCCTCATTTTAGTGACAATGATTTGCTCTTTGTCATCTAAAACATGAAATCTTGACGTTTCTATTTTTAAAGTGACGTACTTTCTTTTTAGCTTTTCGGGAATGGAATAATGATTACTATCCAAATAAACACAATGGTATTTATTGATCGCTAACTTCTTTAAAATAGCAGTTTGGTAAGCTGTTACAGGAACTGATCGCATATAGTTTAGTTCTTCTTTTAAGAGAACTTCTGCTACTTCTTTTTGTGCTTTAGGGGGCTTATTATTAAGTAGAATAAGTTGTTGTTCTAAATGGAGATTCGCCTTCTCTAAATCATCAAATTTTGTTGACAGACTAAACGATTTTCTACGGATATACTCAACACTACGTTCTACATTTCCTTTTTCATTACCACTATAAGCATTACAAAAGCGATATTGAAACTGATAATAAGCAGATAGTTTCAAGAGCTCATCTGTGGCAATTTTCTCTTTAGGATTATAGGAATATTTCTTAACAGCAACTCTCATATTATCGTAAACAATTTCTTTCGGAACACCTCCAATATGATAAAGAAACAGATTATGACTTTCTAGAAAGCTCTGCATATCCTGACGGTAGAATAAGTAAGCCCAACGGTAATTGCTATACTTATTCGTAAATACAGCCATCTGTAGCCTTCTTTCCTGCCCACCTAGTTCAAGACGAACTTCACCCCAATCAAACTCAATATTTTCTCCTGCCTGATAAGACTGTTTAAGGTAGATTTTCTGGTGGTTGGATTGCTCTTGTTTACGAACATAATTACAAACAGTAGTATACCCAATGAGGTGCCCTTTTTGCTGTAAATACTCATAAATGTCATGCTTATTCATGAGTTGTTTAGAACGCCCTTTCTGTCTATTCTCTTTGTTTCTATTCAAACAATCTGCAATATCTTCAACTACTTCTACTGTTAATCTTTTCTTGGGACGAGAGGTGATTTCCCGATATTGAGGAGCACTTAATATATTGGTTCCTGATTGTTGAAGAACTTCATGTTCATCAATATATTTTTTGACTGTTCTAAAGTTAAGACCCAGCTCACGAGCTAAGCTTCTTTTTGATTTTCCATTGGTGTAGTAACCTACGATTACTGCAGCTTTTTTATTCATACTAATCACATTTAAGTATCTACAAAAAGTAAATACTATTCAAATTTAATTTCGATTAGTGCTGCACTTTTTAAGTAATAGGGTGTTGCAGTTTTGGGTTAATACTTACAATCACAAAACAATACACCAATCTTTTCTGGTTTTACTTTGCTACGATACGGCATATCATAAATTCCATCAGGATAAAGTCTAATCGTTTTGATTTCGATTACTCCCGTAAATCCGCACACATTAGATTTAACTCTCGTTTTTCCGTATACGTAATACTTTTCAGGATTATTGATGTCCTTATTTATTGAAATCCATTTAATTTGAATTCTTTGCATTTTGTCTCCTATTATCCCAAAAATTTCAGTTGAAGAAGTTTTTAAAAACAGTTCTGAAAAATCATATCCAATCAATTCCGATTTTGATTCTTTACTATCCAATCCATAATTTGAAATAAAGTCATTGTACCATTGATTTGGACTTCTATTTTCTTGTCCGATTACTTGGCCACAAAAAACTGTTAATGCTATTATAAATATTTTTCTCATAATCAAATGCTTATTTTTTGCAATACGGTTCTTTAAACTTGCAGCCAACAATATACAAACATATTACCGTTTATATTTTTTGCGTTTATTTTTATTTTATTTCTTTGAATAAGGCGATAAATCCAAGTTTGCATTGATACCTTACAATAAAAGTTGTAGGATATTTTTTTTGCACATTATATTTTTTGCGTTTATCCAATTGTTAACACACTACTATTAATGGAGATATAAGTTTGCTTTGTTTTAGTTTTAGTCGCCAGAAAGAAGAAGTTCATTAACCTTACGTAAGGTCTTAATAAAGTAATTGAATTACAAGTCTTACACGTCAATTAACAAACATTATTACATAACCTTCTACCCACTGTTATCATAAAAATTAAAACACTTCAATCGGTTACTAAAAAATAAATTTTCAAAACCTATTCGTGAGCAAATGCAATTCTTCTCCATCCTCAACTCAAAATGAAAACAAAGCAGTCGGCTTAGAAAATTTGGACATAAAAAAATCCCTTAAAGAGACGTAGACTATAAAAACAGAGAGACAGTTGAGGGAGATTTTTGGTGTAAAGAAGCAAATAAGAAAGGGTTAGACGCACTTCTTCTGTTCCATTGCTGTTGATGGATTCTTCCAGAGTGTAAATGTTGTTTGGTTTTTGATTAAGGCACGCATCCAATAATATTTTGGGGTGGATGCTGATCTTTGTTCTTTTTGGAATTTTATATGTTCCAGCCATAGGTCGAAAAGTTCCCAATCGTTGATGTAATGGAAATACTTTTTACCGAGACGGTAAGCATATCTTTTGGGAACGTCGAAATCGTTTTTCCTCCTGTTGGGTAATTTTAGTTTATAATACTGATCTGAATACCAATAGATAAATCTTCTTTGGGCGTAGAGTTGGTAATTGTCTTTTCTTCTAGGGTGATGCTGAAAGGGGTTCTTTTTCTTAGACCCTGCGTACTTTTTTCTGGCTAAGTATAATTTTTGGGCATAGTCGGCATTGTACTTTTTAGTTTCTACTTTGTTGATATATATTCAAAATTTCCATTAGGCGGAATTGTTAACAATTTTCTTTTATTCAAAATATTTGTTGTGTTTGTATAAATAAAATGATACCACCAAATAAAAAACTCATCAAATGTAATCTCTTTGTCGTAATTCATTTGGGTATATACTTTTTCAAAATAAGTTTGATTATTTTCTAGAATGCTTAATAATTTTGGTAAATATTGATTTGCTATATCAGAAAAAATATCATAGTCTTTTTCATTAATAACAACATCACAATTTTTTATCAATTCATCAAGTTTATTAAAATCTACCAAAGTTTGTCTATTTCCATAAATATTGTAAGAAATCGTATCATTGGAATCCATCATATTACCATAAATTCCAAAAACATCTTGAGAAGTATTTTTATTTTCCATTATGCTGTAATAGTAGTGTTTTCCATTTCTAAAAGGGCGCTGTTTCTTTTTCAAAAATTTCCTTTCTACATTTTCAATTTGCCAAGAATCTAGTAATACATCGCTTAATATTAAAAAGGACATTTCTTTAAAATCAAGTTTATTAGAAATATCCGTTTTTAAATATTCTGTTTTAATTTCAGGAATTTCTTGTTCTATTGAGTTTGCTATTTGTTCAGATACTTTATTTGAAAACTCATACAACTGCAAGCCCTCTATATGCGAAGCAATAAAAATTGATGGATATAATTTGTTATTTCTTTTATTTACCCAATTTTTCTCAAGTAATAACTCTATTCTTTTATTAAGAATAGAGTCATTCCAATTTACTTTGTTTTTAAACGAGTTCGTAGGAATACCTTTATGAAGCGATATTAAGAATAAATCAACATTATCTTTATAAGGGTTAAAATCAGGAAAATTATTCCCCCGAGAAATTAAACTGTGTTCCAAATGTGAATTGAGAATTGAGTTTAATTCTTGATTTTTTGTTTCGTTATTACATGAAATTATTAAAATGATTATTAATAGAGATAATTTTGATTTCATTATTTTGATTTCTTAAGTCAATTTGAGTTTACTAGTTTAAGACATTTAATAAACTACATTGTCATAGTTTTGGAATAGAGTGGTATTGTCATATATAAATTTTCAAAAAAATCTTCTTTTTCCCTCCCCAAAAAATAGTTTGCTGTCAGATAGTTGAATTGTTCTTACAATTTAATTTTAAAATCATCACTAAACAATCAAAAAATTACATAAGGTATTTCGAATACCAAATCTCACACGTCAATTAACAAACATTACCACTTGCTATTCTATCCACTGTTATCATAAAAATTTAAACACTTCAATCGGTTACTAAAAAATAATTTTCAAAACCAATTCGTGAGCAAATGCAATTATTTTCCATCCTCAACTCAAAATGAAAACAAAACAGTCCATCAAGAAAATTTAGACATAAAAAAATCCCTTAGAGGGATATCAATTTCAAAAAGTTGTAAGAAGTGAGGGAGATTTTTGGTGTAAAGAAGCAAATAAGAAAGCGTTAAACGCACTTCTTCTGTTCCATTGCTGTTGATGGATTCTTCCAGAGTGTAAATGTTGTTTGGTTTTTGATTAAGGCACGCATCCAATAATATTTTGGGATGGATGCTGATCTTTGTTCTTTTTGGAATTTTATATGTTCCAGCCATAGGTCGAAAAGTTCCCAATCATCATGAAACGTTACATCCTTTATTCCTAGACGAAAAGCATACATTTTTGGGAATGGGGTAAACTTAAATCTGCTAGAATTAAATTTCACTTTATAATGTCTGTCAGAATACCACAGTAAAAACCTTCTTTCTGTGTGTAACTCGTAATCATTTTTTCTTATTGGGTTTGGGTAAAGAGGTCTTGTTTTTATACTTCCACCTGATAACTTCTTACGGGCTAAGTATAATTTATGGGCATAGTCTGCATTGTATTTTTTAGTTAGTGGGTGGGTATTACGTTTTAGTTCACGATAAATAGTTGAAGGAGATACTTCTAGTCCTTCTGCTATTTCGGGAACACTAAATATTTTTTCTTTTATCAGTCGTTGGATGACTTTTCTATGGTAGAGTTGAAGGTTTTTCATATTTGGAAAGGATTAAGTATGTCAAATAAAGAGTGTTATTAAGTGAACGCTCTTTATTTGACTACATTAAGAGATTCTATTGTCCTAGATGTATCTAAAACTTACTTGGTTTATTTAATTGACATATAGAAATCTCTTATTTTTAAGAGCAATGATATAGCAATATTATACTGTTACAGTTGCTGTAAATAATTCATAATCATTGACTGTCCAACCTTGTAGGTTAGCGTAATCAACCACTACTTTAATACTTTCAATTAGTTCATGCTTAAAAGCGATTTCAATTGCAGTTTCAAAGCTATTTTCAATATAGCCATAACCACATTTAGCTTCGTATCTAATAAGTAATTCTCTTACTTTTACAAAGGCTTTGTCTCTTTCCAGTTGTGTTTTATCTTTCAGCGGTCCATTAGATTGAGTTGCTAACACTTCATCAAGATTAGAGATGTTATTTTGCAATAAAGTTATCTGACTTGACAATAATTGACGTGTTGTTTCCCCTTTATCCGCAGCATATTCTCCTTTACTAGCTTCCATGCTATATTTCTTATGCTTCGCGTACATTTGATCTATAAAGTTCTGAGCTTCTTCTTGAGAGCTGACATAAATTGATACGTTTTGATCGTTAAGCGTATCGTTGAAATTAATCGTTTGCATTTTGAGTACAATAGTTTTTTGTAAGTCTTAGATGAACAAATCTTGCAAAACTTTCTTTTATAATTCACAATTTAGATAGAAATATATTTCATTTTCTTTAATGGTAAATACTTTTTATTGAAAAAATAATAATATAGGCACAGTGTTTTATTATTTACAACATTCATTAAAAGTGAAGAGAAGAGATTGAAATTAGGGTTTTTGGGAAATGATTTTTAACGGATACATATAAGGTATATCTTCTTAATTATTGTATTTGTAGCGGTTAGTTATTGTGGAAATTGGTGAAGTATATTTTTATTCTAAAGTCTGTTATCGTTATAAATTGAAAACTATAATAATAATAAAGTTCGTAGTAACGCCTTACGGCTTGATACTACGAACAGTATAGGCTAATTGTTCTCTTTAAAAATTACAACTCTACAACTATTAGCGCTAATGATTCTTTTCCGAAAATAAGGCTAGAAGCCGAGAGACTTCTTCCATGTACTAATGCCAAGTGAAGCCTACCGGTTTAACACTTGGAACAGGAAAGAGAGTGAATATTTCTTCTCACGTTAAATCACTAATTTCTTTTGTTCGAAGAAAGTACAGAATTATAACGCCAGATATATATTAAAATACCGTAATCACCTTTGTTTAATTACTCATATTATCTAAGAAGCTTTTCGGTGGAATAAAATACAGTGTTCCTGTTTTTGCAGTTACAAAATCTAATAATTTATCGTGATGTCCATTTTCTCCTGGCTCTATCATTTGTTTTAGTGATATTTCGATAATGCTTGCCGATTTAGCAAAACCAATAAACATCGTTCCATGTTCCATTGCATTACCAAAAGGTCTATTTTGTCTTAACATTTTAATTTCTACCCCGTCAATCTCAACTTTAGATTTTACATTATGCGCATAGGGCTTTTTTTTATCGTCTTCAATTTCAATATCATCCATTTTTGTTCTACCAATCACCCCCTCCTGATATTCGGTTGTCAATGAATCCCATTCTTCTTGTTTGTCAAAATATTGTTGTACAATAAGATAGCTTCCCCCAACATAAGGCTCTTGATCTATAATTACAGCCTTGGCTCTCTCATTACTTTTTGGGTTTTCTGTTCCATCCACAAAATCAATTAAATCTCTATCATCCAGATATTTGTATCCTTGAATATCCTGAATTGCATTTGCTATTGGCTTAAATGTAGAAAGAATATATTTTGTTGCCTGATAGTTTAAATCCATCCGCATAGATTTTACCATAAAAAAGATATCTCCAGGGGTTGAAGGAAAGTGTCTATCTCCAGACTTTAGCTCAATAAATGGGTGTAATTCATTTGGCATTGGCTCATTTGGGAATAAAGAAGCCCACCCTTTAGATGAAAAACCAATGGTTATAGTCAATTGAGCAGTGGTATCTTTTTGGCCAATAGATTTTGATATTTTTGAAAAATTATCAAATACGGCTAAAATTGTTTCTACTTCATATTTATCCTGCTTTAACTCTAAAGTCAAGTACTCTACAAATGGTGTAGGGTCTGAAAGTAACCCTTCTTGAGTTTTGCTTACTAAATTCATCGTTATTTATTTAGAATTTTATTTATTACAAAATTACTTACAACGTTTAGTTACCTCTAGAGTATTTGACGTCTATTTTGCTTTAGTTACAAAATAGGAAAATATTCGATTTTCATCACTATCTTTTTACCTGAGTTATGCACTACACCCATAATAGCCTTTCGTTATTTTATATTTAGAGCTTCAATTCTTTCTTTATAATACTCTTTACCACTTATTTCATAGGCCTTTTGTAAGTATTTCAAGGCATTCACATTATCGTTTTGAGATTCATAATACTCAGCCATAGAGTCATAAGCATTGTCACTCGTTGGGTTATACTTAATATTCATTTCAAAAAACATGAACGCCTTCTCAGGTTGTCCCATTTGCATATTCATATAGCCATAGCCATTTAACATTTCATCTATCATTGGTGCTGTGGGAACACCAAAATGTTTGGTATAAATTTGTTCTTGTTGTTTTAATAATACCACTAATTCTTCTATAGGAGTTGCTGGATTATTATATTTTTGTGGTGATTTGAACTGATACCATTCAAAAAGGAAAATTAGTCCATCTCTCATCGTTGGCAATGGAACTGTACCATGTAAATCTTCATTATACACCTTCCATGCAAAGTTTAACCCGTTCTGTTTTTGCACTTGAGTATAATTTGAAAACTCAATGATTGAACGTGCAAACAAAGTAAATTCTGAAGAGTCTTCCATAATATTCTCCATGGTAATTTCTTCATTCCACATATGTAGTTGTTCTGCTGCTAAAGACACATAAAGGGATTTCCCTTCATAACTTTCTGTACTCAGCTTTTCTTTTGCCTCCTTCAATAATTTTTGATTGTCCCAATCCAAACTTGGGTCTATGGCTATATAGTTTTGAAAGATGTGTTTATGATTCATCAACATATTTATTGTAAACAAACCGGCATAAGAATGACCAATTAAGGTACGATAGGCCAAGGTTGGGTACTTACTGTCAATATATGGGATGAGTTCCTTTTCCATAAATTTGGTAAAGTTTTCAGCACCTCCAGTTTCATCATCCATTTCACTACCTCGTCTCATTTTGATCTGAGAAGTTGTTAAATCTCTTACTCTGTTGCTACGATTAGAAATCCCTACAAGTATCATATGTGGTAGATAATGCCCCCAATAATTACCATAAACGGCTTCCAAAGTACTCTCTAGAGAAAATCCATCCATTAGATAAATGACGGCATATTTTTCTTCATTCTCTGGATTGTAATTATCTGGTAATTTCACCCAGAAGTCACGTTTTTCACCTAAAGTTTCAGAATAAATGGAATCCACTATTCTGTTTTGAAATTCTTCTGTTGGGGAAGTATTTGTTTGTGCAATTGTTTGGTGATCAATCATTAAAATTGATCCGACAAGTAATAATAGAATGTTGTAATATTTCATTTCAAATGTATCTAAGTAGAAAGTTTAAACTAATAAATTTGTTTGGTTATAAGTTGATCATAGTAAAGGTTGACATTCAATAAACACAATGACCCATTATTTCCATTTTCGGTAGTATTAGGGATGGCGTTTATACAATAGTATAAAATGCTTTCAACATATTTAAAAAAAAATTTGTTGTTAGATTATTGAAAGACGTTTACAATTTAAATGTTATTGTATTACAGAACAATTAAATTTCTTTAGATATACTGTGGACATCTGTAGAGTCACCCGATGACTAAAGTTTCAGTTTTTGTTGTGGATTGTATACTTTTTAAGTTTCCTATATAAATAAGATTTTTTACAATTCTTAATTACTTTTCTTCCTATGTCTTCATAGTTTATTGCAGTATTATCATCTTCTTTTAAAAAGAACTTTTTGTATTCTTCTTCACCATCAAAAATATCTAGATCAAGATATTCTTCTTTATCCATAAATGTAATTTTAAGTTCAAACCAATCTAATGATTTTTTTATACTTAAGTCTTTAATAGGTTTCAGTATACCTGTATAAATTTCTTCTTTTGTATAGTTATTTATTATCGTTTTATAAGTTATTTCATCTTTCTCTTTAGGTATAAAAAATGAAGATAAATAAGCGTCTTTGAATATGATATTTAATTTTTTAAAATCCTTTAAAGCATAAAGTATTGTAGTCCTCTCTTTATAATGAGGGTATTCATCTGAAAAACATCCCCCTATATTTTGCGGATAATTTCTGGTTGAATCTAATAGAACTAATGCACTCCGATAATTATTTCTCAAAATTTCTATTCTTGATAGATTGAGGAATGAATCATGTTTAAGTGTAGATACATTATCAATAGTAAAAGATTCGAAAAAAGATTCATTAAAAAAACTGCATAGTACTCTAAGTCTATATTCCCAACTAAATTGACCCTTATATTTTGTAACTCGTTTATAATACATTTCAGAGCTTGATAAATCATTTTGATATTTATATAGTGTACCAAGCTTATTAAATATATAGGGTTTGAAATAAGTATTTGGAAATTTTTCAAGAATATCATCATACACTAAAATTAATCTATTAGTAAGTATTTTTTCTTGGTTTTTGGATAAATCTAAGGAACAATCTCTATATAATTGTTCTTCTATTGATTGTGCATAATAAATTCCTAATGTATCAGAATCAAATGATTGTCCAAATAAAATACTAGTTGGAATTATAGTTAAAAAAAGAATGATATAATATTTCATTTCAAATGTATCTAAGTAGAACGTTTAAAATAATAGATTTGTTTGGTTATAAGTTGATCATAGTAAAGGTTTATGTTTTGGCTAAATTCTTGAAGGGTTGCGTCAACCGTGATTGGAGTTTCAGCGATTGTTGAACAAAAGCTTCGCTAGCTAAAGCCCACAATCTCTTACCTTTATAACTTAATTGAGTTTGTTTTATTATAGTTTTAGACGCCAGAAAGAAGAAGTTCATTAACCATTCTAAGGTGTTGATACCCTTTGAGTTCTATTCGTTTTTAAATTATGTTTATTGTATAATCAACTTTATGAATTAACAGTACAGAAATATTTTTTGAATTACGGTTGCACTTACTTCAGTATATTAATTCTTGATAACGTGGATTGCTAGTCTTCAATATCAATAGTTATATTCGGATTTAAAGATTTTAGTTTTTGAACCTGTTTATCTGGAATATTAGAACTTAATTCTACTCTTATGAGTTTTTCGCATTTAAACAAAGGTGAAATTTCCTGAATAGGAGTTTCCGATATTTCGAGATATTCCAAATCTTGACATTTTTTCAAGAAAGAAATATTTTTCACATTCGTTTCAGAAATATCAACATCAACAAGCGTAGTTATTTTCTTAAGCATATCTAAGTGCTCCAATTTAGTTTCTGTGAATTCTAATTCTTTCAAACTTCTCATCCCTGAAAGTGCAGAAAAATCAATTAGTTTATTGCACCAATTTGCATGAATTTCTTCTATATTGGTATTGTTTTTAAGAAAATTAAGTGATGTGACTTCTTTACTGTTAGCCATTTCAATCTTTCTGAGATTAGTGAGAGATTCTAAGACCCTTAATGCATTATCAGTTGCTTGTGGATTCATATAAATATTCAAATATTGAAGCTCTTTAAGACTGGCCACAGGCTCATAATTTTCAAATGTATGATCAGTACCATAAAGAGATAGTCCCTTAACATTTGGAGTCTTATAAAGAAAGGAAATCGAATTTACTGCACTCATATAAAAACTAACATCTTCTAATTTAGTTAGATTGCCCAATGCATCAGTATTTGTTACATGAGTATTATAACAATCTAATTCAATTAGATTAATTAAGTTACGCAATGGTTCTAGATCGATTGGTTTTTCTTGAGAAGCTTCTAACCATCTTAAATTAAGAACTTTAAGTGATTTTAAATTTGAAATTGCAGAAATATTATTAATGTGTTCATTTCTATTTGCGAATTCTAACTCAAGAATCCATGGGAATTTCTCACATGTTAAATCAAAATCTGATTGGGTTGCAATATTACCGACAATTACAGTAAGTTTTTCTTTATTTTCTGTGCTATTGATTGCTTCAATAGCTTCAGTTGTTAAATGATTTATAGTAATATTGAATGGACTAATATTAAAACTCTTTGTTTCTTTTTGAGCATTTACCGAAATATTTACTAGGATAAACAGAAATGTAATTAGTGTTATTTTTTTCATATTTTGAAGATAAGTATTTACTAATGGTTTTTATAATTTATATTTTAGTCAGAGGGTTCTATTTTTTCTGATTAAATATTATTGCTTAGAATACAAATTTTAGTGTGCCATCACCTTCTACATTTGCAAATTTCTGTACATTAGTCATTCCAAATGTCAGCAACAATGTTGCCATTAAAAGTGCGGAATAGACAAGCTTTTTTAGTGTCTAATGATCACTTTTGTGTGAGTTTCTTTGATTTATATAGTCTGGTATTTCTTTCTCTTAAGAGCAATTAAAAGAGAATATATATTATAATTCTTTGTATTCAGTTTCAATTTTGTGAAAATCTTTATACAAAGATTCTATACTTCTTTTTGCTAGTTCTGTAAAATTTAAATCCTTGTTATATTCATAGTTATAATCTAAACCATAAGCCTCAGGAAAGTAAATATTATCATATACCACATCAATAGACTTATACATAGCATTCATATGTTTTGGGTTTAAGATATCTGTAGCTTGAGTATGTATTAAGTTCCTATTATTATAACAAACAGAGCCATTAAAATTATAGTACTTAACCTTCAAATTATTTCCTAAATCTATATAAAATTTAGTAGTTGTAGAAGAAGTATCATTAAACTCTTTATCGCTGCATTCAGTAAGTCCAGCAATGTAGTAAATTTTAGATTTTAAGATTTTTCTTTCATTAATAATATCATAATTGCCGGAAAAGATGGAAATGACAAAAGTAGAGAATACATTTTCATTCGTTTCGCGGTATACACCTATAAACTTATAATTTTTAGCACATACAGCTAAATTATTATTATTAATGTAATGATAGATATTATTCAAATTAACCTTATACATATCGTTAATCATATCTTTTGAGTTTTGAGCAATAGTTTGTCCTATGAATCCGAAAAAAAATAAAAGAAGAAGTGCTTTTATCATAATGTATTTTATTTTTTCCATATAAATTCTTTACGTTATAGATTTTGTATACGTATACTTTAATAGCCTATTATTTATTCAAACTATACCAAATGGAAACAAATTCTTGTACTGTGTAATGCCCTTTAATATTAAAAAGAATATCACTAGAAAAAGTTGACTCTCCTTTATAGACTTTTCCATCTTTAATAGTTAGAATAATATCACTAGAAAAAGTTGATTCTCCTTTATAAACTTTTCCATCTTCAATAGTTAGAATAATATCACCAGAAAAAGTTGATTCTCCTTTATAGACTTTTCCATCTTTAATAGTTAGAATAATATCACCAGAAAAAGTTGATTCTCCTTTATAGACTTTTCCATCTTCAACCGTTAAAATTATATCACTAGAAAAAGTTGATTCTCCTTTATAAACTTTTCCATCTTCAATAGTTAGAATAATATCACCAGAAAAAGTTGATTCTCCTTTATAAACATAAGATTGGGCAAATGATATGTTCGATGCAATAAAAACGCTAATTAATGTAAATAATATTTTTTTCATTTTGTTTCTTTTATTTTAATTTAATCCTAACAGTTCCACTTTCTATACCTTTAAAAAGATTCTTTTTTTATGCATTACCCTTACTATTAAGAACAGGAGAATTAAGAATATTATTGCAAACGACATTGAACTCCATTCTTTATGATCTATAAATGAACTAAGAAAATCAAAGCATAAACTTCGTGTTGATTTACCACCAGCTACTGGTTTGTAAAAAATAGGGACTAACATATTAACCATATCAACAGAATGTAACCAAAAACAATTTAAAGTAATACATTTTACTTCATTTTTTTGCTTATGAAGGTAAGCCCAGAGGCATACACCCCAAACTTGATGAAAATACTAATTTCTCATTAAGTTGGGGAATCTAATCTTCTTGAAAAAGTAATAAATGAAGAAGAAAATGAGAGTATCGTTATCTCAAAAAAACTATTCATTAAAAAAGACCTCTCATGAAAATGAAAAGTCTATCCTAACTCCCTCCTACAGGAAATGTATTTCAATCAAACAACGCCTTTGTTCAACTAGGGCTTAAATATTGGCCTTTCAAGCCAATCTAAGCGCTAATTATTAGCATTAGTGATTTTTATTCGAGTTTCGGATTTTCCGTTATTCGAAATCAAAGTCAGTTCTTTATTATTGTCTTTTTCGATTTTCCAGTGAAATGATTTTATTCCAGTTTCTATGATTTCTCTTTGGTTTTTAATTCGGTCATAAAAAATCAAATCATTATTTGCTCGTGTATGAACTCCACTTTTTATAGGGTTAGAATTCCATTGTTGAAGATAGATTCCATTTTCAATTCTATAAAACCAATCTCCGTAAAATTCTTCTCCAAATACATTTTTGGGTTCCGTTTTTATATGAATATAAGCGGGTCCGAATCTTAATTCTCCAGCGTATTTGCTCAGGATTTTTAATTCTGAAAATGAAGTCAAAATTGACCACTCATTTTTTTCATCAGAATATGAGTCATATTCCGCATTTTTATCAATCCATTTTTTTTGAAAAAGTAATAAAAAGACTGAAATTCCAAGAATAATATATAAAATTGTTGATGTCTCCATTATTAATACTAACGATTTTGCTAAACTGCGAGCGAGGGTGTATCACCCAATGCTCTAAACTTAAGGATTTAACATTTCATTTTTCAACGATTTCAATGTTTCTCCTCTCTTTACAATTATACTAATATAATTTGTAAGACTGAAATGAAAAATAGAACAATATCCCAATTTATAAACTATCTGAACACTTTAATTAAATCAGATGAAGTACTCAATAATTTTAAAGTAGAAGCAAAAGACTTTACACGGAATAGAGTGATTAGTTTCGTCGATATAATTTTCATTTTAATCGGTAGAGTTACAAAAACAACTATGGTTGAATTGGTCCAATTTTTCTCGAATAACGGTACCTTAAAAATATGTTCTCCTCAGGCATTTAGTAAGGCTAGACTAAAAATTAATCCTGCTGCATTTCAATTTCTAAATCAAGAAATTTTAGACTTTTATTATGAAAAAAAAAGAAACACATTTTATAAAAATAAATACCAATTACTTGCTGTTGATGGAAGTATGATTCAACTACCAGATAGTAATGAATTAGGTCAAGTATTTTTGAGAGCAAAAAATAATAATGGGGCTGGAATGCCACTTGCAAGAGCTTCTGTTTTATATGATTTAAATAATGATTTAGCTTTAGATGCATTAATAACACATAATAAACATAGTGAAGTATCTCTTTTTTATGAACATATTGATAATTCATCACATCTTATTGATAATCATATTATTAATCCTATAATAATATTAGACAGAGGATATGCAAACATCAATATAATTGAGTCTATTTTAAAAAATAAAATGTTGTTTTTAATTCGAACAAAAGCATCCTTAAATAAAGAAGTTATCGAGTTTGTAAATTCAAATGTAATTGAAAATACAATTATTTTTAAGAGGAAAGACAGAGACAATATTTCATGTAGAATCGTAAAAGTAAAATTGAAAAGTGGAGAAATAGAATATCTATTGACAAACACGGAATTCTCCATAAAAGAACTCAAAGAACTATATTATAAAAGATGGGGTATTGAAACTTATTATGGATATATCAAATCTAGTTTACAACTCGAAAACTTCTCTTCAAAATCAGCAAATGGTGTACTATTAGAATTTTATGCAACTATATTTTCAGCCAATTTGAATCAGGTTTTAATTATTGAAACGGCATTGAAAAACGATCCAAAAAACAAGTACGAATACAAGGTAAATAGAAATATTGCAACGGGTATTTTTAAAAGTTTTTACATTAAAATGAGAATGTATAAACGTGTTCCTAAAAAGATAATTGACGATACACTGACACTTATCAGACGATCAAAAATTCCAATAAAAATGGAGAGGACTTTTGAAAGAATTAAAAATAAAAGAAGTCGAAGAAAGTACCATTTTAATAGGAAATTGGCTATTTAACATCTTAAGTTTAGAGCATTGGGTGTATCACCCGAGACTTGCTGTTTAAGCTGATGTTGAACAAAAGCTTCGCTAGCTAAAGCCCACAATCTCTTACCTTTAGAACTTAATTGAGTTTTTAAATTATAGTTTACTAAGATGAAAAAAAAGAGACAATAGTCGAAAAAGCGAAACGTGTTGTTCCTGATTTCAAAAACATGTTTGATCAAGTGTATCAAAACATGACACTCAGTGGGAAATCTTCTTCTACTTTTCAAAACTACATCCGTACTATCGCTAGTATTTCATTGTATTTTAAAAAGATTCCACTTGAACTTTCCGACGATCAAATTAATGATTATCTGCTTCTTCTCAAAGAAAAACAAAACACTTCTTACACAATCTTTAAACATTATGTCTATGCTTTAAGATATGTATTTAGATTAAGTGACAGAGATGATCGGGCCATACAATTACCCTATTTGAAACGAAAAGATGTATACTCTTCTTTTCAAGGCGACTTGGAATACCCTTAAAACTTTTGGAGAAAGTACACTCAAGGGTGAAATGGGCATGATTGCAGTACTGCATACTTGGGGACAAAACTTAAGTTTGCACCCTCACCTGCATTGCATTATTCCAGGTGGTGCATTAGTAAAAGGAAAACATTGGAAAGGAAGTGACAAAACAGGGAAATACCTTTTCAGTGCTAAAGGACTTGCTAAAATGTTTAGAGCGAAACTTTTAGCATTAATACGAAAAGATACTCATTTATATTCATTTTTTTCGACTGAAATAGCTAGAAAATGTATTGAAAAAGAATGGGTCGTCTATGCAAAAAGACCTTTTGGCGGTGCAAAAAAAATCATTGAATACTTAGGGAGATATACCCATAAAACTGCCATCTCTAACCATAGATTATTGCACTATTCTGACAAGAAAGTCACCTTCTCTTATAAAGATTACAGAAATGGAGCGAAGAAAAATGAAATGACGCTTTCGGATGTAGAATTCATTAGAAGATATACGCAACATCTACTTCCAAAAGGGTTTAGAAGAATCAGACATTTTGGCTTTTACAATGGAGCAATCAAGAAAGTAAAGATTGAAAAAATAAGAAAATCAATCGGACAAGAAACTCCGAAAATAAAAGAATGGGATTGGATTAAACTGTCAAAAGAAAAACTTGGGTATGATCCTCTTTTGTGTACTTGTTGTGGTAAAAGAGAGATGGTTATAATGCCTCGATTTCCTTCTCAAAGAGCTCCACCAAATCAACAGAATGTAACCAAAAAAATTTAAAGTAATACATTTTACTTCATTTTTTTGCTTATGAAAGTAAGCCCAGAGGCATACACCCCAAACTTGATGAAAATACTAATTTCTCATTAAGTTGGGGAATCTAATCTTCTTGAAAAAGTAATAAATGAAGAAGAAAATGAGATTATAGTTATCTCAAAAAAACTATGCATTAAAAAAGACCTCTCATGAAAATGAAAAGTCTATCCTAACTTCCTCCTACAGGAAATGTATTTCAAGCAAACAACGCCTTTGTTCAACTAGGGCTTAAATTTTGGCCTTTCAAGCCAATCTAAGCGCTAATTATTAGTTTAAGATATTCTTCTCTTTTAACCAATGTGCCTGATATAATAATTTTGTTTTATAATTAATGGTTGTATCTACTTCTGTAAAATCTCCTTTAAATGGAAGTCTGATAAGATAATCTATTAAACTATTAAATGAATGTTCCTCAAAACCTTCCCAAAATATCTTTTCGTTATATCTATAACCTCTATCATATAAAGATATATAATGACTATAAATTCTTGGCCAACAATTCTCTCTATAAAAATTATTTTGATAGAAAGTTCGCTCCCTAAGGATATTAGCGTTCCATATTTTCCAATTAAGAGTATCTTGTTCTAATTGAGTAAGATGCTTCTTGTAAGTTTTAAATTCTTTTTTACTATTTTCTCTATATGAATAATACATTAATTTGTTTTCTCTAATTTCTAGATGTATGTCACCTCTAAGGTTATTTTTATAATAACGATGGGATAATGAGATTTTTTTTCTTAAATATTCAGAAGGAATGTATTCATTACCAATTTTATTTTTATAAAAATATAAATTGGTATTTATTGGTTGATTTATTTCAAGCCAATTTAAAACATATATAGAAGATGACTTATTTAAAGTTACTATTAATGTATCTTCATTAAAGTAATTTATTCTAGTGTCAATTTTATAATCAAGTTTTTGGCTATCCTCAATATTTTCTTTTGTTATTCCTTCAATAATAACTTGGTTAGAATTATAATGGATAAAATGCCCTAAACCATTTTTATCAAATTTTAAAATTGCTCCATCTAAATATAGTTTAAATTTAGAAAGATCATTTTCCCCTGAAGGATCATAAATCCATTCATTATTGATGATATTATTTATTTCTTCAGAATTTAAAACTACTACTTCCTTGTTTTTACTTTTACATCCTATAAGAAGATACAGAAGTACTATTAATTTTAGATATTTCATTTATTAAGGATTAATGGAAGCTAACGTTTAGTGTAAAATGCGTTTTAATGCATTTTTACATAGTGTTGTGGTGTCGTTTTTCTTCTTATTCATAATAATTTTCCAGCATACAGCAGTAAAGCAAAATTTTTCCAATTCGGTTCCTCTTTTATAAGGTCACTGTCTTCTCCATATGCTTCAACAGATTCTAAAAAAGTCGAGATTGTTCCATTTTCTCATCCATTTGTTCCAGAACAATATGGGGATGAAGGATCAATTTTTTCTTTTTCATCTTCATCTATTTTATCCTCTTTAAGTGCCTTCAAGAACTTTAAAAAAGTTTTCTTAGAATTTACCTGATTTAACAGTTTATCTAGGTCCATATTGTCATTTATTAAATCATCCATTTCCAAATATCTAAATAGGTCAGAGATATTGACAGAATGGCTAATAAAATAGCTAGAGCTATAAGTAACGGTCTCTCTTTTTTTCTTATCGCTATTAGACCAAAGGTTAACCCTATGAATCCAATACCGCCATAGTAAAGTCTATCCAAATGCCTAAGTCCCATAAAAGCTCTGGATTTCCCATCAATTGCATGGTACTCGACAGAGATTTCGTAATTGATTTCCAGAGCAACTACGATGCAAATTAGACTCAATAATATGCCAGTTAAACTATATTTCATTCTTTATTATGCACCACAACAATATATAAACGTATTACCGTTTATATTTTTTGCGTTTATTTCTGTTTTATTTCTTTGAATAAGGCGATAAATACAAGCATATATTAATATCTTACAATAAAAGTTGTAGGATATTTTTTTTGCACATTATATTTTTTGCGTTTATCCAATTGTTAACACACTACTATTAATGGAGATATAAGTTTGCTTTATTGAAGTTTTAGTCGCCAGAAAGAAGAAGTTTATTAACCATAAGTAAGTTGTTGATAATAGAATTGAAATACAAATTTTATACATAAATTAACAATCATAAGTGTTTTAAGTTTCTACTCCCGACACTATTAAAATTAAAATGTTTTAATCGCTTACTGAAAATGAAAATTTTAAACCAATTCGTGAGCAAATGCAATTCTTCCCTTTCATCTACTCAAAATGAAAACAAAACAGTTGATTAAGGAAATTTGGGCATAAAAAAATCCCTTTAAGGGATATCAACTTGAAAAAATTGTAAGAAGTGAGGAGATTTTTAGGTGTAAAGAAGCAATTAAGAAAGGGTTAGACGCACTGCTTCTGTTCCATTGCTGTTGATGGATTTTTCCAGAGGGTAAATGTTGTTTCGTTTTTGATTAAGGCACGCATCCAATAATATTTTGGTGTGGATGCTGATCTTTGTTCTTTCAGTAGTTTTAGATGTTCCATCCAAAGATCATAGAGTTCCCAATCGTTGTTGTGGTCGAAATACTTTTTACCGAGACGGTAAGCATATCTTTTGGGAACGTGGAAATCGTTTTTCCTCCTGTTGGGTAATTTTAGTTTATAATACTGATCAGAATACCAGTAGATAAATCGTCTTTGGGCGTAAAGCTGATAATTGTCTTTTCTTCTTGGGTGATGTTGGAAGGGATTCTTTTTCTTAGACCCTGCATACTTCTTTCTTGCTAAGTATAATTTTTGGGCATAGTCGGCATTGTATTTTTTTGTCTTTGGGTTCGTATTTCTTTTCAACTCACGATAGATGGTAGAAGGAGACACTTCTAAACCTTCGGCAATTTCTGCAACGGTAAACATCTTGTCTTCTATCAAGCTTTGAATAACTTTTCTATGGTAGAGTTGAAGGTTTTTCATGGTAATTTAGTCTTAGGGAAAAGTATTATACTTTAACTACGTTAGAGATAAGTTTGTAAGATTTTACTGTCCAACCATAGTCTACTACTACTTTTGCACTCTCAACTAATTCTAATTTGTGTGTTTCTTTTTGTGAGCTTACAAATGTTGATACGTTTTGATCGTTAAGCGTATCTTTAAAATTAATAGTTTGCATTATTGCTTTTAGTTTTTCCAGTTATCGTTGCAGTTTTTAAGTCTATAAATTTTACAAAATATTCTTTTCTAATTCATAATTTAGGTTGGATAATTTTCACATTTCTTTGATAGTAAATACTTTTTATTAAGATAGTTATGAATTAAGTACTGAGAATGATAAGCGGGATTTGTAGAGTATGCATTTATACAGTCTACAATTTTCTACACCATAGTTTTTTATATTTTTTCGAAATCGGGAGACTGCTCCGGTGGGTAATCACAAGTAATGCCTAGCAAGTAAACACTTGTGATAGTGATAATTGTTTAGAAAAATAGAATTCATACTATCGCAAGTCTTGTGCAGAAAATAGAAATTCCACGACCAAACAAAATGCTATTTTGTAAGCATAACTATTGTCCAATGGATAGATATAAGCATTAAAGCAAAAATGACTAGAATTTACATCCTAATCATTTTTACTTTTCTATCTTTTTAGTTTCTCTAATTATTTTTTGTCTCTTTTATAATAGGTAACAATGCTTGCTTTTGCCAATGTATTATTCCATAGATAATAACCGACAACAGCGGGATTTGTATTTCCATCTAAACCAAGCTTATCTGTTTTAAGAGCGTAAACTGTAATAATATACTGATGTAAACCATGCCCTTCTGGAGGACAAGGGCCTCCGTAACCTTTTGCTCCATAATCTGTACTACTTTGAATTACTCCTTTCGGTGCTAAGTTTGCAGCAACATCTCCTGCCCCAGCAACTAATTCATTTGTGTTGGAAGGTATATCAAAAACCACCCAATGCCACCACCCACTACCCGTTGGTGCATCAGGGTCGTACATCGTTACCGCAAAACTTTTTGTTCCTTCTGGAGCATTTTTCCAAGATAACTGTGGCGATTGATTTTCGCCAGTGCAGCCAAAACCATTAAACTCTTCATTGATTGTTGCTTCTCCGCCTAAATCATTACTAGATAATGTAAATGTATTTTGACCAAAAATAGACGTTGAAAGAGTTATGAGTACTGCTAAAATTTGAATTGACTTAATCATAATATCTGCTTTTAATATATTTTATAATGCAAATCTATGGAGGAAAATAAGCCTTTTGTTAATCAAAATAGTTCAAAAAGTATTGCTAAAAGTTCAACTTGATTGGTGCTGTTTTGGTGTTATTCCAAACTTTGCTTTAAACGCTTGAATAAAATTTGATAGATTCTCATAACCAATTTCTTCGAATATATCGGATGGTCTTTTAGCCTCATTTTTTAATAAATAAGCTGAATGTTCAAGTCTTTTATCTTGAAACCATTTGCTTGGCGAACTATTAAAGTGCTTCTCAAACTCTCGTTTAAACGTAGAAACACTCATATTAGAAAGAAATGAAAGTTCTTTTATCGTTAATTTATTGAGCCTGTTACTTTCAATAGTCTGTATAAATTTCTGATTATCATTTGTATTACTAATTAACGAATAAAGAAAACCACCTCCTTTTGCATCCATTAAATAGAGCATAATTTCTTCAAACTTAGTTTTTAAAAGTTTTTGTTGTAGGGAGATCGTAAGCGTAGATATATCAACAAGACTATCCACAAATCTTTTTATGAACGTATCGTAACCGAAAGAATACGTAGAATAGTTTTGTACTGGTTTTCTAGTATTCAGTTCAAACTTTCTTAAAAAATTGAACACATCTTCTGTAGAAAAGAAGAATAAAATGCTTTTATAATATTTCACATCATTAGACAGCTTTTCTGTCATTAAACAATGTCCTGATTTCATTAATAAAAACTGAGTATTATCTATTTCGTATGTAGAATTGTCGAAAAATACTTCTTTAGTTCCTTCTTGCAAAAAACTAAACGTGTGTTTGTTTAGTAAGATTTGCTGCTTAGAGATTTCCTTTCTGCTTTCATAGTTAAATACAGAGATAGATAAAGAGGAATTCAATGGTAGTTCTTCTGGTAATGTAATTGTATTCATTGATATCTAACTTTTATTAAAAAATACTCTCGACAGCTAAAATGATCATTATATTCTGAATAGTTCTATTTTTTTAAAAAAAATAGAAATCGGGAGACTGCTCCGGTGGGTAACCACAAGTAATGCCTAGCAAGTAAACACTTGTGATAGCCAAACTTATGATTGAAAACTGGAGAAGATACGAACTTCTACTTCTGTAAAGTTTTATGAAAAAGCCGTGTAGAGGTCAAATAAATTCTTACATACTATTAAAATTATCGTTAATTTAATATGTAAAAGATATTTGGCTTTCTAATGTTGGAGAATAAATCTTTGAAGAGTTCGATTAATTAAAAGCATTGGTTTAGTATCTTCCCTATCAACCTACTGTAATATTCTAAAATAAAGAAGATGAAGAAGTTTCATTTCCAGAAAAAAAGAGGCGAAAATTATAAAAAATTCTTGACAAATTTATTTGGAGGAGAGATTATTAATGAACACCTAATTGCTATTGATAATGAAAATGCAAAGGGTGAAATTATCGTATTTGAGAGAGAAAATATGCGCTCTTTAGTTTTGAACTATAAGGCGAATATAAACTTTACAACAATATTAGAGCATGATGATAATTTTGATTATACTATCCGTTGTTATCAACCTACAGCTTCTTATAAAGGACAGGATAATACTACTATAGACTTAAAGTGTCCTCTTGGTTTTATTATTAATCAAAGAAATGATGTGCTTACGCTTTCTAAAAAAGAAGGAGACGATGTACAGGCTGTTGCCTTCTTTTTTAATCAAGAAAAGTTGACCAAAGAAACTATTCCTATTATAAATAAGATCAAATCTTTCTCTTTTAATATGGGTGATGAAAGGTTTATTAGATGGAACAAGAATTTTTTTAATAATGACCGTTCTTTCGTAAATAATAGCTTATATACCAAATGGGCTGAGCATAAATTGAACGAACTTTATGTTATTATTGAAAATATCATTTTAGAAAATGAAGAAGAGGAATCGGAAAAGATGTATCATGATTATGAAATAGATATTGCATTGCAAGTAAAAAATAGAATTGCGAATGAGCTAAATTACAAACCCAATATTGAAGAGATTTCTAAAGAATTTGGGATTAACAAAACTAAGATTGGTGTAGTATATAAGTTTATTTACGGACAAACAATCTATCAAGATTATAAAAAAGTAAGGATCTTTAGGGCAAAGGATATGATTAGTAGTACGACTAGAAAAATTTCGGATATAGCTTACGAACTTGGCTATACAGATTTACACCATTTATCTAAAGATTTTAAAAAGACTTTTGATATCACCCCTTCTGAATTAAGAGAATCTGTAAAAGAATAAAAAGTTTTTTTTACCACCTGCATAGTTTTTTTTACGTATTAGTACCTCTCAAAAACCTGACATTTGTATTCATCATTTAAACAAAAAAAGTATATAATGAAAAATACATCTCTATTTCATCAATTCTTAACTGACAATAAAATTCAATATATCTTTGGTAACCCAGGTACTACAGAAACACCAATAATGAATGCATTAGAAGGTGAAAAAGAGGTAGAATATATTTTAGGGTTACAAGAAAATTCCGTTATTGGTATTGCTGCGGGTTATGCTTTGGCATCAGAAAATATTGCAATGGTAAACATCCACACTTACCCTGGTTTAGCCAATGCCATGTGTAATTTATATTCTGCTTATAGATCAAAAATTCCATTACTCATAACCGCTGGCCAGCAAGATAGAAAACACCTTAGCATAGACCCAATATTGTCTGGTCCGCTTACAGACTTAGCTAGTACTGCTACTAAATCGGCAAAAGAAATCCATTTTGAAGGGGATTTTCAATTTGAATTACAAAGAGCAATTAACATTGCAAAAAAGGCTCCTGAGGGGCCAACTTTTGTAAGTATTCCTATGGATACCGTTAATGCTGAAGTAGGTACAAACTACAGAACTTTAACGCCCATTAAAACAACCTTTAAAAATGAAGTAGCTGTTGAAAGTATAAGAGAATTATTACTTACAGAAAAACAGAAACTAGGTAAAGTTGTATTACTTGTAGACGGCATTGCTACTAACGCAAATAAAGCATTAATTGCCTTTGCAGAAAACATTCAGGCAGACATTTACTCCACTCCTTTTCCTGTAAAAATACCTGTCCCGTCTACACATTATCTATACAAAGGGGCATTCCCTGCTTTCGCTTCTAAGCAACAGAATACACTAGAACACTACGATTTAATTTTTGTTATTGGTGATGCTCTTGATAGTTTCCTTTTTGATGATTTTACGGTTATACCTAAGGGGAAAACAGTAGTGCAAATCAATACAAATAATGATAAAGTTGGGGAATACTTCCCTGTAAATTATAGCCTTATTGGGGCTATAAAACCTATTTTCGAAAACTTAAATCAAGTACTTAAAACATTGCACCTAATTAAAACAGTAGATCCAGAGAAAGAAAAGAAACATTATAAAGTTCTTTTAGAAAATCAGCATACAATTTTAAATAGAAAGGATACAGCATTTAAAATTGATCGTGTTGCACTCGAAGTCGTCAGTAAAATTAAGGAAGAAAATGATATTGTATTAGAGGCCAGTTCTTATGAAGGAGATTTGAAATCTAGTATTAAAAGAGAAAAAGCCGGTAATGTTTATACTGCTCCTAGAGGTGGTGGTTTAGGTTGGGGTATGCCTGTAGCAATTGGTTTAAGTTTAGCGACCAAAAAGCATAGCGTTTGTTTTGTTGGTGATGGTGGTTTTCAGTATTCTTTACAAGCTATTTATACGGCAAAAAAATATAGTATTCCTGTTGTTTTTATTGTATTAAACAATGGTGCTTATAAGGTACTTAAAGAGCTTTGGAAATACCAATTCCCAAAAACAACAGAAGAGGATTATCATGAATTAGACCTTAAACCAGAGGTAGATATTTTAGCTATTTCGAAAGGATATGGAGCAGCTACTTTTAATCCAAAAGATTACAAAGAACTTAACAAAATGATGGAAGAGGCCTTAAAAATTCAAGGTCCTTCTGTTATTAATGTGAAGATGTAGTATTTAAAGTAAAGTATAGATTTAGCATAGGTATTTAGTGATAAAAATGCACTCGATCTTTAAAATAAAAACACCCCCCAATAATTAATACTGGGAGGTGAATAAACGTTAGTAGTAGATAGTAAAATTATTTTATCAATAACTTACTTGTTGCTTTATTACCAGAAATATCTGATACCACAACAATGTATGTTCCTTTTTGTAATGTTGAGACTGGTAATCTAAGCACACCCTCAAAAGAAGTGTCTAGTACAGACTGACCTACAACATTTAGAATTGAAAGTGATTTTACACGTTCCATGTGTTCCGCTTTAATAGTTACAAAATCAGTAGCAGGATTTGGATAGATTTCAATATCAATATTTAGGTCTTGAATTTGACCTATAGATCTAAATCTTGCACTACTTGTAATTTCACTAATCACAACATCATCTAAAAAAGAAGCTCCAACGGCATCATTTCCTCTCCAAAATCCAATCTTGGCCTCTTCTCCTTCATTATCAGTTGTAAAGTTGATAGTGAACTGTGTATAATTGCTTTCGACTATATTTTGTTCAAAATATTTTGCTCCTAGAGCATTTTTTATATGAAACTTAGCCATGACAGAAGGATCTTCTACTTTAGCATAAAAAGAGACTTGGTAGTCTGTATTTTTCTTTAAACTTATGATCTGACTAGCACCACCCCTAGCATTAATTTTTAAAGAAGTACTACCATTATGAGGATTTAATGTTTCTGTAGTTGTTCCTCCATAATAATCCCATGAGTTTAACCCTAGTTCAAAATCTGCATTCAGAACCGTTGCCGTTATGGATACATCAACAGTACCATTTTCTAAATCTTGCCAATTGGCATCTTGGAAAATATAACGGTAAGTAACATCACCGGTAGCAGTTGGTGTATACGAGAATGTTAAATTTGGTGTGGTAAGTGAAGAAATCAAATTCCAATCCATATCATAAACATAAATATACTTAGTTTCTGGAGCAGTACTAAAAGAGAATTCAAGCCCCGAAGCTATATCATATGTATTGCCTTGAATAGGAGAAATGATTCCATTTACCTGAGCTGCAATTACCGTAATAGTTGTATTTGCTGTAAACCCACCATCATTTGTTGTTGCTGTAATAGTAGCTGTTCCGGGCGTTAGAGCAGTTACCAATCCGTTTGCATTTACTGTTGCAGTAGAAGTATTATCACTCTCCCAAACTACACTTTTATCTGATGCGTTTGTAGGAAGAACAGTGGCAGATAACTGTAAGGCTGTATTTGAAAATACCGTTTCATTCTCATGAGAAAGTGAAAGACTTGTAACAGGTTCGTTACTTACTTCTTCTACTTTTGTTAAAGACATATTATCTGCATAAGCACTCGTACCATTACTTTCTGGCAACCAAACCCAAGCCTGAACAGACGTTGTATTTGCATTTGTAGTAAATACTACCTCATGTTCTTTATAAGAAGTAGAATAAATATCCTTAGTAGCAATATTACCCCCACTATTACCAACACCCAACACTACTTTTTTTGCTGAATTATCCGTTTTCACAAAAGCAGTTAGTTTATATGTTGTAGATGGTTCTACCGTTACCCATTGATTAAATGATCCTGAAGTTTCAATTTTAATGGCAGAATTTCCATTCTGAGCATCAGAAGTTACCGTTGGTGAATTCCAAGAATCCCAACTGCTTAATCCATTTTCAAAATCGCCATTAAAGAGTAATTCTGTGTTTGCTTCATAATTAAAAGAAACCATTGTTAATGAATTTGCTTTTATACTTGCCACATAATTACCTGAGGTTGTAGAATTCCATAGTGAAATAGTAGACAATTCACCCGGATCACTAAAACGTAGTGCTTGATCTACAGAAGTGACGTTTAAATTATTAAAATTGAACTCTACAGATTTATTCTCATCATTTTTATTAAGGAGATATACATACGTTTTGTTTCCTTTTACAACAGTTGTTGTCATGATATTATTATCCGATACAGAAGATGTTGTAACCTGACCTCCAATAGCATGATGGTACAGTTCAAACATAGCAGCAGAAGCACTTGGTGCATGGTCATTATCAGAATTGATTAAAGTTAGAAATTCTGACTTTGAGCTCTCTTTCCAATGCGAAGTCCACATAGAAGCATATTCAATACCCGCTTGCATAAATTGCATTTGCATTTCAGATTGCATTAATGCGGTCATATATTCCGTATGATCTGGATTAGAATTATGATCTCCAGGAGCAATATTCCATTCTAAAACAGCCACCTTAATATGAGATTTTCCTAAAGAAGCTGCCAAGTTATTAAAGTAAGCTACTTCTTCTACATAAGAACCACCATCATATGATGCTGTCTCGTATTCCATAGGTGTTTTGGCTTTCCAGTCTGCCCAGTTCGATACTCCCCATTTCCAATACCAATGCACGTCTACATAATCAATATTGTGACCTGCTACGGTAAGTAAAGTTTCATAATCAGATACATTATTACTGAATTGATCTCTCCAATTGATGAAAAATTTAGCATCAGGAACGTATTTTTTTATAGAATCTGCATACAAATTAATTTGTTGTGCATAGTTAGCGGCAGTCCAATGTCCGCCATCACCTCTCATGTCTTTATTATAACCGTTACCGTGGTGATAAGTTTCGTTATCTAAGAAAAAGCATTTAGCATCGAAGTTGTTATCAATACAATATTTCACTAAAGCTACAGCCTCAGCAACACCATCATCTACGCGACCCCATTCCATACCAGAACTCATATTAATACCTACCATTGGTTGAGTACCAGCGGCACGAGTTAATGTCATGTATTCATCCAAATCCATAAATTCAGAAGTATGTGGCGTCCATTCTTCGGGATATTCAGGGTTCCAATTATCCACCCAACCAGCACCTAAATCATTCCAATGGTACATAGAAGTAGGTGTTCCGCCCGGCCAACGTAAAAAACCAGCTCCAACATCTTTAAATAGTTGTGCCATTGCTCCATCTTCATAAATAGAATCTGTTTCTACAGAGTAAGATAACCCCTGCCCTTGTATCATGGGGTGTATTGTGTGGCTTCTTTGTGTTCCATTAACTGTTAACTGTACTTGTGCAGATGCAGTTAAAGTTGCAAACAGAAAGACTAAATAGGTTAGTTTTAAATTCATAGATTTTATTATTTAAATCAAGCAACCCTTTCATCAAAATGACGAAAGGGTTGCTTTGAAATCAGTTGTTATTTTATTAATAATTTACTTGTTGCTCTATTTCCTTTTTCATCAGAAATAAGCACAATGTATGTCCCTTTTTGTAGTGTTGAGACCGGTAATTTTAATACCTCTTCAAAAGTTGTATTGACTACAGATTGGCCTACAATGTTTAGGATTGAAATAGATTTTAACCCTTCCATTTTCGTTGTTTTGAATGTTACAAAATCAGACGCTGGATTTGGGTAAACCAATACACTTGTTAACTCTTCTTCTAATTCAATAGTAGTAGTTTTTCTTGCTGATGATGATGGAACTTCAATCAACATTGCATTATCAAGGTATGCATAGCCACTAGAACCGCTTGGTCGCCAGAAATAAACTGTAATAGTAGTTTCGTTATTACCAGTTTCAAAAGCTACTTCATGGTACGTATAAAATTCATTTGTGATATCCTTGAAAGCAATACCGTCACTATTTGCATCATTTACACCCATCACTACTCTAGCACTTGATGGATTATCCACTTTAACATACCCAGAGAAAATATAAGATGTGTTTGCTTTAACGGTAATTGTTTGGTTACACGATCCTACTCCATTTAATCGTAAAGAAGACCCCTCATAAGCTCCATCTGTTGTTGTAACAATATCTTGCCAAATGCTCCAATGGTTTAAACCATCCTCAAAGTCGCCATTTTTAAATGTCGCAATACTAGATGGACTAACTGTTACTACAGTAGAAGCCGTTAAATTGCTATCAACAGATTGTACCGTAATATTTGCTGTTCCTGCACTTACTGCAGTTACAACACCATTAGATACAGTTGCCACTGCACTATTATCACTACTCCATGTTACAGATTTGTCAGATGCATTAGAAGGTGCAATAGTTTCTGCTAAACTAATTGATCCGCCTGCTTGTAAAGCTCCATTTTGAGCAGATACACTTATTGTAGCTACTGGTACATAAACCGCAGATTTTTTCACTACTTTTATGTTGTCAATTGTTGCAGTAGCCCCATCACTTGGAGGTAACCAAGAGAATACTTTTACCGTAGTATTACTTCCTGTTTCAAATTCAACCTCATGTAATTTATATACTCCAGTGTAAATATCTTTACTATCAATACGGTTATTATCTGCATCATTTACTCCTAAAACAATACGTTTGGCTGTATTGCTAATTTTAATGTATGCTGATAAAATATATGTACTGTTTTGTTCTACAGTAATCCATTGGTTGGCAGATCCTTTTTCTGTAATAGTAATTGCAGTTGTGCCTTGGTAAGCATCTGTAGTTTCTTGCGGTGAGTTCCATGTATTCCAATCGCTATTTAAGCCATTTTCAAAACCGCCATTGATTACTAAATCTACTTCTACATCTGCACCAACTGTAACATTAGCAGACGATGTAAAACCACCATCTTCTGTTGTTGCCGTAATAGCTGCATTACCATTGCTTACTGCAGTTACTAAACCAGTGCTACTATTTACCGTTGCCACAGCCGTGTTACTACTCGACCATGTTACTGTTTTATAAGTAGCGTTACTTGGTGCTACAGTTGCAGTTAATTGCACTGTTTCTCCAGCTTCAATTGCTCCACCCGCAGCCGCTACAGTTACGCCCGTAGTTCTAATTGCATCTTTATGGATTTGGCTATTGAAGTTGTTATCTGCACCAATGTTTGGAATTAAATTCTTAACATCTACTGCATTACCGTAAATATCAGTTGCTGTGTGTAGAGAGATATTGGCAAAAATACCTTTACCTGCCATTGGGAAAGAAGGCTCTGGGAAAGCTGTTCCGTTATCTACCGCAGGGCTACCTTCTTGTAATTGGAAGCCTTCGATATCACTTGCAGACTCATCTACAAAAAGTGGATCTTGACCCGTAATTTTGTTATTATCAAGGTTTGTGAACCCACTTGCAACGTTACCATAAAAAAGGTTATTGCTAACAACTAGATCACTACCATTTGCAATATCAATCATTACCTCATCAGCACCAATTGCCGCACCATCAACTACTTTGAAGATGTTGTTATAGATAAATGTATTTTTAGCATAGATAGAGATATCTGGCTTACAAGCACTGTTATTTAATAATACCGTATTGTTATACACAAAGTTACTATCCGAACGAATAGGCGTTTTATCAGAACCAACATATCCTGATACCCAAATAGAATACCCATGGTGATCTCTGAAACCATCGTTCTTACTTACATTGTAACGGAATGTACTGTTTACACAATCACCAAGAATTTCTACAAATCCACCCTCTGTATCTTCGCTATAATTATATTGATAAATGGCATTCTTACAGTAAAAATCAATATGTCCTGCAGAACCATAAGTATCTCCAAAACCTCTTGCTCTTAATTGTTTGTTGTATTGTACAATCACGTTTCTAGAATCCCAAATCCAGCAGCCTTCACCTCTACCAAAATACCTATCTGTAGAAGATTGGTGATTACCCCATCCTAAATCTACAAAAGTATTTTTTTCTACAATAGAATTACAAACAGATGCCAAAACAACACCATCACCACCTAGCTTTTCGAAGTGGTTATTTCTTACTACAAAGTTGAGGTTTCTTTCCTCTTCATCTATAGGATTATTGTATGATGCTAAGTTAGATAAATGACGAATACTGATAGCTGTAGACCCTAAATTATAGAAATAACAGTTTTCAATTAAAACATCATCAATACCCACTTCATTAGTTGGTGTAACAGTGATATCGTCTCTGTCAGAATCAAAAAAGATACCTTTTGCAGAGTAATAATCTAAAGTAAAAAGACCTTGGTAATCAATCATGTTGATGCCAAAAACGTCTGTAATTTTTAAGTTACGGAAAGTAAGTCCTTTACTAATACCACCCCACTTATTTGCTATTACTTTAATACCATAAGAAGTGTTTGTTCCCCATGTGATATTCCCCATATTCTGACGGTCATTCTTTACCCAAATACCATCTAATGTGATATAACTTGTGTTCGTCATTTTAATTGCCTCGATAAAATCACCAGTAGCAATATTACCTGAACCAGAAATAATTGGTAATTCTCCTGTCCCGTAGCTACCAATCTCAATTGGTTTGCTTTCCGTACCAGAACAAAGAATTACAAACTGTCCTTCAAAAGTGTCTCCTTTTCTAAAAAGAAGTTTATCACCCGGGTTTAAAAGTCCACCTTTAGCCACCGTTTTTACTGCTTCAGTAGCTTTCGTTAGTGTTTTCCATGGTGAATCAATACTACCAGAATTAGAATCATTACCGTCAGCACTAACATAGTAAATGTTGTACACTCCTCTAACCACAATATTGTCTACAGAAATTGTACTAGTAGATGACGATAAAGTGATTATGTTTTCAATCCCTGCTTGTAAAGTTACATCAAGAATTGTTGCTTTTGCAGTTCCTTCGTAAGCCCAATTAGAAGCAGCCAAAGTAATCGCAGAAGTTACCCCATTTACCGTTAAATCTGCATCGGTAGTGTTTCCTCCATTGAACGTGAAAATTTCTAATTTGTAATTACCATCCGTGGCAACATCAGAAATAGACAACTGTAAAGAACCACTTGGGTCTGCTTGTTTTAGTTTAAGATAAGTACCACCACTTGCGTAAGTACCTGTTGCTGTTTCGGTAGTTCCTGTTAAGGTTGCTGCTTCTGCTTCCAGTATCTCGTCTAACTCTGTAGCATAGAGTAGTTGTGTGAACGAGATAAAAATAAGCCAGAAAAATAAGTATGCTTTCTTCATAGCGCTTAGTAATTAAATGATTAAAATTGACGGGAGATATTCTATTCATTCATTTCATGATAATTTAGAATAAGGGTTGGATTCCTAACTCAAATAGTAACTATTCCCGCCTTTAAATAAGGTTATAGCAATACAAAATATTGATATACCTATAGTTGAATAAGTGTAAGTAACAGGAATGCGCAGAAGAAATTGTACACAAAACAACCTTCACAATAACATAAATTCGAATTTTTTAACAACGAGAACTCTATTAGCGTATATATTACACTAACATTATCTATTTGTGTTAGCACAACGAAAAAAACTCCCCACATTTACTGTAAGGAGTTTTGATTAATGAAAAGAAAATGAATACTATTTATTCGACAATTTCTTCAACGGTATAAAATTTCTTGTCTATTTTTTTTAAATCTATCAAGTGGTTTAAATGATAATCAATGACCTTCATTTCATAGAAAGATCCCCCTTTTGTAAAATTATTAACGCTCGAATTGAAATAGAGTTTATAATACCCATTTATCTTCTTGTATTTTAAAATATCCTTTCTGTATTTAATACTATCATTTAAATGAAAAAAGTACTCTGGGTTTGGTTTTATATTTTTATCTAAAAAAGTAATGCATTCTATTTCTTCTACAGCATAATCTTTCTTGTTAATTACATACTTTACCATCAATAAATTTCCTGAATCAGGCCAAGAAAATGTTTTATTAAAATGATCATTTTTTATAGCTCCAATAATTTCAAATTTATCTTCAGACTCATAATAAATTTCTGATTGGTATTTATTTAATTTCCGTTTATTCAATACCGTATACCGTCTATATTCTATCAAATCTGCCTCGGTAAATAGACTTAATACTTTAAATTTATTATAAGTATTGTAGTGACAACCACCCACCTTTATTTTAAAATCTACTTTTTCAGTTTCATATTTTTGTAAGCCATTTTCACCAATACTATTAATTGAAGACGCTACTATATTATAATTTTCTACTAGGAGGTAATTCCTTTTAGAAGTATAACCATCTTTATCATTTCTCTTTATCGTCGTTTTAAATTGTAAAAGTTTATCATTAATACTATCGTATTTAATTAACTTTGTAGCCACTGTTTCAGAATAAGGAAGCGTACTATAATTCTTAGTAAGGTTTGCATTTACTTTTTTAAACACATCTTTTGGCGTGTATTTTTTTTCTCTAATTACAACTCCCGATAATTCTCTTGTAGTAGGTTGTAAATAATATTCTTCTGTATTCAGATCTTCAATTTTATAGTACAACTTTTCATACCCTAAAGAAGAAAATATGACTTGATTTTTTGATGTAAAATATTCTGAAGGAATTTTTAAAACAAATATCCCATCTTCATTTGTAGAAGTTGCAAAGTTATATTCTGGGTTACCAATTGTAGTATATGAAATAGGTTCTCCTGTTTCTTTATCTTTAACTACACCCCTCACCTCTGTATAATCTACGCTGTGTTTTAACTTCTTATAAATATGTGTTTCTCGCTCTATATTATCTAGTGTATCATCAAAAACAACTCTTTCAAATTTAATAGAAGTATCTGTAAAATCTTCTTCCATATCATGGTATGGAGCCAAAGTATTTAAGCAAACAATTGCATCTGACATAGTACTCCAATTTGCCTCTTCTATTGCATTAAAATTTAAGGCACTAGATATAGGATAGGTTGCATAAGGAATTTCACTAGTATATAAAGAATCAATCAGATTATTAGTAGAAAAGAAATTTTCAACAGATTGAACAGCACTAGAATCAGTATGTCCTGTTAATAGAATTGATTTCACATTAAAATCGGTTTTTATCTTTTCTATTGGTGATTGATACTTATTCTTTTCTAAATCACCAATAAAACTACTCTTTAATAAACCTGAATAATTCATACCTAAAATAACAACCTTTTTATTTGGGTATTTATTTATGTGATACCTAATATTATCTGCCATCTGATTTGCTTTAATAGCCGATCCATTCATATTATCGGCATCCCTTAAATACAATACATAAGCAGTGGTATTTTTTAATATTTGAATAAGATCTGCTCTACTTTTCTCTGTAAGAGATGTATTACTTTCTATTTCCTTATTTAACCTAGTTGTTAACCTCAAGAAGGTGCTTACTTTCATTTTGTTAGATAGCCCCCACGATTGTTTACAATCAGCATAGTACTCTTTCCATAAATCAAAGGCTTCAATTGTTTTTTCTGTCAGTAATCCTTCTTCAATTAATTCAAAAAATTTAGTTTCAAGAGCAAACCCTCTAATATCAAAGCCTCCAAGTAGTATATTTCTCTCTTGAATTATTTTAAACAATTCGTGAAATTCCCTAGTGTAACCTTGGTATATTTCATCTTTTAAATTCTCTACATTATCATTAATATGTATCATATCAGAAAACCCTGCCTCAAACAGAATCATATCACACCTGTTTAATTCTGATAGGTAGTCGACATACTTTGTTTTGGTTTCCATGAAATTTGAATAATCACCTGGATACGGTTCCCCAATAAAGATTATTTCTGTAGAATCAGAAAGTGATTTTAAAGTTACTTGATTTTGAGCCTGCAGCAGGCAAGGCAACAGCATTGTAAAAAGAAATGTAAGTGTAATTTTAACCATTAGTTTTTGATAGTTTATTAAAATTCAAGTATACTTTAAATACAAAATAAAAACACCTATTTAACATAAATTACATTACTACATTAATACACACTTTATTCATTTTGTAGTACATTTATAAAATCATTCTAAATAAAAAAGCCCTCCCATTTTTTACAATGGAAAGGCTTACTATGAAGAGTTAGATATTCTAATTGATTATTAATTTTTGACTAGAAATTACTTGATCATTATTTGTGATTATTTCCGGTTCTAATGCAATATTTTCATAAGTAATAATATAAGGTTTACTGATATCTCCTATTACTTTATGATCAGTTTTTCAGAATATGTTTGTCCTGATACATTCGTTAAAACAACCACGTAAGTGCCTTTGTTTAAATGATTTACAGGCATTTTATAACGTTCTGTAAACGATGTAGAAAACACAGCTTTTCCAAGTGCAGAACAAATAGTTATGTGCTGTTTACCTACTAATTGATTTCCCTCAAAAATTACATAATCTGATGTTGGATTTGGATACATTTTAAACAATGCTTTTGTGATAGGTTGTGTGCTTAAAATCGCTTCTTTCTTTACTGTAATTGTTGTCGAAGCTATAAAATTACCTTCTTCTGTAGTTGCCGTTATTTTCACTACGCCTTCCGTTAAACCTTCTACAAGTCCTTCCTGATTTACAGTTGCAATTGCTGAGTTATCAGATGCCCATTTTACAGTAGTATTTGTTGCGTTTAAAGGCACTACGGTTGCCACCACTTTAAACGATTCTCCAATACCCATTTCAGTAATATCATTTTCAATAATAATACCCGTAACACTTAGATCTTCTTGTTTACTATTATAGTTATTATCTGCTCCAATATTTGAAATTAAGTTGGTAATATCCACTTCGTTTCCGTAAATATCTGTAGCTGTATTTAGCGTTATATTTTTAAAAATTCCTTTCCCCGCCATTGGAAATATTGGCTCTGGAAACTTTTTACCAGCATCTATTGCGGCACTAGTTTCTTTTAATTGGTAACCTTCAATTCCACTTGTTCCTTCATTTACAAATTCTGGATCTTCATCAATTATTTTATTGTTATCCAAATTGGTAAAATCCGAAGAGATATCTCCGTAAAAAAGGTTGTTATCTACTATTAATTCACTTCCTTCTTCAATATCAATTTCAACACCATCTGCACCAATTGCAGCACCATTCATCACTTTAAAAATATTGTTGTAGATATAAGTGTTTTTTGCCCAAATTAAGATGTCGGGTGTATTGCCCTCCTTATTAATATACACCGTGTTATTATAGATAAAACTACTATCCGAACGAATAGGATCTTTGTCTGTTCCAACATAGCCCGCAATCCAAAGTGAATATCCATGAAAATCTCTGAAACCATCGTTCACACTCACATTATAGCGGAACGTACTGTTTAAACAATCGCCTAGAATTTCGACAAAACCACCTTCTGTATCTTCACTATAATTGTATTGGAAAATGGCATTTTTACAATAAAAGTCAATATGTCCGGCTGCTCCATAGGTATCGCCAAAACCTCTTGCTCTTAATTGTTTATTGTATTGCACTAAAATATTTCGTGAATCCCAAATCCAACAACCTTCTCCTCTACCATAATATCTATCTGTTGATGATTTGTGATTGCCCCAACCTAAATCTATAAAATCGTTTTTCTCTACAATTGCATTACAAATTGAAGCCAATACGACACCATCTCCACCTAATTTTTCGAAATGATTATTTCGTACTACAAAATTAAGGTTTCTCTCTTCCTCATCTACAGGGTTATTGTAAGACGGTAAATTAGATAAATGGCGAATACTAATAGCTGTTGAGCCAAGATTATAAAAATAGCAATCCTCAATAAGTACATTATCTATACCTACTTCTTTTATTGGTGTAACTGTAATATCGTCTTTATCAGCATCAAAAAATATGCCTTTGGCAGTATAATAATCTAAGGTAAATTTCCCTTCCCAATCTATCATATCAATAGCAAAAACATCTGTAATTTTTAGGTTTCTAAAAGTAAGTCCTGTGAGTACACCACCCCACTTATTTGCAATTACTTTTATCCCAAATGCAGAGTTTGTATTCCAAGTTATGTTCCCTTTGTTTTTCCTGTCATTTTTTATCCAAAGCCCATCCATAGTAATATAACTTGTGTTGGTTAATTTTACTGCTTCGATAAAATCTCCTGTAGGAATATTTCCAGCACCTGATAAAATTGGTAATTCTGATGCTGTTCCGTAATTACTTATTTCAATAGGGTTTTCTTCTGTTCCAGAACATAAAATTACCAACTGACCTTCAAAAGTATCTCCTCTTCTAAATAATAGTTTATCACCTGCCTTTAGAATACCTCCTTTGTTAGAAAGTTTAGCTATTTCGGATGCTTTAGTTAGTGTTTTCCAAGGAGTGTCAATACTCCCATCGTTACTATCATCACCTTGGTTACTAAAATAGTAAGAGGTTGATGTAGTTTGAGTATGCATTGCTTTGCTAGTATTTTTTGCCACTATTATGTTGGAAAATAATAAGAAAAGCACTGCTAAGTAAACGTAATATTTGTTCATAAGTGTAGTCAGATTTTAATAATAAGAAGTCTAAAAAATGATTTTTTATAATCAATTAATCACTAATCAATTTCATTAAAAATGACTAGATCAATGGATGGTAAATCTTCAGATTTTTAACACAAAACAAAAAAATACCCCTTTCATATCTATGAAAAGGGTATTCCACTCTATTTATCTAACGATTATATCTTCTGCGCATTAATGTCGCTTTTAAGTCTTTGATTCCATCCTCTACCATCAAGAGGTAAAACATTATTATCCGTAGCCCAGTTATCCCATTGCTTCTTTAATTTTTCTGCAATTTCTGGGTGCTCATCAATTAAATTATGTTCTTCTGCTCTATCTTTTGATAAATTATAAAGCTTCCATTTTCCTTTATAAGGAGGCTTATTCGCCTTTAAGGCAACTAATTTCCAATTCCCATCAATAATTGCTCTATCTGCCTGATGCTCAAAATACATTGGACCTCTAGCTGCAGTTGTGCCTTCTAATGCACTTACAAAGCTTTTTCCTTGATAAGGTTTAATATAATTTCCTTCAACATTTTTAGGGTACTCTGCTCCTGCCAGTTCCATAAATGTGGGCATTAAATCTAGTACATGGCCTTGTTGATCTGTAATACCTGCCTGTTTTATTTTTTCTGGCCAATGTACAATCAATGGTGTGCTAATTCCTCCTTCATGGTTAGAACTTTTGTATAACCTGAAAGGAGTATTACTCATGTTTGCCCAATTTTTTCTGTAGCTCTGGTTAAATGTTTTTCCACCAATATCTGTCATTTTATCAAAAGGGATATCTTTACCCTGAGGTTCTGCATTTCCTCCATTATCAGATAAGAACATAATAATTGTATTATCTAGCTCTCCTTTCTCCTCTAAGTAATTGACAATCTGACCAATTCCTTGATCCATTCTATCAATTTGTGCGGCATAGACTTCCATGTACACCTCCCATTTTGCTTTCTCCTCATCAGATAACGAATCCCATGCAGGAATATCTTTTGGACGATCGCTTAAAGCCCAAGCATCTGCAAGGCCACTTTCTTTCATTACATCATAACGTTGCTTACGGAAATGATCCCATCCTTTACTAAATTTTCCTTTGTACTTTTTTATATCTTCTTTTAAAGCATGTAACGGTCTATGCGGTGCATAATGTGCTACATAAAAGAAATATGGTTGGTCTTTTTTAGTAGCGTAATGATTATCTAGAATATCTATAGTTGATGTATTGATTGCTTCAGTAAGATAAAAATTGTCTGAAGGAGCAATAATTTCGTTTCCTTTTGTTAGTGTATTTGGATCATAATATCCGCCACCACCAGCAAGAATACCATAGTAATCATCAAATCCTCTTTGCAATGGCCAATTTGAATTATCTGCATTGGCTGTCATATTATTATCGTAAGTAACATGCCACTTTCCTGTGATATAATTGGCATATCCAGCACTTTTTAGAACCTGTGCAATTGTTACACTATTTTTACTGATGGCACCTCTATAACCTGGTCTCCCAAAATCTGAAGCAGTCATCCAACCAAGGTCGGCATTATGTGCATACAAACCTGTTAGTAAAGTTGCTCTTGTAGGGCAACATCTTCCGGCATTATAAAAGTTATTAAACACCATTCCGTTATTTGCTAATCGGTCTATGTTCGGTGTGTTAATACCCGACCCCATAAAACCAAGATCAGAAAAACCCATATCGTCTGCCATAATCAAAATGATATTCGGCTGACTAATTTTCTCGTTTTTAGTCGTCTCATTTTTTGATGTTTTACAAGAGACTAAAAATGCTAATAGGCTAAAAAGTAATAATCGTTTCATAAAAAATCTATGTTGCTGTTTAATACAAGTACAATATTAGCAATTGTATAAAAATACATAGAGGATAAATTCGTCGATTAGTAGCACGAAACTGACAAATTGGTCAGAATGGGGGGATTTATGGAGAAGTAAGTCTTTTAAAAGTTCTTTTTCTTGAAAACAAAAAACACATAAAACGACTGCAATGCAATGTATATATAACTCAATGCTAGTAAATATTTATTCTCGAATATCTGAAATAAATCAAGAAATATAATTACTATACAGACAATACTAAGTAGTATAATAGGTACTATTATAAGTGGTTTCATAAGTTTGCTCTTTTAATTTACAAGTTGACTTTTTTAAAAATAGATAATTTTTTACTTGATATCTAATAAACTCCCAGAGATTCTAAGCAAAGTAATTTGGGATTGAATTAAACTTAGCTGTGAATTAAATAAATTTAATGAAGAATTAAGGTAACTATTTTGAACTTGTCTAAATTCAAATGTTGTTATCGTTCCTTGCTCTAATTGTTCTTTACTTAACAATAAATTTTTATCTGCTGAAGCTAAACTTTTTTTACTTAACTCTACTTTCTTTATCTCATTATGATAAGCTAAAAATGCTTTTGTAAATTCATTTTTCAGATAAATTTCTATTTTTTTCCTTTCTGTAAAAGCTTTTTCTCTTTGTAAAATAGCAGATTGAATTTGTCTATTATTTTTCCCTCCATTATATATTGGCAAGGATAATGTAACTCCTATATTTGGCCCAAACCCTAAACCTCTATTCGTTTCTTGTTTAAAACCACCTTCTAACTGAGGCATATCAGCTGTATACCAATTTGTGTTTCCTGAATATCCAAAATCGGCTGCTAACAAAGGTGCTTTTAAATTCTTCTTTTGTCTAATAGTATTTTCCTGAATATATTCAACAATCTTTTGCCTGTTTAAAGACGTATTATTTTTTAAAGCAGTAGAATATAATTGTTCAAAATTAAAGTTTTTTGGGGTTATATTCAATGAGTCTAACAAATCATACTGTATATCAATATTTTCAACACCCATAAAATAGTTTAAATCTCTTTGTGAATTTTCCCAAATTAATAATTGATCTATATAGTTTGTAGAATCAGTATAAAAGGTTGTTTCATCTCTTGCTAATTCAAAGCTACTTCCAGAGCCTACTTTATTTTGTAAACGTGAATTTTCTAATTTATCCTTAGATAGAGATAAAATACGATTTAAAACTTTTAGTTTCTGTTTCTCATATTGAACTATATAGTATGCTTGAATAACAAGTTCAATTTGTTCTTCCATCTGATATGTTAATTGCCAACTTGCCTGTTTCTCTAACATATTCAGTTGTTCTTTCTTAAAAGAAACATTAAAGCCGTTAAATAATACCCATTGTAAATTTAAACCTGCATTTAATGTGTTATTACTACTTTTTCCTTCTAAAGCAAAAGGAGATGCTGGATCTGTATATTGAAACTGTGCAGAATTACCGATTTGCAATTGAGCTTGAGGGTACCTCCCTGCATTACCCCAAGTATTTAATTGAGATGCATCCTCAACATTCAAACGTTCAATGTTTATATCAAAATTACTTTTTAAAGCTTTTTGAACCGCATCATTTAAAGAAAGATTTTGAGCTTGTAATTTTAAGATTGAAAGAATTATAAAAATAGTAGTACTAAAATATTTCATTATATTATATTAAAATATGACCATCTGCTAAGTGAATTATTTTATCAGCATACCCCGCTACTGTTTTATCATGTGTGATCATTAAAATAGTTTTACCATTAGCATTAATTCCCTTGAAAAGATTCATAATTTCGTGAGATGTTTTAGAATCCAAAGCACCTGTTGGTTCATCTGCAAAAATAATTGGAGGATTTGTAACTAAAGCTCTAGCAATTGCCACTCTCTGTTTTTGACCTCCTGATAATTCATTTGGTAATGAATCTGCTTTTTCTAATAGACCTACTTTTTGTAAAACATCTTTTGCTTTTAGCGTTCTTTCCTTGCTTTTTACTTTTTGATAAAATAATGCTAATTCGATATTTTTAAGAACTGTTTTATTGGGTAATAAATGAAATGATTGAAACACAAACCCCATTAATTCATTTCTCAGTTTTGCTTTTTCTGTTTCGTTTAAATTCATACATTCCAAACCATTTAATGATAAATAGCCTGAGTCTAAGTTATCTAATAAGCCAATGATATTTAAAAGAGTTGATTTTCCAGAACCAGAAGAACCCATAATAGCAACAAATTCAGATCGACCTACTTTAAGTGAAATGTTTTTTAACACTTCATTCTTATTATCATTAGTTTGATAAGACTTATAAACACCATCTAGAATAATCATAATTTTAATAATGACGTTTCAGTTAATCCATTCTTTATTTCTATTTCTGTTCCATTAGATACTCCTATTTCAACATATCTTTTTTCTTTTTCACCTTCTTTGTTTAAGTATACAAAAGTTTGATCTTTTTCATCGAAGAATAACATTTCTTCCTTAATTGCTAAAACCGAATCAGTTTCTTCAATTAAGATATTGGCAATAGCAGAATAGCCAGATCTAATGACAAGTTTTTGATTTTGTTCATATTGGATTAAAGCTTCGAATTCAAATTTAGAAATACCATTTATTAATTTACCTTTTGGTGATATATAAGTTAAAATGGCATCAAATACTTGGTTTCCAGTAGCACCTATAAAAATTGGAAAATGCATTCCTTCTTTTAGATATTGAATATCATTTTCTGAAATTAACCCTTTAAATAGCATTTTATTCATATCTGCTACAGTAGCTATAGTACTTCCTTCATTGAACGTATTTGTTTCAATTACATAACTTCCCTCCTTAAATGGAATATCTAACACTACTCCTGAAATTGTAGAATACACATGGTTTGAAACTTGCTTTTCACCATCAATATGTCCCTTCTTAATTAATTGTATTTTCCTTTTAATTGAATAAAGCTCTTGTCTATATTTTTTTTCCTCATTTTCAATTTTTTGAAAAGTACTTTCTGATATAGCTCCAGCTTGAAATAACTTCTTATTTCTTTCTAAATCTGCTTTGGCTAGATTATAATTATCTTTGACAAGTTTCATTCTATTTTCTGCATCTTCCAATGATAGTGGATCTATAATAACTTTTAGAGTTGCCACTAAATCTCCTACCTTTACATGATGACCAGGACGTATATATATTTTTTCTATTACACCCGAAATTTGTGGTTTAAGATGTATTTCTTTCATCGGTTCAATATATCCAGAAAGTTTTCTTTCATGTTTAATAATTGCATAATAAGGATGAATGCCTTTATTTTTCAACCTATCTTCTTTCTGATTTTTTTTAAATGCAAAAGCAGATAATACCCCAATAAATACAATTAAAAAAATTATTGCTTTACTTTTCATACTAATTAATTTTCTTCATCTAATGCATTCACTACTGTTAAATCCATAGCCTTTTTTGCAGGAATAAACCCGGCAAAAACACCTGAAATAAGTAACAATATAAAAGCTAAAAATATAATTAATGGGTTCACTTCTAACCCTTCTATAATCTTACTTTCAGTAGAATGAAAAATGAAATAATTTAAAATTTCAATTATAATAACCCCTAACAATATCCCAATTACACCAGAAAAAAGTGTAAGTAAAGTGGATTCTGTCACAATCATTATCAACAATTCTCTTGGTGATGCTCCCAATGCTTTTCGTATTCCTAATTCCTTTGTACGTTCTTTGATAGCTAATACCATCATATTACAAATACTTATCATTCCACTTAATAGTAATGATATTCCTACTCCCCATAAAAAAAAGTTAAGGTATTTAAAAAGGTCATCAAAAGATTTTTTTTGTTCTTTAGCTTCTAGTAAGAAGAGAGCATTGGTATCTTTTTCATCAAACCTTAAAGTCTTAGAAAAATGAGATTTTAATTCTTTATCAACAAAATCACTTTCAACAGCACTTGATAATGAAATACCAAATGAAAAAAATGCTTCTTTTTTTTCAAAAATACTTTGAAAAGTTTCTAAAGGAATAAAGATATTTCTTGTTTCATTTTGAGAAAATAAATTATCATTATCCAATTCACCTATAATTACAAAAGGAACATTGTCTATATAGATTTCTTTTCCTATTCCTTTTTCATTTTTGAATAACGATTCTTGAGAATACCCTCCAACAATGCAAACATTTCGTTTTTGTGTTTCATCTAACGGATTGAAAAACCTACCTCTTTTTAATGGTAGGTTTTTAAGATCAAAGAAATCATTGTTTACACCTTTCAAATTACATTGTATATGCTTATTGAGATATGATATTTTTGTAAATCCGTTTTTATTTACTTCTAAAGCAAGTTGTTCTATTTCATTGTATTTTAATTGGAGTGATGTTAAATATGCATCTGTAAAAGTGATATTTTTACCTTCCGGTTCTCCATTATAAGCCATAGAAGTTTGTCCGCCATATACCCAAACAGAATTCTTAGAATAACCTGAAAAGAGTTTTTGTATACCTTTATACAACCCTTCTCCACCGCCTAAAAGTAATATTAATATCAACAACCCCCAGGATACACCTAAGCCAGTTGTTACATTACGTACTTTATGTGAAGAAAGGTTTTCTAAAGGTTCTTGTAAGAATGATATAAACATTTTAAAACTAGAGAGTTAATCTAATGAATAGCAAGCATGTCCTTCTTTAACAACAGACAATGAATTAATAACCATTGGGATAGTCATCTCTTGCCCTTGAGCTTGAAGGATTGTAACTCCTTTCATTTCTTGATTAATTGTTGCAGAGGTAATCCATCCTATTTTTTTATCCAAATTAAAGGTAGATGTCATTGTTCCGCCTCCTTCAAAACGAGAGGGCATACCATTCACTACGGTAAATTCTTTATTTTCAGGGTTAGTACTAATTTTTGAAGTACCTTTTATAATTACACTCTCTTTTGATAATTTCTCTAATACAAAAGATCTAGAAATGTCAGCAGACATAGCACCCACTAGCTTAGAATTGATTTCCCATTTTTCGTTTCTTTTCACTGGTTTGGAAGGATAAATTGAAAAAATCTTCTCATAATTAGATTTCAATTGTTCCTTGCCATAGGATTGTTTCAATTGACTAATGACCTGATTTCTTTGCATTTCTGGAATATCTTGAGTCTCTTTAGTGACCCCTTCCCAAAAGTCATCCATATTGTCAATACCGATAACTTCTCCTCTATTACTGATAGTCATTATAAAAGATTGATGGGTCAATGCTTTAAGAATTTTAGAAAATGGATCTTCTCCTCCTTCCGATGTAAAAGTCTGGAGTTGTGGCCCCATTTCTAACCCTACTTCAAGAGAGGTGAATTTAATCTCAAATATATAATTATTCCCTTCAACCTCTTTAAGGAAAAAAGTGTTTTGACTTTCATTATCCATATTAATAGACATTGGTTGACCATTGACAGTCTGCTCTATTGATACAGAATTTGACGTATTTTGATCATATGTTTCTCCTTGTTGAAGATTTAGTTTTATACTTGTTTGTGCCATTAATGAAAATGGGAAGACAAGAAATAATAAGATTAAAAATTTATTTGTCATGTTATTTTCTCAATAATTTAGTGAATCTTTTAAAGCCCTAAACCTAATTTATTAAACATCCCTAAAATAATAATATAGGCAACTAAGGTTATCTTATATAAAAGGCTAGCCCGCTTAATAAAATTAGACAAAACTGATTTAGATAAATCTAAAACTATTACATTCTTAGTCTTCGAATGCAAAAAATATATCAATAAATATGCAATTACAATCGGAATTAGTAAAAAATAATTAATGCTGTAAGTATATAATATTGATAAAGCCACGTAAGGAGTGACTCCAATAATTCGACTTCTGGTCTCATCAAAATAATTACTTAAAAAAAATATTAAACAAAAACATAGAGTGATAACACCACAATAAATGATACCATGAAACCAAATACTAGTAAAACTCCTATTTATAAAGCCAAAATAGGTTAGCAATACCGCTGAAAGCGGCATTGCAAACAAGTTTATAAAATAGTTTTTATACATAATTCCCAATGATTCCAGCAATTCCACAACCAGCTCCTGCCATACCAAATGAAATACCTCCTGATAAAGCTGCTGCTCCTACAACTCCTGTTACAAGATTAGTTAAAGAAACAATTACTAGAACTCCTCCAACTACACTCATTATATCTCCAGCAACACCGCATCCAACACCACCTTCAATAATTACCATTTCATTTAAATTAAGATTTTCCATTATTTATAAAAGTTTATTTTCAAGTGTCTAACTTATTAAAAGCTTACTTACGCTTACTATTTTTACAAATACAACTTATTAACCATATAACTATTTTTTTAAACTAAAATCCACTAAACAATAGTTTTTAATTCTTAGAAAGTAATTTATATTTTCCTTTTTTATACATAGTTTTTGATATGGTTAAGATTAATCCTCCAATTAAAACTATAATAACAACTAACAAATATAGAGGAGTTGTTTTTGTTAAATAATAGATTGAAAATGTGCTTATTATTAAAAAAAGAGAAGCAACTTTGGAAGTTGTACCATTTAACTGAAATACTCTTTTGATAGATAATGGCATTGTAATACTCCAAAAAAAACTACTAGAATATGCTAGTATTAAAGAGAATAAATAAAAGCTACTTATTTTAACCAAGTTAATTTTGAAAAATAAAATTGCTAATAAAGTTAATGATAAATCTATAAATAATGGGAAAATAAGAAGTCTAGAACCAATTTGAATAATATGATTAAATTGACCATTTGATAAGTACGATCTAAACAATAGGTCTTTAAAAAACATTAAAAAGTTATTATGGAGATAATTAAATATAAAAATAGGTGAAAGTATAACCCACAATAACGCTTCACTATCGCCAAAATATTTCCCTGTTTTTCTATACAAAACAATATTGATAGTGATTAGTAAACTTTTCATAAAAAACGCAACTAATATAGTATTTAATCTTGTTTTATTTTTTATTAAAATTGTAATAAAAAATGGAAAATGATAATTATTATTTTGGACAATAAGAGAATAATTTTCTGCTATAGATTCCTTGTAATAACCATCTAGAAATGAAAGTATTATTAAACACCAATAAAAATTATCTTTCAAAAAGAAGATAAGAAATACTATAATTACTGTTATTAGGTAACTTAATAAGTTATTTTTAAAATCAATTAAATACTGAATATTTCGAAATATGAATATTACATTCATTATTAGAATTAAGCTTTTTAAGATATATTCATTTTCTGCACCTAAAAGCCAGATACACATATAAAAAAGAGTTATTATGAGGATTAGAGGCGTGAAAAAATAGACAACTAAAGAATATAAATATTTCACAAAAATAGATATTGGATAATAAGAAGGGAATTCTTTTTTTAATGATGAATAGTTTGGAAAAACTTTAAAAAAAACAAAAAAAACTACTATTAATGTGTTAACAAAAATATTGAATTCATTTAAACTAATAAATTCAGTATTTCCATTAATTATTAATTTTGTTAAAAGGCTATACAAACCTCCGTATATTATAGTCGTAAATATTGCTATTATGGTAATTAATACTATGCCCACATCTTTTAATTGATGAGTCAATAACTTCAATCTTATACTAATCAATGTCTTAATCATAACCAATCCAAGTTTAATTGAGTTTCTTCTACATCAATATTTAACCATTTTAATAATTCATCATAGAGTGATTGATTTGTGATAAATTGTCTATATTCTCCTGAAAATGTAATTTTACTATCAATTAATATTCCTATATCTGTACTTATTTTTTCAATATAATTGATATTGTGAGAAGAGATAAATATGCAACGTTCATTATTGATATATTTCTTTAAAAATAAGCACAGATTATTGGCTGAAACTAAATCTAACCCCGTAAAAGGTTCATCTAGTATCAATAAATCAGGTGTATGAATGACAGCTGCACAAAAAGCTATTTTCTTTTTCATACCAGTGGAATAAGTTAAGATTGGTTGATTTAATGATGACTTGTTTTTGTCTTCAAAAAATAAGTCTAACAAATCTTGTATTCTCTTATCAATAACTTCTTTAGGTACTTTATAAATCTGAGCTATATATTTTAGAAATGTGTAGGCATCTACTTCTTCTATTAAATTTAATTGATCTTGAAGTACACCTATATTTCTTTTCTCTATAGTTGTTAATTTCGTAACAGGTTTACCATTAATAGTAATAAGACCTTCATCTATTGTAATTAAATCCAATATCGCATTTAATAAAGTTGACTTTCCTTCACCATTTTTGCCTATCAAAGTATATATAGACCCAGGATTTATATGAATATCTAATATATCTAGTACCTTATGTGAATTATATACTTTCTTTAAATTCTTTATTTTTATCATAAAAACAATTAATTATTATAAAAAATTATAAACCCTACTTATTTAAAGTAGGGTTTAATTTCCTATTAACTATATGCACAGTAAACTGAAGCTATTCCCATACCAATAGCAGTTGGACCTGCTATTAATGCTCCTACAGGACCAGCAAAAGCTGCTACACCCGCAACAAGCCCGGCTGTTGCAATTACCTTATTAGTTGTTGAAGAACAACCACCTTCAATAATTACCATTTCATTTAAATTAAGGTTTTCCATTATTTATAAAAGTTTGTTTTCAAGTGTCTACTCTTTTCAAGCTTTTCGACTTCCGCTTATTATTTGTGCACAATAATATCTTATACCAATGCTAAAGTCTGCATTTTATTATTTTCTATTTTATATGTCTTATCAACATAGTGAAGTAATTCATCATGGTGAGAAACTAGGATAGTGATTCTATTTTTAGCTTCCTTTTTTAGAATCTCTAAAACTTCTTTCTCAATAGAAGAGTCCATTGCAGATGTAAATTCATCAAGTAATAACACTTTTGGTTTTTTAAATAAAGCTCTTGCTAATGCTACTAATTGCTTCTGTCCACCAGATAAGTTTATCCCATTTTCACCAACAATAGTTAAATAATCTTGAGGGAGTTTCATGATTAGTTGATGTAACCCAATTTTTTGACAAAAGTTTACTGCTGCTTCATAATTCTCAGGTTCAGAACTTAGTGTAATATTTTCAATAACAGTACCTGGAAATAACATTATATTTTGGTCTACTACGCCAATATATTGCCTCCAATTCTTATTAGAAATTAAATCTAAAGAAGTTTCATTTACCACAATTTCACCACTTGATATTGTTTGAAATTTTTGAAGTATATTAAATAAAGTACTTTTTCCTGAACCACTATCTCCTGTCACAGCAATCATTTCTCCTTTCTTTACTTTGAAATTCAGCTTTGACAACAATTCTTTTTTACCTGGATATCTAAAACTAACCTCTTTGAAATCAATTTCATCAATTTCATCTATTTTTAAATTTGAATTTTGTTTTTCCTCTTCAACCTTTACAAATTCATACATTCTATCAAACGCTACCTTTGCTTCATTCCATTCTATATTTGATAAAGAAACTCTGATAACAGAAGGTGTAATATTCATAGCTACTGTAAGAATTGCCATCATTTCTCCAGTTGTCAAACCTTCTTTAAATACTATAGTAGCCCCCAAACCAAGTAGTGCGACAGAAAATACAGTATTCCAACTTTCCATAAAACTTCCTATTTTTAACTGAAGTTTAGAAAAATCAAAAATTCTAGATTGATACTCGTCGTATATTTGTTTTGTCTGAGCTGTAAAAAATGCCTCTTTTTGGTTCACTTTTACCGTTTTTATTCCTTGAACAGTACTAATATATTGACTTTCCGTATGAGCATACAATTCCATGACTTCTTGCTGTGCATCCATTACCTTTTTATTATATTTAAAAGCAACAAAAACATATACCGGAATAAATACTACAACAGTTAATCCTATCCAAATATTAAAAAAGCATAGATAAACTAAGGATATAAATACAAGTAAGACGTCAATTACCACACTTGTCATAAAATACGTAACGACTTGTTGTAAACGCTGCGAATCATTTAATCTTGCTACCATTTCTCCTGTTTTTCTTTGTTGAAAAAAGGAGAATGGCAAATACATTAATTTACTAAAAAAAGAGTGAATTACTTTTGAGTTAAATTTCTTTGAATGTTTTGATAATAGAACACCTCTAACATATGTAAACAAAACCCTTACTGAAAGTAATATGAATAACAGCCCTATTGATAATATTAATTTTGTTAGATCATTAGAAGGGAGTATATAATCAATTAATCTTTGTGAAAAGATACTCATTGACAGTCCTAATACTGCGATGATTACTCCTAAAAAACCACCTGAAATTAAATAATTCTTGTCTTCATCAATAATATCTAAAAACCATTTCTTCCTATTCTCCTTCTTATTTTTATTTAGTTGAAATTTATCTGTCTTTTCAAGCACTAAAATTGTTTTAGATATCCAAACTTCACTTAATTCTTCTTCTGTATAAACTTTAATACCACGAGCTGGGTCACCTATAATGAAACTATTATTTTCAGAATTATAACCATAAAAAACAATATAATGTTGTAGCTGTTGGTTTAGAATAACATGTAAAATAGCAGGACTTTTATGTTCTTTTAAACTTTCAATCTTTGCCTTACACCCATTGGCATTAAAGCCTAATTTATTTGCCGCCTCATAAAGACCTAGTAAGGATGTTCCCGTTACTGTCGTTCCACTTAAGGCTCTTAGTTCTTCTAAAGGTATAGAAACTCCATCATAATAATTTATTATACTAAGTAAACAGGCTATTCCACAGTCAGATTCGCCTTGTTGCGTTACCTGATACTTTTCAAACAATTTATATTTTTCCTTCATTATCTTCAAAACTTTTTGTAATCATCGTGAATTTTGACAACCCTTTAATATTTTTTTTGAGCTTCCCTTCTTTATTGTATAAAAATGAATTAGGTACTGAACTAGACCCAAAAATTTGAAAAAACATATTTTCTCTTGCCCTTAAAAATTTAAAATTAAGATGATCCAATTCACTTTTTTCAATAAACTCCAGAACTACTTCAACAGGTTCTTCAGAGACCAACACAACTTGAATCTTTTCTTTTTCTAATATTTGTTGATTCTTTTGAAATAAGAATATCTCATCAATACAGAAATGACATGTAGAATTAAAAAATGTAATCATCACTTTTTTATTGACATACATTTCAGAAGTAATTACTTCTGTTGTATCTAGATATGATTGAAAAGAAAAGTCAGGTAACTTTTTAATAGTATTTTCTACTTCTCCTTTTTGTTTTAATGTTTTGATTATGCTATAAGTCAAGAAGGAAATAATCCCTAAAAAAGAAACAATTATTATAAGTTTTCTATTTTTCATATTAACTATATTGGATCGATAAAAAAGAAATAAAAATAGCCCAAGTTAAAAGTCCACTGCCGTAACCATATAATACAATTTTATAAGCATTTTGATCTTCTTCTACCAAGAATTTTTTCGTGAAAAATGTCAAGGAAATAATAAAAAACAACTCAAACAGATTAACCAAATTTAGAGGGTAATTTACCCATTGCATCAGTTCTTCATGATCCAAATAATACCATAATGTCCATGGTGTAAATGAAACCATATCGGTAATAGTTGTAACATTTGTAATCGTTGAAAACCAAAACAATTGAAAAAAACTGGGAATTAGAAAGATATATTCAGCAATTATCACCACTCCCATAGTTTTACTAAAGGAGAGTGAAATATCAAATAAAACTGCTCCAATTATTAAGGCTAAAGTGATCAGTATAACTTTAATACCCAATATTATTGGTACTAATACATATGCAAACCACCAATACTCTAAATTCCATTCCAATAGTCCGTCAATTTGTTCAATTGTCAATTGTTCTCCATAAGTGGAATACCAAACATCTTCTGTGAAAAGAAACTCACTAGATATAAATTGAATGAGCCAAGACAGAAAAACGAGTAGTATAAAGAAAGTAAGTTTGTTCGATTTTAAGATTGAATTTATCATTGTTTTATTAATTCAATTTGATGGTATTAGCTTAGAAATTAATTCATTTCCAGAAGTATATTGATTACTTGTACTAATATTCTTATTAAGATTTTTTAAACTATAAGAGAACGATTTATCACTTAGTAAGTGATTTATTTTATTTATTATTTTTTTAACGCTATCAGAATATGTCCCTCTCATTCCTAACCCATGGTAAACAACTCTCGATGCATTTCCAATTTGATCTAATTCTTTACTTCCAGGATAGATAAGCATTGGTGTGTTGGTTAAAATACATTCATTTATAGAATTCACACCGCCATGACCTATCATAAGATCGATTCCCTTTTCTAATAAGTCTACCTGTGGTACACGTCTAAAGAAATAAATTGATTCGTTATCTATCATTTCCCTTAATTTTAATCTTTGATTTTCATCTTCAACACAAACTAAGAAAGTTACTTCCTTTATTTTTTTAAAAGCTTGAGTGAGTTTCTCTAAAAACTGCTCATGCCCATAATACCTCCATGCCATCGTACCAAAAGAACAAAAGACAAGTTTATTATTTGTTTTACAATGCATTTCTATCACATTATCAAACATATAATCATAAATGAGATTTTTTCTTTTCATTAATTGATTTGGAGCAACATAGAAGTGATTTTCTTTCTTTTGATGTGGAAAATCAAATTCAAAAAAGGTAGTATTAATCTCTGGTACAGTATGAAATCCAAGAAATTTATAGCGTTTCTTATCTAAAATATTTTCATCTAAAGAACTTCTATCTATATATTCCTTAATTGATTTCTCAAAAGAAGTCATTAATAAATTCATTCTTTTCTGTCTTATATTATGTAAGATCCAGCTACAACTAACCTTTACATTCGACCATTTATTATTAATTTTTGGAACTATAGAAGAAGATAAAGGTGGTTTATTCTTTGCTCTAATAGTAGAAACTGTAGTCTCCACTAAAGCTACTGGCATATTTTTTTCCAATAATGGTAATATATTGGCTTTATAAACCGAATCTACTAAATAAAGATCTGGGTTTAAATCTTCATTTATTTTTTCAAAAAAATCTTTACTTAATATTTCATTACCAACCTTTTTCATTGATTCACGCTCAATAGACAAAGTAGATAACAACTTGCGATAATATCTATATTTATTTTTTTCAGCTTTTCGATTCACTGGTTTTTCTATTATATCTTCCTTTTGATCTATTTCATAAAATTCAAAATCATTTTCAATAATTAAATTTTTAATATGTTTAGTCCCTACATAAATCAATTTATGCCCCATCTTTTGTAATTCTTCAGCGAATTTGAATGTTGCATTAAGGTGACTCTCTTGAGGGAAAATTCTTAGTATAATAGTTAACATAATTAGTTTACTTTTTCAATAAATCCATTTTTAAGGAGTTCTTGGATTCTATTTTCAAGATGTTCTTTTTCCATCTTTTGAAAAGAATTATTAGATTGTAACATCACTTCTAATAAATGATGGTAGTCAATTGCATTATTGCGTACTTCATTGAGAAGAAATGAATCTATTGATGATATTTCTTTTTTTAGAATACTGCCCTTTGGGTGAGGGAAAAGTATATAATTTTTATTATCAATTTTATCAAAAAAAGTAAATAAATTATCTTTTCTTTTTATCTTCTCGTTACTCTTAAGCTTAAAATTTTGTTGACTATTTTTTTTATAATTTGCCATTACATAAAGCCAATTTTCTTCCTTTGACCTTAATCTAAACTTTATTTTCTCCTCTATTAAACTAGCCTGTAAAAATTGATTTTCAATAAATTCTTGTTTAAAGAAAACATCAAATAAATCATAGAACAACTCTAATTTTGGTTTATTAATCTTAAAATTTATCGATAATTTATTTAATTGACACTTCAAAATCTCAGCCCAAACATCAATATCTAGAAATTCTTTTTGCTCTTTCCTTTCACCTGTAAAAGGTGTGAGTACCGAGGATATATTTCTTTCTTTTAACTTTAAGATTAAATATCCCTTACCTACTATACCTTTGAAAAAAGATAAATCAGAAATATGTTCATTTAGATAATGACTTGATGCTGTATCCGATTTTGATATTGTGTCTATTATCAAATCTAGATTATAATCAACACTTAGTTCTCCTAAAGCATATAACGAAATTATAACTCCCCCTATTTTATTTAATTCAATTTGTGAATGTGTGTGTGTTTGTTGTAGATAATTTTCTACTAAAGTATTAAGCGAATCAATTACTAATTTATATTCATTACTGTCTTTACTCCTAGAAATCAAAAAGCCAACATCTCCTAAATCCCAAAAAGGAGAATTAATTCCTTTTTTAAAAGAAAATTCATTTGTAGAATTAAAAATTTTTTCTGTTTTATATATATCACCGAAGTAATAATCACAATTCAACGTATTGACCCAACTTCCTTTTTCTGTTGAAAAATAAGTATTTTCAAATAAAATAGCTTCAGTAATTATTTTTTTATAAAGTTTATCTTCAATCACAAATTGCTTCTGAACTTCTAATAAAGTAAATATAATACCTGAATTTCCTTTTAAAAAACCCATTACGGGAGCAAAAGAATTCATATCTTCATCCCAAAAAACACCTCCTTTAGAAAACCTTGCTTTTCCAATTATTACATTTAAGCATTCTATTATTTCATTTTTAAGATATTCTAAAGAACTAACTTGATATAGATGTAATAAGGATAATAAATACCCAGCTAATCCTTCTTCTAAATTTACTTTAATACAGTCAAATTTATTCGTTTTCTTTTCTGTCAATTTATTAGCTTTATCAAGATATTGTTGCTCTGAAAAGAGTTTATAAACTTCTAATAAAACAAATATCAATCCTCCTATACCATCATAAAAGCCTATTTTACAGTTTTTGTTTTCATAATGAAGAATACATTCTTGTAATCCTTTATCAATTAATTCTCTTACTTCTTTTTTATCAATTGAATGTTTGTAATATGTAATCAAAAATAGGATAATCCCTAAATTACCGTTTAAGATTCCAAAGAGAGATTTTCTATCAAAAATGTTTTTAGCATAAGATCTTTCAATAGTTTCCCAATGAATAGATTGATTCTTTTTATTTATTCTAGATTCAAAAAGAATAATTCTGAATAGTTGTTCTGTGAAAATCTGCATATTTATAGTTCTTAGTCTTTATAGTTCTTAGTCTTGTGCCACACAATTTAAAATAAAATTAACATAATCTACAAATCGCAACAAACCATTAATAATCACTTAAAAAAAGATGATTAAATAGATAAAAACATCTTGTATTTAATGTTATACAATTGGAACAAATCATTTAAAAAAAAAAAATTTAATATTTTAACAATCTACTTAACATATATAAACAATTATTTAAAATATTATGTATTACTAATACTATCCAATTTCGCTTAATAAATCTGTATATACGGATAAAAGTAGGTTTAAAGACAATGTTTTTTCATAAAAAAACACCCAACAACCCACAAATTTCTTTATGGCTTGTTGGGTGATTTTATCACTATAAATTGAGAATTATCTCACTAATAATTTAGTTGATGTATTGTTTCCAAACTCATCTGAAATTACAACAACATACAAACCAGCTGTTAAGACATTCACACCTACGTTTGTTTGTGATGTAAATGATTTACTCAACTCCATCTGTCCCATCAAATTATAAATCTGAACTGTTGACACCCCTACTGATTGAGTAGAAATTGTAACTTGATCAGTTGCTGGGTTAGGATATACACTTACTGTAAATGTATCTTCCGTTTCTGAAATTGCAGCTACTCTTGCTCCACTTCCTGTCACTTCCGTAAGTGTAATATCATCTAAATAAGCATTCCCTGAAGAATTTTTAGATCTCCAAAATCCAAATTTTGTATTTTCTACATCATCAGTTGTAAACGTGAATGTATGTTTAGTTCTTACTGTAGATACGATAGATTTTGAAGCATAAGCGTTTCCTGCATCTGCGTTAGATAAAGAGAAGCTTGCATGCACAGAATTGTCTTCTACATAAGCATAAAAACTGATTTCATACGTTGTTAATGCTTTAGTTTTAAATACCTGATTTGCACCTGCATTTCCATTTATAGACATTGCAGCAGACCCATTATCTTGTGTTGTAGTAATATTACCACCCCCCCAAGTAATCCAACCAATTGTTGATTTTTCAAAATCACCATTTACAACATAAGCAGTTTCTTCTAATTTAATTTCATCTATAAAAGCATTACCTACACCGTTTCCTGGTCTCCAGAAGAATACCTTTACAGAATCTGTACTTGCACTTGTTGTAAACATAAACTGATGTAAAGTATATTCCGTATCATAAATTTGAACGTTACCTATACCATTGTCTTTCTCATTGTTTACACCAAATACAACTCTATCATTTTCTGGATCTACCACTTTTACGAAACCAGATAGCGTATAAGTAGTATTTGGCTTCACTTTTACCCATTGTCTTATTGATGATGGGCCTGTAAGTTTAGCAGCAAGGCTACCGTGGTGCGAAGAACTTCCTGTATTAGCATCTGCCCATTTTCCCCAGTTTGTTAAACCATTTTCGAAATCACCATTTAATACTTCTGTAATAACATCTGTACCAACCGCAACTGTTACACTAGCAGTAAGTCCTTTATCTTCTGTTGTAACTTGAATAGAAGTAGTACCTTCTGCTACTGCTGTTACTAAACCATTGGCATCTACTGTTGCTACTGCTGTGTTTGCACTAAACCACGTTACATTTTTATTCGATGCATTATTTGGTAGAATTACAGCTTGTAATTGCTGTGTTGCTCCTTCTAATAATTGCACTGTATTTTGCGGAGAAGTTGATACACTTTCTACTCTAATTACAGATGGATCAATTTCGCTATTGTAATTGTTATCTGCTCCAACATTTGGAAGATAAGTAGTAAGATCAACTGCATTGCCGTAGATATCATGAGAAGCAACTACAGTAATATCTTTAAAGATACCCTGCCCTGCCATTGGGAATGTAGGTTCTGGGAATGTTTTACCAGCATCTACAACAACACTTCCTTCATAAATTTGATACCCTTCAATATTTTTTGCTCCTGCATTTACAAAACTTGGATTACCACTTAAAGCTGAGTTATCTAAATTCGTAAAAGCTGAATTGATGTTCCCTCTAAAAAGGTTATTGTCTACAATTAACTCACCATTATTCTGAATATCAATTTCTACTTTTTCTCCCATAACACCACTACCTGTTTGTACAAAAATGTTGTTATAGATATAAGTATCCTCACTAAATAAAGAGAAGTCTGGTGCGTTATTAGCATCTAAATAAACAGTGTTATTGTACACATAAACATCATCAGAAGGTACAGGTGTGTTATCTGTTCCTACATACCCTGAAGTCCAAATAGTACTACCATGATTTGTTCTAAAACCATCGTTTACACTCACATTATAACGGTAAGCAACGTTATGGTTATCTCCTAAAACTTCTACAAAACCACCTTCGCTATCTTCACTATAGTTGTATTGATAAATAATATTTCTATTACCAAAATCAATATGCATTCCATAAGAATCACCAGAACCTCTGACACTATAAGAACGGTTGTACTGACCAATTACATTTATACATTTAAATACCCACATACCACTGCCTCTACCTGCTAAACGAGGTTCAGAAGCCATACTATGACCTGAGCGATCAAAATCGTTATTATCAACTAATGCATTGTACATTTTAGATAAAATTACTCCTGATCCACCCGTTTTAGTAAATGTATTATTACGAATAATAAAATCCATATTTCTATTGATAGTATCATTTCCTACTACATCAGAACCTTTATGGATTGCCCATACACCTGCTTTTCCTAGGTGAGTAAAATAGCAATCTTCTACTAATACATTTTTGATAGACACTTCTAAATCTGGTTCATTGGCATCAGATTCAAAACGAAGACCTGTTACGCTTAAATCATTAAATTCTTCAGGTACACCTACACCAAAAATATCAGAAAATTTTAAATCTCTAAACTCTAAGTTAGACGATACACCACCCCACTTATTAGCCGTTACACGAATACCATAGCTATTTGATTCGCCATATGTAAATCGATCATTGTTTTGTCTGTCATTCTTAATCCAAAGTTTAGAAACAACTATATGAGATACATTCAATAGCTTAATTGCTTCGAAATAATCGCCTCCTGCAATTGCTCCAGAACCAGAAATAATTGGCAATTCTCCAACACCATAACTACTAATATGAATAGGTAGTGCTGCTGTACCCGAACATTTTACCATGAAGTTACCCTCAAAAGTATCACCTGCTCTAAAAAGTAATTGAGAACCTGGAGATAAAAGACCTCCACTAGTTTCTTTTTGTGCAACTTCAGATGCTTTTTCAATTGTTTTCCACGGAGAAGCAAGGCTACCATCATTGGCGTCATCGTCTCCATCTGCACTAAAATAAAAGATATTGTAATGCTCTGTTACTGTAAATTTATCAATCGATAAATCAGAATCATTTGTAGTAATAGAAATTGTATTTGTTCCTGCGGCTAAACTCACATCTATAAGACTCACTGTTGCATAATCTTCGTAAGCAAAGTTAGACGGTTGGATTGTTTCTTGAGAGGCCGCTCCTCCATTAACTATTACATTTACACTTTGTGTTATACCACCATTAAAAGCATATACATGTAACTTATATAAACCTGCTTCTACAACATCTGATATTGTAAAATTAATAGTCCCTTCGTTACCAACAGTACTTTTAATCTTGACATAAGAACCGCCAGATGCAAATTCTTTCTCAAGAGTGTTAGTGTCTCCAGTTATCGTCTCATTTTCTGCTTCGATAACCTCTCCATTAAACGTAGCACCAAAAAGGGCATTCGTAAAGAATAGTAGGAGTGTAATAATTTTCAAGTAATTTTTTTTCATAGCATTTCTTCTTTTTACAGTTTAAAATACACTCTTGATAAGTAGCTCATAAAGTAGTTTTATTTCGTAGTCTGCTTTAAGATTCAAGAGTAGTAAAAAATTGTTCTTCGTTTTTTTATAACATCAGAACTGTTAGTTAACTGATCACAATGTAGAAGATGAATCAAAAAAAAATGGACACAAACACTTAAATTAAATATCACTTTCCTAACAAATAGTAGCGTATTTTATACACTAATAACTATTATCCTATTAGTGTTCATCATTCATAAAAAAGAAAATTAAATTCATGTAAATATCTAAAAACATCATTTTAGATAGCTAAAAAGCAAACAAACAGATTGAATTGTAGTATCATGAAAAAAATTAACTTCTTCATTTTTCTGTTCATTTTAATGATTAATTCTGTAAATGCTCAGAAACCAAATATCATTATTATTTATGCCGATGATTTGGGTATTGGCATGCTTGGCCACGAAGGTCAGAAAATTGTTACAACACCAAATATAGATAAACTTGCCACAGATGGTTTACGTTTTGAACAGGCGTATTCTAATATGCTCTGCGCTCCAGCAAGGGCTTCGTTAATTACAGGGTTGCATGATTGTCATAAAGATGAATTTAAAATCACGAAAGGAACAGCTTATATAAATGCCAATAATTCTAATTTGGCAGCTATTGAAAATTCCCTACAAGAGAAACTCGGTGAAGTAAATCCTCAAGAAGTTTTTATTGGTAAGATTGCTCAAGAAATGGGGTATAAAACTGCTCAAATTGGGAAATTAGAATGGGGGTTTTCTACTACCAATCAGCAAATGAAGCAGCACGGTTGGGACTATTATTTAGGTTATTTAGATCATGTAAGAGCACATGGTTTTTACCCTCCTTTTCTTTTTGAAAATGGTGATATAGTAGAAATTGAAGGAAACACAATTTTAAATTGTGGTAAATCTAATGAACCAGAGACGGAAGAACATTTTAAAGAGCGTTGGAATATGGAGGGGAAAAGTGTTTATTCTCAAAACTATTTTATGGACAAAGTGCTTAGTTTTATAGATGATAATGCTGATAATCCTTTCTTGCTTTATTTCCCTACGCAATTACCACACGGACCTGTTGCTATACCTAAAGTTCATCCTGATTTTGTAAATGATGACCGTCTAACTCAAATAGAAAAAGAATATGCTTCTATGGTAAAATTATTGGATGATAATGTTGGACAAATCATGAAAAAATTAGAAGAGACAGGTTTAGAAGAGAATACCATTGTAATTTTCACGGCAGACAATGGGCACGAAATCTATTACAGTAAAAAAGGAAGAGTTGAAAAACCGTATACCAATAAAGTAACAAACGAACAATTTGATGATTTTGACAGAAAATATTACAGTACTTTAAGTGGTGATGTTTTTGATGGAAATGGTGGTAGAGCGGGTTTAAAAAGAAGTAACCTAGAAGGTGGTATTCATGTTCCTTTAATTATAAAATGGCCAAATAAAATTCCTGAAGGGAGTACTTCCCAACGTCTTACAGCCAATTACGATATTCTACCAACAATAGCAGAATTAACGGGATATAATAAAAAATATACAACTGATGGTGTTTCTTTTTATGATGCTCTATTAGGTGAAAAAGGAAAAGAAAACCACGATTTCATTGTCTATTCATCGTTTACAGGCCCTACGCTTGTTACAAATGAAGGATGGAAACTAAGAACTCATTTACAAAAAAAGGCATTTGAACTCTATTATTTACCTAATGATTTTGGCGAAAAAGAGAATCTCGCAAACAAATACCCGAAAAGGTTAAAAGCCTTAAAAGAAAAATTATTGATTGCCTGTGAGGGTAATTTCGAAAATGGACTATTTAAGTATGGAGCACAGCTTTAAATTTTGTAAATAAGAAAAACGCCGTTTCATAACTTTAATGTTATGAAACGGAGTTTTTAAGTATTAAGGTTGAATAATATTGTTAACAAGAATATGATTTTCTATGCTTCTCTTCTTAGTAGCTAAGTGATTTTTTATAGTACCTAAATCTTGCTCGTCTTTGCCTATAATTAATTTTACTTTTTGTATTTTATCGTGATAGAATAATCTACTTTTAAATCCCCAATTGAAACTTCCTTCTTTAGTAGTAAGAGAAGTCTTTAGGTTCGAATATTCTATTGTACCACTACTTAATTTTCTCAACTTATTGTTTAAAGCTTCAATTTCTTTTACCAAAATAGACTCCTCTTTTACAAGTTTAAGTATTTCTGCATCCCATTTAAGTATATCTTTTTTATTTTGAGTAATATCTTGAGAAAGTTGAGCTTCTCTTACATTAAAATCATTTTCTGCTTTTTTATACTCCCTTACTAACTTAGAATATTCGTCTGCAATAGTCTGCAAATGAGAAGCTGAATAATTATTTACATTATTAATCTTTATCGTTACTCCACCTGAAGAAACTTCAACAATAGAATTTGTAAGAGGTGTTGCTGCAATATTTCCATTATTAACCACTCCTGTTGTAGGTTTAGTTGCTTTTTTACTCTTATCAGTAGTAGGTGTTGATTTTGGTGGTGACTTTTTAACTACAGTTGTGGGAGTAACTTTTGTACTTCCTTTTGATATATCTTTTTTAACCTCTTTCGTTTTTGAACTATCACTTTTTGATTTTGAATCTTTATCAACATTAGCTTTTACAATTAAAGCTTCTGTTTTAACTTCTTCTACTTTAGGCTTTATTTCATCGTCTTTTTTGTTACAAGAAATAGCCGCTAATAATAATAATCCTATAGTTAATTTTTTCATCATCTCAATATGTTTTGTTCAATTTTAAGACATACACCTAATGAAAAAGGGCAACTTTATTAACATGTGTTCTGAATCAACTTTCACTTACATATACTACTTACTCAATAAATAAGAAATTTGTAATTCAATTAAAAATATATAAATTTAAAAAAAAATAAACTAACTATTACTTATGCTTACTAAAAACGCTGAACCACTGAGACCATTTTTAAGTGATAAATTAAAACTAAATTGGAAGTTTAGTATATCGTTACTTCTGCTAGTTTGTATCCCTAGATTTTATTTGGTTTTAAAAGCCAATGTAACGCAAAATTATTCTTCAATTGGCCTCATAATGTTACTTTCTGGTTTGATTCCCTTTGTATTCTTGAATAAAAGTGGATTAAAAGAAATTGGTGTCTGTACTCCTAATAAATATTACAAATTATTATTTTGCCTTATAATAGGAATCTTATTTAGTTATATACTTTATCTTATCGGTATTAATTTATTTGGAGTTACCTACGAAAATTGGTATGTATATATTCGAGAATCTTACAATATACCTAACATTATTTCTATTGATGATAAAATGACACTGTTCATCATAATGTCAATAACAGGAATGATATTTAGCCCTTTAGGAGAAGAATTATTTTTTCGAGGGCTCGTTCATACCGGACTATCGAATTCTCTAGGAAATCGATTTGCAACTGTAATTGATAGTTTATCATTTGCTTTAGTTCATATCTCACATTTTGGTATTCTATATATTAATGATAGTTGGAAATTTTATCCAATGCCAACCATAATATGGGTAATTAGTATGTTTATTGTTAGTTTGCTGTTTATCAAAATGAAAAATTGGACACATTCGATTTGGGGAGCTGTAGTAGGTCATGCTGGATTTAATTTAGGTATGATATACGCTATATTTTACTTAATTTAAACTTTTATTCCCATTTAAACCACCTATTAACCCATTACATCTCATGATAATTTTTAAAACAGAAAGACTCGAGATAAGACAAGTGACAAAAAAAGATTTGGATTTTTTTATTGAACTCATGTCAGCTCCAGAAATTATAGACCCTATTCCACAACCTAAATTGGCTCCCGAAGTAATCATTCAAAGGTTTAATAATGTTACTGATTATTCTATTGCTCCTCTATTAAAAGAAAAGGTTATATGGGGAGTTTATGAAAGCGGTAAAGATGAATTAATTGGGTTATGTGCTTTCCTAACTAACGAAGATGAGAACAGAGAAATTGGCTATCGCTTTAGAAAGAAATTTTGGGGTAAAGGATATGGAACAGAGTTAACCAAAAATATGATCACGTATTGTTTCACAGTTTTTGAATTAGATATAGTTACTGCTGATGTTGACACTAAAAACATTGGTTCAGTAAAAATTCTAGAGAAATTCTTCCACCCTTTTAAAGAATTTTATAACGAGGATGATGGGTGTACAGACAGAAGATATATACTGAAAAAAGAAGATTGGTTAAATAAACAATAGCATTTTAAAAACTCTATATTTAAGACAATGAAAAAATTAGTGCTTTTCTATCACTCAAATGAAAAATTAGTTCATACACTATTTCTTATAGGAGTGGTTATTGGCTCTGTAATGATGGGGTATTTATTAGATACCAACAAAGTGCAATAATATATTTTAAAATACATTATATTCATTTCAGTATAAAACACCATAAGCCCACAAGTTTAATTGTGAGCTTATGGTGTTTTTTTTATTGATAGTAGATTATTCCACCAACAATTTCACTTGTTCTTGATTACCCGACTGATCTGTAATTAAAAGGATATAAACTCCTTTATTTAAGTTAGTTACTGATAAAGTGTAGTTACCAATAAATGTGTCTGATAGTAAAGGCTGTCCTGTTGTATTGTACATTATCAACGAGACTTTACTTTCTGTATTCGAACTTTTTATCGTAACAAAATCAGAAGAAGGGTTAGGATATACTTTTACATTTGTACTTTCAATTTGTTGGTTTAGTCGAGAACCATTTCCAATTTCTTGAATGCTTACATTATCTAGCCATGCTCCTCCGTTAGCATCTTTTGGTCTCCAAAATCCAATTTTTGAATCTTCATCATTGGCATCTGTCGTAAATTTGATACTGTATTGAGTGAATTCTGTATCATAGATATGTTGCTCAAAGTATTTAGATCCAGCGGAATTCTTAACGTGTAATCTTGCAGACAGACTAGGATCTTCTACTTTGGCATAAAATGTTATTTCATAAGTAGTATTTGCTTTGGTTTTGAAAAATTGACTAGTTCCACCTGTGCCATCTATTTTCAAAGAAGTTGTACCTTCAAAAGGAGTTGCAGTTTCTGTTGTCGTTCCTCCATAATAATCCCAGTTCAATAAACCCTTTTCAAAGTCAGCATTTAAGACATATGATGTTCTTTTTAAAACCATTTGATCCACAAAAACACTAGCTCCATCACTTGGTGGTTGCCAAGTCCATACTTTTACTGAACGTGTATTTTGATCAGTAGTAAACATAATATTTTGAAGGGTGTATTCTGTATCATAAATATCTTTTGTATCAATATTTACATTTTCCTCATTGGCAACTCCTAGCACTACTCTTTTACTAGCATCAGAAGTTTTTACATAAGCAGAAAGTGTATAAGTTGTAGAAGGAGAAACAGTTACCCATTGATAAGCAGAACCTTTGTCAACCATTTTGAAAGCACTATTTCCTTCAAATGCATCAGTACTTGTAGTCGGGTTATTCCAAAGTGTCCAATTGTTTAATCCATTTTCAAAATCACCATTAATTAACCCATTTGTTTCTGCTTGTTCTTCTAAATTAAAAACGACCATTGTGAGTGTATTTGCTCTTAATGTTGCTTGATAACTTCCAGAAGTACCCTGCCATAAACTGATATTTGAAATCTCACCTGGATCATCAAATCTTACAGATTCATGCACTGATAAAATGGTATTTCCATCGATGGTAAATTCCGCGTTTTTGTCTGTGTCATTTTTATTTAAAAGATAGATATATGCTTTATTTTCTTTAATAATTGTAGCATTCATTATTTTTCCATCTGAAGAACTACTTTGTACTAGATCTCCATCAATAGCATGTTTATAAAGTTCAAACATTTTAGCAGAAGGACTTGCAGTATAATTATCATCTGAATTTAATAGTGCCTGAAAATCTGAAGTTGAGCTACCACTCCATTGGGTAGTCCACATTGAGGCCAATTCAATACCACCTTGCATAAATTGCATTTGCATTTCAGCTTGAATCAAAGTATTTCTAAACTGAGTGTGAGTAGGGTTATGATTGTAATCTCCTGGTGCAACATTCCACTCTAGTGCCGCCAACTTAATATGTGGTTTACCAAGAGAAGCCGCGAGGTTATTAAAGAATTCAATTTCTTCTACAAATGTTCCTCCATCATACCATTCTGTTTCATTTTGCATAGGTGTTTTTTCTTTCCATGCCTCCCATGTTGCTATACCCCATTTCCAATACCAATGCACATCAATGTAATCAATATTATGTCCGCATAAATTGATAATAGTTGTGTAATTAGCTGTATTTGTACGTACTTTGTCTGTCCAATTTGCAATTAATTTAGCATTAGGAACAAGGGCTTTTATCGCTTCAGCATAGATATTTACTTGCTGTGCATATAAAGAGGGAGTCCATTCACCACCATTTCCGTTAGCATCTTTATTGTAACCATTGCCATGATGATAGGTCTCATTATCGAGGTAAAAATACCTTACATCAAAGTTTTGATCTATGCAATACTGAATCATATCCATTGCTTCTTGTAGGGCTTCTTCTTCACGGTCCCATTCTAAACCTGAACTCATATTGATGCCTAGCATTGGTTCTGTACCTGCTGTATTTGTCAGTGTGATGTATTCATCCAAATCCATGTATTCTGAAGGATCAGCATCTGAACTTCTGTTGTAATTGGGATTCCAATTGTCAACCCATCCAACACCAGAAAGATCATTCCAATGGTACATTGTAGCAACAGTACCTCCGGGCCAACGTAAAAAGCCAGCACCAATATCTTGGTAAAGTTGTGCTACTGAGCCATCGGCATAAATAGAATCAGCTTCTTCAGAGTAAACCAATCCATGCCCTTGAATCATGGGGTGAATAGTGTGTTTTTTTTGATAACTGTCAATGGAGATTTGTACTTGAGCAAAAGCTGGAAAAATTGCCCAAATTGATAGTAGGAGTAGTGTAATAGTTATTTTTATCATACTTTTTTAAGTAATTTTGTTACTAAATAAAACTCTTATAACCACTGAAATATTCAATGGTTATAAGAGAAAAATAAAATTTATTCTACCAACAATTTCACTTGTTCTTGATTACCCGACTGATCTGTAATTAAAAGGATATAAACTCCTTTATTTAAATCAGTTACTGATAAATTATAGCTACCAATAAATGTGTCTGATAGTAAAGGCTGTCCTGTTGTATTGTACATTATCAACGAGACTTCACTTTCTGTATTCGAACTTTTTATCGTAACAAAATCAGATGATGGATTAGGGAATACATCAATATTAAATGCACTTTCTTCACCATTTGCACTCATTCTAGTTCCACTTGTAGAAATGTTTACATTCACAATAGCATCATCTCCCATATTACCCCAACTAGCATCTCTATACTGATGGTGAAATTTTGTATTTCCAGTAATAGTAGGTGTGTGTGTAAATGTAAAATTTGGTGCTGTTAAAAAGGCTACCTCATTCCAATTAGCATCATATACATAAATATATTGTGTGTTTGCTGCTGTAGTAAAGATAAATTCTAGCGGACTAATACTGCTGTAAGTACCTCCTTCTACTGGTGTAATTAATGCATTTACTTGATTGTAAACGGTTATTGTTGTTGTTGCAGAAAACCCTCCATCTACTGCCGTTACTGTAATATTTGCCGTTCCAACACCAACAGTTGTTACAAGACCACTGCCATTTACTGTTGCAACTGCGGCATTACTACTGCTCCAATTTTTATTCTGATTTGTAGCATTAGAAGGTGTCAAAGTAGCTGTAAGTTGTACCGTATTTCCTGTGTACATTACTCCATTTTGATTTGAGACTTGAATACCAGAAACAGCAATTGTACTCGATCCTCCACCTACTTCTTCAAAAGAAATGTAGGTATTTGTACCTCCTGAAGCAATTGTTGACATTTCAACCACTCCATTTGATGTTACTTTGAGGCGTGGATTAGTACCTCCTCTTGTTGTTAATTTGTAATACGATGTTCCCGCCACTTCTTCTAATAACCATTTTGTCCAATCGCCTTTAGAAGTTGCTGCTTGCATATCTGCAACAGTAGATTGATCTGTACGAATACGAGGTTTTCCACCACCACCAAGGCAATCTATATAGTAATATCCTTCTGTTGTAGATTCCGACAATTGCCATTGTACCGTTTGGTCAGTAGCAGATAAAGAAGTTGTAAAGGCATCTTCTGCACCATTTGCTCCAATTTTTAAATTATGGGTAGGACTCACCATGTAGTAAGTTTTTGATACATCAATAGTTTCAGATGGTGTACCTTGTTCTATCGTAACATTTACATTTCCATTTCCAATATTAGTCCAGTTTGCATCGTTGTATTCAAAATGAAAAGTTGCATTACCTGAAGTTGATGGCTCATAATTAAACGAGAAGTTTGGTGCAGATAATGCCGCTATTTCTTGCCAATTTTGATCGTAAACATAAATGTATTCTGTAGCAGACGAAGTGTTAAATTCAAAATCTATTCCGTTGGTTGTATAAAGACCTCCTTCTACAGGTGACACTAAAGCATTCGGGTTATCGGCTGCCATAGAAAATACCGTAATAGAAGTAGAAGGTAGTGTATAAGTAATGGCATCATTTACTACAGAAGCAGCTGAAAGTTGTGCTAATGTTGGTGCAGTATCCCATTCGTCGTTACCTTTAAATTGCCAAACATTTCCAATTGCATAGTTATTCAAAGACGTAATACCAAGATCAATATTTAATGATGAGGTTGCTTTATTGATCAAAATAACGTTTAAGTCTCCATTATTTTTATCGTAGGCAGCATAAGCAACTACTGAAGTAGTTCCACTAGAGATTTGTACTAGATCATCTTTAATAAATTTCTCCCATAATGCTAAAGGCTGTGCCACTGCTGTCAAGTTATTTTGATTATCGACAGCATCCCACTTCAAACCTCCATAAACACCATTTTCATCAGGGTACCATCTCGTATTCCATAAACAACCATAAGCCGTTTTTGAACTTTGTAAAATTTGACCAATTAAATCAAAGTTGATTAAACCTTTACCTGTATTGTTAGATAGGTCCCATCCGCTATCAGTCCAATCTGCTTGATTAAATTCTGAAATGACAGTAGGTAACGTTAAACTTTCATCTACTTTTAGAAGATCTACATTTGTACCATTTTTATAATTCGTATAAGAAGTTCCACCACCATTAGTATAATTACTAATTGCAATAAAATCGAGTGCATCACCACAAAGGTTAATTAATTGTTGTGCTTCATGTGCCTTCCAACTAACACCAATTTGGATAGTAGGATCAACAGCTTTCATTGCATTTGAGTATTCAATTACTTTTGCTGCTAAAGAATTTACATTAAGAGGAAATTTGGCCCATTGAGTTTGTTTAGAATTATGCCACATTTCATTGCCAATTTCCCAATACTTTACATTGTATCCTTTTGTAACGTTAGAATATCTTACCCATTCGGCAGCCATTGTTTTATTTAACGTAACTGTGTCCCAAATACTCAAGGCCACATTAACGTGAGCTTCAGCACCCGTTTCTTGACATAAAGTCATGAACTCATCAAAGTTTAAAGTAGTCCGAGCACCATCGGCATAACTTCCCGTCCAATAATTGGTTGTTGGATCTGGATCCATAGGGTCTGCGGTCCAAAAAAAGTAGTTCGTTTTTTCACCACCGGGGTAACGGAGGCGTTTGGATCCTGTTTCTGTGATTGCTGCAGATAGTGTTCGGCTTCCTGCTGCTCTGTCTACATCATGGTCAACACCAGCATTGAGGTTAATACCATACTTGTCACTTACATTACTTGCAATTGTGCTTGATGTGTTGACATTAATGCTGACTTGGGCTTGTGTGTTGAAGGGAGTTGCTACTAGTGCTAAAAGGAGTACTAATAGACATTCAAATTTTGTAGTTTTTTTCATTCCGTTTTATGTTGTGTTAATTATCATAGCAGCTATTTTTAATGGTCACCTTTAAGTAGAATCACAAAAAGGTTTTTATACAAAATAGCTTTTAAGTTATAGCCTGGTTGATTTTTCTATAACCATTCATACAAAACAACACCTTTTTACACTTATTAATAAGCGTAAAAAGGTCATTTAATAGCATTATTCAAGAATCCGTATCACTAAAAAACTTTTCAGCTTAAATGCTCAAGTGTTTATTCTTCAAGAGTTACTTCTAGTTTCTTTTTGGTTAGCATATATTCTTTTGGCGTAACTCCATACATCGCTTTAAAACTTCTTGTAAAGTAAGAACTATGCGTAAAGCCAGATTGATACATTACATCTTTAACCCTATAGACATTTGCATCTAATAATTGAGCTGCTCTTTTTAATCGAATTGTACGGATTAAATCTGTTGCTGTTTGCCCTGTTAACCCTTTAATTTTTCTGTAAAAATTACTGTGGCTCATGCTTAAATCTGTACTGAGCATTTTTACATTCAGGTCTGGATTATCAATATTATCCTCAATCATTTTCATTACCTGTACTAGAAATTTGTCGTCTACAGATTGCACAGCAATTTCTTTTGGTTCTAGGATAACCTCTTGTAAATAGGTTTTCTTTAAGAGGTTTCTTTGGTTTAATAACTGTCCTGTTTTAGTGGTAAGGTATTCTAAGTGGAAGGGTTTTTCAATATAATCATCTGCTCCAAATTCGGTACCCATTAATTTACATGCAGAACTACTCTTTGCTGTTAATAGTATAAATGGAATATGACTAGTGGTTACATTTTCCTTTACTTTTTGACACAATTCAAACCCATCCATTATTGGCATCATTACATCCGAAATAATAATATCGGGTACCTCTTGAATTGCAATATTCCATCCTTCTTTTCCATTTTCTGCTAGAAAGACTTTGTATTGGTTTTTAAAAGAACCTGACAGGAATTCTCTCATATCAATATCATCTTCTACAATAAGTATGATTGGTAAATCTGTATTTTGCTCAGTAATTAATTCTGGTGAAAGTGGCTTTTTTTCCACATTTAATTCTGCCTCTTCAATTTGTTTCAAATCAGATTCTACGTAATCAGAAAGAGTTTCTTTGTTTATTGGTAAACAAAGCGTAAATGTAGATCCTTTACTTACCTCAGATTTTACTTGTATAGTACCAGAATGCAATGCTACATACTGATTTACAATAGATAGCCCAATTCCAGAACCTTTCTGGTTGGTATAGTTTTTACCTTCTACTGCATTAAAACGTTCAAAAACTTGTTGAATTTTATCTTTAGGAATCCCCTCTCCTGTATCTGTTAAGGCAATCTTTATGTACTCCTCATTTGGGCTATTTTCATCGTAAGAAATTGATAAATTGATCTCCCCTTTATCTGGTGTAAACTTGTAAGCATTAGACAATAAATTATAGTATACATTTTCTAATTTTTCTATATCAAACCACATCACTAATGTTGGAATAGTGGTAGTGAAATTTAAAGTGATATCCCTATTTATCGTTTCCTCTTTAAATTGTGATAGAATACGTTGACTAAACTTTACTATATCATATTGTTGAATTCTAAGTTTTTCTACCCCTTTCTCTATTTTTCTTAAATCGAGAATTTTATTTACCTGTAGCTGTAGTTTATTGGTATTTCTTTTTATAATTTTTAATGTGTTCAGCTTCTGTTCATCAGTTTCTGATGCCATCAATTGTTCTGTTGGTCCTAAAATAAGAGAAAGTGGTGTTTTAAGATCATGTGTGATATTGTTGTAAAACTTAGTTTTAATTTCTATCAGTTCTTCACTTTTCTCCAGCTTAATTTTCTCTAACTTAATATCGTTTGTATAATGAAGTTTCTCTGTAAGAATCTTTTTCACAAGCATTAAAAAACCTATAATGAGTAAAAAATAGACTAGTAAAGCCCAATTTGTAGCCCAAAACGGAGCAGCAACAGTAATAGCAATTTCTCTATATTCTTTTGGAAAAACACCATTATCGTTAGATGCTTTTACTTTTAGAGTGTATTTCTTTGGTCTCAGATTTTTATAGGCAACACTATTTCTATCGTTTAAAATTTGCCATTTATCATCAAATCCTTCTAACTGAAACATGTATTCTGTTGGGTCTGCAATGGAGAGGTTCATTGATGAAAATGAGAACTCAAAATTGTTTTCATCATACGCCAAATCTAAAGATTCTATCGTATTTAAATCTCTATTAAACTTTCCATTATCAACAGTATTAAGTAAGGATTTTTCGTTTATTTTGAGATCTGTGAATACAACAGGTTTATCTTTTATAGAAGAAGAAATTTTATTAGGATCTAATGATACAAAACCTTCTTTTCCAAAGAAAAACACCTTCCCTTTACTGTCTAAATAAGTATTGGCTTTAAATTTAACCCTCACTATTTCTTTGGTAGGGACTTTTAATACATTTTTCTTTTTGAGGTCGTAAGAATATAAATTTCGTGTATCACTAAACCATAATTTATCATTAACCACTACCATAGATTTCATGTCTATAGCCATAGAATCACACAAAGAATAATAATTACTGTCTAAAGGTTTTTTATATATTTTATTGGTCGCTGTAAAAAAAACAGCTTTTTCATCAGAGAATAACGTGACAATGTTTCCAATTTCAGTAAGGTCTTGTTCTTTTCTGAATTTATCTATATTTATAAAACATCCTTTTACTGCATTAAAAGTTGCTAGTTTAGTATATGTTGATACCCATAAATTATTATTCTGATCAAAAATCATTGTATTTATACCATCTTCTGGTAAAGAATCTGGATTTCCTTCTTCATGTCTGAAGTTGATAAAAGAAAGCTCTCCGTTATTCTGAACCACCTTATAAATACCTTTATTTACAGTTCCTATCCAGATATCTCCTTTGCTATTTCCTGTTACTTTTGATAAATAATTGGTGTGTAACTGATCTTTCTCTTGAGGTTTAGCAATGTATCTCTTTATCTTTTCTGTATAAATATTGTACGTATTCAATCCTCCAGATGTCGCAATCCAAACCATTCCTTTTAGATCAGCATAAACATCAAATACTCTTCTATGTAATATTTCTGGTGGAGAGAAATACACATATTTTTTAGTTGCAGTAATGTATTGAATTAAACCTATATCACTTGCAATCCAATAATTCCCTTTTGCATCTTCAGACATTGCATTTACTCCAATTCCACCGGGTAACTGTGGTCCATTCCTATCAATTTTATTAAAGGTAATTGTATTCGCAGAATTGTAGATTGAGTTTAGACCACCTTGGTTACCAATCCAAAGATTGTGCTGATTATCTAAAAATAATGTTTGAATTGTATTTCCATTGATGGTATTAATCTTACCAAACTCATGAAAAAACGAAGTGAATGTTTTGGTGTTAATATCAAATAAATTCAGCCCATAATCTGTGCCTAACCATATTTTATGATTTTCTGTTATTGCTATCTTCTTAATAACATTGTTCGATAATTTGCCTTTGGTAGAATTTGTAGTAAGTGTTTTCCATTTTTCTGTTTTAGGATTAAATAGGCACAAACCTGTTTCTGTTCCGATTAGAAGAAGAGGTTCATTTTTATAGGTTGTTGACTTAATAGTTAAAACTAAATTATTCTGAGGCGTAGGAATATCAGACGGTTGAAGATTGTAATGCGTAAAAGTATTTTTTGCTCTATTGAATTTGTTCAATTTATTTTCTGTTCCAATCCAAAGGTTGCCCATTTTGTCTTCAAAAATTGACCTTACTATATTATGGCTAATCCCTTCGTTAAAATTCTGGTGGTGTACATACTTATTAATTAATTTATCTTTTAAATTGTAGATAAGTAAACCATTTTCCGTTCCTATTAATAACTCGCCTTTTTTAGAAAGATGTAAAGCGCGTATACTTTGGTTTCCAATTTCATCCACCTTTTTAAGTGTAGCACTTTCCATATTTAAACTAAACAACCCATTAATAGTACCCACCCAAATTGTATTCGTTTTATCAATTGCCAAGTGGCGAATATTATTGTTTTGGAGTACTGTACTTATTTCATGTCCATCGTATTTTAGTAAATCATTATCTGTACCAATTAATAGGTATCCATTTGGTACCTGAAGCACACAGTTAACAGATTGACTACTAATAGTAGACGGAAAATCAAGCTGATTTATTGTTATAAAATCATTCTGGGCATTTAAATTCGATGATTGAAAGAAGAATGTAAATAGAACAGAAAAAAACAGGACTGCTAGTACTTTATGTGATATCATCATAGTTATAAAAAAATATTTATGATAGTTTAGAAGGTGAAATCTTTAAAAAATTGACTTCCTTTTATTAAACATCAAAGTCTAAAAAGTAGCTCAGATTTCATAGCTCAAAAAGAACAATAAGTAATACAGAATAGGCAATATATGTGATAGTACTTCTTTTGAATGTAGTGTATCAGCCTTTAAAGCCACAAAAATGTTATTTAGAGCATTCTTCACATAAATCTATAAACATGAGTTTTTTAAAACGTTTAGCAAAAAGAGTATTGACTATTTATGAAATAATCCTATATCTAATGGTTTCTGTAACTGTTATTATGGTGATATGGATAATGAATTATATGTAAGCTCACTCCACATTTTTTTGATTGACAACTACTACTATTAATTTAAGAAATAGAACACCCACAGATAGACTTAACAGCATTATCTTCTTTCTCCAAAATCAATAATTCAAAAAATGACAGATGTATAAAACGCGATAGATAAATACATCTTATCAACCAACAATAAAGCATTAGATGGTATCTCTACTAAAACTAAGATGCTTAAACCAATCAAGTCTTAAAAAAACAACTCGAAATTTTAGCTTCCTAGACCTCATCTCCCCTTTTTTCTAGGAAAAAAACGCAGTAGGATAAGCATTTATTATCCTATAAAATAGATAGCATTTAATCTGAACAAACATAGCACAATACATGCATTGCAGAGATTGTGCAACCCTTTGTTTTGATTGTGTAACTATAACGCTTAAAACTAAAATACATTTGTATACGGCCGAGATCTAGATTTTTCTAATTAGACGAATAGAAAAATGCAATCTCTCATTCTACTAAGTATTCTTTAAACTATTTACTTTTTCAAATTTTTTAATAAGCAAAATATGAATAAAATAAGACATTACTTATTACTATTGTTTTTACAACTTACCCTTTCTTTGGGAGCTTTTGCTCAAAGTCAAATTCAAGGTGTTGTAAAAGACGAGCAAGGTACTCCTCTACCTGGTGTAAATGTTACTATAAAAGGAACAACAACTGGAACAACTACAGATTTTGAAGGTCTGTACTCTCTCTTAAATGTTCCTGAAGATGCTACTTTAAAAATCACATTTATTGGTATGCTTCCGCAAGAGATTGCTGTAGCAAATCAATCTACAATTAATATCAGCATGCAAACAGACCTTCTAGATTTAGAAGAAGTGGTTGTAGTTGGTTACGGTACTGTAAAAAAGTCTGACGTTACTGGTTCTGTAGGATCAATAAAAAATGAAGACCTTAAAACTTTACCTGTTGCAAGAGCTGACCAAGCATTGCAAGGACGTATAGCTGGTGTTGATGTTCAAAACAACAACTCTGCTCCTAATGGCCATACTTCTATTCGAATTAGAGGTTCTAACTCTATTGTTGGTGGTAACAATCCTTTAATTGTTCTTGATGGTTTTCAGTCTGGTGTATCATTAAACCAGATTAACCCTAACGATATCGAATCTATTGAAGTATTAAAAGATGCTTCTGCTACTGCAATTTATGGTTCTAAAGGTGCTAACGGTGTAATTCTTATCACTACAAAAAATGGTAGTAAAGATAAAAAACCAACAATAAGCTATAACGGTTTTGTACAGGTACAACAAGTTGGTAAAAAAATTGACTTAATGAATGCTGCTGATTATGCAGAAACTGTTAATGCAAACAGAACAGAATTAGGCGGGAACGACATCTTTACTCAAGAAGATATTAATGGTTTCAAGACAAACGGTGGAACAGATTGGCAAGACGAAATTTATAGAAATGGATTTACGCAAAACCATCACTTAGGAATTAGTGGTTCTAGCGAAACTTTAAACTATAATATCTCTGGTGAATATGTAGATCAACAAGGTGTAGTGGAGAATTCTTCTTTTAACCGTTTCTCTATTCGCCCTAACTTGAGTTTTAAACTAAGTGAGAAATTAAACTTAAACTTGAACTCATACATTGCAAGAGAAGTAGACCACCCGACTACGCAAAATAGCTTTACAGATAGTCCTATTTTTGCTGCACAAGTTTGGGCACCTACAAAGCCTGTATATGATGATGAAGGAAATTATTCTTTACCAGGTGGCGGATATGGTCCTGTTGCAACAGGTAACCCTAAAGCATTAGCAGTAGAGCCAGTAAGAGATAATTACACAAATAAATTATCTATTAACGGAGATGTTAATTATAAAATTATTGATGGGCTGTCTTTAAATATCATGGGTGGTTATAACCAAAGTGATTTTGAAAACAATTACTTCAATAATTCTAAAATATACCAAAATATTGGTCAAGAAACAGCAGGTATTGGTGTAGGCAGAACAATGACGTTGCAAAACACAAACATGTTGCAATACACAAAGAGCTTTAATAAGCATAACCTTAATCTAACAGGTGTTATAGAGCAACAATACGAAGAACGCAATTGGTCTTCTAGTGGAGCAAGAGGTGAACTTTTAAATGCGGGTGGTTATAATGGTCTTCAAATGGGTGCTGAATTTATTGCTCCTTCATCTAGTAGATCAAAAAGAACATTGTTGTCTTATATGGGTCGTGTAAATTACAACTACGATAGCAAATACTTATTAACTGTAACAGCTAGATCAGATGGTTCGTCGGTTTTTGGAGCTAACAATAAAAGAGCTTTCTTCCCTTCTGTTGCTTTAGGTTGGAATGTAACGAACGAAGCATTCTTACAATCGAGCGAAACGGTTACTAATTTAAAAATTAGAGGTAGCTGGGGTCAGGTAGGTAATCAAGCAATTGCTCCTTATACTACTTTACCAAGACTAAAAACAGGTGCTTCTGCTCAATTTCCAATTGATGGTATGGGTTTAAGTTCAGGTGTAGCTATTGCAACTTCTGCTGCTAACCCAGATTTAAAATGGGAAACAACTACACAATCAAACATTGGTTTTGATGTTGAATTTTTTGGTGGTAAAATCCAAGCAACTTTTGATTATTACAACAAGTTAACGGAAGATTTATTACAGTATGCTCCTCTACCTAAAACTTCTGGTAGTTCTAATGTTTTAAGAAACATCGGTAAAGTAGAAAACAAAGGTATTGAACTTTACATTGGTGCTACTCCTATTGTAAATGGTGATTTTGAATGGAATACAGGATTCACTTTCAGTAGAAACAGAAATAAAGTAATTGATTTAGGTGGTGATATTGAAGAAATGCCAATCGGAAACGGTGGTGGTCTACCTGGTTTTAATAACGTTGTTTGGTTAGAAGAAGGACAGCCAATGGGCGTCTTTAGAGGATATGAATATGCAGGTGTTTGGTCTTCTGCAGAAGAAACTGAAGCTGCTAATGTAACTTCTGGTGGTGTTGCATTCTTCCCTGGTGCTCCAAAATATGTAGATCAGAATGGTGATGGTGTAATTGATGACGAAGACATTGTGAACATCGGAAATGGACATCCTGATTTTACTTTCGGATGGAATAACACATTCACTTATAAAGGATTTGATTTTACAGTATTTATACAAGGTGTACAAGGAAAAGATACTTGGAATTTAAGCCGTGTAAGATCAGAAATTACAAACTCTGATGGTGATGCTACAAGTACTAGAATCTTAAACAGATGGTCTGAAAGTAATCAAGATACAGACGTTCCTTCGTTCAAAGGTTATGATGCGTTCTCTATGACAAACTCTAGTCGTTGGTTAGAAGATGCTTCTTATATCAGAATCAAAGCAATCAACTTAGGTTACACATTCTCTAACGAGATGGTTTCCAAATTAGGTATTGGTTCTGCAAGACTTTATGTAAACGGTACTAACCTTTTCACTTTTACGAATTACTCTGGATATGAGCCTGAAGCTAGTACAGGTACAGATACATGGGGTGGTATAGACATGGCTTCTTACCCATCTCAAAAATCATATACTTTAGGTTTAAACGTAACATTCTAAGAAACAACAATGAGAAATTTATATAGTTATTTAAAAAACACAGCCCTAACAGCATTATCTGTAGTAGCGCTTAATGCATGTGTAAGTTTAGAAGAAGAACCTATCGGTATTTTAGCTCCAGATAGTTTTTATAAAACAGAAAGTGATTTCCAAGCTGGGTTAAATGGTATGTTATCACCAATGTGGCAATCTTGGGGTGGATATGCTTTTAACTGGGGGTTATTCCAAATTCCTGGGGCTATGGCAGACGATATTGCCACTGCACCACACGATGCTTTCCTTCAGTTTGATCGCTTTAATTACAATCCAAACAGTGGGCACGTTTCTAACCTTTGGGGTACACATTATGCGGTAATCAACAATGCTAACATCTTGATTTCTAATTTAGAAACAACAAGTGCGGTAAACGATGAGAAGAAAGCTCAATTAATTGGTCAGGCAAAGTTTTGGAGAGCAAACTCTTACTTTACACTAACACAGTGGTTTGGTGAAGTTCCAATTATCACAACAGAAAACAGAGCAAACGCAGACGTTATTGGTCAATCTCCTGTTGCTGATGTTTACGATGCAATTGTACAAGACTTATTGGATGCTGAAGGTACTTTACCTACTGCTTTCCCAGAGAGAATTAGACCGACAAGTTGGGCAGCAAAATCTTTATTGTCTAAAGTCTATTTAACAATGGGTGGATGGCCTTTAAAAGATGCAGACGCTTATAGATTAGCTGCAGAGAAAGCAAAAGAAGTAATAAATGGTAGCCCGTATAAATTAGAAGCAGATTTTAAAGATCTATGGATTGCAGATAACGGCATTACAAACTCTGAATTTATCTTTACTTTTAAAGGTGTTACAAGTGGTGGATGGCCAAACCCAGGTTCATCTTTCTACCACCATGCATCAAGACATCCAAAAGAACTAGGTTGGGGTGATTTCTTTAGTGAAGCAACGTTCTACAATAACTTCCCTGATGGTTACAGAAAAGATGTTTCTTTTACTACAAGCTGGCCTGACGGTACTTCGTTCCCTACTGATGTTGCAGAACCTTATGTAGCTAAATATAGAGATGCAGGTTCTTCAATTATATCATATGAAGGTACAGATTTAACAGGAGTAAATGAAGAAGGTCATGCTTCTTATGTACATATGAGATATGCTGATATTTTATTAATATTTGCTGAAGCTGAAAACCAAGTAAATGGACCTACAGGTGAAGCATACACTGCAATTAATAAAGTACGTAGAAGAGCTTTAAAATTAGATGTAAATACACCTAATAAAACTGTAGATTTATCTGGTCTTGCTAAAGATAGTTTTGATAAAGCAGTAATTGATGAACGTGCTTGGGAACTTGCTTTTGAAGAAAAAAGATGGTTTGACCTTGTTCGTAAAGAATTAATTGTTGAAGTGAAAGGTGGTGAATACCCTCACATTAATCAAAACTACGGACACCTTCCAAAACCTGCTTTAGAAGTAGAGCAGATTGAGGGTTTAGAGCAGAATACGTATTAGTAGTATACATTTGTAATACAGAATAACCCCTTATTTAATAATTAAGTAAGGGGTTATTCTTTTTTATTGTAATATCTTCATAATCTTAATTTGCTCCTTATTAAAAATAACAGTTCTGTTCTTAAATTAAATTACCATTCTTTTTAACGAAAAAAAGTGAAATTACAGAAGCAATGAATGCAAAAATAAATGTTGCTATCAAATTTTGTATTGAGAACGGTAATTCTGAAAATTCTATAATTCCATCTAATGATTCATTATTATTCTCAGCAATTTTGAGTAAAGAAGCTGCAAAATCTTTAGGAAGAGAATCATCGAAGTTAAACATAATAATGTCTATCGTTAAATAAATTATTATGTTAAAAAATAATACAATTAAAATTGATAAGTAAGGCTTTAAAGTATTCTTATTCTCTAAGAATTTATTACTCCTATTTAATAAAAAAGTATTAAAAAAAAGTATACATATAAAAGTAATTATACCTGGTAGAATTGGTAAAAAAGATGCCTCAATTATACTAAAACCATCTGCTCTAAGGTACTCTATAAAAGAAAAAGATATTGAAAACGTAAATAACCCAGAAAATATACCTTTCATAACTGAATCTTCAATACTTTTCTTGAATTGTTTAATTAACATTTCCCACTATTAAATATCTTGTAAAATATGATGTGATATATAAGATAATAATTGTAATCAATTCACTTGTATTACTAATATCCACTTTTAGGAAAAGCATTACCCCTATTGAAACTAAACCACTCTGCACTGAAAGTGCAGAGGTTTGGGGGTAGGACTGAAAGTCCTACGCTCACTTCCTCTTATTCCAACATGAAGTTGGAATTATCGTCCATATCGCTCCTATGATGTTCTAAATAGTCGTTGACCATTTCGTCTGTAATGTTACCTGTACTCCAAGCGCCGTAACCTCCTGCCCAAAAATGCTTACCCCAATACCTTTTTCCTAAACTAGGATATTCTTGTTGAAGTAACCTTGAAGTTCGACCTTTCATACGTTTCAAAATATCACTAAGACTTTTAGTCGGAGGGTACTCTATATGGATATGAACATGATCTTTACTTACAACTCCTTTTAGGATCTCAATACCTTCTGCTTCACAAATTTGAATGAGAAGAGATCTACATCGTTTTTGAATATCTCCTTCTAGAACTTGATAACGATATTTAGTCGCAAAAACTATATGGACGGTCAACCTAGTCACTGTATGATGACCTTTTCTATACTCATGTGTCATAATACTCAGAATGTAGTAGATTTTTTCGAAATACTAAAGTTCTGCACTGAAAGTGCAGGGTTTTAAACCCATTTATGAGACCAATAAATAAGGTAGAGTGAATAATAATATAGTTTTACTAGTAAAATTATACTGGTCAAAACTATCAACTTTATCAAAAAAATCATGAAAGAAATATTTCCAAAATATTGCATTTAAAATAAATACAGAGAAGAAAATGTAACGATCCATAGTTTAGGTTTTAGCTTTGATTTCAAACTTAATTTATCCCAATAAATTAAAAATATCAAATAACGTGAGACTAAAATCATTTTTCTGTGAAATCATTATAAAGTATTAACAAGAACTACTTACCATCTGACTAACAAATAGTTACATACAAGTCGAATTTCTAAAAAATATCTACTAAGCTTCTTTTGAACTAATTGGTTTAGCTTGTTGATAGTATATTAAAAAACTATAATCTATTAGTCCTTATATTGTTCTTCGTCGTAAGCCGGCAGGTATCACTGCGAACTCTATTATTATTTAAGTTTTTAACTTAAACCAAAAGAATTAACAATAAACCCTCTTCTATAGCCATTCGAATATAATATTTGGTTTTTTCTTTTTATTCACTTCAAACCCCAACACACTAACACTCTCCTTCTAAAAAACTAATCCTAAAGAATTGAGATACCCAACAATTAATTTTTTGAATTATTACTGCTACTAATTCTAAACCTAAAAATCCCAATCCACATAAATTTTAAGTAAATAGTACTATCAAAAATGAGGAACTATTATTAATGGTAAAAGCCTATATCAATCTCTATTTAGGTATAATAAAACATAAAACGATGAACAAATTTTTTAACACTATACTACTCATAATTGCAATACTTTTCCCTAAAGGAATACAAGCACAAGAACAACTTTTAAGTGAGCGTATCCCTATTCTAAAAAGTTACGACCAAAACCATTTACACCGTATTGCACTGCCAATTGGAGGTATTGGAACGGGTACTGTTTCTCTTGGTGGAAATGGTGCTTTGAAAGACTGGGAGGTAATGAATGTACCCGCAAAAGGATACAGTACTGTAACTACAGGTAACGATGCTCCGTTCTTTGCCATTTATACAAAAAAGAAAAATGTAGCGGCTAATACTAAAGCTTTACTTGGTCCTATTGATTTTGCCGACTACCAACATTACGAAGGACGTTCGGTAAACCATCATGGATTTCCTCGTTTTAGAAATGCTTCTTTCGAAACTTCTTACCCGTTTGGTATTGTAAATCTATCTGATAAAACAATGCCTGTTAAAGTGAAAATTGTAGGGTATAATCCTTTAATTCCTACTAATTCTGATGCATCGGGTATACCAATTGCAATTCTTAACTACGAAGTTGAAAATACAAGTGCTGAAGAAATTGAAGTAGCTATATCTGGTAATATCAGAAACTTTATTGGAAAAGATGGAAGTAATTTCACTTCAGATTGGAAAGGAGATTTTATTCCTAAAGGGGAGAAATACAATAAAAATGAATACCGTGAATCTGATCAACTAAAAGGTATTTATATGTATTCTGATTCTGTAGATAAAAACGATGCCGCTTGGGGTACTTTTGCGATTTCTACACCAAATGATCCAAATAGTAAAATTACTTATCGTACGAGTTCAGTTAAAAATGATTGGTACAATAGTACTTTAAATTTCTGGGATGAATTTAGTAAAAATGGTCTGTTAGTTGAAAAAGAAAAGCAGATTGACCCTGACCCTTTGGCTTCTTTAGCCGTTAAAAAAACGTTGAAAGCTGGTGAGAAAAAAACATTTACTTTTTACCTTACTTGGAACTTCCCTAACCGTTATGCTTGGTCTAAAGAGAAATTGAAAAACTACTATGCTACACAATATACAGATGCATGGGATGTAATTACTAAAGAAGTTGATCAGCTGCCTTTACTTACTAATCAAACATTAGATTTTGTAACTACTTTTGTAAATAGTACTTACTCAGCACAGATTAAAGAAGCTGCTTTGTTTAATATAAGCACTTTGCGTTCTCAGACTGTTTTTAGAATTGAAGATGGTAAAATGTTTGGGTGGGAAGGAATTATGGATAGAAAAGGCTCTTGCTTTGGTTCTTGTACCCATGTTTGGAATTACGAACAGGCTACTCCTTTCTTATTTAATGATTTGGCAATGGGCATGAGAGAAGTTGAATTTAATTATGCTTTATCTGATAACGGACACATGGGATTTAGAACCAAACTCCCATTACAAAAAGGTGCTTCTGGAATTGGTTTAGCTGCAGCTGATGGGCAGATGGGTACTATTATGAAATTCTATCGCGAATGGCAATTATCTGGAGACGATGCTTTTTTAGAAAAATGGTGGCCTAAGGTAAAGCTTGCACTTTCGTATGCATGGATTGAAAATGGTTGGGATGGAGACCAAGATGGTGTTATGGAAGGTGTACAGCACAATACTATGGATGTGGAGTATTATGGTCCTAACCCTCAAATGCAAATTTGGTATTTAGGAGCACTTAAAGCAGCAGAAAAAATGGCAAAGCAAGTAAATGATAAAGCATTTGCTAAGAAGTGTACACAGCTTTTTGATTATGGTTCTGAATGGACAGATACTCATCTTTTTAATGGTGAATATTATGAGCATAAAATCCAAATGCCTGCTTCTAAAGCTGATATTCCTAAAGGTTTAATTGAAGGATACCGTAGAAATGGGTTAGACTTAGACGATCCTTTTTATCAGTTAGCTTCTGGTTGTTTAGTAGATCAGTTAGTGGGGCAATATATGGCACATACACTCGGTTTAGGGTACTTAGTTAGAGAAGAAAATGTGAAAACAACTTTAGAAAGTATTCTTAAATACAATCAGAAAGAAGATATGTTTGAGCATTTTAATAATATGCGTTCGTACACTATAGGCAATGAAAAAGCACTTTTAATGGCAAGCTGGCCTAAAGGTGGTAGACCAAGAGTTCCTTTTCCTTATTGGGCAGAGGTGATGACTGGTTTTGAATATACTGCTGCTGTTGGCATGTTGTACGAAGGTATGGAAGTAGAGGGTTTAAGTACCATTAAAAATATCCGTGACCGTTATGATGGTCAAAAAAGAAATCCGTTTGATGAAGCCGAATGCGGGCATCATTATGCAAGAGCAATGGCATCTTGGGCAGGTATTTTAGCTGAAAGTGATTTCCATTATTCAGGGGTTGATAAATCTATTCAGTTCATAGAAAAAGAAGGAAATTACTTCTGGGCTAACGGTAGTGCTTGGGGCAATTTTTTGGTTGAAAAAGAGGGTAACGAGTATGCTATCACTTTAAATGTGAAGTATGGTGAAGTAGCATTTAAAACAATACAAATTGGTGATAAACAGAAGAAATCTTTTAGGTCTCCTAAACTGGTTACACCTACATCGCCTTTAACTTTTAGATTAAGAAATACACTATAATTTAAATATACTACTCTTAGAGAGTCCTCTTGGGGTAGTATATTTAAAGTCTTTAAAAAAGAAATTTATGATAAAAAAGCTAACAACATTCGTCCTACTTTTCTCTTTAATTTGTTCTTGTAACACCGTTGTTTGTGAAGAGGATGAAGAAATTTATGATTGGAAAGCAGAAGTGAAAAATACCTTAAAAGTATTTGGCCACAGAAATTGGATTGTTATTGCAGATGCTGCATACCCGCAACAAAGTAACCCTGCCATTAAAACAATTACTATTAATGCTACGCAATTAGAAGCAGTAGAATACGTACAGCAATTAATTAAAGAAGCAAAACATGTGGATGCAAATATTTTTGTAGACAAAGAAATGGCGTTTGTTGCAGAACCTGCTGCAAAAGGAATAAAAAGTTACAGAACAGCATTAAATAAGTTATTAGATGGTAAATCAGTGACAAGGAAATTACACGAAGATATTATTCGTGAGTTAGATACATCTGCAAAATTATTCAATGTATTAATAATTAAAACAGACTTGGCTATTCCGTATACTTCTGTCTTTTTTCAATTGGAATGTGGCTATTGGAATGCTGCATCAGAAGAGAATTTACGTATAAATTTAAATAAGTCATCAATTCAATAAATTAGCAATACAAAATGAAAAACACTTGCCTTTTTATCGGCTGTCTATTTATCTTTTTGGGATGCAATAAGAATACCTTTGTTTCTAATGAGTCACCTAAAAAGCCAAACATTGTCTTGATCTTTACAGACGACCTTGGCTACAATGATATTGAGCCCTATGGTGCTCCACGAATAAAGACACCCAATTTAAATCAGATGGCAAGTGAAGGGATTAAGTTTACTAATTTTTATGCACAACCTCTTTGTGGACCTTCCAGAGCTGCACTTTTAACAGGAAGTTATCCTATACGAATTGGAGAACCTCAGAATAAAAAAAACTTTCATACAAAACTTCATCCTAAAGAAATCACCATTGCAGAAGTACTAAAACCCAAAGGGTATGTTTCTGCTATTATAGGTAAATGGCACGCAGGAGAAGAAGAAGGTCAAATGCCTTTGGAGCAAGGATTTGATTACTTTTTTGGAACGCCGAAGTACAATGGAAACACAAAACTTATTGAGGATAATCCCAAGTTTAGAGCATCGCTTCTTAATAATACCGATACGGTTATGAAAATAAATACAGTAGAAGAAATGGGGTTATTAACGGGTATGTATACTAAAAAAGCAACATCATTTATTAAAAAGAACAAAGACAAACCTTTCTTTTTGTATTTAGCACATAACATGCCTCATGTCCCGTTGGGAGCATCAAAAAAGTTTAGAGGAAAATCTGAAGATGGTTTTTATGGAGATGTAATTGAAGAGTTAGATTGGAGTGTTGGGGAAATATTAAAAACGCTAAAGGAAGAAGGTTTAGAAGAAAACACACTCGTTATCTTTACATCTGATAATGGGCCTTGGATTGAAGATAAAATTGGTGACCATGGAGGAAGTGCTTACCCACTTAGAGGCAATAAAACACAAACTTGGGAAGGCGGTGTTCGTGTTCCTTGTATAATGCAATGGAAAGGGAAATTAAATGAAGGTACTACAAATACAGAGCTTTTAACTACGCTAGACTTCTTCCCTACTTTTTCAAAACTTTCTCAAAGTAAGCTTCCTGAAACATTAACTATTGATGGAATTGACATCTCTAATGTGATTTTAAACGAAGAAAAAAGTGAGAGACAGTATTTTTATTACTACGCATACACGCATTTACATGCTATAAGAGATAAAGAATGGAAGCTGGTTCTTCCTCGTCCAGCAAAGCCCAAGTTTATGAAATGGGCCAAAAGAAAAATTGATGGAGTGGATGAGATACAGCTTTTTCACCTGTTAAGAGATAAAGAAGAAAAGAACAATGTAGCCGAGCAATATCCAGAAAAAGTGAAGGTACTATTAGCAGCGATGGAAGAGGCTAGAATTGAACTTGGCGATCAGAATAGAATTGGAAAAGGGGCTCGCTTTTTTGATGAAGCACCAAAAACAGAAAGATTAGAGGAGTATAAAAAGTTTATGGGCAAAGAAAATAATTTGTAATTATTCTACCTAATTTGATTAATTTTTGATAAAAAACAATGTATTTACTGTGATTAAAAAACCTGTCACAGCGTAGTATACTTTACCCTATACAATAGAACACACAATAAGTGAATATATAATGTTGTTTATACATTTAAACAAAATCTATCTATTATTTCAATATTTATAATTGAATATCAGTTTCTTTGCAATTTTATTAATTTAAAAACTGCGAAATAGCAGTTAATTTTATGGTATAAAAGATTGTATTTACTTGCTGATCGGCATCTTTAAAGAAAAATACTTCCCCTACATTTGTAACATGATCAACAGCAAAAAGATCAATTACAATTTAAACACGCTCTCAATTATTAAAACATATACTACCATGAAAAATTTAATCAAACTAAGTGCTTTCGTACTATTATTCTTTTTTACTATAACATCCTATGCCTCTACAATTTATTATTTACCATATAATGGCATATCATATTTCTTTAAATCATCTTTAAATGGAAAAGACGTTAGTTTAATATTTAATGATTTAGATGGAGAGGAAATAAACTTTAGAATTACGAATAAGAAAGGTGATGTTTTTTACGAAAAGAAAATTATAGGAACAGGACGTATAGTAGAAGATATAAACCTAAAATCTTTACCTGAAGGAAATTTTATTTTCAGAATGAGTTTTGAAGATAAAATAATGCAAAGAGAGTTTTTTGTGACTCCTTCAAAAACATCCATTATGCTTAATTATTCGCTTACTTCTAATCAAGATAAATTTCGTATTTCTGTAAAAGATGAAGCCCTTTTCTTACTTCTTGAAAAGAATGTTAAAGGTTTTGTAAAGATGCGCCTTAAAAAAGAAAATGGCGAAATTCTTTATTCAAACAAGTTTTTAGCAGAAGCCAAAAAAATATGAATTAAATCAGTTACCAGCTGGTGTTTATGTAGCTGAACTAGAAATAGACGGCAAATTATATTCAGACTCATTTTCAATCTTATAAAATAATAGTGATAAAATAGTTAGTAAAGAATTCATTTCATTTCATACGTTGGAAGAGGTTATCATACTGTGGTAACCTCTTTTTGTTTTATAGGAGTATATCTTGCTTAGATACGTATTAAGGTAGATAATACCATTCGTCTTTAAAAGTAAGCTCTCTATTTGAACGAAAAAAAGGTAACCCCTTAATTATAATTTTACTATAATTCGAGAGGTTATCCTATGGATTATTCCACTATTTATTAACGCTTACATGAAAAATAGCATCACCTTTATATACATTAGGTGCTGTATTTAAGCCAAAAATATAACAATCAAAAGGTGCATATATTTTCTTTTCAAATTTACCAAACGGGTCTGATATTCTACCTAAAAGCATTTTCTTAGTTACTTTCTGACCGTTTTCAACAGCAGATTCAAATATGCCAGAATAAGAAGCTCTTATCCATTTACTTTTCTCTATTACAATAGTATCTGAATTTACTTGTACGTCGCCATCCTGCATCTTTAAATGCTTCATGACATTTAGAGCACCAGTTACACCACAATCTATTACAGATTTATCCAATTGTAATGATTTACCCCCTTCAAATAAAATAATTGTCTTCCCTAATTTATGTACTGTTTCTCTTATTGAATGTGCTATATATTTAGAATGCATTAGAAATGGAGCACCAAAAACCTCTGCTAAACTAAGCTGCTTTTCATCGTTAATATTACACCTAACATTAGGGTAGTTACTTCTATCAGCACCACCAGTATGAAAGTCTAAAACATAGTCTACAAATGGGGCAATCTCTTTGGTAAACTTATACGCAAACTGACTTGCTAAAGAACCTTTACTAGACCCTGGGAACATACGGTTTAAATCTCTTCCATCAGGAAATTCTCTTGTTAGATTTAAGTACCCAAAAACATTAAAAACAGGAATACAAATTATAGTACCTCTCTTTGGTACATTGTATTTTTTTCTGATAACATCTCGAACAATTGCAACACCATTCGATTCGTTTCCATGCACTCCACCTAACAACAATAAAACAGGTCCATCTTCTTTTCCTCGTTCTACAATTACAGGTACTTTTAAACTATTACTAGTATGTAATTTTGCTACTTCTAACTCAAGTACAGCACTTTTCCCTTTTGGGATTTCCGTTCCTAAAAGGACAAATTTATCTTTAGACATTTCTTTCTAAGTATTTAATAATTTCTTTTGCAATATCAATTTTCGTCGCATTTTCTATTCCCTCTAATCCAGGAGAAGAATTGACTTCTAAAACCAACGGGCCATTTGTAGATTGTAACATATCTACCCCTGCTACTCCAAGTCCCATTGCTTTTGTAGCTTTTAATGCTGTAAGTTCTTCTTCATTAGATAACTCAATTAACTGTGCGCTACCTCCTCTATGAAGGTTAGAACGGAATTCGCCCTCTTTACCTTGGCGTTTCATTGCTCCAATTACACGTCCGTCTACCACAAAAACACGAATGTCTGCCCCTCCAGATTCTTTAATAAATTGCTGAGCAATAACTCTTGCTTTTAGACCATTAAAAGCTTCTATTACAGAACTTGCAGCATTCTTTGTTTCTGCTAACACAACACCTAACCCTTGTGTACCTTCTAAAAGTTTAAGGATTAACGGAGCACCACCCACAGATTCGATCACATGGTCTACATCTTTAGCATAGTTAGTAAACACAGTTTTAGGTAACCCCACACCAGCTTTAGCCAAAATTTGCAAACTTCTAAGTTTATCTCTTGAATCGGTCAATGCCTGAGAACCAACTGCCGAAAAAACATTCATCATCTCGAACTGACGTACTACAGCAGTACCATAAAAGGTTACAGAAGAACCAACTCTTGGAATTATAGCATCTATATTGTCTAGGTATTTACCATTATAAAATACTCTTGGGTTTTTCTTTTCTAATTCTATTGTACACTTTAAATGGTCTACAACTATGGCTTCATGTCCTAACTCTTCGGCAGCTTCTACTAAACGTTTAGTAGAATATAAATTAGTGTTTCTAGAAAGAATTGCAATTTTCATATTATTATTTTATTCAGTTAAATTATTTTTTAAATGGAATGATTCATCTTTTTTGGACGTATCCACCATAAATTTTTTGTTTAAAAATTTCCTTCCTATTAATACAGGAAACTTCATTTCACTTCTGTTAGAAAGCGATAATTCAATTGGGTATTTCTTATTAAAAAGAATAACTTGAGTCTTTATTATAAATCGTTTCTCAACCTCCCCAAAAGAACTTTTAATATTCTTTTCTGTATATTCCTTTACTTCAATTACTTTGTTTTGGTATTTTAAATACCCTGGGTCAAGTGTTTTAAAATGAAGAAATTTTATACCTTTAATTTCTATTTCTTTTATATCATGACAGTGGATTGATGAAGTATAAGCACCTGTATCTATTTTCACAGCAAGGTCTTCCAAGTATAAATCAGGAAAATCCACTTTGTCACTTCTTCCAATTATTTCCATTGTATTTATTTTTCTAAACTATTATTTCAGTTGATATCATATTAAATAGTCTAAACTTTTTATTCTTTTTAAATGATGCTCAAAACTATTGAGATGGCTAGTAATACGGTAGTTAAACAGCGTATGTTACGGTTACAATTGTGAAAAAAACATAAATCAATAAGCTGCTGATTATAAAATATTTAGTTGATAAAAATGCGCTTTTAATAATGGTGAATTCTATCAAAATTCGCTTTTCAAAATCATTTCAAAAATTACTAACGAGTGTTAATATACTTTTTTTATTGAAAATGAGAACCCTTATTTGTTTCCATCAAATGATAAAATGTAGCACTAGATAAAGAAAGAATAAATTGATAAGGAGCGATAAAATAAGAACATAGTTTAAATCGAGTTTGAAAAAGTAGAGAAATGAGAATGTGGAAATTATTGTAAGTAAGTGATAGAAATAGGCATCTTGTTTTTACTTGCTGCTTATTTTGTATATTTAAAATATCATTTGATTTAAATTCAATATCCTAAACACTATACACACATGCTAAAATATCTATTCATTACATTTTTATTTCTTCCTTTTAATTTAGTTTTTGGACAGACCTTGTCAATTAAATATGAGGCATCTTTGGCTAGTTATTCAGATTTTAAAACATTAGTTGAAGAAGTTGAGCCTTACCGCGAGGAACGCCTTATTAGTTTAGACAAGTTTCTTGAGATGAGTAAAGAAAAGAATGTAATTATTCTCGACAGTCGTTCTAAATTTAGGTACGATAGAAAACACTTAAAAGGTGCGGTTAACTTAACTTTTGCAGATTATACGCAAGAAAGTTTATGGCAGTTAATTCCAGATCCAAACACAATTATTCTAATTTATTGTAACAATAACTTTATTGGCGATCAGGTAGATTTTATGTCTAAGGTAGCAAAACCAAGACCAGATGTTGTGGAAAATCAGATTCTATCAAACAAAAAACCTATAATGTTGGCCTTGAATGTTCCTGTTTTTATCAATTTATATGGATATGGCTACCGAAATATTTATGAACTAAATGAGTTGGTAAATATCAATGACAAGCGTATAAAATTTAAAGGAACAGAAGTAAAGTAATCAATATAAATCATAATATATAAAAGGTAGAATGATGAATACAACTAAATTCATCATTCACCTATAAAATCTTTTCAAAGCATATACTACTTTCTACTTCTTCATACTGACCATAATTTGATATTACTTTATACATTCTTTTTTTATATAGGCCAATAGCCTCGGGCATTTTATCACCTGTTTCTAAAATACATTTTTTGTAACCCAATTCTTCTGCCCAATTTTCTAAATCATCAAAAAGTAAAACAGCCACTTTTTTTCCACGCATTTCTGGTACAACGTACATTCTTTTCATTTCCATAACAGATAATGCATATTCTTTCATTGCACCACAACCTACTGGTATATCATTGTAATAGGCGACAATTACATTTTTAATTTGATCTGTTGTATTGTACTTAGCAAAAAAATCATTTGTATCACCATTTCTAATTGCTAAATCTTTATCTAGTTGAAGTACTAAATTTTGAAAGTCTATATCTGTAGAGTTTGTTCTTTTTAATGTAATCATTTCTTTAAAGTTGGTTTTCAAGAGTTTTTTATTAAAATAGAAACACTAATACTATATTAAACACATTCACTTTATTCTATATCCCATTGTAATTGATGAAACATTAAATGAGTTTATAATTCGATTATTATATGATATGTTAAACCTTTTGTACAATACACTACCTCCTATCAATGTACTCATTATAGCTATAGGAGAGTACTCATCTGTGTAACTTGAGCTTCCTAAACCCATTTTTAAATGCATAGCTAGAGATTTACTAATTTTAAAATCTAATTCTGAGTAAAACATATGATCAATAAACACAGCATTAGATTTAGGAATATATAATTCATCAATTCCTTGAGTTATTAAAGTATGTATTTTATCTCTAATATTATCATATTCCCCTCCATCCCAATATACATTGAACTGATAATTAATAATTCTGAAGTTGACATATTTAGTAGGGATTTGAAAACCTAAATTAAAATTAAACCCACCACCATAATAACTAGTTGCACTCGGTATATTCCCAATATTATTTGAATAATCTGGTAAACCGTTATCTATAACTTTTCTTAAAGCGTATTTATTTTCTACAGATCCCACAAAATCTTGTAAACTATTTAAATTTAATTGACCTACATAAAAACTTGTCCCTACACCTATATGATGATATTTAGCTACTTTTGAATATGATAAATTTCCAAATAAAGATTGATGATCAAACACATTATCAACGTACTGTAAACTTCCATTTTCACCATAATAATGACCTCTTCCATTCCCTTTAGAAAAACTGAGAGAGCCATTTAAAGTATACTCTGTACTATCTCTATATGTTGGGATTTCTATTGGCTGAGCTGATACAAGTTCTCCTGAATGAGGTAATAAAACGACACAACTTTGAAAAAAGATAGATAGAATTACTAGAGAATATAATACGTTAGTTTTCATTCGTAGTTTTAAGCAAAAATACTCTTTATTTTTTAATCTGAAAATTTATTATTGCATTGCCAATATAATCCAATCATAAGAAGTAGATACTCTAACAAAAATACTTATATCACCGTAATCGCCATCTGTATGATTGGGTATTGGTTTTGTTGCTCCTCCAGATAAAACACCAGCTATTTCCCAAACCCCATTATTATTTATAAACAGTGGTCCTCCACTATCTCCTTTAACAGTCGTTCCTTCAAAATCAAGTGCTACAGTATTACTAGTGCCACTGCCAAGTATTTGTTCATCTTCACTTATATAATCATCGCCTAAAGAATTAATTGTACCAATTGGGTTATCAAAATCAATTGCTAAAAGACTGCCAGAATAGGTAATTCCATTAGCTGAAGTAGTTAAACCGGCTACCTTTCTATCTAAAATATTACTAACAGCATGTTTTTTAGAATCTAGGTTATCATCTTGATCTGCCCTTTTTGAATAATCACCAAAGCCACAAACCCATACTACACTTTCGAGTTGTTCTCTATTTTTACTGACTAATTTAGCGGGTGTTATAGTTGTTATTGGTGTAGAAAGTTTAACTAAACATAAATCGTTTGCGTGGCCATAATCTTGATTTCCCGTTAACCATGTAGGGTGTAAAATAACTTCTGCTACTGAATATTCGGCAATCGGATTGTTGGGATCATTTCCAACTTTTACCGTAATACCAGAGGCTCGTGCAGGGCTAAATTGTGTTTCTTGTACATAAAAATTATGTGCTGCTGTTAAAATCCATTCCTCATCAATTAGTGACCCAGATGCTGTATATTCTTGATTATCGCTCCCGTCTAAACTATATCTAAATTGTATTACAGCGTCAAAATTGGGTAAATCACTTCTATTATTGGCCGTTATAGCTTCGTATTCAGCTAATTTTTTATCATGTCTTATGCCAAACGTTGAGGTGTTTTCTTCTTTACTTACAACCTCTTCATCATCCTTATTACATGAAAAAAACAATGCTATTGAGCACATTAATACTAAAATACGTTGATAATTCATAGGAATCTTCCTTAGGTTTAAAATAGATAATTGGCTAATCTTAAAGATACAAATGCAGTTTAAACCTAATAATAAGTAATTCTATTTTAGCTATAACTCTCTTCTGATAATTTGAAGAATATAATTGAAGATGTTCTTTAATAAATACAATTAGTAATGACAAAAAAAAGAGCAATTAAGATACTATCCTAATTGCTCTTTCTAAGTATTTTAAAGTACTTATTATTTTCCTAATGCTTCAATACCAGCCATAGCAACTGCATGATCATCTTCAACAGTACTACCACTTACACCAATAGCACCAATTATATTTCCAGTTTCTTGACATTTGATTGGCACACCACCTGGGAATGTAATTAACCCATTATTTGAATGTTCAATATTGTAAAGAGCTCCACCCGGTTGAGATAATTCTCCAATTATTCCTGTATTCATATCAAAAAATCTAGCTGTTTTTGCTTTTTTAATTGAGATATCTAGAGAACCTAACCATGCACCATCCATACGAGCAAATGCAGTTAAATTAGCTCCTCCATCTACAACAGCAATGTTCATTTTTACGCCTAACTCTTCTGACTTAGCTTTTGCTGCGTTAATAATTTTTTCTGAGTTTTCTAATGAGATGTTCATATTACTTTATTTATAATTATTGTTTCTGAATGCATCGCAAACATACTAGATCTTTTTTATCATATAGTTACTAGAAAAGTCCGACCTGTTGTGAAAAAAGTTCAGATGTAAAAAATTATCTATTTAAGCTATTTCAGTAGGACTCACACCAAATTTCTTCTTAAACGCATTACTAAAATTAGATAAATTATGATATCCAAGATCTAAATAGATATCAGAAGGTGTCTTATTTTCTTTGTCCAACAATTCTTTTGCTTTATCTAAACGCTTATCTCTTAACCATTTGCCTGGCGACATATTGTATTCCTCTTTAAAATGTCTTTTAAAAGTTGATAGGCTCATATTACAGAGAAAAGCAATTTCTTCTAAACTTAAGGATGAAAATATATTTTGCTCAATACTCACTTTAAAAGAGGAATTCTTTTTCTGACTTTCAAGAGATATCAAAAACTTCTCAAATGATTTGCCATATTTTCTTAGTAGATAGATTAAAAGCTCATCAAATTTTATTGATAAAAGCTTGTCGTTTAATTTGGCTTGAGGCTCATTAATATTAAAAAGAGAATCTATGTAAGAAGTGAGGTAATTATCATTTTCAATACAGAAAAAAGTTTCTTCTATTTCTTCGTTCTCTTCAGCTCCTTTATCTATATACTCATTAATAAATTTAGACAGCCTTTCTTCCGTAAAAAAAAGTAATTTACAAAAATAGTTTTCTTCTGGATTGAGTAATTCACTCCACAAACAATTTCCCTTTCTTAGCAAAATGGATTGTTTTTCATTTACAGTTACAGCTCTGTCTGCATAATGTACTTCTTTCCTTCCTTTCTGTAAGAAGCTAAACATATGCATATTGAGGTTGACTTTTGTTTTAATAATTTCTTTTGACATTTGAAGGTTATATATCAAAAGTTCTTTATCTGATAAATCAGATTGAATATAGTGTTCTGGGATATTTTCGATTGTCATCAATTTTTTTCTTTTTGATGAGAGATTTTTTATTCAATTTACTTTCCATATTAGAAGGTAAAAGTATGCATAATTAATTTTGATAGAAATCTACTAAACATACCTTTAATAGTAAAACAAATTGCCACAAAGCTTTTGTTAAAGTATCAGTCTATATCTCTTTTTAATATCTTAATGATTCTACTATTTATTATTTCTGACAAATTCCAAAATAATAAATCAGCATCTGTAGTACTGTAAAATACAATTACAACAGCATCTAATTCTTTATTATAATTAGCAAAACTTTGATATCCAGGTACCCAACCTGCATGTTCGTATTTATAGATTGAAGAATATATTTCTTGTTCTCCATCATTAAAAACTGCCCCATTGTTTAGTGCTCTTAAAAAAACACCTACGTCTTCTGCAGTTGCCAACATACCATGTTCATTTCCCCTTAAATTGTAAGGGTAACCAATATGATACCCACTCATTACGTTTAAACTATCTACATCATTTAGAGAAGCAAATGTATTTTGTAAATGAAGAGGCGTTAGTACTTCTTCTTGAATAAACTGGAAATGAGAATAGCCTAAAACATTGTCCATTATTTTACTAAGCAATAAATAGTTTGTATTGCAATATTCATAGTCTTCTCCAGGTTTAAAGTTTGCAGGTTGATCTAAAATTAAAGCAAGACTTTCTTCATAAGTTGCCGTTGGTTGAGCCCAAAAATTTGGTGCATCTGTAAAATTGGGAATCCCACTTCTATGCTGTACCATTAACCTTAAGGTGATTTCATTCGCATTATCAATTCTACCATCTAGTTCAGGCAAATAATCTACAATGGTTTTATCCAAAGAAAGCCGACCCTGCTTTACTAATTTTGTAACTGCAACAACATTGTATAATTTACTGATACTCGCAATTTTAAAAAGTGCATTCGGTTTTGCAGGAATCTTCTCTTCTCTATTATCCCAACCCGCTGCAAAGTATTGAGGTTGTTTCCCTGCCTGATCTACATAAGCAATAATACCTTCGTAACCATAATCAAGGCTATTTTCTAATTGTTCTTGAATGGTATCTGGTAAGGGTGGAATCCAAGCTTTTACTAAAACCCACGGCACAAAAAACATGGAAATAATTGTAGAAATAAGCAATACTACTCTAAAAATCTTTTTGGCTGTTGTTGTTTGTTTTTTCATAGTTTGGGTGAAGTGCTCTCTATATTTTGTCTTAAAAAAAGAAGTAGTTAATACTCGTCTATAATCACTTGTAAAATGTTAAAAATTAAATTGATTTACAAATCAAATTTCTTTGGTTGTAATTACATTCAATTTTTCTCATAAACCAAAAATAGAACTTTTTAATCAATTGTTAACAATAGAAAACTATAAAGGATAGATTTGTCCTTTATAAAAATATACCTACATTTGTGTCGTTATGTTTTCAAAAGCTTGTCAATATGGATTGAAGGCTGTCATCTTTTTAGGAAAGGAGTCAGCGAAGGGTAATAAAGTTGGGGTTAACGAAATTGCAGAAGCAATTGACTCTCCAAAAGCTTTTACCTCTAAGGTTTTGCAATCTCTAAGTAAAAAGAAGATTGTAACATCGGTTAAAGGGCCGTATGGTGGTTTTTACATCAATAAAGAAGTCTGTACTAGTACATCTTTAAGTGAAATTGTAAAAATTATTGATGGAGATAAAGTATATACTGCTTGTCTCTTAGGGTTTAATAGTTGCGATAAAGAGAACCCCTGCCCAATGCATGATCGATTTGTTGAAGTAAGAGAAAACTTAAAAAAGAAATTAGAAGCAACTACTGTTCAAGTATTAATTGATGAAATAGGTTTAGACTTCTTCAATTTTAAATAAAAATTTATTTTAATAAAAGATAAAAAGGTCTTTTAATATAATTTAGAATGAAAAATATAAATATTGCTCTTATATATTTATGGATTGGGTTTGTTTGTGCCATTAGCTTTATGGAAGCGTGGTTAAAATTTCAAGCCCCAGGAGTAACTTTAGAAATTGGTTTAGGGATTGGTACGTTGGTATTTAGTGCCTTAAATGGTGTGGAAATATGTTTCGCTGTTATGTTATTTGCCGATACATTATACCGTCATATTAAATTTCCGAGTGTTTTTGTGTGTAGAAGAGAATACTTGTACCTCTCCCTTCCAATTTTTATACTCTTTATTCAATCAATTTGGATACTCCCTGAATTAAATGAAAGAGCACAAAATATTATAAATAATATAGCTGTTCCGCCTAGTTATATGCATGCTTTTTTTGGATTCCTAGAAGTAGCAAAAGTACTAACACTCTTTTATTTAGGTAGTTTCTATCTAAAAAAGGTCGAGGTGATAAAATCATTATAAACAAACTATGTACTCTACAAAAAGTACTATTCAACTCTAAATAAACTCTTAACATGAAAAAAATTTGGTTAATTTTCTCTAGCATAATGCTGTTGTCTTTTGCAGTATTAGTTTGGGTAGGTACAGAAATCTATCAGAAACAACCTCCAATTCCAGACAAAGTAATTGTTCAAGAAACAGGTGAAGTTCTTTTTACAAAAGACGATATTCAAACTGGTCAGAATGTATGGGAATCAATTGGAGGTATGGAAATGGGCTCTATTTGGGGACACGGTAGTTATGTTGCTCCAGATTGGTCTGCAGATTGGATACATAAAGAAGCTATCTATATTCTAAATAACTGGTCGGAAAAAGAGTTTGCTAAAGAATATGAGCAATTGCCTGCTGTAGATCAAAGAATACTTCAAGTTAAATTAAGGGCAGCTATAAAAACCAATACGTACAACAGTTCAACAAAAGAAATAACTATTTCCAGATTAAGGTTAGCTGCTATTCAGAAAAACATGAATTACTATGCTGCATTGTTTAAAAATGGGAATGCTAAATATGCAATGCAAAAAGGAGTTCTTACGGATAAAAGTAAACTCTTTCAATTAAATGCATTCTTATTTTGGACTTCTTGGGCGGCAAGTACAGATAGACCTGACCAAGACTATACGTATACTTCTAATTGGCCTCACGAACCTTTAATTGGTAATACGTTAACAAATGACTCTATGATTTGGTCTGGGTTTTCTGTTATATTACTAATCTTATTTATCGGAATTCTAACGTTCTACTATTTAAAAACTCACGAAGGAGAAGAGGGAATTGCAAAGCCAACGGCTGATCCTATGAAGAGTTTTAAATTGGTACCATCACAAAAAGCAGTATTAAAATACTATATCGTAATTTCTTTACTAATAGCATTACAGGTGGTTTTAGGTGCTATAACCGTACATTATACTGTTGAAGGACAAGGCTTTTTTGGCTTTGAACTTTCTAAATTCTTACCTTATGTAGTAACACGTACTTGGCATACACAACTTGCTGTATTCTGGATTGCGGCAACATGGTTAGCAACTGGTTTATTCTTAGCACCAATTGTAAGTGGTAAAGAAATGAAAGTACATATTTACGGTATTAATTTCTTATTTGTAGCTCTACTTATTATTGTTCTAGGTTCTATGGCAGGAGAATGGTTAGGTGTTCATCAATTCTTTGATCTTACTACTAATTTCTTCTTTGGGCATCAAGGATACGAATATGTTGATTTGGGTAGGTTCTGGCAAATTTTATTAGGTGTAGGCTTAGTGTTATGGATGATAATGGTGGGTAGGCACGTAGTTTATGGAATCAGAAAAAATGATGATTCTAAACACTTACTTATTATCCTTCTTATCTCTGTAATGGCCATCGGAATGTTCTTTTTCTCTGGTTTGGTATATGGAGAAAACAGTAGTTTACCTGTTATTAATTATTGGAGATGGTGGTTAGTTCACCTTTGGGTTGAAGGATTTTTTGAAGTATTTGCCACAGTTGTAATCGCCTTTATATTCTTTAAATTAGAAATTATATCTGTAAAAACAGCTAGTTTTACTGCAATAACATCTGCTTGTATATTTTTATCTGGGGGATTATTGGTACGTTACATCATTTGTATTTTTCTGGAACACCAGTACAAGCTATTGCTCTTGGTGCCACATTTAGTGCTTTAGAGGTAGTTCCTTTAACATTAATGGGCTTCGAAATTTTTGAGAGTTGGAACATCTTAAAAAGCTACGATTGGATTAAAAAATATAAATGGCCAATTTTCTTCTTTATATCCGTATCATTTTGGAATATGTTAGGTGCTGGAGTGTTTGGTTTCTTAATTAACCCTCCTATTGCATTGTACTATATACAAGGGTTAAATACCACGGCTGTTCATGCACATACAGCATTATTTGGTGTGTATGGTATGTTAGGTATGGGCTTTATTATTCTTTGTTTAAGACTTTCTACATCAGAAATCTGGGAAGAAAAACACCTAAAAAGAGCATTTTGGTGTTTAAATATAGGGTTAATTACTATGGTGGTAATAAGTTTATTACCAATTGGAATAATTCAATTTTATACCTCTCTTACAAAAGGGTATTCTTATGCAAGAAGTTCTGACTTACTCTATTCTCCATTAGTTCAAACATTAAAATGGAGTAGAATACTAGGAGATGTCATTTTCTCTATAGGTATTTATTATTTCTGTCTTTTCACTGTAAAACAGACTATTAAAGCCATTAAATCAAATTAAAAGTAGTAAAATCAAGTACAAAAGTTATTTGATTTTACTACCAATTGATTATTTTCACTTAGAGAGTAGTTTATTTCTAATAACTGCTCTCTAACCCTTAACTCATATTTCTAATAAAAATTAAATACTATGTCAGATCAACCTTGGTTACCCACTTTAATAACTTCTACTCCACAAGAAGGGTACGAGTTAGCTATCAAATTGTCTAGAATGGGAGTAAAATCAACTCAACCTAATGTTGAATTATTAAAGAAAATGCGTCCAGATTATGCAGAAAATGCTGATAGTTTAACGAAAGCATCGCAAGTAATTGCTATCAACTTTCAAACTGTAGCTGCAGCCAATAATTATTGGAGATAAGACAGCCTTTTTATAGTAAAAACAGCTTCTAAATCAGTTTGGAAGCTGTTTTTTGATAAAGAGTATTGCTGTTTTAAACATAATATTCAACCTCATAAAGCTGGAGACCTGAGTTATTATACAGATTTGCATAAGGTGTTTGTTTTCTTGTCTTTCTGAAAAAAGCAATTGCTTTTTCTTTATTTTTAAACCTTTTATACTTTTTTGACCAATAAACCATTGTTGCTTCAGGTATTTCTATAGGCTCAAAACAAAGGTAATTAACCACTGCATTCCAGTCTTTAAACTCATTACTACCAAAATGCAATAAGTCTCCTTCAAACTGATTAGCACCATTAGCATGTGGTCTATCATCAATTAAGAAATCACCTTTATTTAACTGTTTGTTGTGTGTCAATATTAATCTTTTGTTAAATTGATCTCCAAAGTGTTTTTCAATCCAAAGTCGTTTTTCTTTCCATGCATTTGGATTGGACCAAGGAGCAGTAGAAAGGAAATAAATATCAAATAGTTTCGATAATTTTTTAATGCTTGATATAGCATCTTTTATAGGTGGCATTTGCAAAAAGAAACCTGGTTCGTTTTTTAATTCTGAGGCAGTATAATCCACAGTAACACCGTCCATATCAATGTATAGAATTTGCTTATTCATATGTATTTTTTAGGTAAAAGATTTTTTAGAAGCCAGTTTAAAACCGACATTGATTAATATATGATAGTAGAACGTAAGCTAGATACGTGCTTTAAATTAATTTTGGAGATTATATGGATTTTAACCTTTTGTCTAATTGGTAACATAATTCTAAAAATTACAAACGTCTCTCGTTTGGTAGTAAATTACTTTGATTAGCGTCAATACGTACCCTCTAAAAAGATCATTTTAGTATCAAAGAAACATAGACATTCCTTAAATTTATTTTTAATAAATTAATTGATCTTTAAGTGCTATTTTTGGGACATTAAAGTTATCCCAAAAGTCTTTATTGTATTTAACAGTGCCATATTGGCTATCTTGTGCTTCTTTATCATTACACTTGCTTACAATATCGTTCGTTTTGTTATAAGGTATATAAACTTTATGATCGTTTATATTTACATCCTCCTCTAAAAATTCATTATAACCTTGTACATAATTATCCCATACTCCATAGACTACATCATACTTACCATTGAAATTTTTATTATACTTAGTACTATAAATTCTTTCTGATAATGAAAGTTGAAGAGGTAATAAATTTTTGTCATTACGTTTATAAAGTTTGTAGAATGCGTCTGTCATTATTTTGGGATCAGTTATATTGATGCATTTAAATTCTAAAACTGCGTAATCTATTGGATTGATAGTAATATAAAACTCTTCTTTTATATGTGAATATCTTTGTTTTTTAGGATAGACCTTTAGCAAATAAAACCTATCATCTTCTATCAATTCAAAATTATATTTCTTAAGCTGTTTATTTTGAAAAATTGAATTGGTAAGAATGGGGTTTGCTATATCATGATGAAACTTTTTTGCACTAAAATAGAAGCTTTTAAAAGGTTTAAAATCAAAAAGTCTATTCTCTGTAATCATACTATTCGCTTCATTACCATAATATGAAAAATAGTATTGACCGAAATACTCATAATTATATCGAAGTTTATTATTTCTTGTGATTTTATGTCTTACAAAAAAGTCTAAATTATAAGGCTTCAGATCATAATTTTTGTCTAAATTTTCAAGTACTTTATTAAAAATATGTTCGGCAAAATTACCTTCAGAAAAAATTGTCAATTCATTAAGGGTAATTTCTGAAGGCTTCAAATTAAAATCTAGATTCAGTCCATTAAAAACTATTTCTTTTTTTTCATAACCACTTGAAGATAGTAATAAGGTATCACCTGGTTTAATAGAGATTTCATACTTACCATCTACATCACACACAGTTCCTGCTTGTGTCCCTTTAATTTTAAGAAGACAGAAACTAACTGGAGTACCATCTACTTGATTCAATACTTCTCCTCTTTTATACGCTCCTGTTTTTTTTAATATTTTTGTAGAAGTTATAAGAGGGTAGCTGTTTGTTATAAATGAGGTGTCAAATTGTATATCTTGTTTTTCCTCAATTTGGTGCATAGGTGTAATTTCTTTCTGAAAAATGATCGCATCAAATACTTCTGACCATTTTCCTTTCAAGGGCGTATATTCTATAGAAGAGGAAGAAAAAAGACTATCTTTTAGATGTGTAGTATTAAGATCAATAATTGTAATACTATCCATTTTATTACAATCATCTTCAAATTTTCCATTATAATTTAAAACAACTCTTTTGGCTTCATTTATATCTTCAAACCAATATTTATAACTTCCTGTTCCCCCAGTATACCCAATACTAATTACTTGCTTGCCAAGTTCTTTTGCAATTTCACCACCCATAGGTTTAAAAGCTTTTATCTCCTCATTTTCAAAACTTGAGAAATCCTGTGCAAAATGAGCGGAAGCACCCCAACAGATAATCTTTGCTTTTGGGTATTTATTGGCATAATAGATTACATTTTTTGCCATTTGTAGATCTCTGGGATTAGCCATTTTTGCTTTGAAATCTTTTTCTTCAACCTCAAAAACACCTGACTTTAGTATCAATAAATACTCTTTATAATTCTTTAAACCTTGCTGCAGAAAATCATCTCCCTCAACAAGTTTACTAAGTTTATTAATTTTAGAGATATATAGTCCTAATGGGTATTCTTTAAAAGGATAATACGCTTCATTAACTACACCATCAAAAACATAAAAGAAACTCTCCCATTTCTCTTTATCCTCTATTGGTGTATATAATCTTAATGAATCAATAAAACTTGAATACATATGATCGGATGAAAATTGAAGATCAAATCCACCGACTTCAAGCGTCTTTTTTTGTTCTGCTAAATAATCTAATAAAGGTTGAAATTCTTCAGATTTTGTCCATACAGGAAAAATAGCATCGGATAAGTTTTCTCTATAATTTGCAGTTGAGTCAGTTCTAGAGAAAAAACCTAAATCAATAAACCCTGACTCAAATAGAATAAGATTAAACCCTTTCTTTTGATGTAAATATTTTACAAGTTCTGTGTTCGTTTTTATTACACTTCCTTCACGATGAGACATTTCACTTAAAAGAACAATTCTTTTATCTTTAACTAAACCTGAGAAGTTTGTGATAAATTCGTCTGTCAATTTTTGAGAAAATAGTTTTGTAGATGACAAAATAGTCATAAATAAAAACAGAATGTAAACCTTGATAGTAGTTGTTGGAAAGAGCATTATATTTATAAAATAGTCAGTTATGTAGTATTGTTATAGCATGGAATGTATTACTGCTCGAAAATCACCTCATAAAGGTGCCATATTCATACCTCATTTGAAAAATTCTAATAACCACATAAAAAGTGAATGCACCTATTAGAAGTTGCTTAAAGATATCTTTTTTAGAATTGTTTTTAGTTTTCATTTTAATCTTAATTTTTGAATGTTAATCATGCATCATAATCGTACTAGTAATGCATTGACACAAGTATAATATATTGATTTTTAGTAAAAAACCATTGTATAATGTTAGGGGCGTTTTAACTATTGAAATTACTACTTTAAAATTTAAATTATCTAGTAATAAGATGTTTACCTATAATGTAAAGTTTGTTTATGTAGGGGATCTTAGAAAATTTTTGATGCCAATATTATAGAATTAAAGTCACTTATTTTTCAATTTCTCCAATCCAGCTAAATCTCTGATCTTTAAGGTAAGCTTCAATAATTTTATTTGCCTTATCCTCCGAGCAGTCTATGAATTCTACGATCATTTCACTCTTTTTTACAGTGTCATTATCACTCGTAAGTATTTTTCTGATACCGCTAATTTTTTCTTTACTTTCCATTTTTTTAATTTATATGAATTACAAATATACAGTTACCTATTGAGCATTAATACTCTTAAGCAAAAAAACACCTACATAATCTTTAATTACGTAGGTGCTTGGTATAAATTTTAATTTCTATTAGTACGTCAATAGTTTAACATATCTACTCACTCGCTCACCAGAAGACAGGTTCTTATCTACAGATCTAGTAACTTTCGTTACTGGATTATATTCCGTAGTTTTGCTTGAATCACTTGTATCTTCTTCAGAGGTTGCATAGAATTTATCTCTTAAAAAATTAAAATAACTAAGCGTTAATTGATTGAGAGTAAATGTAGTATTAGTGGTTTCAATAGTATACATTTCTTTTAAAAATGCTACCGATGGTCTTTGTACAGTTTGCGTTACACCTCGTATTTCTACAGTCTGATCTCCAGATGTCCATGTAGCAGTAGTAGAATATTCTAAAAGAGACCCTAAAGTTATTACTTTGGATGAAGGGTCTATTTTATACACTAGATAACTTGCTGTTAAGATATTTGTAGTTATATCTGTAATATACTCATCTGGTTGAATTGGAAATAAATCTCCTACTTCTGGAATTGTTGTCGTTACTTCAAAAGTTTCTGATTTAACTTCTTCATTATCATCATAAATAGCATAAATTCTAACATAATATTTAGTACTTACAGACAACTCTATAGCATTTGCCGAAATTGAATTTTGGTAAATAAGATCTTCATCTTCTATTGATTTAGAAGAATTTGTAAACTCTTTATTAATAGAATATTCTAATCCATACGTTGTTGGTATTTCACCTATTAAAACTATATCTGCTCCAATTCTTACACTCACATAATCATAAGCATTTGTTAATGTACTTAGGTTTGAAAAAGTTAAAGCTCTTTGATCGTGCAAAATAGTTGCAGATGGTGTGAGTTTTTGAGAAGTACCATAATAAATTACCCCATCATTTCCTTTCACATAGGTATTTATATAATAAGTTACAGTTCTATCCATATTATCATATGAATGAGAAAAAGTAGCATCAGTTGTATTCAGATTAACAGATAAACTAGTATTATCATCAATTTTACCATCTACAAGAGTAGATAATAAAATACCACTTTCTTCTACTTCATTACTAATATTATCTGCGTAATTTCCATTAACAGTAATATTAAAAGATTCATATTCATTTAATACAAACCCAATACTATCTATCGTAATATTTGTAAGATATGGTTCTGGAGTTGGTGTTACATCTGGATCGTCATTATCATTACAAGAAAAAAATGATATCATGAACAATAGCGGAATACTATACTTTAATTTCATAGGTTTATAATATTGAGTAATAATAAAAATAGGTTGACTCTTTGATTAGGCTGTTAAATACAAATCATAAATGAAATGCACACTTTAGATTGCTTATCACCAATTTAGTAGATTAAATTATAAGGTGATTAAAGAAAATAGGAATTCGATCTTATAGTAGAATTAATTATTAAAAAAGTTCAATGTTTTAGAAATGTGCTTAAAATTATTGCATAAAAAAAGAGGATCAAGTAAATAAATTACTTGTCCTCCTTCAAAAAAACTACGCTAATAATTACAATATTTTCAACCCTTGAATAAATTTATAGAGTTTCTTAAATTCTTCATTATCTTTTAAAAGAGGGTTATTTTTTAATGCATCAAGTACTTTTATGGGATCTCTTTCCTCATAATTAAATGATGTAGAAATATCGTTATCCTTATTCTTTAAGTTGGTTGTTTTTCCAAGAATTATTCTTGCTGTAGTCTGGTTCCTAACAATGTTCTTTTCAAAAATTGTTTTATCAGGATACTTCTTTCCCCAATCATTAAACTCTATCAAATCATTTTCCATTTCAGGAATTTCTTTGTTTGGAATAATCACAATATTATGATGAATATCTGTATTTTCTAATGGCCCAGTTACATGAAAAGTAGGAGCAAAATACCTTTTGTTGTGTGCCTTGTACGGGCGTATTCCATCGTTGATACTAAGATTATATTTTACAATTGTATTTACTGTTCCATTGTTTAATGGTTCCCCTAGAGAAAATCCGTTATTACAAATTAAAATAAAACCGCCCCAGTTATTATAACTTAGGTTGTATTGAATTGTGGTATTAAAACAATTGTAATCAGAATCATATCCTTGTCCATCCCATTTTGCTCTATGATCACTAACGCTATTAAATTGAATAACCGTATTATCGCTACTCCATGGCCAAATTCCTGCAGCTGCATCTCCGACAGGCATAGAGTCAATGCCTTTTCTTATTACATTGTACTCTATCAGCGTACCGTCTGTTGCAATTGGAACAATACCATCACCAGGAATATTCTCTATTAAATTTCCTCGAATTACCACTTGTAAACTTGGGTGCCATTCTGTACGTTTTGCATACCCTTTAGAGTTAATTGCATTACGTTCGCAATGGTGCATAAAGTTATTAAGTATCTGTAGATCAATAAAACGAGTTTTCACTTTATTACCCATATTTTGCCAAAGAATTGCAGAACCACCCCCTTTCTTTTTCTCAAAAAGTCCGTTCACATCAAAAATTTCAAGACCTTCTAAAACAATATGATGACAATCTCCAAAGTCTTCAGCACGCACAATTACACCTCTTCTTTTGCCTTTTCGTTCTGCTCCTTTGTTAGTTATTTTAAGATTTCTCACCTCAAAATACTCTACATTATATAAAAGTAACGTGGCTTCTTTTTTTCCTTTTCCATTGATCTGTGGATGTTCACCCTTTCCGTAGCGATCAATTTTAATTACATCTTCTTTTGTACCAGAACCTTGTGGTTTTAACTGACCGTTGTACGATGTTCCTGCTGCAAATAAAACAGCATCTCCGGGTTGTAATACTTTTTGATTTACCTTCCAGAGAGATTTCCAAGCTTTCTTTTTTGATGTACCCTCATTTTTATCATTCCCATTTGCTGCATCCACATAATAATTAGTGGCTGAAACTAAAGAAGATAGCAGCATAAAAATGCCAAGTAAGTTTACTATTTTCATAATTGATGTATTTGAAAAAAGGTTTATAACACATTACCTGGCTTGTTCCAAACAACAGTTTTTAGTTTCCCTTCAAACTCATTGATTAACTTATTATATTTCTTGTTAGCAGCCAAATTGTTCCATTCGTAAGGATCTTTCTTTAAATCATAAAGTAAATATTCTCCTTCTTTAGTAATTGTAAATCTATATTGATCTGTTACTAAACCGTAGCTTTCTTGGGCACAAGTATACACTAAATCTTCCCAATCTACTTTCTCTCCTTTTAATAAAGGCACTAGGCTTTTACCATGCAATTGGGTTCCTTCAGCCATTTCAGACTCCGTTAAAGCCATTAATGTTGGATAGATATCAATGTTTTGAACCAAATTTTCTATTACTTTAGGCGTTTTAGAATGAGGCATTTTTATAATCAAAGGACTTCTTAATGCAACATTGTACCCTGTGTTTTTTCTCCATTTCCCATGGTCTGTAAGGTGGTATCCGTGGTCTCCCCAAACTACAATAATGGTATTATCATATACTCCTTCTTCTTTTAAGGCTTTAATTACTTTGCCCATTTGTGCATCGGCATAAGTAGTACTTGCCATATATCCCCGAATTAATTTTTGAGCTGTTTCATCAGATACTCCTTCGTTCCAAACTTCGCTTCCTTTTCTTCCGCCAAAGGGCTCATTCGACATATCTTTTTTAGCATCTTTAGGAAGGTAAGCCAACTTACCCGCATCTTCTGGATACATATCAAAATATTTCTTTGGTGCTACCCACGGCATATGAGGTCTTGCAAAACCACAAGCAATCATGAAAGGTTTACTTTTATCTCTCTTCCTTTTAATATATGAAACTACATCGTCTGCAACTTTACCATCATTTAGCATATTATCTGGGCAATCTACAGAAGCATACATTAAAGATCCTGGTCCAGAACCTTTTTCATGATAGATATCTATCTGATCTTGTCTACCACCAATTTCTACAATTCTTTTTTCAATTTCTGGGCCTCCATCATGGTATTCACTCGTCCAATATTTACCTGCAATATCCCAAGAAGATTTATCTCCACCAGGTACTTTTCCATGGTATAACTTTCCTCTAGTTGCCGTCCAATAGCCGTTGTCTCTTAACTGCCCCGGCCATGTTTTTTGCATTGCAATCATTTTAGGGAAAGTTATTTTTTGTCCTTTAGGTGCCCATTTATTATCAAAACGAACTCCTGTAAGCATTGCTGCTCTAGATGGTAAACACAAAGGATAACTCACATAAGCTCTATTAAAGCGAACCGCTTGATCTGCCAATAAATCAATGTTAGGTGTATGAGGCTCTGGCTCTCCATAGGCGCCTATTAATGGCCTTAGATCATCATAGGCAATAAATAAAATGTTCGGTTTATCTTGTCCGTAAGTAATAAGACTAGCGCCAAAGAGTAATAATAAAATGTAATACGTTTTCATTTTTAGTCTGTTTAATTCATTTCAAAAAGTGTAACAAACACTGTGTTAAAACAACACAGTGTCCAATTACCTTAAATAGTCACTTCATCATCATGCAATATTTTGATGAATTTGTAGTATTCACACAAACAGATTCCATTGCTCCATTATAGAGAAATACTGTTGTTTATTTGTTTCAATAATTATGTAGTTATCAATCATTTAAAATGATATCACCACTTATTTCCCATTAGTAAAAATAATAACGAATGCCGAAAATTTCCTCTTCTACATTCGTTATTGAGATTGTTTCTGTATAAAAACTAACTTGTACTAAAAATTGAATAATTTACACATGGGTAAAACATTACCCTATTCAATGTTTTACTTAAATATCTAGTTTCCTTGTGGTTTTTATTTTAACGGTAGCCGTAGTTAGCCCCTCAGATTTTGCTTTAATTTTTATATCACCCGTTTGCCCCTTTACGCTTTTAATAATCAACATACATAACCCATTAAATGCTTTTCTGTTGTTACCTTGGAACGATTCTACAGTTGCTGCATTACCATTACCAACTCCTGCAATTGTACCCACTCCTTCTACTTCAAAAGTGACTAAACTACTTGCTAAAGGACAAAAATTACCGTCTTTATCTTCTACTCTTACTGTTACAAAAGAAAGGTCTGAACCATCTGCTGTAATCACGTGCTTATCTGGAACAACAGTTAATTTTGCAGGTGCACCAGCCGTTACAATCACTTTCTCTGCAGCTACTTTACCATCTTTATAAGCAACAACTTTTAATTCACCCGGCTCGTAAGCTACGTTCCAATTTAAACGATAAGGAGAATCCCATGTTTTTTCTGGTTGCTTCCAAAATTTAAAATCTGCTGGGATAGTGGTTTTGTCAACACCCATCACTTTTTTCCCTAATGATTTTCCATTTAAGAAAAGCTCTGCTTCGTCGCAGTTGGTGTAACAGTACACTGGTATTTCTTCTTGATCAGCACCTTCCCAATTCCAATGTGGTAAAATATGTACCATTGGTTTTTCAGTCCATCTACTTTGATAATAATAGAATCTATCTTTTGGAAAACCACATAAATCTACAATTCCAAAATAAGAACTTCTTGATGGCCAATCACCTGTCCATTTTCCATTTGTTTCGTTATCTCTGCCATTAAACGGAGTAGGTTCTCCTAAATAATCAAAACCTGTCCAAACAAACTCACCTAAAGAACGTGTCATTGTTTCTTGTGCATACGTCTCAAAATCTGGAGGGTATGCCCACGGAGGACTAATAATATCATAGCTTGTTATTTGGAAAGAATCATGCTTTTCGTAATTCTCTAACGGTAAATGATATACACCTCTAGAACTTACTACAGACGATGTTTCTGAACCATAAACAATATAATTAGGGTCCATTGCCAATAAGTTATCGTATTGTGTAGGTTTGTAATTCATACCAATAATATCTACTGCATCCGCTAATCCGTTTTTTACAAACTGAGGGTAGATACTTAAACCAGCAGAAACAGGTCTAGTAGGGTCTTCATCATGACAAATATCTACAAGTGCTTTTGCTAATTCTCCTCCATTTTCATGTCTTTGCTCCTTTATTTCGTTGCCAATACTCCACATTACAACAGAAGGGTGATTACGATCGCGTTTAATCATATCTCTTAAATCCCTTTCGTGCCATTCGTCCCAAACGGTATTGTACCCATTTTCTACTTTAGGCGCTTTCCACTCATCAAAGGCTTCTACCTGAACAAGTATTCCTAGTTTATCACAAATTTCTAATTGCTCTGGCGACGGTGGGTTATGGCTAGTACGAATGGCATTTACACCCATACTTTTCATTATTTCTAACTGGCGTTGTGTTGCACGGTAATTTACAGCTGCCCCTAAAGGACCTAAATCATGATGCATACAAACTCCCTTAAACCTTGTAGGCTTTCCGTTTAATAAGAAACCTTTATCACGAGAGTAGTCGATCGTACGCACACCAAACGATGTTGCGTACGAATCAATTACTTGGTTATTGTTTAAGATAATTGAAGTTGTAGTGTATAAATATGGATTTTCAGTATCCCATAAAATAGGATTACTGATTTCAATTTCTTGTTTAATAACAGACGATTTATTTTTTTCAGCATCAAAGTTAGACGCTAAAACACCGACTTGTTGTCCCTCTTTATCTAGAATAATAGTTTTTAAAGTGTACTTCCCTTTTTGAGTTGTTTGGTTTTCTATAGTTGTTTCTATAGCTACCACTGCACTTTTTTCTTCTACTTTTGGGGTAGTTATATACGTTCCCCAATGTGCAACATGAACAGGATTTTCTATATCTAACCACACATTTCTATATATTCCTGCACCAGGATACCATCTAGCAGATAAATCTTTTGGAGCAACACGTACCGCCAAAATATTCTCTTTACCATACTTAATATAGGGTGTTAAGTCTACTTCAAAACCGATATAACCAAACGGGCGAGCACCCACTTTTTCACCATTAAGGTACACTTCTGCATTGTTCATCACTCCATCGAAAGCAACTTTAATGATGTTCCCTTTCTGTGCTTCTGAAATTGAGAAATTTTTACGATACCAAGCAGTACCAAAAATTGGTAATCCGCCAGTTCTCGCATCATGTTTCTCATCAAAAGGTCCTTCAATAGCCCAATCATGCGGTAAATTTAATTTTCGCCAACTGCTATCGTCAAATTCCTTATTTGCTTCTGTTCCTATTTCTCCCTTTTTAAAGGTCCAATCTTGGTTAAAAGACTGACGTGCTAGTGGTACTTCGTTCTCATAAGTTGAACAAAATCCCGTAGTACTTATTGCTAAAAACAATAGTACACTAAAAAATTGTTTGTACATTCTTGTATAGTTGCTTGTGGTTGAGAGATACAACTCTTATTTCATTTCTATTGCCCCCATATCTGGCTTCCCTTTTATTGGGTTACCTAAAATATCTTTTTCTGCTGAAAGGCCTAAAAATAACCCTTCGCTATCTCCAGGAATAGCTGTTATTTCAATTCCTTTATCTTTTACAAGGCGCTCATTCTGAGGTACAAAATCTTGTAAAGTAGTCCCTGATATATTTTTAAATTGAGGATCTCCAAAGCAAGGAGCTTCATCTTTAATTGGTGTTTTTTCTGGCCAATTGTTCTGTCTTAAAAACAGATTATTTTTAAAGACAATATTTTCTACAGAAGATTCTCCTGCCACTTCTGGCTTGTATTGATCTCCTAAAACTTGTTTACTTGCTCCTTCTATATAAAAAATATTATTGGCAATAAAAATACCTTTTGATGCTCTATCTACAGCTACTTTTGCTTGAATATCATCCTTAACATAGATTGTATTATTATAAAAATAACTGTTGTAAGGTCCTTTTCGTACTCTATCTTTGCCATTAAATCCACTTAGCCAAAACGTTTTTCCTTCCTGAGAAGCAACTCCTTTTTCTTTTACTCTATGGCCATCATTAATACTTATATTGTAACGGTACGCACAGTTAAAGTTATTGCCTAATATTTCGCAAAAACCACCTGCATTATTTTCGCTTAAATTGTATTGAACAATTACGTTAGTACAATTAAAGTCGATATGACATCCTGCTGAATCTGCTGGCCCTTTAGCATTTCTAAATTCGTTATGCTCAATTACAAAATTGGTACATCCCCAAGTCCATAAGCCGCTACCTCTACCCCACTTGCGTGAATCTCCATTGTCGCCTGAGTAGTTTATGATATTGTTTCTAATTTCAGCATTTAAAACTCCACCAAATTGCATACCCGGTCCACCCGTCTTGTAAACAGTGTTATTCTCTACTAGAATATTCTGAACATTTTGCTTCTTACCATTAAATTTTATTCCTGTATGTGCCACATTCGTTACATTGCAACCTCTTACAATAACATCTTTAATTGTAGCTCCATTCGTTGCATTAATTAAACGGATTCCCCATCCATAACCTTGTGTACCATTTGCAGTAAAAGATTCTTTAGCACCTCTTTCAAAACTTTTGTTCATTAAGAATACATCTCTAACTTCTAAGTTTTCTAATTCGATGTTAGAATACTCTCCTTTTTTAGAAGTAGTAATTAATACACCACAACGCATAGATTTTTTAGAAATCTTTTTAGGTACACCACCTGCATCTGCAGTAATAGTTAAATCGTGTACGCTAACATAGCTACTATTATTAATCAGAATGCCATTGTTATAACCTTTTGCATCAATTACTGGTAAGACAGTAGAAGGCATTTTAGGGTCAGAATAGCTTCCAATTTCAATAAAATTATTCTTATCCCCGCGTATATTTTCTAGCGTTAACGTCCCTTCATAAGTAAGTCCGTTTGCAAACAGTACCACATCGCCAGCGGCTAAAGATAGACGATTTACTTTTCCTAAACTTTTAAATGCTTTCTCTTTACTTGTACCGTTATCCTTATTATTACCCGTTTTAGCGTTTACATAATAAGTAGTAGCATAAGAATTGAGTGCGATTAAAAATAAACCTACAAGCAGTAGTATTTTATTTATCGTTTTCATTTTCTTTAATTTATATTTTTAATACACCTTTATTTCATCGATGCTTTTTTCTTCTTTTTTACTTCAGTACCTCTAAATTCTTCTCTTCCTTCTCCTTCTACACTCCAAGGTGCAACAAAATCTTTAACTAAAGGAGCTTCATTCTGAGGTAAATAACTTGCTAATTCTTCTTTTTTCTCTTGATATTCTTCTCCTTTTGCAAGGTTATACCATTCGTTATCATCTTCTGTATGGAAATAAAGTTCCTCTGTTCCATCATAGTATCTGATATAACGATAATCTTCTGTACGAACAGCGTAATTTCCTTTACCCCAAGATGTAATTGCTGGGTGTTTTAATGTTTTGTTTGGATGTTTTAAAACAGGGACTAGACTCTCTCCGTCTACATATTTTGGTGTTTCTATTACAGCAAAATCGGCTATTGTTTTATAAATATTGATTAGAGATACTGCTTCATCATAATTTTCTCCACCTTTTACTTTACTGTCTTTTCTAGGATCGTAAATAATAAAAGGAACCTTAGTTGCTTCTTCCCACAAAGTGAATTTTTTGAAAGACATTTTTTCACCTAAGTGATATCCATGATCTGACCAAAGTACAACAATTGTATTGTCTGCATATTCACTATTTTCTAGTGCTTCTAAAACTCGTCCTATATTAAAATCTGCCCAAGAAATACATGCCAAATATGCCCTTCTTACATCTTCCCACTTTCCTTCTTTTTTAAAGAAATTATAGTCCCCTGCTTTTCTCATTCCTAAACCTTCTTTAGGAATATCCATTAAATCTTCTTCGTAGATGGCAGGTGCTTGAATGTTTTCTGGTAATGCATCAAAAAATCTTTTTGGAGCATCAAAAGGTAAGTGAGGTTTTACAATTCCTACTGCTAAGAAAAATGGTTTATCGTGTTTTTCATTTAAAACATCTATACCGTAAGAAGCTACTTGGTGGTCTTTATGATCTTCATCTGCATGATGCGTAGGTCTGAAAGACATCTTTTTACTTTTTCCTTTTTGATAACCTTCTCCTTCTACAAAAATTTGTTTACCTCCTTTAGTCTCATCATAATGTGTCCATTCTCTTTCATCATTTAAATTTCCATGATGAATTTTACCTGCACCGAAAGTATCGTACCCGTTCTCTTTTAATAGACGAGGAAGAGAAGTATATTCTTTCATTAATGTTGCATGGATATCGTGCTCATAAAACGGGTACAACCCAGAATTAAAAGGTTCGATTCCATAAAGTAACGAATTTCTACTTGGCGAACATCCTGGAGCTGAACAGTGAGCATTCGTAAAATTGATACCCTGATCTGCCAACTTATCCATATTTGGTGTAATAGTTTGCTCGTGCCCTCCTAAGAAGCCCGTCCAATCGTTCATATCATCTATTGCTATAAATAATATGTTTGGTCTTTTGTCTGATTTTTCTTGACAAAAACCACTAGAAAAAATGGTTAGCGTTAAGAAAGCAGTTAGTAATATGTTGTAAGTATATCTCATTTCATTAAAAAATATAAGGATGAATAACACATCAAGTAGATAAATTTGTCAGGTTCAATATTGACGAAAAAGAATTATTATAAAATCCAACTGCAATATGCTGACACATATATTTAGTAATATGCTATTATCCTTAAGTAGTTAACACAAAAATGACCAAAGATGTAGAATAGTGCTCTTCAAGAATACTATCCTATTGTACTTAAAACAGTGTTTATTTCAATAAATTATGCTTTTTAAGTGCTGGCTCGTTGTATTTATCCATTTGCACGAAAAGTTCTTTATGCAGTCTCTGTGCTATCTTTTGATACGCTGGGTCTGTATAAAAATTAATTAATTCATCTGGATCTTCTTGTAAATCGAATAACCAAGGCTTATCGTTCGGAGAAACAACTAGTTTATATCTGTTATTTACTGCTGCCACCCACTTGCTCCTAGCATTGGTGATATACACTATTCTATCGTCAACAATACTCTTCTTCTTACTTTTAAAATCTGAAGAAGCATCTATACCATGAAATGTATATTTAGTATGATCTATATCCATTAAGCCTAAAATAGTAGGCGTAAAATCTGCCATTGTAAATGCTTTCTGAATATGTTTACCACTCTTCACTTTTTTAGGGTATTTAAGCATAAACGCTACACGTGCAGAAGTCTCATAAGGCAATCCTTTATTTTGTTTACCATGCTCCCCTAATAAATCTCCATGGTCTGAAGTGAAGACTACAATTGTATTTTCTTCTAGGTTGTTTTCTTTTAAGAAAGAGAGAATACGACCAACGTTATCATCTACACATTTTACCATTCCATAATATTGTCTCATGGCATTTTGATTAATAGTCTTTACAGAATTTTTCTTTTTTCTGTTTACCCATAATGGAGATGTATCACCTTGTTTATAAGCTGTTCTTGGCTCTTCAAAAGTTAGGTGATCGTACATTGTGTTGTATGGAGCACGTACGTGATTTGGTCCGTGAGGATCTGGAATTGACAACATTAAACAGAAGGGTTTATCTTTATCTTGTTCCAGAATTTTTAATGCTCTATCTACTAGAAAATCTGTTGTAAAAGATTTTTCGTTTGCTTTCTTTTGATCAAAAACTATGTTACCGTTCTTTTTTACTTCCTGATCTACAACAACACCCTCTTTTTCTTCTTTAAGAATTTTCCAGTGCCCTCTGTTCATCATATATCGGTTATGATCAAACCCAAACTTTCTAGCAGGTTCAAAACCTGGCTTATCTTCTCCATCTAAATGCCATTTTCCAACATAAGATGTAGCATAACCATTGTCTTTCAATATCTGACCAAAAGTAATAACATCATCATTTAAAGGCATATCATTAATTGGCGAGCCTGTTGCTACGGGGTATAAACCCGTCATCATAGAAGCTCTTGATGGTGTACACACAGGAGATGTTGCATACCAGTTTTCGCAGAGTAGTCCTCCATCTGCAATTTTATCTAAATTAGGTGTTTCAACAATTGTTTCTTTACCCCACATGAATGCTTGTTCATCTGATAGAGTTTTGCGGTAAGCACCTAAAGTTCTTAAGTTATGTTCGTCTGTATGAATGATTAATAAGTTCGGTTTTTTATTTTTTTGTGCAAATGAAAAATTCGTTAGTCCAATACTAACGAAGCACAAAGATAAAAGTAGGTACTTTTTCATAATTGTAATTTTTGATGTGAGCCTGTAGTCTGTTTAATTAAAAAGTTGTTAGAGAAAGTATTTAAAAAAAAATGCAATTCACAATTAGAAATTAATTGTGAATTGCATTTTAAAAATATTATTTACCAACCTGGTTTTTGAGTAATCGAAGTATTAATATTCACCTCCTGTAAAGGGTAAGGTAAAGATAAATGCTTCTCTGGATTAAAGTTTACAAAGATTCTATTGTATCCATCCATAGCCCAATAGGTAGGATCGTAATCAGGATGACCTTTCATCACAGTTTCTAAATACTGTAATCTTTCACCTAATTTACCCCATCTAATTAAATCATGTTTACGAAGACCTTCAAAACATAATTCACGTAGACGTTCATCCATAAGCTCATTCATAAATGCATCTTCACCAGCTATAACAGTAGGATCATATACTTCAATATTTTCTAAACCAGCACGGTTTCTTACTTGATTTAAACACTCGATAGCTTGAGCTGTAGGTCCAGAACTAACTCTGTTTGCAGCTTCAGCATACATTAATAATACATCAGAGTATCTTAAAATTGGAAAGTTAATAGGAGTTTGATTTCTAGACATAGAAGTTTCGTTAGTTAACAAAACATATTCACCAATCTTAGTATTGTCATTTACATCATCCAAACTAATTGGTTCCCATCTTCTAAATTTACCTGGGCAATATTGTGGTTGAAAAACATTGTTCACACTAATAATTTTACCCGCTTTATTCATTTGGAAAGCTGGAACGTTCCATCCTCTTCTTCTATCTTCCAATTCATAGATCAATCCAAATACTGGAGAAGCAGCAACTGCTTTTGAAGTAGTTGGGTGTTCATTACCTTCAGATAAATCAAAACCTAAACCATTATAGTTACCAATCGCTCCCATTGTAGAAATACCTAAATCAAGGTTATTCTTAAATGTAATTTCAAATAAAGACTCTTGCAAGTCATATTTATTACCACCAATGTACTCTAAAAATGTAGCTCTATATCCTAATGTATCAGGTGTAGTATTTAACGCATGCCATCCATCTTTATAAATAATATTACCTAAATGAACCTCTGCACTATCATAATATTGTGTAGCCATCATTGGTTCTCCTGCCATTTTTAGGTAGGCTCTAGCAAGCAAACCTTCAGCAGCCATTTTATTTGGACGGCCTGGCTCATAACCTACATCTTTTGAATGCGGCAAATGCTCAATCGCAAATTTAAAATCCTCTTCAATTAAAGCATATACATCTTTTAATTCTCCAACAGGAACATTGTTAGAAGACTGATCTATTGTTGGTGTAGTTCTTATTGGAACTTCATTCCACCAGCTTGCTAAAAGCTCATAAGCAAATGCTCTTAAGAAACGTGCCTCAGCAACATATTTGTTATACTCTTCTGCCTCAAAAGCACTTTTATCTAAACGAGCAATCATTTGATTACACTCGTTTACAACACCATAAAGCGCTTCCCATGATCTCTCTACATGTACAGAGTTAGAAACGTGGCTATATAATGATACAGACCAGTTTTCATCCCATCCTCTACTGTAATAACCTTCGTCGGTACCATATTGCATCTCCATAGATAGCATACTACCGAAAGCATTATTAGAAGAAAATTTAGAGAAGATACCCGCTAAACCTAAATCAACTTTAGCTTCAGTATTGTAAAAGTTATCGGTTGTCCAAGAAGACTCAGGTTCTACATTTAGAAAACTCGAACAAGATGTACCAAGACCTAAGAATATGCTTACTGCAACACCTAGTTTTGTTATATATTTTTTATTCATTTTTGTCTAAAATTATGTAAGTACCAAGTCAAAATTATTTGTTTCATTAACTTTGACTTGGTGCTTAATTGAAAATATTCAAATAAGAATTAGTCAATTCTAATTATAGCGTTAATTTAATGCTACCTAAGATTGTTCTACTCTGTGGATAAGCAGAGTAATCTAAGTTTGGCGTTACACCATTACCAGATACACTCACTTCAGGATCGAATCCAGAATAGCTTGTCCAAGTGAATAAGTTTTGACCAGATACTGAGAAATTTAAACCTTTCATTTTAATTCTCTTTAATACCTTCTTAGGTAATGAGTAACCAAATGTTACCGTTTTTAATCTGATATAAGAACCGTCTTCAATAAATCTATTATCAATCTGATTACCTACACGAGCACTACCTAAAGAACCAGCATATGTAGTAGCATTAATATTAGTATCTGTGTTATATGGAGTCCAGTGATCTGCAACTGTAGAGAACCCGTTGAATGATTGAGAACCCCAAGGTTTGTGCATTTCTACAGCATTACCGTTCATTACATCAAACCCATGTGACCATTGGAATAAGAATGAGAAGTTAAAACCTTTATAGCTAAAGTTGTTTGTAATACCACCAAAGTGATCTGGATGTGGATTACCAATAATCTTTCTATCTAATTCGTTGATTGTACCATCACCGTTTTGATCTATAAACTTCACTCCACCAGGAGCAACATCTGCAGAACCGTTATTGGCAACACCATCTTTCAACTCATACGTTTGTGATTCATTGTCATAATTAAAATCTTCCACTTGGTAGATTCTATCAAACTCTAAACCGTACATCATACCCACTGAGTTACCCACTTGCGTGATGTAGTTATCTTCTGAGAACCTTGCTCTAGAATAAATTGCATCATCACCTTGGTTCAACTTCACTACTCTATTCTGTTGGAATGAGATGTTAAAGTTTGTTGTCCATTTAAAAGATTTCTTGTGAATATTCACTGTAGATAATGAAATCTCTAAACCTTTATTTTCTACTTCACCAACATTTTGAAATACATTTCTAAAGCCTGTACTTGGTGCCATGTTAGCATTTAAAAGTAAGTCTGAAGTATTTTTTTGGTAAACATCTACTGTAGTTTCTAATCTCTGATTAAAGAAAGATAAATCTACACCAAAGTTAATTTGTTCTGTAGTTTCCCATCTTAAATCTGGAACTGCTAAGTTAGTTTGAGTTGCACCAGGCTTGTAAGACTCTGTAACACCCCAGTTATAACCTGTCCATTTAGAAATATTGATCTGGTTGTAAGCTGCAAAATCTGCAATCCTATTGTTACCAGTAACACCCCATCCACCTCTGAATTTAAGTGTAGAAAGCACTTCGATATCTTTCAAGAAAGGTTCATCACCTGCTCTCCAAGCTCCCGATAAAGAGGGGAAATAACCCCATCTGTTACCCTCTGCAAATTTAGAAGATCCATCAGATCTAAAGTTAGCTGTTAATAAGTACTTGTCTTTGAATGCATAAGTAGCTCTACCAAAGAAAGATAATAATGTACTACCCGACCAGTTAGACTGTGCTAAAGTAGCTGTTGTACCTATACCAATGTTTGCCATTCCAAAGTCATCTACTGGTAAGTTACCATTTTGTAAACTTGAGAAAGAGAAATCTTGATAAGAACCTTCAATACCACCCATTACTGAGAATTCGTGATTTTTTGACTTCTTATGGTATGTTAAAGTATTTGATGAAGCAAGCGTCTGACGAAGAGACTGTCTTTGGCTTCCTTGAATACCCATTGGAGAGTTTTGACCTGTTCTTGTCTCTTCACCATAAAATGTAGTTTCATCCCACAATTGTGCTTGGTAATTTGCCGCAATGTTTAATGTTAGGTTTTTATGGAATTTGTGAACAAATCTCATATTACCTCTTATCGCATTTTGCTTATTTTTTCTTTCTGTATTTTCTAAGTTGGGTACCGGAGGGTACATTACTACTTGGTTAGGATCTGTTGGATCATATCCACCTGGCTCTAAACCATCGTCTAATATAGGATCTACAGGACGGAAACGAACTGCGTCTCTAATAATACTAGAATAAGAATTTTCTCTTAAATCTGGTCCTCTTCTTACTGAGTAAGAGTGCATAATACCTGCATTAAAAGTAGACTTCTTAGAGATTGTATGCTTAATTCTTAAGTTGTTAATTATCTTTGTGAAACCCGATGTAATTAATGTACCTTCTTGGTCTGTATAATTACCTGAATAATAGATGTTTGTTTTCTTATTACCACCGTTTACAGACACATTGTATCTCTGAATTGGTGCTTCTTGGAAAATTTGATCTTGCCAATCATTACCTTCGGCATTTCTATATAATTCTGGGTCAACCCATTTTTCATAAAACTTACCTAAACTTGATTCAGTTGATCCATTCAAATCCCATTTAGCTTTTGCCCATGCTTGATTTTCTTGGTATTTAACATATTCATACGGACTCATTACTTCTAAGTACTTTGGAACAGATTGCATACCATAAGCAGCACTTACAGTTACAGTAGTAGACCCATTATCATTACCACCATCTTTAGTAGTAATTACAATTACACCGTTTGCACCTCTAGAACCATAAATAGAAGTAGCAGAAGCATCTTTTAACACGTTAAATTCTTGAATATCCTCTGTGTTAATTGTTGCAGGATCGAAATCATCTAACGGAATACCGTCTACCACATATAATGGTTGATTACTACCTGTAATTGAGTTACCACCACGAATTACAATATTCATTGGTGCACCAGGAGCACCTTCCGAAGCAGATACATGCACACCAGCAACTCTACCCATTAAAGCTTCATCGTAATTGGCAGTAGGAGAAGAAACTAAATCTTCTGCATTTACTGTTGCTACAGAACCCGTAATATCTTTTTTCTTACTAGTACCGTAACCAATAACTAAGACTTCATCCAATTCATTTACATCTGCAACCAATGTTACATTTATTTTAGAACGATCTTTTACAGCTATTGTTTGTGTTTCGAAACCAATGAATGAAACTTCTAAAACATCTGTTCCAATTACATTCATTAATTTAAACTCTCCTGAGATATTCGTCATCGTACCAGAGTTGGTTCCTTTGATTACGATGTTTACCCCAGGTAGTGTTTCTCCTGACTCATCACTTACTACACCCGATACAGCAAACTCTTGAGCTTGTGTATAGAATGGAAGAAACAAAAGGGCAAAAATTCCAATTATAAAATTTTTCATTTGTATCTAATTTATATTTTTTATCAGTTTATTTTAAAGAGATTCTATTGTCATATAGAAAGTTGAAAAAATAAGGGGCAAAGGCTCTAGTTTTGCCCCTTGAATGTTCGATTGGTAAATGTTACCATCCAACACGAATTAAACAGCTTTTGTATATTTTTATACTTTATCGCTTAACGACGTATGAAATCTCTTTTAAAAACTAATTATTTTAATAGTTTATTTTACTGTTCTACAGCTTTATAATTAACATCTGACACTACAAACTTACCTGCTGAAGTACCCCAAGAAACTTTAACTCCATCTAAGCCTTCCTTAAAGTCGCCTTCAAAATATGTTTTATATCTAAATGCTAATGTAAATTGAGACATATCTTTATATGGACCTAAATCAAGCTCAAATCTTAACCAAGTGTTGTAAGTATTTCTAGAAGGGTCTTTTAGACCATCAGGATCTACTCCTAATTGATTACCTGGATATGGAGTTCCTGTATACTCAGTACCTGCTCCATCAATTTTAAATTTAACTATATCATTAACTTGAGTCCAGTTTGTAGTTTTTACATCTCCATTATAATCAGAAGTGATATAAATTTCCATATCTGCTGGCTTCGATCCATCTTCTAAATACATCATTGCTAAATTCTTCAACCAGAAAACTGCAGAGATATCAAAACCTTTTCCGTATTGTGTTAAATTTTGAGTATCCATTACCATCCAAGAATCATGTTCTGTGCTTCTATCAGGATTATATAAAATGTCATGAATTATTAAAGGCTTGATTCCTGTAACACTAGCAGGTCTTTCCGCTGCTGCTGCTTTAGGTAATTGCTTTGGATTAATTGCTTTCCAAAATAAACCATTTCCAACACCACCTCTTTGTACTTCTACAAGACTAAAACCTGTAAAACCAGCTAATTTAGGATAGAAAAAGTTTAACGTTGAAGCAGGTACATCATGAGGGACTTTAGAAATAATAAGTTTAATTACCATATTAAAGTCTCTATTTTGATAAGATATATCACTAGTAACATTAATTGTTGGCATAATTGTTACTAAATCTTCTGTTTGCGTATATGCAGGATGAAGTGAAATTTCACCTGTCTTTGCATCTATTACTAATTGATCTAAATGAGAACCTAATGCAAATGTTACATTTGGATTACCATAAGACACATCTGCTGCTGTAGTTTTTGAAGTAGCATCACCTATAACTAAATTCTGTCCATAAGGATTATAAATCACTGCTGTAGGCAACATAGGGCCAACGTTCAATTCTAATGCTTCAGTTGATACAACAATTAATAAATCATTTTCATCTAACTCAATATCTACTGCTTCTTCCGTTATATTACTTATAATTTTAATGTTCGGTGAGAACGTTTCATTTATAGTAATTTTATAATCTGGATGAAGTGAAATTTGACCAGAATTTTCATCAATAACTAATGTATCTTCCAAGCCTAATAATTGATACCTAACATCATAACTTGGTACAGGCTTAACAAACTTAAGTACTGGAGCAGTAGTTGTAGAATTAGCTCCTACAACTAAGTTCTGCTGAGTTGGGTCGTAAGATGCAGAAATTGGTAATAAAGGCATTACATTTAAATGGAAAGCATCTTCAAACACTTTTGTGTTAGATGAGTTATCTCCATCGGTTGCAGGCTTTAAACGAAGTGTGAAATAATAATCACCTTCACTAAACATATTACCATCTTCAATAAAAATTTGTCCCGCTTTATTTGGGTTAACTATTGGAGTATAATGGAACGTTGTATCTTGTATGTAAACTGTGTTACCTTCTTCATCAACAACAACGTTTCCGTTTTTATCCACTTTTTCAACATCCGTATCTACCATGTCTACAATTACTTTCATTGTATCTAACCTTGCACTAGCAATAGATACTTTTTCTAAGTAAGATTCATCTAATAGACTATCAGTAGACCTAACACTCAAAATTTCAAATTCACAAGGAATTCCTTTAGAATTCACTGTTGGTATATCAGTAGTAATTTCGCTATAAGCTCTTGCGTTTAAGATTTCAGAGTATGATAACCCTGTAATATTAATATCAGTTGGTACTTCCGAGCTCTCCATAAAGGCAGTCGGTTTCTCGCAACTCATAAACATTAACAAACCAGCTAATGTAATTAGTAATTTAGTCAGATTCCTATTCATAGTTTATCGTTCATTTCATCATAAAAAAATACGTAACGAATTGTGTAGTCGATTGTCACAATAAATTTTTGCTTCTCTGTTGTCATTACTTAAGTAGTCTCCATTAATCTTAAAGTTTTTTAAACTCCTTGTGGTTTCTACCAAAAAAAATAATCTGTTGTTTAAAAAATTGACTTCAGATAAATTAAAAAATGGCTCTCGATCTATTCTACAACCATTATACCTTTCCATCAGAATGATATCTTAATATAGTAACGTTCTTTTATTTCGTTTATTTTAAAATATCATGCTACAAATTTAACAAGCTCTAACTAAAAACAAGACACTATTTGTACAATTTAGAACATAAATGTATTTAGTACATTTTATATTAGCAATTGTCATTTCTGTGTTCTTTTTCATTTTATTAATTAATTACGCAATGATCTTATTATTAGTTACTTAAGTAGAATTTTAGAGCGTAGTTGTTATTTCTGTAATAATTCAATAGAAGCTTTAATTATTGTGTGTGCTATTCTTTTTGTAATCACTTAGTATTTACAAAGTGCAAATTCAGGCTTTTGTAATGTGATAATCATAATTGAGTCTCTTTTTGTAATTTGCTTTTTTTAAGAGAGTTTCTATTCTAATAGAAGTTGAGTAATAACATCAATTCTAATCATTCACATTACTGTACCTGGCATAGCGTAACTACACTATGTAAAAATGTCGAATACAAGAATAATAAATGAGAATACGCCTACTACAAGGCTTCCCCACATTACTCTTTCTTTAATACTATTTGTTTTCATTTCTGCCATTTTTTATTACTTCTTATTTTAAAAAACAATTATTAAATATGACTTATCATTATCGGCTACAGTACAAATATAAAGTGCTTCTAATACGTTTATGGAATCAAATAGACGTGTTACTAACATAAATTGAGTAAAATGCTATTCTCTGTTAATTTTATCAAAATTGTGTCAAAAAAATAGCCCATATCCTTGAATATGAGCTATTTTATCTATTTCTATTTTTCTTTTACTCTATGGTATTCTCTTGTTTTGTGTATTCTTTAGGTGTTACACCATACACTTCTTTAAAACTTTTAGAGAAATAAGACCTGTGTGTAAAGCCTACCATGTACATCACATCAGACACATTGTACTGCCCTTGTTTTAGTAACTGGCCAGCTCTTTTTAAACGTACATTACGGATAAACTCATTTGCTGTCATGCCTGTCATAGACTTTATTTTTCGGTAGAGGTTAGTTTGCCCCATACCTATTTTCTCTCCTAGCGTTTTAACATTAAACTCAGAGTTGTCCATGTTTTTCTCTATCTCTTGCATCACTTCGTCCAAGAATTTCTCTTCAAAAGAAGGAACGACCACTTCATTGGGCTGTGTTTTCATTTCTCTTCGGAAAGATTCTCTCAATTTTTCTCTTTGTGTAAGGATATTGTTCACTCTTACTCGTAAATAGTCTACATTAAATGGCTTAGCAATATAATCGTCTGCACCGTGTTCTATACCATCCTTTTTATTATCTATGCCTCCTTTTGCAGTAAGTAATACAAAAGGAATATGATTTGTAAGTAAATCTGATTTTGCTTTTGTACAGAACTCAATTCCATCCATTTCAGGCATCATCACATCAGAAAGAATAAGATCAGGCATTTCCTTCTTGGCTTTTTCCCATCCTTCTCTACCGTTATTTGCAGTTATAATTTGGTACGTCTCTTCTAAACAATGAACTAAGAAGCTTTGCATGTCTCGATCATCCTCTACAACAAGAATTTTTTCTTTGCCTCCTTTATCTAAAGACATTTCTATTTCTTCTTCTACTATTTCTTCTTCGTGGTGGTATTCTTCTTCTACTATTTCTTTCTCAATATGTTTCTCCTCGTAATCTTCTATAAATGTCTTACTTAAAGGTAGGTACACAGTAAATTCAGAACCATTTCCTTCTTCACTTTTCAATTCAACCCATCCTCCATGCATTTTTACGTAATCATGCACAAGCGACAAACCAATACCTGTACCTTGCTGCCCCATAAAATTATCCATCTGAATATTTGTAAAGCGCTCAAATATTTGAGATTGAAGATCTTTTGGAATGCCAATACCAGAATCAGAAATAATTATTTGTTGGTAATCAGTTAATGGAATTTTTCTATATGGATGATTTGCTTTAGCGACATCCATTCTAACACCAATTGTACCATTATCAGGTGTGTATTTTAAAGAATTTGATATTAAATTATAGACTACCTTTTCCAATTTTTCTAAATCAAACCACATTATTCCTTCTGGTTGATTTGTATTGAAATTAAGATCAATATTTCTTTGTAATGCCGTTTCCATAAAATCATGCGTAATGTTTCTACTTAAACGCACAATATCATATTCCTCTATAGATAGTTTTTCTGCTCCTTGGTCTATCTTACGTAGATCAAGAACTTGATTTACCATCCTACTTAACCTTGCTGTATTTCTTTGTATTATCTGAATTAGTTTCAACTTCTGAGTATCTACTTCTATCGTTTCTAATTCATCTAAAGGACTACTTATTAAAGTTAACGGTGTTCTTAATTCATGAGAAATGTTTGTAAAGAACTTTATTTTCATTTGGTTAACCTCTTCACTTTTTTCACGTTCTACTTGCTCTAAGTGCATTTTATTCTGCACTTTTACATTCTTTACGGAAATTTTTCTCGCTATAAAGAACAATAAACAAAGCATAGTGAAGTAAATAGTTTTAGCCCACCATGTTGCCCATAATGGAGGATTTATTACAAAATCTAAAGTTGTATACTTTTCTCCAAACTCTCCAAAATTATTAGATGCTCTAACCTTAAAAGTATATTTACCCGGCTTTATTTTATTGTAAGAAACAAAATCTGTTAAACCCGACATTGTTTCCCACTCATCTTGTAACCCTTCTAATTTAAATTGATAGCTATGTGTATTATTTTCTCTAAAATCCATAGCAGAGAAATAAATTGTAAAAGTGTTCTCTTCGTGGTTTAATGTTACCTCTTTTACTTTATTTAAATTTGTAGTGTAAAGCACTCTATCGTTTAATTCATAATGTGCTTTTATTTCTTTATTAGAAACTTTCAACCCCGTTATACGTACAATTGGTTCAATACTTTTCTTATTGACCTCATTTGGTAAGAAAGAGACATACCCACTTAATCCTCCAAAATAAATACGGCCATCTAATTTTGCAGTTGCTACTCTATTAAAATTCTTAATTCCTGTTCTTGTAGAAGATAAAACTAGGTTATTGGCTGTAGAAAAATTATATACATTGATATTTACATTTGTAGCATACCATAATTCATTTCCTTCAATTTGAAAAGATCGGATAATATTATCTGTTGAGAATTTTTCTACAAATTCTTTATTATTTTTATCAAATTTATAGATTTTTTTTCTAGAAGATCCCCATACTATTCCTTCCTTGTCTACAAGTAACTGATTTAAATTTACTACCCTTACTTCGTTATTTATAAGGTACTTATAGAATTTACCCTGACTTAAATTAAAATAATTGACTCCATCTCCAGTTGCAATCCAAGGGTTTTCATTGTCTTGAAAAATTATATTAGAAATGTAATTCCCAGAAATTGAATTCTCGTTATCATCGTCTCTTTTAAAGTTTACAAATTCTATTTTGTTATTTTCTTTCTGGTTTACTTTATAAATACCATACATAGAGCCTAACCAAATTTGTCCTTTTGGGCTTTCTGAAATACAGAATAAATAGTTTGTTTGTAATGCCAAATCATTCGAAATATCGGCTACGTAGGCATACATTTTCTTCGTTTTCTGATCGTAGACATTCAAACCTCCAACCGTAACTATCCAAACTTTATTTTCTTTGTCTACCAATACTTGCTTTACAGAACTATGTAGAATTCTAGGTACTTTAAAGTACTCATATTCATCTTTTTCTTTGTCGTATTTAATTAAACCATGGTTACTAGTTGCCAACCAAATGTTACCTTTTTTATCTTCTGCAAAGTTGCGCACTGAAATCCCTCTTTGTAAGAATTTTTCTGAATGAGGGAAGATATTTGTTTTAAACGCATTGTCTAAAAAAGTAATATTATCAACCCCATTATTTGTTCCAATCCAGATTGTTCCGCTTCGGTCTTTATAAATATCATTAACGATATTACTACTGATTGAATAATGATTGTTGAAGTCTGCAAAATAACGCTGAAAGGTGAATGTTTTAAGTGAAAAGATGTTCAAGCCATAACCTGTACCCACCCAAACCTCATTACTGTTTATTTTACATAATGATTTAATTACATCATTACTTAATGTTTTTTCATCGTTCTTTTGATGGTACTTTTTAAACGCACCCGTTTTAGTATTAAATAAGGCAATACCTGTTTCTGTACCTATTAATAATTGATCATCATCTTTATCAGAAAGTGATATGATGTCCAAAATTAGATTGTTCTTTTTATAAACTTCAGATTTATCTTGCAATCTATATCTTGTAAAAGTCTCTGTTTTTCTATCTAATTTATTTAGTTGATCGTGCGTACCTATCCAAAAATCACCTTGTTTATCTTCATAAATAACTCTCACAATATTATCACTAAGGCCTTTATCAATACCTTTATGATGTTGGTAAGAAACAACTTTTTCAGTAGCTGTATTAATAATATGAAAACCTTTATTGGTACTCACAACCACTTCGCCTTTACTAGATAAAGTCATAGAAAAAGGCGTAAATTTACTACCTAAAGCTAGATCTATCCTTTTAAAGGAACACTCTTCTACATCATATTTATAAATTTCTGAAAAAGTAGCAACCCAAACATTTTTATCCTGATCCATAATTAGATGCCTAATATTATACTGCATCATTTTTTCGGAACGGTAACCATCATACCTTACCAAACCACTACTTAAACCAATCCACATAAAACCAAGATCATCCTCTAAAAAGCATGTTACCTGCTTGCTGGAGATAGATTCTGGTAAGTCAATATGTTGAAGCTCTAAATTTCTAGGAGTTGCAAAAATATTTAAGCTAAAAAAAATAAGTATTAAAAAGTAAGTTAATCGTTTCATTCGTATGTTATTTAATGTAGTCAATGGCTCTAACGGTTAAAATAGCTGGCTGAAGGTCCGTAGATTTTACCTTGATTGTAATTTCTCCTGTTTTATCTGTTGCTTGAATTATCAGAAGGCACTTTCCATTGAATACGTTTCTAAAATTAGTACTATTTGAAGAAATATCCAAAATATTCCCATTTTCTGAGCCTATTATCTTTGCAGGCCCTAACACTTCATACTCAACACTACTTTGTGCATTTGGGTCTAAATTTTTGTATTTATCTGTAATAGAAATTTCGCAATGGATAATGTCTTTATTATTTGCATATATCAACGTTTTATCGCTTGATAATGTTAATTGTGTTCCTTTATCTACGGTAGTAAAAAATTTCTCTGCTACTACAATTCCATCATTTTTTGCTACTGCTTTTATTGTACCTTTCTCATAAGGTACATTCCAAACTAGTTGCCCGTCCGTCGTCATTGTTTTTTCACCTAAAGACGTATTATTTAAAAACAATTCTGCTGATTGACAATTTGTATAGATTACTACCGGAATTTCTACACCTTCTTTACCTTTATGCGACCAATGTGGTAATAAATGTACCATTGGTTTATTGCTCCATAAACTCTGATAAAGGTAAAAATGGTCTTTCGGAAAACCTGCAAGATCTATTATTCCAAAATTGGCGGTTCTCCCTGGCCAACCAAAAGATTCTCCGAGATAGTCAAAGCCTGTCCATCTAAAGTTTCCTACATAATAATCTAAAGCTTCCACTCTTTTCCATTCGTCCCTCACGCCAATACGTACAATAGAGTTATCGTAAGACGATTGGTATTTTTTAGAAATTCCTGTAAATACTTCTTCTTCTGATAAATCTGGAATTTTAGTTACTTTTTTTTCTATACGTGCAAAGTCAGCAGGTTTCTCCCAAGGTGCTGGATTATCTTTTGTTCTATACCATGTCTTTGTTCTGTAAATTCCTCTAGTTTGTAGTGTATGTGTTATTTCTGTTCCAATAATTAACTTTTCAGGATATTCACTATGGTACTTTTCTAACTCATTTTTCAACTCTCCATGTCCGTTAAAACCAGAGATGTCTATATGCGGTGCAATGTAGCCTCCACCTTGTGTTACAGGACGAGTAGGATCAATTGATTTTACTTTATCTACTACAATTTTTTGTTGTTCTGCTGTAAATTTTCTGACCTCGTTGCCAATACTCCAAATGATTACAGAAGGGTGGTTACGGTCTCTTTTAAGAAGACCTTCAAGATCTTTTTCCCAATATTCATCAAAGTAATTACCATAATCATAAGGTGCTTTTGCAGTCCACCATCCATCAAATGCCTCATCCATAACCATAAAGCCCATGGTATCGCACATGGTATAAAATTCTGGTGCAAACGGGTGGTGTGCAGTTCTTAATGCATTACAACCCATTTCTTTCAACATTTTTAGTCTTCTGTATAGCACATCATCTGGAACGGCAACACCTACAGCTCCTCCTGCATCTTGGTGGTTACTTAAACCTTTTATAATAACAGCTTCACCATTTACAAATAAGCCTTCTTTACTTCTCCATTCAATATTTCTGATACCAAATGGTGTTTCGTAATGGTCTTTTACCTTTTTATTTACAATCACCTCTGTAATCATTGTGTACATTACAGGTGTAGCTGAAGACCATAATTGAGGGTTTTTAATGTCACAATCTTGTAGAAGAACTGTTGTATTTTTCTTTAAAAGAACCTTCTCTGAAACCTCTTTTACAATAGTGCCTTTATGGTCTCTTATACTATTTTTTACAATTACTTTTTTGCTTTTCCCAGACTCGTTTACCAGTGTAGTTTGTACTTTAACTGTTGCTTGATTGTCTAAAAAATTATCTGTAATAATATATGTCCCCGATTTTGGAACATAAATATCTTCCGTTTTTGTTAACCACACATGTCTATAAATACCAGAACCCGTATACCATCTTCCACTAGGTATTTTTGAATGGTCTACACGAACAGCCAATGTATTATTGCCCTCTTTTAGATAAGGAGAAAGATCGTAAGAAAACGACATATATCCGTTGGGATGAAAACCTAAATGATGGCCATTAACCCACACATCACTATTTAAATATACACCATCGAATTCAATAAAGTATTTCTCAGATTTTTTGAAATTTTTGATTTCAATTTGCTTTCTGTACCATCCTATTCCGCCAGGTAAAAAAGCACCCATTGTACCAGATGAATTGTCTTGTTTGTATTCTCCTTCAATACTCCAATCATGAGGTACATTTAATGTTCTCCATTCATGATCATTAAAATTTGGTTGTTCTGCTCCTTTACTTTCTTGTTGAAGAAACTTCCAATTTAAATCGAGTGAAACCCTCTCTCTTACAGTATTATTTTGCCCTAAAGAATTTAAGGAAAATGACAAGAGTACTAATAAATGTATAAGAATCTTCATTGATATATGTTTAAAAAATCTAAGGAATTAATTAATTTTCTTTCCTTCATAAAAACTGATAGAACAAATGTACTTCGTGCACTTAAATAGTTGTGATAACATCGTTTTGAAAGGTAACACAAAATGAACAGGCTATTTTGTGTCAATTTATACAGTTTTGTGCTAATCAGATAATTCATTAAACATCTATATATCAATAGTTTAATATTTAAAATGTAAAATAGAGTGATTATGAACGATGAAATTTAATTTCAAAATCCGTTTACGTCCTAGTGTTAATTATAAAATCACTTTGTTAATCTAATAGTAGAATTAGTGATAATTTATTCTCTAAATCAGACAGTTGGGGTAATTTAAAATAGAATACACTCTTTAAAATATTTTTTGATTCAAACTTAACATTGTTCACTATCTTGAATTAAATCTTCTCCAAATTTATTCTTCTTTTGTTAGCAAACTCTCTATGCAATTCTTTTTAGGTATAAGAAGGAAAGGCTGTTTTCTTGATCTATGCTTTTAGCCAATAGTAGACACCCTAACGAACATAGATTCCAATTATTTGTTACACAAAAGCTAAAATTCTATGCTGATTAATGTTTGGGTTGTGGTTCCCAAATTAATCTACAGAAAGCACTTAGTCTTTCGTTTTCTCTAGCAACAGGAATACCTGCCACAATACCTACTAGCAAGTTCTCCATAATACCAACTCTCATTTGAGGTCTGATTGTCATGTCGAAATCTCCTTGTTCAATAGACTGGTTAAACTCGACACCTATAAAATTGCTTGTACCCGGAATCATGTAGTGCACACTTGGGTTTATTTCCATTGATGTACTCCATGATTTTGAGGCATACGTTTGTTCTATTTTTGGTCCTGTATAAAGTAAAGAGTGAAAATTAGAGCCCCATCTCTTGGCAATAACAAAAAACGGATTGTATACATTGCCTTTTACTAGAGGGTCTCCCCAATGTCTAAAATCAGAAAATACAATCTCATTTATATAGCCTATTGCCATACTCATTGCCATTTTCTCGTGCACAAAAAATGTCCATTGTGTGGCTAATTTTAAACTTTCTAATTTATCAGATGGAATTGAATCTCTTTCTACACCTTCCTGAGGAGCATAAAATACAAACGGTAATTCTACCTCAAAACCTAATCTGTTAATTGGAGCCCATTCGTATTCTACTAAAGTTTCGTACTTATCGTATTTTAAATTATCTACGATTTCCATACCTACGTTCCATTCCTTTTCTCCTTTTCTGGCACCAAGGTCTCTAATTAAATCAATGTATAATGGTTCTGCATGAAGCACTTTTACGGGAAGTTTATTTTCCTCGTATTCCTCAATATAAATACTGTCTTTTAAATGGTTTATTTCTCTTTTTTCATTCTGAGAAAATACAGTAAAGCTTACTAAACATAAGCTAGATAAGATGAATAAAAATCGCATTAGATGAATAATGATTTAATAAAAAGTTGTTAGTAGTAGTTTGTAAATACTAAAATGATAGTTAAAAGTACTTTACGGCTGCAAGTTAGTGCCTTTTTTTAATGTATTTATTGTTAAACAAAAAAAAGGTACAACTAAGTGTACCTTTTCTTTTTCTTGTACCCAAGTTGAAGTTATCTAATAACCCAAACTTGGTATTTTTATATTTATAAAGATTATACTAATCTGTTTCTATTCTCTTGGAATCTCAACTCGTTGAGTTCTAATTTACAACGTCTTATTTTTGTTTTAAGATGTTCTACATCGTTGAATGTCGAACCATTACTCTGTAAAAGTTCAATTTTATTTTTCATTTGCAAAACCTGATTTTCTAGGTTATAAATTGCGTTTTGTAATAAATTTTTCATTGTAAATAGAATGTTTTTCAAATAATTTTCAAATCATAACTCTAATAACGAGGATTTTTTTTTAACAGTTATATCAATTAACTTCTGTTATAATTTCTCTTAAAAAGTTGACGAAATTTATATTTTAAAGCCTACGTTCCTTAAAGTATTTTGGTATAAAAAAAATGAATTTCATCACCAAAAAATAAAAATAATACAAGAAACAATTTTTCAATTTTAATCAGATACAACTAGATAATTTCAAGGATAAAAAAAATCGGTTACCATGTTCTTTATCGCAATAAAAAACATAATAACCGATCCATATTTAAAATAGATACTCTAGTCTTACCCTTTGTAATCTTTAAATTTCACACCGTAGAATAAACTGTAAAATACAGGTACTAGAACCAATGTTAGCACTGTGGCAAATAATAACCCAAACAATAAACTTACAGCTAAAGGTTCGAACATTATACCCCCTCCAAACCACAATGGTAGTAAACCACAAACCGTAGTTGCTGTAGTTAATAGAATTGGTCTAAAACGTTCTGTGGCAGCACTTACAATTGCATCTGCAGGTTCTCTATTGTTTTCTGTAAGCTCTATTTCTATTCTATCTATTAGTACTATACCGTTATTAATAACAATACCTGCTAAAGATACCAAACCTAAGAAACCAAAGAAACCCATGTAAGAATCTGCTAAGAACAGACCGTAATATACACCAATTGCACCCATTGGAATGGTTAGTAATATTATCAGCGATTTTTTAAATGAATTGAACTGCCCTACAAGTAGTAAAACAATTATACAGAATGATAACGGAAGGTATTCTACAACAGAACCAATGCCTGATTTAGTTTTCTCTATGTCTCCTCCATAATCATAAAAATAACCTGTGCTCCAATCCTTTTGATTCTCTTTTAACCAGGGTTGTAATTCTGACATAATTTCGTTGGATGTAGTAGTTTTATCTACACCAGCAGAAACAGTAATGGTTTTAAAGAGATCGTATCTTTTCACTTTAGTAAACTGCCAATCTACTAAAATATCAGCTACTTGTTTTAACGGTACATTATTACCCGTTCCTTGAGAATAAATATTGATAGATTCTAACTGACGCATTGAGTAATCTCCTTCATGAGCATCTTTCATCATGATAGGAATAGACTCATCGTCTTCTCTATATTGATCTAGTTCTACACCAGAAATACTTGTTAGCATAGATAATGCAATATCTTGGTTGGTAACCCCTGCATTTTCTGCTCTATCTTGATCGATCTTAATTACAAATTTCTTTGTTTTTATTCCCCAATCATCTTTAATATTCTTTGTTCCCGGAATACCAGCCAGTTTTTCTTTTACAGAATCTACAAGGCTATATAGAACTAGTGGGTCTCTACCAGAAATTCTTATTTCGATGGGGTTTTCTGCACCACCAGCACTACCTAAACGTTTTATTCTAGGTTGAAGATCTGGGAAATGATTAAAACAGAACCAATCTAAGCTATCTATTACTGTCTGATTAAACTCGTTAGAAGTAGTATTAATCAGAATATGTGCGGTATAAGATGATTTTTCTGGTGCCTGATATCCAAGGTCATATTTTGGAGCTCCTTCACCTACGTAAGAGGTAAAATCAATTACACCTTCTTTTGTACCTACTTCTTCTTTTTCTAACAAAAACCTTTTAAGGTACTTGTCTACTTCTTCTACAACTTCTTCTGTTACTGTTATATCAGACGTCATTGGTAATTCTAAATTTACAGTTACCAATGCTCTATCAGAATCTGGCATAAAGATAAAAGGAACGTAAGGTGCAATCTTTGTCATAGACAAGAAACACAACAGAATAACGCCAATAAATAAGAATGGGCGCTTTAAGTTCCAAACTAAGAACGGTCTATAATAACCTACTAGTTTATCAAAGTTAGATACTTTAGCATCTTCAGATGTATCTTTTGGTTTGATCTTTATGAGGTAAATTGCCAATAAAGGAATTAATGTAATAGACATTACCCAAGAGCTCACTAATGCTATAGTTATTACAACAAATATTGGCCCTACAATCTCTCCCATAGTAGATTTAGCTAGGTAAAATGCTAAAAATGCCGCAGATGTTGTTAAGGTAGAAATAAGCAACGGAACCATTAACTCTTGTGCAGATTCTATGGCAGCGGTATATACTTTTGCCCCTCTTTCCATTTTTACCATAATGGATTCTGACATAACAATGGCGTTGTCTACCAACATACCTAATGCCATAATTAATGCAGCTAAAGAAATTTGATTTAAACCGACATCCATTAGCCCCATTATTACAAAAGTAATAACAATGGTAGACGGGATTAAAGCCGATACTACTAAACCTGTTCTAAAACCTAAAAAGATAAACATTACAACAAGTACCGTAGCCACTGATTGTAATAGGTTACTTACAAAACTATTTACAGAAGATTCTACATATAAATCTGCTGAAGCACTACGAATAAATTCAATTCCCCAAGGATATTGTTCTTGGTAATACTTTATTTTTTCGTCTATTTCTTTGCCTAACTCAACAATATTACCATCATCTTTCAGCTTTACGCCCAATGAGATTGCTGGTTGCCCAGAAACGGTTACAATACTTTCTGTAGGTGTTTTATAACCTCTTCGTATTCTAGCAATGTCTCCTAAATGAACAGACTTTTCATCTTTTAATTGTATAACAACTTTACTTATATTACTTACCGTTTCAAAGCTACCTGTTGGCTCTAAAATAATTCGTTCTGTACCAAATTTAACATCGCCACCCGGAAAAATAATATTGGTATTGGCAATGGCATTTTTTATCATATTGGTAGTTAAACCATATTTAGAAATTGCTGCATTATCAAACTCAATAAAAACATTTTCCATTTGCTCGCCTACAATTTCTACACGCGCTGCATTTGGTAGCTTAATCAAACCATCTTTTACATCTTTAGCAATGTCATAGAGTTCTTTGTAAGAATAGCCATCACCTGTAATAGAATAAATTACGCCAAAAACATCAACAATATCTTCATCTTTAATTTGTACTTTACAGCCATCTGGTAAATCAGGTTTTACCTCATCTACCCTACGCCTAATTTTATCGTAAATAGGCTGCATTTCCGTATACATCTCTTTTATTTCTATCGTGATGATGGATACATTATTTCTAGATTCAGATTTTATATATTTTAGTTCGGAAACTTGTTGTAGTTGCTTCTCTATCTTATCTGTTACTAACATTTCTACACGTTCTGGAGATCCCCCCGGATATGTTGTTATTATAGAAACATAACGTACAGTAAATGGAGGCATACTATCTCTGGGCATGCCTTCGTAAGTCTGAAAACCAATTAGTCCCAACAGCACCACTAATGTTAGTGTGAGGACGTTATTTTTTATCGAAAATTCTGTAATGTTCATTTGCTACTAAATTTTCTGTTGGTACTTCTTTAAAAACTTAACTTTTAAACCATCAGATATTTTTGTTACACCACTTGTAACAACAATGTCTCCTTCATTTAAGCCTTCTTCTACTACAAAACCTTTCGATTTTAGTTCGCCAATTTTAATTGATTTGTAATGAACTGTACCTACCTCGTCATCAATTTTGCTAACAGTATACACGTATTTTTTTCCATTGATGTCTTCTCCCACAGCATCTACAGGTACAATCATGTACGGCTCAGAAGATTTTCTTTGTACCTGAAAGGTAACATTGGCAGACATACCCGGACGTACATTTTTTGATTTTGTATCTAATAAAACAGTTACAGGGTACGTAGAAGAAACATCTGATACATACGATAGTTTAGTGACTTTACCTTTAAACTTTTTCCCTTTTACAGAAGTAAATGATACATCTACTTTGTCTCCTATCACTATTTTAGAAATGTACTTTTCTGGTATACCTACTTTAATTTCTAAATCATTTCCAGAAGCAAATTTCACTACTGGATTACCTGCCATAATATTTTCATTTCTAGAAGCTATCTTTTCTGCAATCACGCCATTCATTGGCACATACAACTTAAAATAACTCAATTCTCTACGTTTAAGGTCTTCTGTTTGCAAGCTATTCTCATATGAGGCCTTTGCACCAGAAAAAGCATTTTTAGCTTGTTCATATTCAGCTAAAGAAACGTTATTGGCTTCGTATAACTTCTTTGTTCTGTCTAAACTTGCTTTCATAGTTTCTAGTTGCACCTTTGCACTATGCGTTTGAGCAACTACTTGTTGGAAAGCAATTTTTGCATCAGAATCATCTATTGTTGCAATTAGTTGCCCTTTCTTTACAATATCTCCTTCTACTACTCGGATGCTTGTTAGCACACCACTAACTCTAAAACTTAACTGAGACTCTGTTCCTGCTTTAGAAACTCCCGCAAATGTTTGGAATGCCTCTCCACCCGAATAGAATACTTGTGAATAACGGATTGGTCTAATAATTTCTTCTTTCTGCTCTACTTCTTTAGCACAACCAAAAAGTAATATTCCTAGCGATAAGGAAAGGATTGTTTTTATAATGATATTCATGTCTTTTATTTTCTCACTTAGTTTTTAAGTAGTAAACAATACATCTTAGTGTATTATGATTTTATGAAGGACTACTTACGCTGGTTATCAAAAATTTCTTGGACTTCTTTCTCTGTGATATCTCTTTCTTCATCGGTTTTCAATAAACTGAATTCACCTACAGCTCTTTGCATTTTCATAGATGATTGTAAGAATTTATACACTGCATTAGAAGCATTTTGTTCAGATTCAAAGGCGTTGTTTTGAGCATCAATTAATTCAATAATTGATACACGGCCTTTTGAGTAGTTATCTCGTACAATATCGTGGTTTTTTTGGGCTGCTTCCATCGCTTCACGAGAGTTAGTAATATTTGTACTTGTACTCGCTAAATCTAAAACTGCTATTCTTACTTCTTGTTCCACATCTAACATTGTTTGTTGCTGTTGTGCTTCAAGTTGTAATTTATCAAATTTTGTTTTTTGGTATTGGCGGCTTTTCGTAAAACCAGAGAACAGTGGTATTTTAGCTACAACTGCAATATTCCAATTCTGATCTAACGGGTCTAATGTGGTAGATTGTCCTGGTATCATAATACTTCCCGTTCCAGCACCCCCTCTTGCTAGATATCTATTATAACCACCTTGCAATGCAACTTCTGGTATAAATCTATTTCTACTATCAGACGATTGCTGACGCTGAACTGCCAACATCTGTGATGCATATTGCATTACTATTGGTCGTTGTGTTAATGCTCTTTCTACTATATAATCAGAAATTATTAATAATGAGATGGGATCGTTTACTAAGTTAGCCATTCCGTTAGAGGCAAGGCCAGCATAAATACCATCGGTTAATTCCACATCTTTAACAAACACTTCTTCACTCATAGTTCTGTTCAAAACATTGTTCAGTACCAACATTTGTTGCCTTTCAGACAAGTTTGCATCAATAACTCTTTGTTCTGCTTGAGCTAAATTAGATTTCCAACGGTACACATCGGAGTTACCAGAATATCCTACATTTTCTCTTAACTGTGAGATCTCTAAGTTTCTTTTTGTCGACTCTAAATATCTTCTTGCAATTTTTACTTGTGTTTTTGTATAAAGTAAATTGTAGTAAGCCACTGATGCTTGATATACTACATCTAACATTACTTGCTCATTACCCGACTCTCTTGCTTCTTGAAGGTATTTTTGTACTCTAGCATTTGTAAATACTTTTTCCGAATAAATAACTTGTTGCAATTCTAATGCTCCTGTTAATTGTCTTTCACTACGAGAGCCAAAAGAGCGTTCTGCAGTTGGTTGGTCAATCCAAGTACCGTTTACAGAGGCATTAATTGTTGGCATTAAAGCAGAACCTGCTATTTTCTTTAATTCATTACCACTTAATGTACTGTATTCCGAAGCTTTGTAATTCATGTTATTTGCTACTGCTTCATCAATTACGTTTTCAAGGCTTAATTGCTCGTCTTCAGAAGGTTTTGCATCTACCCATTCTGCATTAAAAATTACATCCCATTTTGGTAAAAACTTAAGTTTGTTAGCTGTTTTAGCATTTAAAACAATCTTCTCTTCATAATTTACAACAACGGGTAATTCGCTTGCATTTTTATCTTCTTCAAAAATCCCTTCAATATTTAGTGCAAAACGTCTGGCAATAATGTTAAATTTATCTTCCGTTTTTAAACCAATCAAAGCACCTTTTTTTACACCATCTTCGCCCTCTGCTGTAAATACAGCAATTCCTCTTTCTGCTAGTTTATGAAAAAGTAATGTCTTTTTTTCAGCATTTAATTTAAATAAATACGAAGAATATACTGCATCATAAGTAGTATCTATAGAAGATAGTAACTCGTCAATATCATTGTTTACACCAAAAGTAGAAAAGTCAGCATCTAACTTTTCCATTACAGCTTCTAAAGGTTTATCTGGAGAATACAATTTATAAATATAATCATCTATTAAAACTGCTATTTTTTTAAATTTAGTTGCTTCATGAAAAGCAATTAAATCTGTTTTTAAAGATGATGCCGTTTGTACATAATTAAGGTTATTAATTCCTGTAGTACCATTGGCTTTAATTGGAACATTTTGTTGATCTGGATCAATTATTCCCCATAAAAAAGTAGGTTTCTTAAATACCTTATTTTCAATAGCAATGGTAGAACCTAAGGCACCTAAACAGATAACAAGATCAATTTCATCGTTTTTCTCGAGTTTTTGATAATTCTCTACTGCTTTTTCGGTATCCCAATGAGATACTAATTGGTATTCATCAGGAAAATTTACCTTATAAGAAGCGCCCATTACAGCAGGGACTTCTTTTTTTAAAATATCTATAAATTTAGATTGTTGGTAGATTTCTGCATCATAGATTATTCCTATATCTATTGTTTTCAAAGAGTCTTGTGCATTACAATTAACTTGAAATAATAGAATAAATAATAATGTAGATAAAAAATGAAACTGAGTTAAGTTCTTAAAAAAAGAATACATACTAATAATTTATGTTTGAGTAAGCTCTTTATAAGGTACAAAACTGAACATTAATAAGCACAAAAAAAACAAACAAGTTTAAATAAGTATGTCAAATAATATTAGATATTTATAAAATACGTTACATCGTTACTTATTGATGTAAAAAAAGTACAACGTTCTATAACATTGTACCTTTTAGTTTAGACGCTATTTTATGATGACTGTTCTTCTTTTGCCTTTTGTTTTAGTTCTTTTATTTTTGCTTTCTGTGCCTTCTTTACTTCTTTCCATTCTTTGCCTCCTACCACATATTTTTTATTGGCAGATCGCATAGTCATTATTGCTTGTGTAGTTGGGATTGGTGCAACTGCCCAAAACAATGGATTAGCCACAATAGCTAATGTCCAACCTGCAACGGCTAATGTCTGAGATGTTCTAGATTTTTTATAGCGTTTTGTGTTATAATAGTTAAGTACATGTTCATCTAAATCGTTGACCATTATATTATATTCTTTCACAAAATCTACCGTTTTATCGTAAGTATCTAAAGACTCATACCTGATGTAGTCAATATCACTTGCTTTAATTTCAACGAGCTCTTTATCTCTTTTATAGACAATAAGTTCATTTGTTGATTTTTTTTCTTTCAATTCCTTTCTAGATATTGAAACTAGTTCACCATCTTTTAAATATATATTTATATTATCTGCTTCAGTAGGAATAGATATAGCGGAAATGACCGCTTGAGTTAATACAGCTATCGGCATAATTGTAAATTTAAGTTTCTAATAAATTGTTTAACGATAAACTTTTTATTGAAATTTACCTTAAAAGGTCAAAAAGTTGGCTAATCGGATCAAAGTTATGCTTAGGAAGAGCTTAATTCCCCCCAACCCATTAAACCCAACCCTAAACACCCAAGGTTCATTCTGAATAGGGTTACTATCCTCTTCATATACAAAAGAGTATAGTAATTGAAAGCTGATGCCAAAGAAATCGCCAAATTGGTAGGTATAACCTGTTCCTGCCCTTAAAGAGGGGTACCAATGTCTTTTGTATTCTGGCTTTGTGGGGTCTGAAGCGTTCATGCCTTCTATTTCTGCATCTAAATGTGGATAGCCTTTAAAGGGTGTATATTTTGAAAATACTCTTCCGCCGTATATCCAAAGGTCTTTGTCTCCTTCTGCTCTTGAGTAGCGTAATAAGGGAGAGATGCCTATGTCTGTTTTCTTTTTTGCACCTAAGGTTTTGTACAATTGTGGGGCGACTTCTATTCCGGGGTTTTCTCCTACAGTTAAATTGATGCCTCCGCCTACTTTTAGAAATTTGCCTAAGTCTACTTGTGCATTTGGTATTTCTAACTGATCTAACTCTGGATTGGCAAAGGGAATGTCTTTTTTGGTGGATAATTGAAAAACCCAAGGGTTGTTGTCTACTTTATCTATCCATCCTGTTTTACGCATGGCAGAGGCTTCTATAGAAAATAGACGACCTACTTTTAAAGAGTACCCAGCACCTATGAGTACATCACTTTTCCAACGGGAAGCAGTTGTTTTTTCTACGCCCTCTTTTGTGATGTTTACCGAATCTGCTTCGTACAAACCAGAGTATTCTATTTGTAAATAAGGCAACCACTTTTTAGGTTGCACTCTTGTAAAAGCTCTTCCACCAAAAGACCAATTGGTATTTAGAGAGTCGTAAAGCATGGAAATATTTGGACCGATACCTACACTCCATGCTTCGCTTAATGGTAATTGTATGGAAGGAGAATACGTTACTTTTAAAGGATCTTGTTGCGATATGGTGACCGTATTGCCAATGTTTAAGGCTTTTGACAACATGCCGATGCCTTCGCCCAAAGACATATTTTGCATGTCCATAAATTTATCTAGAAGTTTTAAGTTTGGACTTTGGATTTCTTTGTTGGGATCAAACCCATTGACATTACTTTTTATGACTTGATCTATACCTTTTTTACCAAATCCCAATGTAACTCCTGCCAATATCCCCCAATCATTGTATTGGTAATGATAGTTGATATCAGTATGTAAGGTGATGATTTTATCTTTCTTATTTTTCCATGCGTAACCTCCTCCCATACTTATATAATTAGTATGTGCCTGCCATCCATGACCTAAAGTCAACATTCCTTTGCGTTGTTCTCCCAGTCGGTATTTTAGTTTACTTTCCGCTAACCAACGCTCAGCGATATCCAAGTTCAATGAATCTGTATTGAAAGAGATGTTTAACCCAAACAAGGCTTCTAGTTCCCATCGTTTGTAACGATAGCTGAGTCCTGTTGTAAGGTAAGGGGCAATACTCCAATTTTCATTTAAAGCAATATCTCCTTCTTGCACTTTTGGATTAAAGGGCATTGTTCCTACTCTACCGCCTACAAAAGGCACCAACTGTGGTACCTCTCCCATTTGCAACAGGCTGTCTTCCAATTGTTGTTGTTGGAAGAGAGCTTGTTGCTGTTTTAGTTGGGAGAGTGAGGGGTAGGTTTGTGCATGCAACACCTCTAATGTGAAAAATAATACCAAGAAGAGAATATATCTCATTTTTTGATGTTTGCTTTTTGACGTTTTGTTTTAAGTCAAAGACTTAATCAATTGGTAAGTTCGGAGTGACACTACGTTTAACACTCCGAACAGTGGGGATGTCAATTAATCACATTCAAAAAATGCTGATTGTTGTAATATATAAAAATCTAAATCATTAGATTCAATACCAAGATATTCTCCTTTGTCATGTATCAGTTTTATTTTTTCATTTGAATTTCCAATCATGACTGATAATTCTAATTCATCTGATGATAGTAATGCACTTGAATATGTTTTAATATTTTCATAATAATAATCTTTCAATCCAACCTCGACATAACTTTCTAAATGATAGGTCGTTGTATTAAATGATACTTCAATAAAAATAGCATCTTGACAAGAATATAAATTATCGAAGTGTACAACATGAAATATATCATTTTCATTTATTCTAACGGTTGTTTCTTTGTTTGAATAATCACCAAAAAAGAAAATAAAAAAAGTTAATATTTCACTAATGACCATCTGCTTCTTGTTTACCTTGATTTCTATTATAATTTGTAATTATATTAATTTGTTCTTCGGTTATTTCTGTTCCCGCTAATCTTTGTTTAGTTTATAGCATCAAATTTCCTGGAGCATCTATTTCAAGTGGATGTCCTTCTAGACCAGCTGAATGGCCAAATTCATGAGAAAAAGTTCTAAATAATGTCCCTTTTTTATTTGTAGTTTTACCTGTCCAACTCATCGCTCCTTCCGTAACTTTTGTTCCTATAAGATCTGAATTAATATATATATAATTCTGTCCAAATCCTGCTCTACCCATAATCCCTTCTCTTTCTTCTGCTCCCGGTATTGTCATAGATTCAGTTAGATATATTGCATGTTGCCCTTCTTTTAAATCTTTTTCTGTCCCCACCTCTATATCGGAAGTTACTGTTACAGACAGATCTCCTTTTTCACCACCAAAAGTTTGTTCAATACTTGAAGACATTTCTAATGCTATATTCATCATTTCAAACAAGGAATAATCCTTATGAGTATTATTTATAAGCATACCCGTAAAATGAATATTAATATTTCCATCAAGTTGTGTAACTATAATACTATCACCATTTACATCAATCCCATTAATTGGATTGTTTGCAACATATTGATATGGATTTAAATTATAATATTTCTCAGCAAATCTATCTTGGGTGAAAAATCTCCCCAAAGTAGCATCATAATGGCCCGCACCATAATCAATAAACCCAATCTCCTCCTGCTTCTCCTTTCCATTATATTGAAACTTATGATCAGGCGTTCCTTGCTTCTCAATACCCGCCATATTCATACCCAATGGGAAGTAGTGATTTTCTTGGGCGATGAAGTCGTTGAAAGTTACTTTTACCTCCTACAAAAAGATCTAATTTCGGTTTCTATCTAATTTGTTTCATGCTATATGTCTTTCAATTCTTGTTGTTGGAGGATAGCTTATTGCTGTTTTAGTTGGGAGAGTGAGGGGTAGGTTTGTGCATGCAACACCTCTAATGTGAAAAATATTAGCAAGAAGAGAGTGTATCTCATTTTTTGATGTTTGCTTTTGATGATTGTGCTTATAAGTTTGGAAACTTATTCGATAGATAAATTGAGAACTTTTCATCAAAAACTATCTTTCCTTTTCTACTTCTCCATACTTATTTAAGTGTTCTTCCTCATTTTTTAATTCATGCAAGTATGAATTTCTAGGGTAATATGTAAGTTCCCTTATGTATTCCTTTCCATGAGAAAGTATTGTTATCTTATTACTATTAGCATTCTTTATCAAGCTATCTTTTGGAATAATTTTAACATAATCATTATCTTCTTGAAATAAAAAGTAAATACTATCATTAGTAGTTGTTATAATATTATAAGAACCTCTATATTGATAACATTCTTTTACTTCATATTTAAAGGTGCTGTAATAATTGATTAAACTATATTGTCTATCCTCATTTTTTAAATCATAATTATGATAAATATTAAATACAATAAATGATGGGAAACCGATAATAAACCAGAGAATTGCTATCTTATTTTTCATTTTTTATTAGATCATAATAACTTTCAAAAACGTTTGTTGTATTCTTTTGTCCTCACATATTATAACCAGGAGTTATACCAATACCGTATGTATTATATTTTTGTTCTTTATATGGCACCGTTAAAATTAAACTTGCATTAGCAAAAGGAATTGGAAATGTATATGATAATGATAATGATTCACCTCCATAATGGTTTTCTAAACTAAAATCTTTTGCATCTCCAGTATATGTATATATATTTCCAAAAGGTGCAAGACCAAATATACTACCTTGACCTAAATTTACTCCTTCACTTGTTGTAAAAAATCTCTTTGAATCCCATTTATCTTTTCCTGTAAAAGCAAGAACATCTCCTGTCGAATAACCCTCCATTATTACAGGAGTAGCAAAGCCACTATCAACAGCATTTGGAGTAAATACATTTCTATATTCTTCTACTAAAATATCTGAGACAATTTCACGATGTTACCTGCACTTATAAATCCTTCTGCATTAAACACATCAATTGTTCCAGTATAGAATGATATGTAGAGGAGGTGTTTCAAAAATTATTTGTTTCTATTTAAAAGCCTTGTCAATTATAGAAGTAAGTAGTTCTGTTTTCTCTTAACTCCACTTACATAAGAAAAAGCTATCCCCCTATTCATATCTGATAATCCGGGTATATATTTCTTTTTCGTCCAGTGAATCTCCAAAATATGTTAACTTTTCTCTTTTGACCCAATTTTCATTGTAGTCTAACTCAAGATCATTCATTATTATAATACAAGGAGATTTAAAGTTAACACCTTTCCATTTTTCAACAGTTTTATTATTACTATACTTATATTGAACAGTATCCTTTGTGCCATTTGGGTAATTTATAAATCTATAAGTTAATCGATTATTTTGATCATATATGTCATGAAGTATTGCAAAAACCTTATTATTATAGTAATCTATTATTTCGAACGGGAGTCCGTTATCATTTAATTTATATTCAATAGAACTCTCATAATCTTTGCCATTAAAAAATAGTTTTTCATATTTATTATTAAAAAAATCATAGACAAACTTATCTCTCACAGTCACTTTGCCATTAATATATTGTCTTGATTTATATGGTGCTTTATTTTCAAACCAAACTTTCATACTATCTACTCCTAAATTTTCATAACTTTCAACCAACTCTTTAATGTTCCCTTTTAAGCTTATATCATACCAATAATATTTATTTGAATGGTCACATGATATAAGAAAAAATGCTATTGGAATAGTCTTAATTAGTATATTCTTCATTGTTATGTTTATTTAATTTTATATGTCTTTCAATAATTTCATCATATTCATTAAGAGATCTTTCAATCATAGGTCTAGAATAAGGATATCTAATTCCGGGTTTTGCTTCTATTGTATCTAAAACTATTGAATTACTATTACTAGTTTTTTTCTTGTCAGGTTGACTTTTTGGTTCGTTATTAGAACCATTTGTTCCTGGCCAACTTAACATTTCTGTCAAAACTCCAAACATTGAATATAAAGATCCTGCCATTTTACCTGCCATAGGAGTAGTATTTTTAGATATATTCTTATCAGAAAACCAACCTGTATCGGATTCTCCAAGATATAAACTTGCCTTAGTTTTCACTCCTTCTTGATTATAACTAGTACCTGTTAATCTAACACCTACAGGTATATTATCACTAGTACCAAAAGCCTGACTAATATCTGATCCAATACCATACATTACATCAGAAGCACCATAACTATAACCAGAAGCTGTCGTGAAATCCCCTTTTAATTCATTTCCATTTGTATAACTTTTTGAAGAACCATTATCGGTACTTCCCATATAAGTTAATCTTGAACTTCTATTAACATAAATTCTATCTCTTCCTTCCTTTTCAATAACATTTACACTATGTCTATTACCTCTACTACTGTTAAGAGTAATTATAATTATATCATCGGGACTCCTTCCGTCAGAATCAATAAACCCAATAACCTTCTGCTTCTCCTTCCCATTGTATTGGAATTTATGATCAGGCGTTCCTTGCTTCTCAATACCCGCCATATTCATACCAAATGGGAAGTAGTGGTTTTCTTGGACGATGAAGTCGTTGAAAGTGACTTTTACCTCCTACAAAAGGCACTAATTATGGTGCTTCTCACATTTGAAATAAGCTGTCTTTTAATTATTGCTGTTATAGTTGGGATAGTGAGGAGTAGGTTTCTGCATGCAACACCTCTAATGTGAATAATAATAGCAAGAAGAGAGTGTATCTCATTTTTTTAATTTCTATTTTAAATATAAAACTTATTCTAAAGAATAAGTTTTATTTGAATAATTTTGCTTATATAAGATCACTAATCTTGAAATAATAGAATCAGATTCGCTGTTATACAAATCTTTATATTTCAAAAATACATCATGTAAGGAGTCATTATTATTAAAGTCTGAAAAAATATACTTTGTTTTTCGTATTTTAGAATAAAGGTTTAGATAAGATACTTCTTTTGTATAAATATGTATATAGATATCTTCCTCATTGAAGAATATATTATCCTGTATTAAAATAGGAATTGAAATATCCTTATGTTTTATAATAATAGTATCACGGTCATAATAATTATAATTATGTAATGAATCTAATTCAGACAATATAAACTTCAATTCTTCTTTCAATTCCAAATATGTATTTAGATTTGAAAGATCTGCTATATTATGATTTGATTTTACATCGTTACATCCTGAAAGAAAGGATATAACGATAAATAAACTAAATATTTGAACGAGGTATTTCATAATTATCAATAATTTCTTGTAACTTTTCCATTTGATGTCTCATTTCACGCATATCTAAAATATTTAATTGTTTTTCCAATTCTTTTTCCCAATTTCTATCAAACCAATCTAATGCACGTTTAGCTTTTGTGTCTTTCCATTTCTGAATATCTTCATCATTTGAAGTATGCCATTGATATAAGCCAAAATACTTCTCATGATATTTTTATTCGGAAATAGTCCAAATTCTTCTGTATAACTATGAAAATCTTCGTGATTCCAAGTTGAAAAGTGCTCTTTAATATTATCATAACTTCCACTTGAAACTACCAATATACCCTTTTTACTCCCATTATCCGTGTATGTATTATATTGATCAATTGTTAAGTCTTTAGTAAATCTTTTCATCGCTTTAAGTGATGAAAAAGTACCTCTCATACTAGACCCACTAATGTCACTTACTACATAAACTAAATTGTAAATTTTCTGATTATTCTTAAACTTCTGAATCATACTTTTTGTAGGGCCATATTGTTGATTAATAAAAAAACACTTCTTACAGATTCATTATCATTAAAGTCGTTATGAATTGATACCTTTTCAAGACCTTCTAGTTCAAAATGTGAGGTTACCGCATTTTCACTAAAAGCATAAGTAGAATTATAATAGAAACTTTCGCTCAAAGCGATTTACATTAAAAAATCTACCAATAGTTGGATCAGCATTTTCTCCATTTAAAAGAATCCCAACCTAATTCTTCTTGATGCTCTTGACCTTGAAATTTCCACCTATGATCTGGCTTACCTTGCTTCTCAATACCCGCCATATTCATACCAAATGGGAAGTAGTGATTTTCTTGGACGATGAAGTCGTTGAAAGTTACTTTTACCTCCTACAAAAGGCACTAATTATGGTGCTTATCACATTTGTAATAAGCTAGCTTTTAATTGTTGTAGTTATAGTTGGGAGAGTGAGGGGTAGGTTTGTGCCTGTGACACCTCTAATGTGAATAATAATAGCAAGAAGAGAGTGTATCTCATTTTTTGATGATATGCTATAAGTCTAATAATTAATCAATTAGTGAGTTTTGAATGATGTTATCCCTTAACAGTCAAAATCATTCAAATTTATAATTAAAATATAAAAGTGCCATATGAGCCGTTAGCTCACATTGATAAATATAACGTATATTAATCTCATTGGTGTAAAACATTAATGACTTAAATTCATAACTATCTATTTTTTCTAGAGATTTTTCGCTTGAATTATAAAAAAAATAATCTCCATTTACAGTTTTAAAATTTACATTATAATAATATTCAAAATTTTCACTTTTTAATAACAACTCCTCTTCAATCCACTGTATTTTATTAATCTTCTTTTCAATAAGAAAATCAATGAAGTTTTTTCTTTTTTCAAAGAATTTTGATTTTTTAAAAATATTATTAATACTGAATTTACATTCAGTAGAATCAATACATTGTAATGTGTCATCTTCCCATTTTTCTAAGTCATATGATAAAGTTTTATTACTTTCATTACAGCTACTCACTATAATCAATAATAACAACATTTTGATTAACTTTTTTTCTAGAGAAATCATAACCATCAAATATTTTGTCCATTGTAAATGCTCCATATTTTGAATATTTCTTAGCCCCAACTCCATTTTTAAGGCTATTTAAGAATTTCGCTTCCTTTTCTTTTAAATTTATAGTTGATTTAGAATTATAGGCTGATGTATTTTTCACTGCAAAATATGTAGAATTAATACTTCCATCAATTAGTGTAAAACTTGATTTAAATTTTGAATTCTTACTAGGTATTTCATCATAATTCCTTCTGATATTTAGCCCAAAATAATCTCTAATATAATTTTCATTATCAACAACCTCTGCTTCAAGAAAACCTCTAGTATTAGTATCCTCCTGCTTCTCAATACCCGCCATATTCATACCAAATGGGAAGTAGTGGTATTCTTGAACGATGAAGTCGTTGAAAGTGACTTTTACCTCCTACAAAAGGCACTAATTATGGTGCTTCTCACATTTGAAATAAGCTGTCTTTTAATTGTTGCTGTTTTAGTTGGGAGAGTGAGGGGTAGGTTTGTGCATGCAACACCTCTAATGTGAAATATAATAGCAAGAAGAGAGTGTATCTCATTTTTTGATGTTTGCTTTTTGCTTGTTGTTTTAAAAAAAGAAAGTTTTCTTAGGTTATAATAAAATCGAATCTTTCAAAACTAAAGTAAATGAATCTTTATCAATTACACCATTAAAATCTTTATTTACTAAAATAGTATCTATTTCATTACCAGACGAATAAACACTTTCCAGTTTTGGATTTTTTCTTAAATCTAGTTTTGATAAATTATTGTTACTGCAATTAAGAAATATCAAGTCTGAATTAAATTCTAAATTTAACTCTCTCAAATTATTACTACTGCAAGTAATGATTTTTAAATCTGAATTAAATTCTAAATTTAACTTTCTCAAATTATTATCATCTACATGTAAACATTCTAATTTTTCATAACTTGAAAGACGGATATCATTTAATTTATTATTACTTAATGACAAAAATTCTAAATACTTAGATTCCTCATTAAACTTAATGAAATTGTTTTCAGATAAATTCAACTCCTTAATATGTACAATATTAATATCATTTATGTTATCTAGATTAACTTTAATCAGACTTAAAGAAGTCAATGAATCATGATTATTTATTATGAGATTTTTTAAATTAGGACTATCAATTAAAGTCAAAGAAGATAAAGACGGATTATTCTCTAAAGAGATATTTTGTAAATTTTCATTGTGCAAAACAATTATGTTCTTCAATAATTCATTGTGTTTTATTTTAAGTTTTTTTAGATATTGAAGTTCAACTATATCTAATCTTTTTAAAGAATTATACTTTATAATATCAACTTCAAATACAGAGCATTTAATAATTTGTAAAAGGTCTATATCCTTCAGTAATTTAATAAAATTAAGGAAGTTTTTTCCAATCCCTTTGAGATATATTTTTTTAGATTTTTTAAGTTTGTTGATATCATTACTACTTAAATAGTTAAAATCAACACTATCTTTTAATAATAGGTTCAATGATAAATATTCTTTTTCATCAGGCTCCAAATTCAAAAAATAATAGTTAAATCTAATCTCATTACATGATGTAAGATAAAACAGTATTAATATTAATAATAATTTTTTCATTCGTACTACCATGTCATACCCTCAATATCTTCTATAAACATAGTGGACACCTGATTTTCACCTCCAAATAAACGCGCGTACTCTGTTAACATTTTTTAAAAGATTTAATATGAAGATTTTTGATAACACCTCCGGAAGATTCCAAGATAGTATGGTCATCGCCTGTATTTCCAAAAGATTGTGTTAAAGAATGAGCAAAACCAGCAATAGCTATATTAACCATATTATAGTTATTTCTAAATTTATCTAATTTAATGTAATAATCATTAGGAACATGACATGAATAAAGTGCCATTTTACGTTCGATATGTACAAAAAAATACATTTGAAATTGCATATAAAAACTCTTCAATAGTTGGAGGTTTATCACTATTTAAAGATCCTTTATCTGGGTTTAAGTATAACCCAAATAAATAATTTACCTCCTCAGGGCCTTTTCCCCATCTCATCAAACCAAACTAGCACCATAATCAATAAACCCTATCTCTTCCTGCTTTTCTTTCCCATTATATTGAAATTTATGATCAGGTATTCCTTCCTTCTCAATACCCGCCATATTCATACCAAATGGGTAGTAGTGGTTTTCTTGAACGATGAAGTCGTTGAAAGTGACTTTTACCTCCTACAAAAGGCACTAATTATGGTGCTTCTCACATTTGAAATAAGCTGTCTTTTGATTATTGTTGTTTTAGTTGAGAGAGTGAGGGGTAGGTTTGTGCTTGTAACAACTCTAATGTGAAAAATAATACCAAGAAGAGAGTGTATCTCATTTTTTGATGTTTGCTTTTTATCATCTTGTTATAAGTCAAAGACTTAATCAATTGGTGAGTTCGGAGTGACACAATGCGTTTAACACTCCGAACAGTGGGTGGAATGATATGTAGAGGAGGTGTTTCAAAAAGTTTAATATTATAAACTAAAAATAATCCTATGAAAATACTTGACTTTTAAGACAGTACTTCAGAACAGAGGGGTACATTTAGTAATTGAAATCTATAAAATTATTGGAGCCTATTCATCTATTTCTAGAACTACCAGACATTCTTTTTTATCATAAAAAATACCATATATTAAATGAAATCCTAGATTTTCATCTATTATCATATAGATGCCACTTAATAAATTGAACCTGAAAATAGTTTCATTGGTCCCTAAAATTTTTTGATCGTTTAAAATAATAGTAGAATTTCCAAAAAATTGAACTACCTTTTTCCCTCCCAACATATCAATATCACAGGTTAATAATTTATGAGTGTCCTTCCATTTTGAATTATACCATCTTATCAAGAATTCATTATTGTCTATTTTTATTATTTCTCTATGAAAAAATTTCATAGTATCTAACTCGTTAATCACTAGTAAAGGTTTGTCTTGATCTTTAAAATCAAAAACTGTAGTATAAATTTTAATTGAAGGATCAGGTCTCGATACATATTTATCTAAAAAAAAATCATCTACTACTATTGAATCAATTGTTACATTATTAATTACATTACTATTTTCAAAAAAGCCTTGTTTAACTTCTGTATATAATTTCGAATCACGTCTATGTTTAAGTAAAAAATAGCATAAATATATTAAACCACTTATCAAAGTGATCACCAAAACACTTATTGCTAGCAATTTATTATTAAGTCTTCTCTTTTTCATATCTATTAATATTAGCTTTATAAGTCCCTGTTGTACCTTTCCAAGATAAATTACCACTATATATCGCCTTCTTTGAATTTATCCATAATACAAAAAAAGAGGAAAATCCATCCTGGGACCCCTACTTTCAACCGTAATTTGTTGATAATATAGTATCAACTCAATTCGTTATAAGAGCCTTTTCCAATCTAGCACTATATTTAATCAAACTCAGAAACTTCAACCAATTCCACACATTTATTCTTATTATATAGTAAACCATATATTAAGTTGTAACCAATAGTTTCATCTATCTTCATTAAATAGCAACTACGAATATTTGATTGTAAAACTGTGTTCTGATCCAAGCCAATAGCGATATTTTCACTAGTGACTATTCTTGAATTTTTAATAAAATGATAAAGCTTACTAGCTCCTAACATAGATACATCACAACTATAAAAATCAAATAGCTCTATTTCATTATAATTAATCCATGAAATTATATATTCACCAGAAATATTTTTTTCATGCTTATAATAATTCATTTTTAAAGTGTCGTCATTATTAATAATTATTAAACTTAAATTACTAATATCAACAATATCTCTTTGAGAAATTTTTGTTCTAATAATTATTTTTTGCTGATCTGAATGCAATAATTTCACTGCATATTTATCCCAAAAAAAATTATACACTTTTATTGAATCAATATAGTTAACATTTAACTCATTTTTTATGAATAAACCACTATATGATTTCTCAAATTTAATTAAGTGTCTTTCACTTTTAATTTTCAACAAATAAAGAATAAAAACAATTACCGATAGAATTATAAAATATATTATACCTCTCTGAATTTTATTTTTTTTCATGCACTTCACTATATTTATTAACATTCATTTTGTATTCACTTGTTGTTCCATTCCATGAAGAATGTTTTTTTTGAGTAACTATTGCTCTTTTTTCACTAACATTTGGAACCATTTGATGTGTATACGGATCATAAACCTCTCTAGTGTCTTTCTGATGATTATATTCATGAACCAAAGTATTTTTTATATTACTAGCCGTATTTAATAATTTATTCATTCCACCTCCTTTAGTATTAACTTCAATTTTATCATTAAATATTATCCCCCCACTCAACACATCACTACTTATCATAGGGGTGTAAACCTTTCCATTTTCTTCTACATTTTCTACAGCTGCATCACTTATTCCACTATCAGTAATTATATCTGAAATAAGACTACCATTAAGGTCATAGATATAATCATTACCTGTTGTATTTCCATCGTAGAAACTATGGTCTTCTTTAAAAGAACTTCCAATTTGTATGGTCTAGTGAAAGTTGTAACTTTCCTTGAACTGGTAACATCTTTAATAAAAATAGAGAAAAAGCTGTTTCATCTATCTCAAATTCAGCAAAAAATCGTTGGATTCTCCTTAACTTAGAGTCAAGTTTTACAGATGATGAAAAGCCTTGTGAAAGTCTATTGAAATTAACGTTTATACTTTTAAAAGACTTAAGATTATACAACAAAGACAGGTGAACCTAGCTTTATTAAGAGTTAATGTTTTGATGAAATTTCAAATAATGATGTATATTCGTTTGTGCTAATCAGATCTTGTTTAACTTTTTGTGTGGTAACTTAAAATTAAACATTTTATCTGATTAGCATTTTTTTGTCATGTACTTAGGAAATATAATTATTCTTTTCGTATTAACGGAGAAAGTGAACCAACCCCGTTTCTTAGAATGTAAATGTTATAGCTATAATTTAAATCCCATAGGATCATTCTAGATTTATCACCTGTGTCCCCAAGAAAATTAGAAAGGTAATCTAAATACATCTTTTTGCTTTTTTCTGTAAAAGAAATTTTACTTTCTGTAAGTCCATCTATTTGAATACATATCAACCTCCTATTAATAATAGTAAAATAAGGTGGGTAAAATGATTCAATTTGGTTTACGCTTTTATCAGGGTGACCATATGACTTCATAAGATTATATTGTAATACAGTATCAATTCTACTACTTGGTGGACCAACTCCGTTTCTTACTTCATAATCAATATTTAACAAGAAATATCCTTTACTATTAGAAAATAATGTGTCAGTTTTAACTTCATAATCAATTAACGAGTCAATTGAATTTATTAAAATTGAATCTTTCAAAGAAACGAACTGAATATCTGTTTCAAATATCTGAGCTCTTGAAATACCTATATTACTGAATAACAATACTAAAATTATATATTTTAAACTTTTCATTAATTAATTTTGTTGAATGAAGTTGAAGTATTACCAGTTGATTTATTATGAAAACTATTATTTGTTGAGTTATATTGTGCAACAGCCCCACAACCTATAGCCTAATGATTAATACTAGGATATTTAGTTGCCACCCATGTCCTAAAGTCAACATTTCTTTTCGTTCTTCTCCCAATCGGTATTTTAGTTTGCTTTCTGCTAACCAACGTTCAGCGATGTCCAAATTCAATGAGTCTGTATTGAAAGAGATGTTTAACCCAAACAAGGCTTCTAACTCCCATCGTTTGTAATGGTAGCTTAAACCTAAGGTATGGGGCAATGCTCCAATCTTCATCCTTCATTTGCCCACGATTGAAATCATGGGCTGATGATACACATACTCTACCTCCTACAAAAGGAAGCAATTATGGTGCTTATCACATTTGTAATAAGCTGTCTTTTAATTGTTGTTGTTATAGTTGGGAGAGTGAGGGGTAGGTTTGACCTTGTAACAACTCTAATGTGAAAAATAATACCAAGAAGAGAGTGTATCTCATTTTTTGATGTTTGCTTCTGATTGTTGTGTTTTTTTAAGGTCAATTTTTGTATTTAACTGTTTTTCTTTTTGTTAAAGTAATAAGTTCGGAAACTTATTCAATAGCCAAGTTCCGAATGACGCTAACGCTTAACAATCAGAATAGTCGGGGAACATGTGAAATTTTAAATAATCTAAAATTAGTAAACTCCAAAACTTGGTAACATACCCGCATTAGTAAAAAAATAAATTAATAGGATTGAAATGAAATAATGAATTATTATAAACTTCAAGGAAAACAATTGTTTCTTTTTATAGAAAATAATAAAGAAAAGTACATGTGATATTATAAATGCCAATTCAAAATAACTCATATATTTTGAACCTTGAGTACCTGATCCATAGAAAAAAAAGACAAGCATCACGGATATAATCTTTTGAATCACATAATACAATATTGTGGATAATATTATTAAAAATAACTTAATTTCACTCTGTAACTTCAACATCTATATTAAAATTATTTCTCATTTTTTGAACAAAATCATCTATAGTAGCTTGAGTTATTGTAATATTTGGACCCAAATAAGATTGAATAAAAGAACCAAGTTCCTGAATAAAGCCATCATTACTATGAAAACCATTATTTGTTTCTAAATTAAATACACCACCTATATCAACTCCTGATAAAGGATCAAAATCATGACTTATACCAACTGTTAGTATATTGACTACTCCTTGAATTAGAAGTAATGATATGTAGAGGAGGTGTTTCAAATATATATCAATTAATTAATTGATACTACGCCTCTATTAGAAACGGTTTCTCTTTTACCTAATTTATCATGTAACCAATCATTAAATTCCAAATATTTCAACTCATGAGTTTTAGTAATACTATCATTTTTAATAGTAAAGCTTGATGAATTAGGACTTTTGATAATTGTATCTCCATTATTAAGTAATTTCACTCCTAAACTGATAATAAGAGAATCATTGTTTTCTGAAAGGATATAATAACATCCCCTATTGAATTCTATGTTTTTCACTACATATTTTACTGAATCATAATATGTTAATCTTTTAAATGATCTAAGGTATTCAGTTACACCATAGTCACTAATAGCAAAAAAGGTAAAACCTACCAAAACTATAATAAACAAGTTTAATATTTTTTTATTTTGCATACTACAATTAATTTATGTTTCAAAAAGTGTATTTTATTTTATACTAAAAACTTATTCAATAGATAAGTTAGTACGTTGTTGTATAACAAACAATTGAATTAAAGTCATTTTACCAATTTACATTTTCAGCATAAACTTTTTCTGAAATAACAATATTTTCAAGATCATACTCTTCTATTTCATATTTTAGTCTTTCAGAAATTAGAAATCCATTTTCGATATTACATCTAATTAGGTCTAACTTCTGACTAATAATATAAGTTTCTGACTTGACAACTTCTATATTGATATTATCTTTCCTTACTCTTTTAGACAATTCAACTCTATCTTTCTCACTTTTAATGTTAAATGCATCAGTTAGTTTATTGCCATACCAATCCATTCCATAAAATTTAGTTTTCTCAAGATCTAACAAATCATAAAAAGTATTCACCAAAAAGAGATAATGAAAATCTACTTTTTCTCCTTTAGTAGAAAATACATTCGCTTCATAAAAACGATGTTCTGATAAATTATGTCTTAAAAGGATATCTTTAAATTTACTGCTAACTATGATACCGCTATTTAAGTCTAAATCAAGTATATCCACATTTTTAAATTTATCATATATGATAAAGTCATTTAAATAAGGTTGAAAATCTGGGATTCTATCTAAGTTATTAAATTCTCTTAGATCTCTAATATCAGATTCCTGTTCTATAATATCAGGAACCTCTTTTAAAACATCATTGTTTACATCAAATCTTAATTTATAATACTTCATATTTTATAAGCCTCTATATACTTCATTTAAATTACTATATCTATCATCTACAACCCCTGCATCTATTACATTTGTTTGAATTTGATTTCTCATCTTAGTTACAGTTTGAATTAAAATATTATTCGCTTCTTGTGGTGAAATAGAATTAATTCTTCCATATTCTTCAATTGCAACAAGAAGTCTTTTTTAATTACAAGAGTATCACTAGGGTGAGTTTTCTGGTACGATATATTAGAGTACCTAAAGCATCAATTACTTTTCCTACTTAGTCGTTCATAATAGGTAACAATCTCCACAACCTAAAAAATTAGGTTATGGAGTTAATTTTATTGTTTCAAAAACTTTGTCTTCTTAAATACTTTCCCTGTATTTATTTCAATAAGATATAATCCTTTTATAAAAGAAGAGATATCCATTGTATAAGTGGAGTTATAAATATTTAATTGTTTATCAAAAAGAACTGTTCCTGTATATGTTCTGATTGTTAACTGTGAATTTTTTGCATCAGATGGAAATTGAATATTTAAAATATCTGAAGCTGGATTTGGATAAATTTTAATTATCTCACTTTCAATACCTTTTATATCTGTTACATCTCCGTCAATAGGCTCTTCATCTTCTTCCGTGTCTTTATCTTCATCAGACGAACTATCTGAGTTTAGAAAATTCATTGTCAATCTAGAGATACCTTTAGTTCCACCTAATATAACCTGTTCGGTAGAACTATTCGTTCTAGAATTAGATGAGTTTGAAGCTATGAAAACAACATCTGTAACACTATTCGAAAATAAACCTTCATCTTCTGACAAGTGGGTTATTTTTTCATCTTGCATTACGCTAACTCCTAATTCTTCTGTTCGAGAATATAACATCCAAATATTTCCTGAATTATCTTTTTTAAATGTCTCTAATCCATCAGACTTCCCATTAGGGAATACATCTTGTTTTTCTTCCCATTCATTAGAAAGGTTATATTTAATAAGTCCACTATAAGTTGCTAACCAAATGTTTCCTGAATTATCTTCAATAACATCATTCACCCAATTGTTCGTTAAGTCTTCCTGATCAAAATGAGTATAGTTACCATTTTCAATCACAGTAACAGATTTCCCGGTATCATCAATAGGAAAATATAGTACCCAAGTTCGCCCTTTAGAATCAATAAATACGTCTTTTATGTTGTTAGAAAGTAATCCACTCTCAGTTGTTATGTACTCCCAATTTATTTCATCTTCAGTAAATACTATACCACTTCCCAATGTGGATACATAGATCTTTTCATCACTTAAAATAGTAACGGCAACTGTTGATCCTCCATTTAGATATAAAGAGTAATCAATTACTTCGTCATTTGGTGTAATTTTAATTAGGCTATTATCTCCACCAGACCAAGCATTACCCTCTCTATCTACGTATTTAAGAAATGTATCTTCGCCTTTAAAATTCCATTTGTCATTCGAAAGTTTTGAAATCCCTCCACCTGTATAATACCAAATATCAGATTCTTTACCCTGATAAATTTTTATAATTTCATTATTAGGAAGACCATCATAGGTGGTATATATAGAATGTGTACCCTTTAAATTATTACGATTTTCTACTACAAAAAGTCCGTCATTAGTACTTAAAAGGAAACCATTTTCTCCAAAATAAGAGACTTGTTTAGAGTCGATCCAATCTCGATTATCAAAGGGGTATTTTACCTTTTCAATATCCTCCCAAATATTATGATGAACTTGTTGAATTATATCTGTATTAAGATCAATAACGAATAGGTTATACCTATCTGTCAAACCTATTAATTCATCTTTTTCTGTATTGATATTAACGGTTGCAATATTAGCATCATATAGAACTGTGATCTCAGATCCATCATATTTAAGAATAGCATTTTCTCCTTTCAGGTAATAATTACCATTAGCAGATTTATATAGTTCTGAAATTCTATTATACCTATAATTTTGTTCGCCAAGAGTAAACCATTCGCCATTTTTGTAATGCTTTACAGATGTATTTAAAAAAATAAAGAATTCCTCTGTATCTACCATCCCAAAGCCAGTTACAACTTCATTTTCTGATAAGGTGTAGCTCAGTTGTGAATTGAATTCCTTAAAATCAGCTGTTTGATAAATCTCTATTTCTGTATGATTACCATCGCTTGCTGCTAAATAGAAAGATTCTTCAGAATGTTTTTTAACACCATAAAAACGTGAAGGGCTATCATTAACAATATCGTTTAGAACAGTCACTTCTTCACCGCTCACAAATCTGATTCCCCCATAATTAATGAAAATAAGTTGTTCGTCTTCTTCAAAAACAGTGATGTTATTCCCAAAATCTGTTAGATAGTCAAAATTAAAACTTTCAAAGGTTTTTCCATTAAAAATTGAATAACCTGAATGTGCAACCATAATATAATTACTGCTATCTAATAGCTTAGAATTATTAATCTTGGAGCTTATTAAGTTATTAGCACCTGTATTTAATGTTGTGACCTGAAATAGGCTATTTCCTGCTAAAACTTCAACTGGTATTTCAATAGAAAGAGTATCCATATTTGGAATAAATGCATTCAGAGAAAAAGTTGTTTCTCCAATTGTACTTCCTTCATTCATTAAAATTATATTTCCATCTGCTGAAAGTTCTGCAGTTATTATTTCAGTATTTTCTATATTCAAATCATATAAAATAGTTGAACTATCAGAACCTATAAAAGATTCAGTTAAGTCTATTTGTGCTTGTTCAAACCCTTTCCAATACCATAAACCATTTATAGGTTTCTGATAAATTAATCTCTCCCTAACAATAACAGGGATCTCAACAGTTAGAGTATCTTCATCAGGAATAATTGCAGACAATAGAATACTCGTTGCTCCTACTTTGCCAATTTCCAATATATTTATATTGAATAATTCATCATTTGTAAATTCGACAATAACAATAGAATCATTATTTGACGACACTTCATACTGTAATGCTACGTCAGAGGAGGTTGAAAACATTGTATCAAAAGATACCAATCTTGATAAAAAACCTTGTTTAACGTTAATCTCATCAAAAGAACCATTGACTTCAATAATCGATGTTTCATTAAGTTGGTTTATTCTGTTTCCGCTAGACTTATTGAAAGATAAGCACATTGAAGTTGTTAAAGACCAAAATAAAATGGTCATGAATGACATTTTTAACATAGTTTGTTTTAGTTGTGTTCGTTGAAGAAGAAAGTTTAAAATATTGAAAGACTACCCTTAGTTTAAATATTTTTTAGTTTGGCTATTGTTATAATCTTCAATTTTTAAAAATACAAGAATAAATTAAAGAAGCAGGAATTTTTATACAAAAAAACCTCGTCGGCAATACCAACGAGGTTTTTCATGAACTTAACTCTCTCAATTTTTTTATCACTTATCTACTAAGCGCATTCATCTAACTTCTGATTATATAAACTGCTTTAATTGAATTTTTGTTTCAATTCAAACTAAATAAAAATATAATAGATGTGAATATAAAAAAGGGAGTAGGTTCACAGCCATACTCCCTATATAATGGGTAATCACACAACATTTAATAATTCTATCTGTTGATTGTGGGTTCTAGAAGATTATAAGTTTCTGTTTCTTCAAGTTCATTTTTTGAATAAGCATCTTTAAATCCTTTTACTTTCTTCTCATAAGATGATTTATGGAGAATATAATCGTGTTGTTGTTCTGCTGTAAACATTTCAGCTTTTAATTTATCCTTTTGTATCATGCTTTCTTCTTCTATTGTAAGGTAAGCAGCATTGTACATTCCATATTCATAGCTTGCAATTACTAGGTTTCTATTAATTGGCAAAATTTTACTAAAAAACTCTTCTTTCTGTACTTCTGTAAAATGTATAATATCATCCAATTGGTCTACTTCATGTTTTGTAGTTAGATACGTACAGAGTGTTGTTACTTGTGTAGGATTTAATACTTTGTCCCTTTTTTTCCAATACTTTTTATCAATTGTAAGTTTCTCTTGGTGTTCTGTATATTTCTTCGCTTTCCATGTTCTCAATTCTTTTACATATTCTGTTCTCACCACAATCATTCTATCGTGTTGAGTTGGTGTTAAAGGGATAATTTTCTCAAACCATTTAACGTAATATTTTACTTCTTTTTCTACCGTACGGTACTGCTGTGCGTAAGTTGTATTGACGAGTAATAGTAACGTAATGGTAATTGTTGATATTATAGCTTTCATGATGTATAATTAATGTGAATAGTTCTTAAACCAAAAGTCATACATTTTGCCTTTAAACAGGTTTAAAAATGGTTCGCGAGGGTTTAAAAACTATTCAATTTATTCTTCGCTTATTTTCTTATAATTTTATATGATTTACCTTCAATTGAAAGTATATAAATTCCTTTTTTTATTGATGATAAATCAATAGTAGTTCCATTTATAGGTAATGAATATTCGCCTATTCTTTTCCCTTCTAAAGAATATAAATTTATTACAGTTTTTGCTTTAACTATTCCTTTGATGTACAATAATGATGAAGTTGGATTTGGATACAAAACTAGGTTTCCTAAACTTGGTGACGTAGCTGTTGGCAACTCTTCTTTGGCACTCACATTCAATAAAAATAATTTAATTGCTTTTTCATTGCCTATTGTTAAGTGGGCTTCAATAGTACCTTGTACCGCTGCGTTTATTTGCGTTACTATACCTGTAAATTCAGAAAATATTACACCAGAATTATTAGAAACCCAATCCACTTTAGCCGTTAAAGAAGTGCCGCTTACGTAAATATCTTTGGTAACAGTTTCTGCATTATCTCCATAAGAATATTGAATTTCTAAGTTCTCCAATGCGGCAATCATTTCTGACGATACATTAGGGTTTAGTTTCACTACAAATTCTTTTATTTCTGTAAGGTTTTTTAAAGTGATTGTTGCAGTTAATTTTACCGTTTTTGTATCTTCAGCTAAGAATACATAACCTGTATCATTCTGTACAAGCACAGCTTCTGGGGTATCGCTTACCCATGTAACAGTTGTCGTATTAGAACTCTCTAACGGTAAAATTAGATTACTACTTACTGCATTTTTTGAGTCGTCTCCTTGGTAAATGATTTCAAGATTATCAACTGCTTCTTTTAATTGTTCTTGATCACTCTCTAAACCATCAATTTTTATACTCACATTATCAAAATAGACAGTTTCTGTTGCTGTACCCAACTGAAATAATATTCTTACAGATGAAACACCTACTGGAACTTCATGCTTTGTATTCATCGAAATATTCTTCCCTGCCTCCACTTCAATATTATCACTAATCACTTTTTCTGTATTGCCATCAAATTGTAACTGATACCTCATTGTAATTGGCGCTGTGGCGTAAATATCAAAAGCAACTTCAAAATCTTCAATTTCATTTGTTGTATAACCTATTGCATATTCATTAGAACGTAATCCGATATTAGACACATTTGTCCCTGTTTCTCTAATATGAAAAACCCCTGCCTTAGTACCATTTACAGGATGATTCTCACTTACAAAATCATAATCAATAGTACTCCCACTCTTAAAAGTTGAAGTCCAACCTGTAGAAATTCCTTCTTCAAAATTACTATTGATACGTATAAAGTTGGTAGATTCTAAATTATGCACCTGACCGTAATAGGCGGTCCACCATTGTTCGGCTGCTTCTTTTAAAACCTTAATTTCTGCTGCATAAACAGACTTATTTATTACGTTCTCCGTTTCTATTTCCTGGTTATTCTGATACACATAAAACTCTTCTTCAATAGTAGATACCACAGAAAAAGGTTGTTCCATTGGTGTCATCGTTTTATCTGTTGTCCACATGGTGTAACGGTATGCACCTTGTTTAAAAGTATATCCATTGCTTCCATTTTTTTTATAAAAAGTAACGGCTAAATCTAATGGGTAATTTGTTTCTGTATCGTCTACTATATAAAGCGAATTACCTTGTAGAAAACTCGGCTTTGGCGTACTCGTGTAATCACAAACTGTTGGGTAGAGGTCTACTAACTGTACTGCTCTGTCCTTTTCATTTTTTAAGGCTTTAGATGGGTCTATAATAAGCATTGGTACTTGTGTGGCGTTCTGTAATAAGTTATGCTTACCCCACATATTATGATCTCCCAAATTAAATCCATGGTCAGAAATTAGAATTATAAGTGTGTTTTCTTTTTCTCCAATCTCTTCTAATTTAGTAATTACTTTTCCAATCTGAGCATCGATATACGATGCACAAGCATAATAAGCATGCAATAATTCTCTTTGCTTTTCTAGATCGAGTACGTTTTCATGCCCGTTATAAATGGCTTCCCAAGTTTGTGGTATATCATTATAACCTGTAAGCTCTGTTGGCTCTTTGTATATAAAAGAGGGTGCTCCTTTTGGTAAAGTTTGATAATCAGCTAACGTTAAAGAACTCCTGTCATATAAATCAAAATACTTTTTTGGTGCTACAAACGGTAAGTGAGGTTTCTTAAAGCCCACAGCCAAAAAGAAAGGCTGACTAGATGTTCCTAATTCTTCTAAAGTAGCCACTGCATGTTCAGAAAACTGACCATCTTGGTAACCGTCGTCTCCTACTCCTTCCGGGCCGATCTCATAAGAAGTTCCATCCGTTACTCTGTAACTATTTCCACCTACAAAATCACCGTATTCTTCTGGATAAATATATTTTGATGGTGCTGTGTAATCTTCAGTCCAAGCGGCATTATAATGTCCATCATCAACATTTCTCGGATCAAAAACTTTCCCAACAGCAGCCGTTCTATAGCCATTTTTTGATAATAATTCTGGTAGTGTAGTTAAATTTGGAGCAATATCAGGAAGTAAATTTGATAGGTTGGTTACTCCATTTCTTTCTGGATAAGTACCCGTTAAAAAGCTTGCTCTAGATGGGCCACATACAGGATAAGAACATTGTGCATTTAGGTACTTCACTCCTTCCTCTGCTAACTTGTCTATTGTTGGTGTTATTACTTCTGGATTATTGAATGCTACCAAATCTGTATTTAGATCATCTACTACTAAAAAGAGTATATTTTTTCTTTTTGTTGATGGAAATAGAGCTTCAAGTTGTCCTTCTACCCATTCCCCTTGGTTACGTGTATAAATCATTTTATTTGATTTAGGACCAGCACACCATATTGCTCTTGGAAAACCTAGTTCTTCGGATGTCTCAATTATTGCTTTATGATAACGCTCTCTGCTTTTTGCATCGCAAACAGAATTCGACCCAAACTCTCCTAAATACAAAGGTAAATTGTTAGCATCTGCCCAATCCTTCACATTTTTAAAATCAGCATATAAAGACGCGTATTCTTCTTTTGTTCCCCAAATAGGAGAACTTCCTGCTATTTCTGGGTACTTAGAAAAAGTGTTTGGCCAATAATAATGAAACCAAGGAATGATCTTATCGTCATTTTCAAAAATAGAAAGATCCATTTGCTGAGGTGCATAAATAGCATTATCACCACCACCTGTAAGCATTACAATTCTATCTGGATGTTCTTTTCTAACCGCAGCGAGTAAATCAATATTAATTTCATCTACTAACTTTTTATTCATATTAAAGTACGGTTCATTTAGAAGTTCAAAAACCACATCATGAGATTTGCCTTTAAAATGGGTACCAATTTGCTCCCAAATTTTCACCATTCTCTCCCATTTATCAGGGTCGGGGTATTCGTTATCTTCTTTATGTACTTCTTCTATAAACCAATGCTCTCCATGTGCATTTAACACTACAATTAAATTGCGTTCTAATGCCCAATCTACCACTTGTTCTACTCTTGTAAGCCAAGCCGGATCTATTGTATATGGGGCATTTTCGTTGGTATGACTGCCCCAACGTACAGGTAAACGGATATGATCGAAGCCTGCATTGGCCACATCTTCCATCATATATTCTTCTATAGGAGCTGCCCAATCTCCTTCATTATTTGCAGACATCACATTACCAAAGTTATACCCCGTTCCTAAACGGTTGGCCATTTCGTGAGCTGGGGATTGCCCTTTAACAAGGCTAAAAAAGAGTAAGTGTAAAAATATCGTTAGTAGTAATTTTCTCATTTCGTAGTTTTTATAAGTAAAAAAATAGGCTGTCTCAAAAGTTTGAAACAGCCTACATTGTCTGTCATCCTTAATTCAAAAGTCCGGCCTATTGTCTACCGACAATTTCCCTTATTGCTTGATAAAAGTTTTATGTCCGCCGTTTACACGAAGAATATAATTACCATTCGTCAAGCCAGAAATATCAACTTGTGTAGTGTTGCCAATTGCAGGTGTTGGAAGTTCATATACTAACTGTCCTGTTAGATTATAAATTTGCAACGTTTTAATTGGTGTAACCGAAGTGATATTAATTTTATTTTGTGATGGGTTAGGCCAAACCTTTACAGTAACCTTATCCTTTTCTACCGCTGTTGGTGCTTCTGTTTTCACTACTGTTACAGAAAAAACTTTAGTAGTAGTTTCATCACCAAGCAGAAGTGTAGCAGTCAAATCAATTACCTGATCTGTAAAAGATTGTGTTACTACTCCAGATGTTGTAATTACATCCTCATTTGATGAAGACCAAGTAACTACTGCATCATTTTCCCCTTCAGCAACCAAAGTAATATTTTGAGTGACTGTAGTAGCATCTTCCCCATCTGCATAAGCAATCTCTAAAGCATTTTTTGCCTCTTCTAATAAAACTGAAGAATTACCACTAACTACAACTGTAAACTCTTTAGTCCCAGTAGATTCTCCTAAAATAAGTGTTGCTGTTAAAACTACTTCTGTATCTGATAATGGTATTGTAACCTCACCAAAATTTGTAATAATAGTTTCATTATCCGAAGACCATGTTACTGTTGTATTATTATCTGCTGTAGTTACTAACGTAATATTCTGAGTTACAGAACTAGCATTATCTCCTTCTGCATAAGTAATCTCTAAAGCATCTTTTGCTTCGTTTACTAACTCTTGCTCATTAGAAACTACCGTTAATGTAAATGATTTTGTTACTGATAAATCTCCAATAACTAGAGTTGCTTCTACGACTACATCAGTAGATGATTGTTGTCTTGTAACACTACCTGTTGCAGAAACCACTGTCTCATTATTACTTATCCATGTAACAACTGCTGTATGTAAACCCGTTGCTGGTAAAGTAACATCTGATACTACATTGCTTGCAGATTCACCTTCTACATAGATAATTTCTAAAGCATCTTTTGCTTCTGTTAAAGCAATTGCATCGTCTCCTAAAACAGTTACTGTAAATTCTTTAGTTGTAGTAGATTCTCCTAAAGTAAGTGTTGCTGTTAAAACTACTTCTGTATCTGATAACATCCTTGAAACTTCTCCAGATGTTGTAATTACATCCTCAATTGATGAAGACCAAGTAACTACTGCATCATTTTCCCCTTCAGCAACCAAAGTAATATTTTGAGTGACTGTAGTAGCATCTTCCCCATCTGCATAAGCAATCTCTAAAGCACTTTTTGCCTCTTCTAATAAAATTGAAGAATTACCACTAACTACAACTGTAAACTCTTTAGTTCCAGTAGATTCTCCTAAAATAAGTGTTGCTGTTAAAACTACTTCTGTATCTGATAATGGTATTGTAACCTCACCAACATTCGTAATAATAGTTTCATTATCCGAAGACCATGTTACTGTTGTATTATTATCTGCTGTAGTTACTAACGTAATATTCTGAGTTACAAAACTAGCATTATCTCCTTCTGCATAAGTAATCTCTAAAGCATCTTTTGCTTCGTTTACTAACTCTTGCTCATTAGAAACTACCGTTAATGTAAATGATTTTGTTACTGATAAATCTCCAATAACTAGAGTTGCTTCTACGACTACATCAGTAGATGATTGTTGTCTTGTAACACTACCTGCTGCAGAAACCACTGTCTCATTATTACTTGTCCATGTAACAACTGCTGCATGTAAACCTGTTGCTGGTAAAGTAACATCTGATACTACATTGCTTGCAGATTCACCTTCTACATAGATAATTTCTAAAGCATCTTTTGCTTCTGTTAAAGCAATTGCATCGTCTCCTAAAACAGTTACTGTAAAAGTTGATGTGGTAGAAACCTCTTCTAAAGATATTGTTGCAATTAGCTCAACTTCTTGGTCTGAACTTGTTCTTGTTACCGTTCCGTCCGAAGAAATTGCAACGTTATTCGCTTCCCAAGTAATTGTTGTATTATTTAATCCTGTTGTTGGTAATTCAAGGTTTTGAGTAACATTATCACTATCATCATTTTCTGTAAAAATAATTGCAACAGCTACTTTAGCTTCTTCTACTTTTGCAGTCGCATTTCTATCTGTCGTTAATGTAAATTCTTTTGTTTCACTTAAATCACCTAAAGTAACTGTTGCCGTTAATTTTCCTGATACTTCTTCTGAAATTAAAGTGACCACACCTTCTGTAGAAATATTTGCATTTTCGCTTTGCCAAGTTACTGTAGTCTCAAATAAGCTTTCTAAAGGTAATGTTACATTTGTAGTGACCATTGCTTCGGTATCACCTTCTGCAAATTCAATTTCTACGGCCGCTGTAGCATCAATTAATTTCTGTTCATCTGTAGCTAAAACTGTAACTGTAAAGTTTCTTACTTCAGTAAAGCCTTCTTTTTCTATGGTAGCTTTTAGTTTTGCTATTTGATCTGTAGAACTTGGTGACACAGTTGCGTTTGCACCATCAAAAGAAATAACAGCATTATCTGTTTCCCAAGTAATAGTAGTTCCATAATTGTTAGCGTCTGTAATATCTACAGTAAAGTTTTGTGTTACATTATCTGTTTCATCACCCTCAGCTAAAACTAATTTCAATGCCTCTTTTGTAAGTGTCACTTGCCCTACATTTGTCGCTATTTCTTTGACAATCACATTATCATAAACAATCTGACCTGTATTACCTCCTACTTGTAATAATAACCTCCATGAAACTAAATTTGTTGGTGCTTCTATAATTTTGCTTACTGTCACCACATCTTCTCCTGCAAAGAAGAAGTCTGTATTAATATTTTGATTTCCATTCTCAATATCTTTACCAGAAAATTGATAACGAAGTTTTGTTTCTTCAGAGGCATAAATATCTGAAGTAATTTCAAAGTATAAAGGTGTTGAAGTTGTTTCGTTAAAAGGGTAATAAACTGTTCTTGTCACAAGGTTTGCAAAAGTTGTCCCTCCATTTGTAATATCAAATTGAGCTGCCAAAGAGCCATTTTCTTTATGCGTGATACTTGTAAAAGTAAAATCTCCTTCATTTACTTGAGAAGTATTAAAAGCAGAGCTCCAAGCTGTTAACCCATCATTAAAATTAGCATTTGATACAATCATATTTCCATCCTCTACTGTAAATGGCAATACGTTAACTACAAAGTCTTTTGTTAAAGTGGCACCTCCTATTGTTACAGATGCCGTCATCGTTACCTCTTCTGCGGCAGCTCCTCTTATTACTGTACCATCTGTTGCGATACTATTTTCGTTAGAAGATGCCCAATTAATTGTAGACGCATTTTCTCCATCAGTTGGTAAAGTGATTGAATACAGAATACCATTTCCATCTTGAGGATCGATACTATTAAAATTAATTGCAATAGCATCTAGTGCTTCTTGAGCTAATTCTTCATCCGTTTTTTCTGCCTGTTGAACTAAAGAAATGTTGTCTACTACTAGAGTACCCGTATTTCCTCCCATTTGTAATAAAATTTGCCAATCTGATAAAGAAGGTAAAGCTTCTGTTGGAGTAAGTGTAATTGTAGTAGTTAATGTCTGATTATCTGTAGTTACTGATAAATTAGAACTTAGTTCTTTTATTCCTGCTTTCTCAGATTGCAGCATAAATCTCACAGCCATCTCTGTATCTGCATAAGCATCAATGCTAATAGTGAATGTGGTTGCTTTAGTTAATGGTGTTGCAAAAGGTGCATATCCAATTGATCTTAATTGAGCATTCGGTAAAGATGGATTATCATCTGGCAATACCATTTGCAAAGCATTTGTTCCGTTAGATATATGTGCAATAGAAGAAGGTATAAACCCTGTATTCTTTGACGTTACTTCCCAGTTCGCAGTATAATCAGTTTCAAAACCAGGATTTGTGATTAGATTAACTTGAGCTGTTGCGTAAAGTTGTAGTAGCGAAAAAAAAACAATTAAAGTAGTAGTAATTAATTTCATAATAATTAAAATTTCATTTCTAAATAGTTGAGAAAACCTATTCCGGTAAATGAATAGATAGCTTTAAATTTCTATTTGTAAATGTCTTTTAATTGTAAAAAATACAGGTGTATTTATCGTTCGATACCTATTAAAAAGAGTTCAAAAAGTTGGTTTGAGTACCAAAAAGAGCGTTTTTATATAAACTATATGAAAAAAGCTAATAAAAGATTACTCTTCTATTAGCTTAATATGCTCAGTATATTATTTACAAATAAGTATACTGAATAGTCAAATTTATCTTTATATGTACTTTATTATTTTTTAGTATCATCCTGCTTATCAGGTTGCTCATCTTTCGTTTTATCTTCTTCCTTTTCTGTTGTATTCTTTTCCTTATTAAGTTCTTTCACTCCCTCCAATAAATACTCTTTTAATTCTTTCTGTAAAGGTTGAGGTTCTTCTCTTCCATCATTACAAGAAACCAGTGAAATGGCAAGTATAGAAATTAGTAGTATCTTTTTCATGAGTGTTATTTTTTTAGGTTCATATTTAAGAAAAATGAACAGCCATGATAGTCAGTCATATTAACACTCATTACTATAACTTTTAATCTAAATCACCTTGTTATTTTATATACTGATAACATCTCAAATCTAATAACCCAAATATTTAAATACGTTTATATTTCAACTTTATTTCACTATACCAATTTTTTATTCTTTTTAAATATAACTATTTCAACAAAATCACCCTTATTACCTTCATTGTCAAACTTTTTCTTTGAATCATTACATTTAAATACTACTTTTAAAATATTAATTAACTTCCATGTGTTTCAATAACTAGACAATTAAACTACTTTTATGAGAAATTTTTTAAAATTAAAGCTTCTATCCGTGTTATTGTTATTGTCTGTAGTCGGTACAGCACAAGAACATTCAACTTTCAAAACAAACTTCTTTAACGAAGTAGAGTTCCCTAAAAATGTAACTGTAACAGAACAGGCTTTACAGTGCAATGGCTACGGAGCATTATCGCAAAATTTATCAAAAATCTTTTCTTGTGCACTTTATGTTGCACACCCTTCAGACGATGCTATTAATTTAATTTATAGCGACGATCTTAAAGTAATTGAGCTTGTAATGACTTCTAATAATTTACAGTCTGAAGCAACAATTAAAAGAATGAGAAAAGCTTACGCTGTAGATCTTAAAATTGGTGCTGATGCATCTGAAAGTGACAAGAAATTTGTTGCTGATTTAAGAAAACAAGAGCAAATTAATCCTTCTCAAGTAATTACTGTTGAGAAATTATTTGGAGAGGCATTCAAAAATTCTACCGCTGGTAATACAGAAACAATCAATAGTGAGATTGTTGAATATATTGCTTCTTTTAGCGAGTTAATCGTTAAAGGCGATCATTTCAGAATTATTAGTCAGAACAACCTTGTTACACTTTACAAAAATGGTAATGAGTTATTTCAGACAAATAATAAAGCTTTCAAAAAAGCTTTAATGAATATCTATTTAGGAAATACACCTATTGATACTTCTTTAAGAGATGACCTTCTTTCATTATAGGAAGTAAGTGTTCTACAACGCAAAAAGGTCTTTCACATTCTGTTATGTGAAAGACCTTTTTGCGTTAAAAAACGATTATAAATCTTGAATTCTAACAACAATTGATTATTGGACCTGATTTATAAAGCTCCCGTAATTTATTTTAAAGCTTACTTAGGAAGTGTACTTATTTTGCCTTAGCTCTTCCTTGATAATAACTCGCCAAATTCTTTGACATTTAATGTAATACACAAAAAAGGTATGAGTACAACCCACACCTTTTTATAATTTTAGCGTTATTAAACGCTTCTAAATTAAGCTATATTCCTTTAATGCTTTATCCAGTAGTTTTCTGTGTTTTTCAACTTCTACTTTATAAGTGGCATCTTTTACAATGTTTTTATTTTCTTCAGGATCTTTAGAAAGATCGTACATCATTTCTGCAATTAATACTCCCTTTTTGTTTTTAAAAGCAGTGTATCTATACCCTTTTGTTCTGATAGAATCTCCTTGTTTCCATCTACTTAAAGCATACTCTTTTGTAGAGAAATTATGATCTTTTAAAACGGGTACTAAGCTCTGACCTTGTAATTGCGAAGGCCCCTCTAACCCTGCCAAGTCACATAAAGTTGGAAATATATCAACAATTTCTGCAAAACCATCTGCCTTTGCAGCCGTCATATTTTTCCCTTCTTGAGGTTTAATTATTAACGGGACTCTTAAAGCAATATCAAAGTTTGTGTGTTTTGCCCAAAAAGAATGCTCTCCTAATTGCCAACCATGGTCTCCCCAAAGTACAATAATAGAATTCTCGTACAAGCCTTGTTTTTTTAATTCAGCAATTAAATCACCTACTAAATAATCTGAAAAACTTACTGATGCATAATACCCATGCTTTAATTTCTTAGCTAAATCACTTGGTACATCTCCTTTTTTAGGAACAGAATTATAGGCTCTCAATTCTCCGTACGTTGTTTTTGCAACTTCTGGCATATTCTCAGGCTTGTATGGATTGTCCGCCATTGGAATATCATCTTCATTGTATAAATCCCAAAAACGTTTTGGTGCTACAAATGGAAGGTGAGGACGGGCAATACCTACTGCCATAAAAAACGGTTGGTCCTTCTTTTTCAATTCTGCCAATCTTTCTTTGGCAATTTTAACCGATCTACCGTCTAAGAAATCTGTGTCTTTACTATCCATTACTACCTCATAAGGTTGTGGCCTTTTATAAGGAGCTACAGGGTTTTTAGCTTCTTCTACTAATGCTTTATTGTGGTATTCGAACATACTTTCTGCAGGATGATATTCTGTCCAAGTACGTTCTACAGCATCTTTTTTACCATGAATTACTTTACCAATTGAAAAAGTATAGTATCCGTTCTCTTTAAAATGCTGACCAATTGTTACAGCATTTGGCAGATCATGATCAATCTCTGTTCCTGCAGAAGTAAATCTTTTAGGTGTTGGACGAACGCCAGTATGCATAGATGCTCTTGATGCCCCACAAACAGGCACTTGGCAAAAAGCATTATTAAATGTAGTTGCATGTTCGCTTAATGCATCAATCTGAGGAGTTTGAATCAATTTATTTCCATAAATGCCTAACTCTGGTCTTAAATCATCTATTGTAATTAAGATGATGTTTGGCTTATCTTGAGCAGCAAGGAGGGATGGTAAACAAACCATCAACATCATTGCTATTTTTACTAAATTCTTCATATTAGATCGTCGCTTTAACTTCTTCTTTCCAAGTAGTAATCAATTGCTTTAAACGAGCAGCATCTTTCTTATTAACATCAATAAGGTTTGTTGCTTCGAACGGATCTTTTGATAAATCATACAATTCATAGTGGTCATCATCATAGAAATAAGACATTTTTAAATCTCCATCTCTCACCACTGTGCAATTGGTATCGCCTGTAGATTTTGGTCTTGCTCTAGAAGAATGCCAGAACAATGTACGGTCTGTTGTTTTCCCTTTTTGGATTTCCGTTTTAATACTAACACCATCTTTGTGTTCTGATGGAATTAAGTCTAAACCACATAAATCTAATAACGTAGGGTACAAATCTGTATTTGTTGTTACCTGATCTGAAGTGTGTTTCTTCGTAATTTTCGCACCTGCAAATATCAAAGGTACTTTTGTTCCACCTTCGTAAGTATGTCCTTTACCAGCTCTTAAAGGCAAGTTAGAAGTCGCCAGTTCTCTCTTATTATTTACTCCTCTATTAGATAATCCACCATGATCTGAAGTAAAGACAATAATCGTATTATCATAAAGTCCTTTGTCTTTTAATGCTTTTACAACACGTCCTAAACTTTCGTCTACAGATTCTACCATTGCACCATATACAACATTGTTTTGGTGCATTTTAGTATATCCATCTTGAAGCGTGTATTCTGGTCCTTCAAAAGTAACCCCTTCTATTTTTGTTTTATATTTTTTGATGTGCTCTTTTTTTGCTTGGAAAGGCGTATGCACACCATAATGGCAAAGCATAATAAAGAACGGATCTTTATGGTCTTCATTGATAAAGTTAATCGTCTCGTCTGTTAAACGATCAGTAAGGTATTCACCTTCAACACCATTATCTAAACCTACAATTTTACCATGTCCTTTCTTTTTAGACTTCTTCGGATTTTTTGGAACATTGTAAGGGAAGAAATAAGAATTAGGAGCACCAGCTGCACAACCTGCAATATTAATATCGTACCCTTTATTCTGAGGCCATTCGTCTTCAGTATGTCCTAAATGCCATTTACCTGCAAAAAAAGTATGGTAGCCATTGTTTTTAAATGCCTGCCCAATTGTTACTTCATTATCGTAAAATTTCTTGTCTTTAATTGTGTTCTCATTTCTTGATGGAATACCTGCTCTTGCTGGATAACGTCCTGTTTGTAATGCATAGCGAGAAGGTAGACAACGTGGGTGAGCCACATAAGCATTGTTAAAATCTAATCCATCTTCTGCTAACTGATCAATGTTAGGCGTTTCGTAAAAGTCTGCATCGTGTTTAGAGATATCATAGTACCCTAAATCATCTACTACAAAAACGAGAACGTTCTTTTTATTTTGTGCAATAACGCTGCAGCTCATTAATAAAAGAGATGCTACTAGTAATTTTAAAAATTTCATACTTTTCAATTTATTAAAAAATTAGAGAATTACGGCGTCAATCTCTTTTCGCCAAGTGTTTATTAATTGCGTAAGTTTGTTTTCCTTCTTTCCATTTTCGGTATAAATGTTTGTCGTCTCAAAAGGATCTTTCGATAAGTCATACATTTCATAACGGCCTTCAGAAAAGAAATCAAATAATATGATATCTCCATCTCTAACAACAGTACAATTTGTATCTCCGGTAGAACGAAGTCTACTCATTGGAGAATGCCAATAAACTGTACGTTCCTCCACTTTATTATTTGTGATTGCTTTTTTAATACTAATGCCATCTTTATGTTGATTTGGTAGTAATGGCAAACCGCATAAATCTAATACTGTAGGGTATATATCTAAATTTGTTGCTACCTGTGTAGAGGTGTTTTTTTTATGTGATATGCCTCCTGCAAAAACGAGAGGTACTTTTATTCCTCCTTCATAAATATGCCCTTTCCCTGCTCTTAATGGCAAGTTTGAAGTGGCAATTTTTCTTTTATTTCCAACCCCTCTATTTGATAAACCTCCATGATCTGAAGTAAAAACAATAACCGTTTTTTCGTATAAACCTTCTGCTTTTAGCGTTTTAATTACTTGGCCTAAGCTTTGGTCTACCGACTCAATCATTGCGGCATAAATCGGGTTGTTTTGATGTTGTTTTGTTTCACCATCCTTTAGTTCAAATTCTGGCCCATCAAAAGGTAATGTCTGTAATTTTGCTTTATACTTCTCTACCAATGCTGGTTTTGCTTCTAAAGGTGTGTGTACACCATAATGGCAAAGCATTGCAAAAAAAGGTTTTGCATGTTCCTCTTTAAGGTAGTTTACTGTTTCTATTGTTAGTCTATCTGTTAAATACTCTCCTTTTTCTCCTTTTTCCAGACCTTCAATATTTCTATGATTCCCAGATTTTTTAGGATCTTGAGGAACATTATATGGATAAAAATAAGACTTTGGAGCACCTGCACTACACCCTGCAATGTTACTATCGTAACCTCTATTCTGAGGCCATGTTGCAGCAGTTTCTCCTAAATGCCATTTACCCGCAAAGAAGGTAGTATAACCATTATTTTTAAAAGCTTGTCCTATTGATATTTCACTTTCAGACAATTCACATTTATCTTTTCCTAATTTACCAGGAGCACCCACTCTTGCAGGAGCTTTACCTGTCTGTAAACCATATCTTGAGGGTACACATCTAGGGTGAGAAGAATAAGCATTTGTAAAGTCTACTCCTTCATTTACCAATTGATCTATGTTTGGTGTTTCATAAAATTCTGATCCATGTGCACCAATATCAAAGTAACCTAAATCATCTACCACAAACACGAGTACATTCTTTTTTTGTGCACTTGCCGATAACAACGTAGACAACACAAAAAGAGTACTGATAATTACCGTTCTCTTCTTACTCATGCTCTTTTCTTATTGGATAAATTGCTCCTTCTGGAACTTCCACCGTATAATTGTCCGTTAAGTACTTTTGCTCCACTAAGAAATCATCTAAAGCTTGCATAGTATCATAAAACCAACGGTTGTCTATTGTACCTTTTGGATAACCTTGTTTCTTTCCATATCCTTTATTAAAAAAAGAATGTTCAGCACCTTTATAGATCAATAATTTACAACTTACATCTGCCGTTTTACATCTGCTTTCAAAATCATTTGCTAGCGGTATAGAGGTCACTTTATCGTGATCTCCTAACTGAATTAGCATTGATGGAAATGATGCATCAATATTTTGTCTTGGGCTAAATGTTTCCCAATTAATTCCTTTTGCTGATAACTCTTCTGCTACAACTCTATGTCCATAACCTTCTTTACTTACACCCAGAACTGGATTAAAAAGAACAAGTAAGTTCGGAGCATAATCTTTTTGATGTATACCTTCGGTTAAAGGTGTAATAAAAGATAAACTCAATGCCAAATGTCCACCTGCAGAACCACCTCCTACGGCAATTTTATCTGGATCAACACCGTATTTCTTTGCATTTTTTCTGACAAATGCTATAGCTTCTTGGGTATCTTCAACACATTCATAAATGGTTGTACCGTGCTTTTTCCGTACTCTATATTCTGGGCTAAAAACCACTAAACCTCTATCTGCTAAGTGTTGTGCTTGTAAATAGAAAGCCTTTGGAGAACCAGAGTTCCATCCACCTCCATGAATTAAAACAACCGCTCCTTTACTCTTTGCTTGTTCTTTTGGTAAAAAGATATGGTGCTTTAATTTTACACCACCAATCTCTTTATAAACCACTTTTTCGGTTGGTTTAACCTGAGCAAACAATTGCAGAGCTAAAAAAATAATAAAAGATGTTAGTACAATTCGTTTCATTTCAATGTTGATTAAAGTTGGAATTAGGCACTCCAATTGATGTGCCTAATTCCTAAATTATTAATAATGCATGAGTGATTATAAGTAGTCATTATTTCTTTAAAGTGATCACCTCAATTACATCGCCGGATAATTTGGCTTGTAATCGTTAAGTTCTAACTTTTTAGTCTCAGAAACCTCAAGTTTCACACTTTTTAAATCTTTATCTCTAGAAGATGAACCCACCATAATAGTAAACATTCCTTTTTCTACTCCCCATTCCATTTCTTGATTAAAGAATGCAAGATCTTGTGTAGATAAATCAAAAGTTACAGATTTCGTCTCACCTGCATTTAAGTTTATTTTTCTATATGCTTTTAATTCTTTTACTGGGCGTGTTACAGAAGAATAATCATCTCTGATATACACCTGTACTGTTTCTTCTCCGTCTACTTTTCCTATATTAGAAACATCACATGAAACCGTAAATGTGCCATCACCTTTAATAGATGTTTTGTTTACAGCAATATTATCTGTAGTGTATTTAGTATACGATAAGCCGTAACCAAATGCATATAGAGGATCTTTATTTGTAAATTTATATTTGTGGAAATAATGAGAAGGTTTGTGGTTATAATATAACTTCACTTGGCCAACTGTACGAGGCACTGTGATTGGCAATTTAGCTGTAGGGTTAACATCACCAAATAAGATTTCAGTAATTGCTTGTCCTCCAAAAGTACCAGGTTCCCATGCTTCTAAGATACCGCTTACGTTATTTTCTAACCACTCTTCTCCAATTGGACGTCCGTTTACTAGTACTGCAAGAACTGGTGTTCCCGTTTTCTTAATTGCTTTAATTAATTCTAGCTGACGACCAGGAAGATCGATATGTGCTCTATCTGTATTTTCTCCACACGTTTTATTTTTCCAATCCCAGCGCATAGAGTTTTCACCAACTACAACTACTGCTAAATCTGCTTTAGCTGCTCTTAAAGCGGCTTCTTTAATTGCTTTATCTGTTGTTTTACCAATAACTTCACCACTGTTATAGTAGTCTAGTTTAAAGCCTTTGTCTTTAGATACAGCTTCTAAACCTTCTTTTACAGTAATTATACGGTCTTGAGGTTGGTACCAAGTCCAATCTCCTAAGATTGTTTCGTTATCAGCGTTTGGCCCTGTTAAGAAGATTTTTTTATGTTGTCCTTTTTTAAGTGGAAGAATACCATCGTTCTTTAATAAGACAATAGATTTTCTTGCAATTTCTAAAGAAGTAGCTTGATGTTGTTGATTAAATACCACTTCATCTGCTTTTTTCTCATCTACATAAGGGTTTTCGAATAAGCCCAATCTAAACTTCACTTCTAAAATTTTAGAACATGCTTCATTTACTCTTGCTTCTGGAACAATACCTTCTCTTACTGCAGAAATAATAGATGCTGAGAATTTAGGACCGTGCATGTGCATATCCATACCGTTGTTTACAGAGCTTCTAAAAGCATCGTCTAAATTTTCTGCCTGACCATGTAAAGTATGAATACGTTCAATATCCATCCAATCTGATACATAGAAGCCATCAAAACCATATTCATCACGAACAATATCCGTCATAAACTCTTTGCTATTATGACAAGGAATACCGTTTACTTCATTGTGTGCAGTCATTATAGAAAATACATTTGCTTCTTGTACTGCTCTTCTATAAGGAGGTAAATGTACTTCTCTTATCGATCTCATTGATAAATCTAATGGAGATGCGTTGGTACCATTTAATGGCTCACCACCACCAATAAGGTGTTTTGCACAAGCAATTACTTTCTCATTTCCTGTAAAATCTCCTTGCTGAAAACCTTTTATCATTTCTACACCCATATTACCTACTAGGTAAGGGTCTTCTCCAAAAGTTTCTCCAACTCTACCCCAGCGTGCATCTCTTGCAATATCAATGTTAGGAGTAAAAGCCCAGTGAGAACCTGTTGCTCTCATTTCTTTTGCAGATTCTTCACCTACTCTATACGATAGGTTTTCTTCCCAAGTACTTGCCACCCCAATTGGTGTCGGATAGATTGTAGCACCGTAATTTAAACCATTACCGTGGATAGCGTCAATGCCTATTAATAAAGGAATTTTTAAACGTGAATGCATGGCTAAACCTTGTAACTTGTTTGCCTCTTCTGCTGAGATAACATGAAGAAAAGAACCTATTTTTCCTTCTTCTGTCATTTTTGCAATATCTGAAGAATGAAGACCAGGATAAAATCCCAATGCATCATTGTTATGTAACTCCTCTGGAGACAGATCTTCTTCTGCTTTTTTCATGTGTTCAAGACCTACAAACTGTGCCATTTGTGCAACTTTTTCTTCTAAAGTCATACGCGACATTAAGTCTCTTACTCTGTCTTGAACGTCTATATTACTGTTCTTGTAAATTGGCTTATCATTACTTGCTCTAGTTTCGCAAGAAATGTTACTAAAAGCAATTGCTATAAAGATTAAACCGGTGATTAGATTTCTCATGTGCTCATTAAAAAGTTAATAATTCTTGACTACAAAACTCACACTTTAATCATAAACTATGGTAGAGAAATGATTCTTACCAAGGTGAAAATAGTTCTATATCGTTTTGATCAAAATTTAAAACATGTCCTTTATAGTGTTAAAATTAAAGGTTTTGTTTGATTTTCGAACATAGAACGTTTTTCAAACCATCACGAACAATAACTACCACTAATGTCTTATCTACACTTTATAGATTTGTATCACTATTAAATAGAATCACATTAAGAAAATTTTAACCGTTTTAATTTCAAATGATATGAAAAAACATTACTTTAAAGAATGAGACAATAGCACTACTTAAAGATTTACTTGTATAAATCTACTAACGCTGGCAACGCTATCTAACGAGAATTTTTTAAAATATGCCAGTTTTCTGTTCAAATATGATCTCACAAATAATAATCTTATCAAAAGGTTGTTATTGTAAAATAACACTTATATAATGAAGTATAAAAAAATACTCTTTATTCTGTTACTACTATCATTTTCTATCGACCAAATAATTGCACAAAACGAAGTAGAATATACTATCCAAGGTGTAATTAAAGATGAAACTGGAATAACTCTACCAGGAGTTAATGTATATAACAGAGAAACAAAAAGCGGTGTAAAAACGGACTACAATGGTAAGTTTAGCATAAAGCTGAATGGAAATGCTACTTTAGTATTTTCATATATTGGAATGAAAACAAAAAGAATTGAAGTAGACCCTTTTGATACATCTTTAAGAAATTTAGATGTAGTATTAAAAGAAGACATGGAAATGCTAGACGAAATTGTTGTTGTTGGTTACGGTAGTCAAAATGCCAGTGACTTAACAGGTTCAGTTTCTCAATTAAAAGAATCAGACGATGTAGTTCGTCAGTACAACAGTGTTGACGAAGTATTAGAAGGCCGTATGGCTGGTGTTCAAGTTTCTAGTAATTCGGGGCAGCCCGGATCTGGAATTAGTGTAAAAATACGTGGTACAAACTCTTTAAGAGGTAACAACGAACCTTTGTATATTGTAGATGGTATTGTTATTAGCTCTGCAGGCGAAGATACAAACAATGCTTTTTCTGACGGTAACGAAGATCAAGGTATTCAAAATGGCTTAGCGGGTATTAACCCAAGAGACATTGAATCTATTGAAGTACTTAAAGATGCATCTGCTACAGCTATTTATGGTTCTAGAGGTGCAAATGGTGTGGTACTTATTACAACTAAGAAAGGTGCTAAAGGAAAAAGTAAAATCAGTGCATTTGTAAATACAGATGTATCTACAATTAGTAAAAAGATTGATGTGCTAGATGCCCCTAGTTTTGCTCAAATGGTAAACGAGGTATCTATGCTAAAAGGGTTTCTTCCTAAATATCATTTAGACAACGGACAAATTCATACTATTAATGGAGATGGTTCTATTAACCCTACTGCATTACAACAAATTAATTGGCAAGACGAAATTTACAAACCAGGTATTAGTACTACCGCAGGTTTATCTGCAACTGGTGGATCGGATAAAACAAAATATTATATCTCTGGTGGGTTTAACGACTTAAACGGCATTGTAGATAACTCGAATATGAAAACGGGTGATATGCGTATAAACTTACAATCTAACATCTCGGATAAATTAAAAGTTGATACACGTATGTCGATGTACTACTCACAAGGGCAATTTGCTCAGGGTGGTTCTAAAGGTGGTAGTAGCCGTTCTTTCACTAAATCTGTAGTTAACTTCCAACCTTTGGTTGTTCCAGATGCAGATATTTCTGAAATCGGTTTATCTAACCCTTATTCTTTTATAAACGATTACGAAGACCTTTCGCAAGAATTTAAATTATTCGCTTCTTTTAACGCTACTTATTCTTTTAACAAGCACTTTAAGTATCAGGTAAGAGCTGGTGGTAATTATAGAACAAAAAGCCGTTCTATTTGGTACGGTAGTACTACACAAAAAGGAAGTCAGACCAACGGTGCTTTAGGTATTTCTGGTATCGATAGATATTCTTATGTTGTCGATAACTTATTAATGTTTAACAAGAAATTTGGTAAGAAACATAGAATTGATGCTGTTGTTGGTTTTGTAATGGATGGAGTTACTTCTACACAATCAAATAGTGAGTCTGAAAACTTTCCTGTGCACACTTTAAAAGCAAGAGCACCTCAGTTAGGGCAAACAATTGTTCGTCCGTATTCTGAAATGACAAGTCAAGAATTATTGCTTTCTGGCTTAGGTCGTTTTACCTATAGTTACGACAACAAGTATACATTTACTGCAACAATGAGAGCGGATGGCTCTTCTAAATTTAAAGCAGAAAATCAGTTTGGTTACTTCCCTTCTTTAGCTGCAGCGTGGCATATTTCTGAAGAGAATTTCTTAAAGCATTCTGAAACTATTTCTAATTTAAAAGTTAGAGCATCTTGGGGTATGACGGGTAACCAAGCAATTAGCCCTTACCAAACATACAACAACTATGGTGTAGTTTATTATACTGATTATAACAATAACACAATTATTGGTGCTGGACCAAATAACTTGGGTAATGAATTCCTTAAATGGGAAACGACAACACAAGCCAATGTAGGTATTGATTACGGTTTATTTAACGGTAAATTATACGGATCAGTAGATGTATATCATAAAACTACAGACGATCTTTTACAACAAATTCAGATTCCAAATTCATCAGGTTTCCAAAGTTATTTAACAAACAGAGGTTCTATAGAGAATAATGGTATTGATTTAATGTTAGAAGGTGTGCTTTATTCTAAGAAAGATTGGAACATTACACTTGGTGGTAATATCTCTTTTGTTAAATCTGAAGTAACGCATTTAGGTATTCCAGATAGTCCTGTTTACATCAATGGTGTTGAGCAAAACGCTTCTTATTACTTAGGTAGTAACGTATCTTCTGGTACTTATTTTAAGCAACCTGCTAACATATTTATGGTAGGTCAGCCAGTCGGTATTTTCTGGGGATATAAAACAAATGGTATTTACCAAACTGGTGAAGATGCAGCAAATGGCCCTAACGTAAATGGAAATGCTCCATCTGCAGGTGATATTGCTTTTGTTGATCAGAACGGTGATGGTAATATCGACGCAAGTGATTTAACTAAAATAGGTGATCCTAACCCATTGTTTACTTTTGGTTTCAATGCTAAGGTAACTTACAAGAACTTAACAGTAAGTGCATTATTTACTGGTTCTTATGGTAATGACATTGTGAATGGTAACTTATTGATTGAATCGGATGCTTACCAAAACAACAAAAATGTTAGACCAGATGCTTATTACAATGCTTGGCGACCAGGTGTTACAGATGCGTCAGCACCTCGTTTAGATCATCCTAACCAAACATTATTTACAGATCGAATTGTTGAAGACGGTAGCTATTTAAGATTAGCCAATCTTACAATTGGATACGATGTGCCAATTAAATCGAATAGCATTGAAAGACTTAATGTATTCTTTGCTGGTAGAAACCTGTTCACACTTACAAACTACTCTGGTTACGATCCAGAAGTAACTTCTTTTATGGGTGATGGTACAGTTATGGGTGTAGACTGGAATTCGTTCCCGAATGCGACATCGTTATCTCTTGGCGTTAACTTAACATTCTAATTTGATTATTATGAAAAATAGATTCATCATATTCTTATCCATTGTTCTTTTCTCAGCTACAAGTTGTTTAAAAGAAGATCCTCCATTTTTAAGTGATGAGAACTTATTCACTACAGATGAGGGTGTAAAAGTTGCCGTAAATGGTATTTATTCTGCAATTGCAGGTTATAACTATTATAGTTCTGACTTTATTCAATTAGTAGATTACCATTCTGGAATGTTTAACTCAGGTAGAGCACAAGACCAAACGGGTGTTGCTGCATTAAACACATTGCCTAACGGTACTTTTGTAGAAAATGTATGGAAAGCTTCTTACCAAACAATAAACCGTTCTAATGAAACTATTATTGGGGTACAGAACTTTCAGGAAAACCCTTCTGATGTTACTTTAAACGAAGTAGGACAAGCTTACTTTTTAAGAGCAGTAATTTATTTTAACCTAGTACGTCTTTTTGGTGAAGTGCCAATTAGAACGGAAAAGCTGAATATAGATACAATCAATGCTCCTAAAGCTGCAGTAGATAGTGTATACCAATTGATTATTAGCGATCTAAAGATGGCAGAAGAAAACCTTTATGAAAAAGGGATTCAAACAATTGGACGTCCTGCTAAAGAAGCTGCAAATATGTTACTTGCTCAAGTATACATGAACATGGCTGGTAATGATGCTGGTTCTGAATATTGGGCAAAAGCGAAAGAAGAAGCAATGAAAGTGTACGGTCAGTACCAATTAGTTTCTGATTATACTACGCTTTGGGAAAACGGTTCTCGTAACAATACAACAGAGGCTATTTTTGAAATTCAATATAACCAAGCAAATAGTGGTAATATTATAAGATTACACACGCCTAGTAATGCTTTTGTAGGGCAATCTTGGGGTAGAGTTTTAGTTAATCCAGAAGTGATTGATTACCACATGAATCAATACCCTAACGATCCTCGTTTTGAAGCTACCATGATGTACAATTACATGAAATACAATAGTGATGGTACTGAAAATGGAGAGCAAAAAATCTATCCTTTAGTGACTAGAAGAAGCAAAGCCAATTCTTTCCCGTTTGTTGGAAAATACTGGATTTGGGATCCTAAAACGCCTACTCCTTACTCTGACGCAAACTTTGTAATTATGCGTTACTCTGAATTGTTATTAATGCTAGCAGAGATTACAAATGAAATTGACGGCCCTGGCGCAGCAGAACAATATGTAAACGAAGTAGTTACACGTGCTAGAAACTCTACTGGAGGTGATGGTGTTGTACCTGCAAATTGGTCAGGTTTTTCTCAAGATGAATTTAGAATGAGAATTATGAGAGAGTACCAATACGAGTTACTTGGTGAAGGTGGAGAATGGTTTAGAAACAGACGTAGAGGTCTTGATTACTTTAAAAATGAAGTAGTTAATATCCATAATGAACGTATTAAACTAGACGGAAACGAAGGTGTAGATGTACATTATGATGATGCTGAAAAAGCAATGTTACAACCAATTCCACTTAGTGAGATCAATACAAACCTAATGATCACGGTAGACGATCAAAACCCTGGATATTAATCATAAATAGCTATCCAATAGTATGAAAAAATTAATTTTAAGCATAATCATATTCTCAGCAGCATGGTCGTTAGGCCATGCTCAAGAGAAGAAAAATGTACTTTTTATTGCAATAGATGATCTTAAACCTACTATTGGTAGCTTTGGTGATGACTTTGCAATTACACCAAACATAGACCGCTTGGCAGACGAAGGAACTGTGTTCTTAAATAATCATTGTCAGCAGGCTGTATGTGGTCCATCAAGAGCAAGTTTATTAACGGGTTTACGTCCTGATGTTGTGCGTGTTTGGGATTTAAAAACGAAGATCAGAAGTCAGCGTCCAAACGTAGTTATGCTTCCTCAATATTTTAAGGAAAATGGCTATACAACGTATGGTGTAGGTAAAATCTTTGATCCTAGATCTGTAGATAAACAACAAGATGAAGTAAGTTGGACTGCATATACGTTACCAAATCAATTAAAATATCCTGAAGGATACCGCGAACCTTCTTTATCGTATTACCAAAATCCTGCTAACAGAGCTCGTATTAAGGAATTAAGAAAAGAAGCTATTGAGAAGGGAATCAAAAAGAATAAAATCAATAAGTGGATTCAAACACAATTTAAACCTGCCTACGAAAAAGCAGATGTGCCAGACGACGCGTATATTGATGGTGCTATTACTAACCAAGGTGTTCAATACATCAAAGACCTAGAAAATAGTGATAAACCTTTCTTTCTTGCAGTAGGTTATAAACGTCCTCATTTACCATTTGCAGCTCCTTCTAAATATTGGGAGATGTATCAAGAAAAAGAAGTGCCTTTAGCTCAATTTCAACAAAAAGTGGTTGGTGGTTACGATAAAGCTTATCATAATTCTAGTGAGTTAAAAGGCTACAAAACAGAAGGAATTGATATTAGTGAACAAGATGGTTTAGCAGTTGTATCAGAAGATGGACAACGTAAATTAATTCATGGTTATTATGCAGCAACTTCTTATGTAGATGCTTTGGTTGGGCGTTTATTAACTCAACTAAAAGAAAGTAACTTAGATAAGAATACAATTATAATTCTTTGGGGAGACCATGGATGGCATTTAGGTGACCATCGTTTATGGAACAAGCATTCTAATTTTGAACAAGCTACTCGTTCGCCAATGGTAATTGTAGACCCATCTCAAAATACAGTTAGAAGAGTAGAAAGTGTTACAGAATTTGTAGACATCTACCCTACCCTTACTGATTTAGCGGGTATTGCAACACCTACATCACTTTCTGGAACAAGTTTAAGACCTTTACTAGATGGTTCTGAAAAAGTAGTTAAAAAATACGCTGTAACTCAGATTGCTAGAGGGCAGATAAATGGGTATTCTTTAAAATCTGGAAATCTTAGATATACGGTATGGTACAACAATGCTCCTCGTAAAAAGGCTACTTTATCAGATTCTAAAAGGATGGCAGAAGAGCTTTATGATTATTCTGAAGATCCTCTTGAAACTAGAAATTTAGTGAACGACAAAGCATACAAACAACAGTTAGAAACTATGCGTGCCTTGTTCTTAGATTTCTTTACAAATGATAGAGATTTTAAAGAGTTTTCTATAGGTAAAGCTGAAACAAATTCAGATAACTGGTTAGCAGAAGCAAATGCTCGTATTGAGAAAAACAGAAAGGGTGAAGTACTTTTAACTGTACTCGATAAGAAGGGAAAACCTTTTGAAGGTGAAGTGAAAATTCAGCAAACAAGTCATCAATTCCGCTTTGGTGGTATAATAAACTCTAGCTTATTTGCTGGCGAAAAAGCACAAATTTATAAAGATGCTTTTGTTCCAATGTTTCAGCATACTGGTTTTGAAAATGCTTTTAAGATTAAACATAAAAGACTTTTTGATAAATACGGAGAAGATATTACTACTTGGTTAACAAAAGAAGATATCTCTTTAAGAGGACATGCGCTTGTTTGGGAAAAAAAGAAGAACATGACAAAAGACTTGCAAAAAGAACTTGCTGTAAAAGATACAGCAAAGGTTATTGCAGGTTTAGAAGCTTACACTAAATATGGCTTACAAGATTATGATGCAATTGAGTGGGACGTACTCAATGAACCTAGAGAATGCCATGATGTTCAAGATATTACGTTACAAAATTCTTGGGCACACTGGTTCTTCTATGCTGATAAAGTAAGAAAAGACCCTTCGGTTAAATTTTATTTAAATGAGAACAAAGTCATCTCATCTCCTTATAAAACAGCAGAGAGAAATATCAAATTTCATAAAAATGTAATTGATGGAATTCTAGCTGAAGGTGCTCCATTAGAAGCACTTGGTTTTCAGTCTAGAATGAAACAACACATTCACCCTGCCGACTTGTATGACCGTTTAAACACATTTGCTGCATATGGCTTACCAATGTTAGGTACTGAGTTTGAAATTGTAGATTCTGGCTATCAGAAATTTACAGAACAAGATAGAAAAGACATTACAAAAGAAGTAATGACCATCTATTACAGTCACCCTCAAGTAGAAGGCTTATATGTTTGGACACCTTTTGGTAAAGACCGTAAAGCATTCTTTGATTTAGATGGCAACCCAAGAGCCGAAGCTAAAGTTTGGAAAGCACAACTTGACGAATGGACTACTTCTTTATCGGCTGAATCAGACAGCAAGGGTAATGTAAAATTTAGAGGCCATAAAGGTACTTATACTGCTGAAATCACTCAAAAAGGAAAAACATACATCCAACATTTTGAGGTATTAGAGGCATCAAATGATATTAAACTAAAGTTGACTGAACTTATCAACTAAAAAGATATTTGACATGAAACAGTTACTATACACAGCATTCATCGTACTCCTCATTTCTATAGTGAGTTGTCAAAAAAATGATCCTATAAACACTGTAGGAACAGAATATATGGATTCTCTTACTTATTCAAGTACACTATTTTATCCATTAGATAACATGGAGTCAGACGCTCCTGTTTATGATAATACTTTTGGTGTTCATTTCCAGTTAGAGAACTTTTATAGTGCAGACCCTGCAGATTCAATGCTCTATGAAAATGCATCTATTGATAAAGAAACAGGGGTTATTTCTATTAATGATGGTACTCAACTAGAGTTAGGAAAAGAATATTTTGCAGATGTTGCAGCATTTACTGTAAGTGGCAAAAGACTTTTCTCTAAAGTATGGACAATGGGTGTAACAAATGTAGAAGGCGAACTTTTCTATTCTTACCCTGCCCCTAGTTACGAACGTAATTTTGAAGGTGAAGTAGCTCACTTAGACAGTGTAGACTTTACTGAAAATGTAGAAATGAGTACTTTCCAATTGTTAGATGCTCCTAGAGGATTTGAAATTGATGAAGAAAACGGTCATATTTTAAAAACAGGATATGTAGAAGTAGGTAAATACCCTTTAACTGTACAAGCCAACACTACTGCTGGTTCTACCATTAAAAAAGATATTGTAATGGTAAATATTTACGGTGCTCCTGTACTAACTTACCAACCTAGCTTCTTTAAAATTCAAGGAAACTACGACATTACTGCTACACCAACTGAATTAGATTTCTTAGACGGTGCCGTTTTCAGTATTAAAGATAATAGTGGTTTATCGGGTATTTCAATAGATCAAAATGCAGTAATTACTTTACCAGAAAACCATAATAATGCAATTGGAGAATATTCTGTTACAGTTGTTGCAGTAGTAGATGCACAAACATTCGAATTTGAAGAAGCTATTAAAATAGAGATAGTTGATATGATTTCTCCTGAAATTACGTTTGCAGAAAATAAGGTAACTCTATCTCCTTGGACTCCTTATACTTTAACTCCAGAGTTATTCTCACTTCCTAGAAATACGACAGTAGCATTAGAAACTGTGTTACCTACAGGAATGGCATTTGATGCAACAACTGGTGTTATTACTATAGACGAAGATCAAGAATTTGCAGATGCAACCTATCCTATTACAATGGTAGCTTCAACTCCAGAAGGTGATGTTAGATTGGAAAATCTTGTACAAGTTGTAATCGAAATGAAAGAGGAAATTCTTTTAGAAGATGATATGACAGAAAGTTCATTAAGAGACGACTATATCACACAGCAAATTGTTGAAGGAGATGAAGAAAGAAGTGGTGCCAATTGGAATACTACTGGATCAAGAGATTATTGTAGATCACAAGCCAACGTTTGGAGTGGTACTTATATTAGACATAGTTACATTGCGGTTAGCTATGAGATTGATAATGTAAAGAGAGCAACTCTTACATTTGATAATGGAGTAAACAAAGATCTTAAAGATGAAAATGGTTATAGAGAAGACTTCTTCTCTGTAAATTACAGTAGTAATTTCACAGGGTCAGATGATATTCATTCTGCTACTTGGACTAAAGATTCTAATGCAAATATCTCTAGAACAGGTACTGATATTGACAACGGGCAATACATTAATTCTGGAGTATTAGAAATTCCTACAGAATTTATTAACGGTAACCGTTTAAATATAGCGTGGTTAGCATTTAAAGATTATATCAATATTCCTGACACAGTAGCTAAGACTGGTCATACATTTGGCTTTAAAAATATTGTGATCAAAACATATAGTAAATACGATGCAATCATTGAGTAATTGATAGATTAAAGTTATATTTGAAAGGAAGGGTAATTCAACTTACTCTTCCTTTTTTTGAAATACTAACTAACTAACTTTTTCTATTAACAGCACTAAATTAATAATGTCAGCTATATGAAATTGAAAGCCTTATACTTTATCTTTTTAGTACAACTTTTTTCTGTTTCTGCCTTTGCACAATGGAATGAAACATTTCAGTTTGACAACTTTAATGTCCAAAATGGATTGTTAAGTCACATTGTTCATGATATTGAGAATGACCATAGAGACTTTACTTGGGTACTTACACCTAATGGTATTCAGCGCTTTGATGGTACTTCTTTTAAAACCTACAATGTTATTACAAAAGACAAAGAGGAAATCCATTACTATAAAAATAATTCAGGGATTTTTATTGATAGTAAAAAAGATATCTGGCTACATAATCAATATGGTGTTTTTAAATATGACAGTCTTTTAGATGAGTTCAAACAGTTTAAAATCAAGAACTTTGCAAATAAAAAAGCCGTTACAAGTATCTTAGAAAAAGAGGGTAAATACTATTTCTTTTCATGGCAAATGCTTGTGATATGGAACCCCGAAACTGACACCTCAAAAAAAATATTTATAAAAAAGAGAATTACATCTACATGTGATTACGGAAGTCAGGGTATCTTAATTGGCAGTCCTAATGGTTTGCAATTAATTAAAAATGATGAGCTTGTAGATTTTCAACTGTATGGAAATAACCTTAGAGGGGCAGGCATAACCTGTTTGTTTAAAAGTTCTGATAATACAATTTGGATAGGAACATATAATAAAGGTATCTATCAGATTAAAAACAATACAATACAGCACATTAAGAACAATATTGATTATAAAATTAGTGAACTGAAAATTTTTAATAATAAAGTTGTTGCTGGTACAGATGGCTACGGAATGCTTGTTTTTGATTTAGATGGCCATGAAGTAGACAATTCTAGCTTAAAATTACTCCACGGTTTACCTATTAATAAAATTGATATTGATCAATACCAAAGGTTGTGGATTTCGTCTTTTGGAAGAGGGTTATTTTTACACAATCCATACAAACCATATCTTAGAAAAATTAATATTGATCCAGAGCCTAACGTACATGCTCAGAGTGGATTTACGTCTTTTATGGATAGTAAAAAAAGACTTTGGTTAGGAACAGATAAAGGGATTGTTATTCGTGATAAAAATGGTAAGAAGAAGTTTCTAAAACCAAATCATTTTATCAAAAAATTTAAGCGTAACGAGAGTTTTGTCATTAATAATATTCAAGAAGATAGGCAAGGTAATTTTTGGGTATCTAGTTATGGTTTCGGCTTGTTTTACATTAATGGAGACAGCTACGAAATAGAAAAAACAATTAAGACGTTTACGGCTGATGGTAAGAAATACAGCAGCAAATTTATTATTCAGATACAACTTTACGGTAATAAGATGTGGTTTAAACTGGTAAAAGGCCTAGCCTTTGAAATGGATTTAAGCAATAATTCTTATACTATGTTACCTATAAGTAGTGTATCTAACATTCTATACAGCAGTAAAAGTGCTACACTTTATGTTACAAACCATGACGGTGTGTTTGCAATAAATGGTAAAGACAAAAAATTAATTATTCCACTAAAAAATCGCTCTGTTTCTTCTATTGTTCCCATAGATGAAAGATACTATTTAATAGGTACAGAATCCAATGGCTTGTTTAGAATGGATACGGAAACAAAAACCCTTGATAAACTTGTTATTAAAGAAGGGAAAAGATTACCCAATCACGTTACTCAGATTTTAAACACAGGGTTTAAAGAGTTTATTGTAATGGGCGATAATTCGATTATTAGTTTTACTTACGATCATAAATCAAATACTCCTTCTGAAACCCAAGAAATTGTTAACCAAATAGAGGCACACCAAGGGGCTTCATCAAGATATAATTATTCTTTAATTATTGGTTCTTATGATGGGTTTTATCAGTTTCCATTAAACTTTAAAGAAGACCTAAAAAAGAAGCACCATATTTTCTTTAACGAATTAGAAATTGACGGTAAAAAAGTTTCTCCTATAAACAGCGAAACCCTTACCAATACTATAGAACATGCCAAAGAAATTACTTTAAACCACCCTGATAAGAGTTTCAACTTAGAAATTACATCTACAGAATACGATGATGATAACCTTTTATATAGTTGGAAATTGGATGGTTTTGAAGACAACTTTAACAGAAGAAGTAATACAAAAGAAATTAGCTATCAGAATTTACCTTACGGAACTTATGAGTTAAAAATTAAACTCTATTCTGGTAGAAAGATTAAGGAACTTTCTTCTAGGTCATTAATTATTAGTGTCAAACCTCCTTTTTGGAAAACGACTTGGGCCTATTTATTCTACCTTGTTGGGGCAATAATTCTGTTGTATTTGGTATATCAATGGTACCATGATAATGTTCAGCAAAAGCATTTAAAAGCAAGGAACGCTATGTTTGCAGAAATTGCTCATGAGTTAAGAACACCACTTACACTTATGCAAGGTCCTCTTCAAAAATTAGAAGAAGATACAGATTTAGATGCATCTGCTACTCGTTTAATGAGTATGGTTAGAAGTAATTTAACGCGTTTAAATAAGCGAATTACTCAATTATTAGACTATGAAAGGGTAAACGAGATCAATGAACAATTACAGGTAAAAACCTTTGATATTTTAGATCTTACAAAGGTTTTAATTAGAGATTTTGACCCACTTATTCAGAAGAAAGGCGTAACCATTGCTATCTCTACTAAAGAAGAGAAGCTAATTGTTACTTTAGACTTTGATAAAGTAGAGAAAATCATCTATAATCTTATCTCTAACGCTATCAAATACTCTAAAGAAAAAGATACAATTACGATTGTTTTAGAGAAAGAAGCTAACTCCTTTAAATTCAATATTCAAGACCATGGTATTGGTATTCCTAAAGGGAATCAGAAACATATTTTCAAGCGTTTTTATAGAGCTGAAAATGTAATGAAAAATCATAAAGTGGGTAGTGGAATTGGGTTAGTATTATCGTATAAATATACGGCAATGATGAGTGGTAAACTTCATTTTGAAAGTGAAGAAAATCAGCAAACAACCTTCTTCTTAGAGCTCCCTTTAAAGGTTAATGGTATTTTAAGTGATACTGTACCAAGTGAAATTTCTCATTATGGAGAAGAGTTTTCTGAGAAAGACAAAGAAAAGTACGATTATAGAATTGCAGTTGCAGAAGACAATGCAGAATTAAGAGCATTCATCAAAACTTCGTTATCAGATAGCTTTACTATTGAAGTTTACGAGAACGGTAAAGAATGTTATGACGCTCTTTTAGAAGAAGATTTTGATTTAGTGCTGAGTGATGTAATGATGCCTATTATGAACGGTTACGAACTCTGCGACAAAATTAAAGGAAACATTGAAACATCTCACCTACCAATTATCTTATTAACTGCTTTAAATGCATCAATGTATAAAGCAGAAGGTTATATGCATGGGGCTGATCATTACGTAATTAAACCTTTCGATATCCGTATGTTAAAGTACAGGATTATCAGTTTAATTGAGAATAGAAAATCTTTAAGTAGCTTCTATCAGAATAAGATTCAAAAAGGAATTGTAATAGAAAAAATTCACGCTAAAACAGATTCAATAGACAATAAATTCTTACAAGATATTGATGAATTAATTGATACTAATCTGATGAATCCAAACTATAACGTGATGGAAATCTGTAAAGATATCGGTATGAGTAGACCTGTTTTATACAGAAAGTTAAAAGCACTTACTAAGTTGTCTCCTAAAGAATATATTCAACACAAACGCCTAAATCACGCTAAAAAATTATTGATAGAATCTACTGAAAGTATCAGTACTATTGCTTATGAAAGTGGATATTCTGACCCTAAATATTTTAGTACTGTGTTTAAAAAGCAGTTCGGAATGTCGCCTAGTGAGTTCCTAAAACAAGGAGAAAAACAAAGTACCTAAACTACTTTTGTTACCGGTTGAAAAGCATTTTTTTAATAAAAATGAATTTTTTAATAATTTTATTTACGTTTATTATCGTTGATGCAAAAATTTAGTTAATTTTGTAGTTGCTCGTATATACTACATTTTTACTAAGTAATGCAGACTATAAAAAATTATTCTTTACTACTCCTTTTATTGTTTTTTAGTTTTCAAATATTTGCAAAAGATCAGAAACCTTCATGGATAAATTATGCAGAAAGAAATGCAAGTTATCCTAGAGATAAGTTTCTTGTTGGTTGGCAAGTAAAAGAAAATGTACCCAAAGAGGAAGTGCAAGAAGCTAGAAAAGAGCTTACCCAACTTGCAAAGGTTGAACTTGCCGAAGGCGTTTATGTTAAAATAGAAAGTGTAAGTAAAATGGATATTGGAAATGCTTCTGGAGCATCTTTCGAGAACTTTAAGCAAAACAGTACTTCATTCTCTAAAGTCAATATTAATGGTGTTCAACAAAAATACTATTACGACGAAAAAAACCTTACGCTTTATGTGTTAGTGTATGCCAATATTGCTGAAGTTATTAAGGTCAACCAGACTAAAATTACCGCACTTACAAGTAAATTATCTTCGTCTTTAAAGCAGGCAAAAAATAATAACACAAACGGTAATGCAATGCTCGCAAAAAAAGAGCTTAACAGATTATTACCTGTAATTAGAGAAATAGAAGAAATTTATACTGTTTCTATCACTTTAGGTCAAGCTATTAGTATTGACTACGAAGATTTTTTAGCAAAAGAAACAGAGGTATCTACACTTTTAAATGCATTAAACAATAGAAATATAAATACAGTTTCCGAACTTTCAGTAGATATTTCTATGACTTTAAGTGATCAGCTTCAACTTTCTCAGCAACCTGTAAACTTAGAGTGTTTTACCTTTGAAGATACAAAAATGGGCAGCCGCTTTTCTAGAGAATTGTTCCAAAGGTTATCACTTGATTTAGGGAAAGAAGCGAAGTTTATTGTTAAGAATACAAGAGGAATTAGTCCTGCAAAATATACAATTACGGGAACTGTCTGGGAAAAAGAAAATCACCTTTCTATCATCTCTATTTTAAGAGAAAATGAAAGCGGAAGTGTAATTGGTAGTTCTGAAAGTCAGATTTTAAAATCGACATTAACAGAGAACGATTACAAACCTCAAAATCTTTCACAAGCAGTTTCAACACAACAACAATTTCTTTCTAATACTGTAGAAAACTCTGGTTTAAGTATGGATGTGCTTACAAACAAAGGGAACACAAGTACATTATTTACACAGGGAGAAAGAATGTCGTTGTATGTAAAAGCAAACAGACCTTGTTTTGTACGTTTTATTTACCACATGGCAGATGGTACAAAAATATTACTTCAAGACAATTATAAGATATCTCCAGATCAAGTAAATAAAATGATTAAGGTTAGTCAAGAGTTTGAATGCTCTGCCCCATTTGGTGTAGAAACACTACAAGCATTTGCCCGTACCGATATCCCTTTTGAACCACTTAATGTTGTGCAGTACGATAGAATGTCAATCATTCAAGACGATCTACAAACAATTAATTCTAAGAATAGAAATTTAAGTCAAGGTCAATCGGAAGATATGCAAAATGAAATTGCTTTTTCGGAGAAACGTGTTGTAATAACAACACTACCAGCTCAGTAAATACTACAGATAAATAAACTCAACAAAGTTACAATTCTATTTTTTTATGAATACCTGTGCGAATAATAAGTGTATGATTAAAGAAAAGAACAACAAACATCTACTACTCGTAAAAAGTACTATCGTTTTTTGTTTTTTATTCTTTGCATGCCAATCACTACTACTAGCTCAAAGAGAGTATAAAAAACTACCCGACAATGTAAGTTCTAGTAGTTTTAGAGAATACGCTCCTACCTTAAATGCTGAAGGAAATATTATGGTTTTCCAAGCAAATATGGGTGAGGGTAACCGTTGGGGTATTTATGAAACTACAACAGCAGACAATGGCGTAACATGGACTGATCCTGTGCCTTTAGATAGTATTAATAATTATGGCGCACCAAACGATTTAATTGGCGGTCCGTCGATCTCTTATGACGGTAACACACTTTATTACTTTGCCTCTTTTAAAGAAAGCTTAGGGTCTGAAGATATTTTCTATTCTACTCGTATTGGAGACAAATGGAGTTCTCCAAAAAACATTGGTGCACCTATTAATACAGCACTTTACGAAGGTTTTCCAAGTGTAAGTGCAGACGGGCAAAGCATGTATTTTATTTGCTTCGATACATTAAATACAAGCGATACAGGAAGTAGCTGTTTTAGTATTAAAGTAGCAAAGAAAGATGGAAAAGGAAATTGGGCAGAACCTGTCTTTTTACCTGCTCCTATTAATTTAGGTTGTGAGAAAGCGCCAAGAATTTTGTCAGATGGTCGTTCATTAATATTCTCTTCTATACGTGCAGGTGGTAAAGGTAAATACGATTTATGGATGTCTAAATTGGGTTTTAATGGGGAATGGTCTGAACCTGTAAACTTAGATTTTGTAAATACTAAGCGAGACGATTTATATGCCTCTATTTCTGCTTCTGGAGAAACACTCTATTTTTTAAATGATGGAGAAGTTGACCCTAAGGTTTTAAAAAAATACCCTAATATGAAAGGGCAAGAAGATATATTCACTGCCTTTATACCAGAACATTTTAGACTTTATAAAAACGTTACTTTCCAAGGTAAGGTATTTAATATTGAAGATAATTCTCCTGTTTCTGCAACTATAAGCGTAAGAGACAGGTCTACAACAGAAAAACTATTTGATTTACCCGTTGCTGAAGATGGTAAATATGCTTTGGTATTAACAGAAGGTATCGATTACGAAGCAAGTGTAAATGCAGAAGGTTATTCTAATATCATCTTCTCAGAAGATTTAACTGAGCTTGAAGAATACAAACAAATTAATAAAGACATAAGCCTTTTTAACCGTACAGATTTAGAATTAGAAATCTATGATGCGGATTTAATGGAACTTATAAATGCTCAAATTCAAATTAAGAGCTTAACAACTCAAGAGATTATTACAGATATTGAAATTATTGAAAAAGAGAATATTAAACATCTTTTGTTACCTATTGGTGATAAGTATGAATTAACAATCTCTAAAAACAATTTTCAGACTTCTGTATTTAACTTTGACTTAAGCTCATTTGTACTCTATCAGAAATTTCAAAAATCTATTGAATTAGCTCCTAATAAAGTAGAATTAGAGTTTAATATTGCTGATGCCACAACGCATGAAGGGTTAGAGGCAATGATTTTCTTATACAACACAGATACTGATGAACGTATTGCAATCCCTGCCGAAATGGGTGCAGATGGTAAATACAAAGTAGAAGTGAGAGACGGTGCAAATTACCAAGTAGAGGTACGTAGCCCTAGAGGGTATTCATTCTTCTCTTCTAAGTTAAAAGCGGGTAAAAAGAAAAACTTTGATGTTGCACTTACAGAGTTAAAACCAAATACAAAACTCCCGTTAAAGGATATTCTATTTGAATCTAATTCTTCTGAAATTATAGAAAGTTCTTATAAAGAATTAAAGCGTTTGGTTAAGCTGATGAAGGATAACCCAAACATTGTTGTTGAACTTGCTGCTCATACAGATGATGTAGGGGCTGAAAATTACAATCAGAAACTATCTGAAAGTAGAGCACAAACTGTAGCCATGTATGTAATGCAATTCAATATTCCTAGAGCAAGACTTGCCCCTAGAGGATATGGAGAATCTCAACCATCAACTACCAATGATACGGAAGAGAACAAGGCCAAGAACAGAAGAGTAGAATTAATGGTTCTTTCTATCAACAACTAATAAAGACAGCAAACATTATGAAAGCATTATCCTTAAATAAATACATTTCTTTGCTCCTAATTGGCGTTTTTGCTGTTGTTTTATCAGTTACAGCACAAACCGAAAAGGTAGAAGAAGATGAGGTAACAAAAGCCGAAAGATTAAAATACGAAGACATTGATTATAAGAAGTACTTCCCATTAATCAAGCCTTCTTTTGATACTCGAATTGACGATCCTGTTTTACAGGATCTGAAAAAAATTAGACAATATCAACCTTTTGAAGTAAGTCCTATCTTCCAGATTAGTGAATATTACTTCCAAAGAATTGATGAATTTGATGTTTTAAGAGAATACCACGCAATTCACTCTACTTGTGATTCTGCCTTACAATATATTAATGAGTTTCAGGCTCGTTTAGACGAAAAGGAAGTTAAAAAGAAAGGAAAGCGGTATTACATGGAGTTTCTTAAATTCCCTGCTAATGCTGGAACAATAGACGAGAAGGTTTCTTTATTACACATTAATAAAGAATTAGAACGACGCAAAGAAGTATTAGCATTGCAAAAATCTGAAGTGGATAGTATTTACATGAACTTTAAAGCTTCAATTAACGAATACTTAATTGCAAACGAGATTTTTAGAGATGTTTGTGGAACATATTCTACCATTAAAGATTTGTATATAATGGCAGAAAATGATAGCCTTTTCCCAAAATTGGCTACTATGAAAATGCACTACGAAAAGTCTTTAGAATATTTTGCTCTTTACAAAGCTGCTGCTACTGTCCACCCTTTTGATGGTTACTCTCAAGAATACACAATTAAGCCAATAGAGAATTATAGAATTCATGGCTTAACAAGAACGTCTTTCTTAACAATGGAAATTGACTTATGGGATTATGCAAAATGGCATGATGATGTTCTTGCGTATTACCAAGCTGAAATTGTAAACATGAGATTGTTAGTAGATAGTTATGATAGTGAATTAGATCAAATTATTCAGCAAAAACAAGCTACTTCTTCTCCATCAGAGGACCGTTTTTATTTAGATTCTCGTAAGATTGGTAAAATTAAAAAATACGATCCAAGTGCCTACCCTGTAGAAATATTTAAATATAAAGAACAGAAAGTCAACTTATTAAATCAGATTGCTTATTCTAATATCCAATTTAATGGTAATAAAGTCGATTTAAAATATATCCGTTCTCAAGCAGAAGTTTGGACAGAGAGTTTAAAAGCAAGTAAAGCATTAAACAATATTCATACATCATCTGCTGATATTGGTTACATTAAGCATGCAAATTTTTATAAAATGAAGTACAACGACAACCTGTCGTCTTACATCAATTATGAAAAACAATTTATTGCAGATCAAACAGTACAATCAGAAAAACTTTTAAAAGAACTTGTTGTTACTTATTTCTCTAAAGTACCTGTAGAAAAGGCAGAGTTTATTCCTTACAAAAAAGATTCTATCTCTGTTACTCCTGTTTCTGATAAAAATTTATTTGGAAAGCGTAAATACACAACAATGTATGTTCGTCCAAATAAGAACAATCATAAACTCTTAATTGGTACTATTAATAATGAGAAGGAGTTTGGTGTTTTTGTTGCTGATTTAGATTCTGCTCAAAAAATTACTTGGGTAAAAACATTTAACTATAACAGAAAAGAGTACCAAGGTATTCCTACAATAGATATTCCATCTATCAGAATTAAAAATGGAATGTTACATGTTTTAATGGCCGTTCAAGGTATTAAAACAGATGCTGTAGACATGACGTTGGGTTCTAAAGTTGGTGTAGTTAAAATAGCTTCTGGAGAGATTGTTCACGAACAACCTATTAGTGGTGCTCTTTATCCTAGAACGCTCAATTTCTTGCAAGAGCAAAAAAGTTACCTAATAGCCTATAAAGGAAAATCAAAAAATAACATTCAGCATTACGATACTTTATCTATCCAGAATGTAAGAATGGATGGTGAATTAATATGGAACGCTAAGTTTATGATGAAAGGAATTATAAACGATATTATCGGTATGCCGAGTAGTTACATTCTTGTGGCTAACGTAAATAAACTGGCTACACTAGATGGTAAAGCAACTTTAACTGCAACATCAGAAACTTTTGGGCAATTTAATACAGCACTATTAAAATTAGATGCGTTTGGTAAACCTTTAGATGCTACCATTCTTAAGTCTTCTACGCCGTATGAAGCTACATTTGCACTTACTGATTTTGATAATACCATCAATATAATTGGTGTTAAAGGTGCTTACGCTCCTAATGCTGATTTTAGTAATAGAGATGTTATTCTAGTTACGCTGAAAGCAAATAATTTAAAAGTTGTAGAAAAGAATATCCAATAATTAAGATGAAATATAAAGTAATTTTAAGCTGTTTCCTTTTCTTGTTATTTCCATTTCTAACACAAGCTCAAAGTGTAGAAGAAATTTGGGAAAAGCACATGAAAAATGCTCGTGATTGGTACGAACTAGATGAGTTCCAAAGTGCATTACAAGATTTTATTAAAGCAAAAGAAACATTACCTACAGATTCTGTTGCGTATTTAGAAGGGGCTTTATCTGCTGCCTATGCAAATAATAACGACTCTTTTGAAAAATTAAAAGAAGAATTTACATCGGTTTTTAAATATACTTCTCCTGCCTTTAATGAGTACTCAGAAATTATGTTTATGAGTGCTGTAAGTAATGCTGAAGGAGAAGAATTAGTGAAGCTATTAAAAATTGGCGTTAACCAATATCCTAATAATAGTGATGCGTATGCAGGTCCTTTATTAGCTACTTATTTTGAAAATAATCAAATTGAAGAAGCTCAAAAATTACTAGAAAGAGTAGTTCCTACAAGTGAAAATCCAGAATTTGCTTATACACTTGGCGTGATCTATCAGAATACAGGCAATATTGATAAAGCAATTACTAATTATGAAATTGCCACTACTTTAGATACAGATCACCTTGATGCAAATTATAACCTTGGTACTGTTTTTTACAACCAAGCTGTAGCAGAAATCAATAAAATTAATGAACTCTCTCTAGAAGATTTTGAGAAATCTAGTCTTGCTTATAATATGAAAGCAACCGAGCTTTTAAAAATGGCAAAACCGTATATTGATAAGGCTGCTTCTGGAGATAAAAATGCCACAGATGCTTTTGAATTCTTACAAACAACGTTGGTTTTAATAGATCACATGGACAATGTAAGAGAAACATTAGCAATTACATCTACAGAGAGGTTAGTACCTTCAACAACAGGTTTCGCTCAAGAAAGTATCACTATTTCTGAAAGCACTCCAGCTTCTACTCCATCAACAACTACACCCTCAGTAAGTGTTCCTACTCCTACTGTTGCTCCATCAGCACCTGTTCCAACTCCTGTGGCAGTGGCACCTAAACCTGCAAGCGTACCTTCTGCACCAGCAGAATTAATTATGTCTGAATTGGCTTTTGAATATGAAGGCGGTGTAACAACTTTATCAAAAGGGGGTTCTGGAAAAATTAAATTAAGAGTTGATAATTGGGGTAAAGGAGCTGCTGTAAAACCTATAGTAAAGTTATTACCAACTATGTCTGTTCCTGGTTTATCATTTGATAGAGCTGTGGAAATTAAAGACTTAGGACCAGGTGAAGGCGTTCAGGTTGAAATTTCTTTGCACTACGAAAAACCTAATGCCGTTTCTAGAGGATTTAAAACAATTAAAGCACCGCAGAATAAATTTAGAGTAATGATTCAAGATTCTCTAAATAACCGTTCTGACATGCAAGAGTTTGTATTAAGCTTAGACCAATCTGAATCTAGTGCTTCTACTCCTGCAGTTGCAGTAAAAACAGTACAACAGGGTAAAAACTACTTATTGTTAATTGCATGTAACGATTACCAACAATGGACTCCATTAGTAAATGCGGTAAACGATGCTAAAAAAATAAAAGACGTTTTAACTACTTACTATCATTATGAAAAAGAGAATGTTTTTGAAATTTATAACGGTGACGTTACGAAATCAAATATTTCTAAGATGGTAAGAGAGATCAATACTAAGATAGGTGAAGAAGATAAACTTTTAATCTACTATTCTGGACATGGTTATTACGACGATTTCACACAAGAAGGTTATTGGGTACCAGCAAGTGCTGCAATGTCTCAGGATGATATGTCTTCCTATTTATCGAATACTACAATTCTGAATTACATTAAAGGATTAAATACTAAACATACGCTTTTAATAGCAGATGCTTGTTTCTCTGGTTCTTTATTTGCCACAAAATCAAGAGGTATGATGTACGCAGAACGTGTAGAAAACTTTAAATCGAGATGGGGATTATCTTCTGGTGGTTTAACAGAAGTATCTGATGGTAATGCAGGAGAACATAGTCCTTTCAATCATTATTTAACAAAATACCTAGTAAACAATACGATCGAAAAACTGACAATTTCAAGTATCGCATTATATGTTAGGCAAACAGTAATGAGTAATACAATGCAAGAACCTCAGGGTAAACCTTTAAGAAATGTTGGTCATGAAGGCGGAGAATATATCTTCCATTTAAAGGCAAATCCTACTTTGGGAGAAGGGAAGTAAATTTTCATACTCAATTAAAAAAGACAATCCCCTTTTAGATATCAACTATCTAAAAGGGGATTTTGCAATTTTTAACAACTATATATTAACCTAAATACTCATCAAAATGTCATATATGTAACACAGACCTTTTCTAAATAATGAAAACATTAATAATATTTCTAGTCTTAATTCCTTTTTCGATCTTCGCTCAGACCGTAACTCCTGTTCAAAAGAATGATTTTTCATTTTTGAAAAACGAAATTTCGAATGATACAAAGTTTGTTTTTTTAGGAGAAGCAAAGCATAGATATAAGAAAATTTTCGATACACAGATAGATATTATTAAATACTTAGTCGATTCTATGGGATATAATATGGTTACTTTTGAAAGTAGTTATTATAACCTTGAAAAAGCTAATGAAAACATTGAAAAAGGAGCTTCTAAATTATCAGAGTATAGAAGCAATATTTTTCCTATATGGACACAACATTCTAATTTCGATACTTTAGTAAATTTCCTTGATGATAGAGATGTTAAAATAAGAGGATTTGATAACCAATTTACAAATCGAAATTTAAGGCCACATATTTCAGGTGACTTTAATAAATATCAAGAACAAATACAGAATTATGAATTGTGGGAAGAAGCAGTAATTCAAGTTGGAGAAACATATATTCCAAAAAAGGGAGTTACTTATTCTGATTTACACTCTATTCATCAAAAACTGTTTGATGTAATTAATAAAGATCAAAAAATTGATATTAAAAGACGTGATTTTTTAATAGCTACTTTATCAAATATCAATAGCTTAATTGAAGATTATTATAGAGATCATATTGATACCTTAACGAATGATACTTTTAAAGCTTACAATAGTAACACAAGAGACTCTTTAATGGCAGAGAACCTTGAAAGATTAAGCAACAATTACCCTAATAAAAAAATAATCTGTATTGGTGCAAATGGTCATTTTGCAAAAGACATAAAATTTATGGATCCCTCTGAATCCAAAAAATATAAACCAATGGGGGAAAGAATTACTGAAAAATATGGAGATAAGTCTGTATTTATTTTAGCAATTACTGGATTTGATGACATGTATACAATAACTCCTTCAATTGAAAAATCTTTCCACAAAAAAAACTTTAAATATGGCTATAAATCCTTGAATGAAAAATCAAACTTTAGTAGCTATGCATATGATTTAAATACGAATATAACATTCGATTGGAGTAATGTATTTGATGGTCTATTTTTAATCCACAATATTAGTGACTATACCAATGTCACCTTTGCTGACCAAAACTCAAAACAAGGAATCCCCTACCTCCATATATTAAATGATAAGAATAAATTAATTGGTGTTTGCGATATTAATGGTGAGTATAATTTCTTGAATAGTAAAAAAGAAATAATCACACTTAGTGGCATTGGCTATGAACCAAAAACGATTGATACCTCAAGCCTTAATGATACTCTATTTTTAAATGAAAATAGTCGTATTCTAGGTGAAGTTGAAATTTATTCTAAAGGCATCAGTGCAAAAAAAATAATGAAGAATGTTCGTAAAAACATCTCTAAAAATTATAATCAAGAAGGTTTTGTCCTAGCAGCTGAAAATGAATTAATAAATGAAACAGACAATAAAATACTAAAAAGGAGACTGTACGATGTAATTGATCCTAATGGTTATTCAGATTTAAATTATGTTACTAGATTAATGTTCAAAGTTGATGAATGGAGGTATATTAAAAATGATACATCCATTACATGTGTAGTAGAAGAAGAACTTGATAGTTTAAGGTATTCTAATATTATAATTGGAACTGGATTTCAAAATTTAAAAGATATAATTGATCGTAGACATCATAATTTTTTAAACTCAAAACATAACTATCAATTTATACTACAAGAAAACGAGTATATAAATAAACAATTACATTATGTAGTTTATTTTAAAGCCGAAAACCCTGGTTACAAAAACACAGGAGGAAATTATTATATTGACATAAAAAATTATTCAGGAAAATTATATGTCAATGCCTCAAATTATGCTATCACTAAAGCTATTATAAATACTATTTACAACCCTCGTAATGATAGAAATATCATGACTGATAATTTTTACAAGTTAAATTTAAAAAACAAACAGTATTCACACGAAACATTTTACTATAAGAAAACCAATGGTTTTTATTATTTATCTAAACATGAGGTTTATTCAAATTTAAGAAAAAATATAGTATCAAAAACAACATATGAATTAACTGATAAGCCCCACAAAAAAGGCTTTAAAATAAAACATTAATAACTAACTTTTTAATGCATTAACAGCAATTTTAAAATTATTCTAGTAACTATGCATGCTATTAGTGTGCTTTTGAACGAACTATGACAAAAAAATGAACTTAGGATATAAAATGCTAGTCCTTGATATGGATGATACCTTATTAAGAGACGATCACACCATCTCGGATAAAAATAAAACTGTGCTAAGAAAAGCACAAGAAAATGGAATCAAAGTAGTCTTAGCTTCTGGCAGACCAACACCTGCAATGATAGAATTTGCAAGAGATTTAGAGTTAGATACATTCGGTTCTTATATCATTTCTTATAACGGTGGTACTTTAATTGATATGGTAGACGAGAGTATAATGTTCTCTCAAAGTTTATCAAAAAATGATATCCATGCACTTTCAGACTTTGCAAAGAAAAATAATGTAGATATCATCACATATACAAATGATAGTATTATAAGTGAATCTCATTCTGAATTTATTCAGGTTGAAATTGATATTACTAAAATGCATTTTGATCAGGTAGGAGACTTTAAAAAAGCAACTGATTTTGATGCCGTTAAATGTATCATGTTAGAAGATCCCGCTTATTTAAAAACGGTGAAACCATTATTGGTAAAAGAATTTCCAAATTTAAATTGCTCTTTTTCTAAACCATTCTTCTTAGAAGTTACTCAAAATGGAATAGATAAAGCAGCTACTATCCAAAGACTTTGCGAATTTACAGGTATTAAGCAAGAAGAAGTTATTGCTGTTGGTAATGCAGGAAACGATCTTTCTATGGTAGAATTTGCAGGATTGGGTGTTTGGGTAGATAACGTTACACCAGAATTAAGAGATAAAGCAGATGTTATTGTATCATCTAATAACGATGATGGAGTAGCTGAAGTAGTAGAACGATATTTACTACAAGAACAAATGGTTTTTAATTAGTAAAAAACCATTTTCAAAGAAGGCTAAAGAAACGGTGATTACTATTTCTTTAGCCTTTTTTTATTACTTGTAACTACATATATAAAATATGTATTTCATTTAATAAAAACTTACTCATCTAGATTAAAATTTTGTCTTATTAAAGTCAACGTTTCTGCATTAGGTGATAGGCCATCTATTGCTTTCTCTTTTACAGTTACCATAGAAATATGCCCTTGTCCTAACGATGTTTTAAAATCGTACCTAAGATGAGTATCAAGATGTTCTATATATTCTCCAATAGATTCACCTCTTTTATTTACCATCCCAATAATATCTTTGATAGCACTTTCTGCTTGTTCATGTGTTACTTCCATACTAAAATTTAAGTTTAAAATTTGATATTTTGTGTATACTATAAAAATCTTATTTATTCTCTAAAAATCACTCGAATATGAAGTGCTAAACCATACAAAAAATAAGTATTATTCAATTTTTGATTTTATTTCAACCTTATCAATTAGTTAAAATAGTTTTGTAAATTGTCGTTCATAAACGAAACCAACTAAATACTTTTTTAAATAAATAGAATGAATTATAGAATTAAAACTGCATCAATGTATGTTATATTAACTATACTTTGGAGCTTAGGAGCATGTACAAATCGAGGTACAGAATCGCATCAATTAACGGATAATAATGAAGAGGAGTTTATTGAAAACTTACTCAAAAAAATGTCTTTAAATGAGAAACTCGGACAACTAAACCAAAGAGGTACATCTAGTAGAGAAAAAGGTAAATTATCCGAAGAATTAAAACAATCTGTAAGAAATGGAAACATCGGTTCCATGCTTAATGTTATGAACCATGGTAATTTAAAAGAGTTACAAAAAATTGCAGTTGAAGAAAGTCCTAATGGCATTCCTTTGTTATTTGCCAGAGATGTAATTCATGGTTTTCGTACTATTTTTCCAATCCCGTTGGGTCAGGCGGCAAGTTGGGATGCTAACGGTGTCAAAAAAGCTGCAGAAGTTGCCGCAAAAGAAGCCAGTAGCCAAGGAATACGTTGGACTTTTGCACCGATGATTGATATTTCTAGAGACCCTAGATGGGGACGAATTGCAGAATCTTTTGGTGAAGACCCTTATCTTACTTCTGTTCTTGGAAAAGCAAGTGTTGATGGTTTTCAGGGTGATCTTACAAAAGAGTACAATATTGCCGCCTGTGCAAAACACTTTGCTGGTTACGGAGCAGCCGAAGGAGGTAGAGATTATAATGCTACTTACATTCCTGAAGCCCTGTTAAGACAAGTGTATTTAGATCCTTTTAAAAATGCCGTAGAGGCAGGTGCTTTAACTTTTATGGCTGGCTTTAATGAATTAAATGGAGTACCCGTTTCTGGAAATAAATGGTTATTAAATGATGTGCTTAGAGAGGAATGGAATTTTGATGGAACTGTTGTTAGTGATTGGAATTCTGTAACAGAAATGATTCCTCACGGGTATGCTCGCGATAAAAAACAAGCTGCCGTTAGAGCAATAGAAGCTGGGGTTGATATGGAAATGACTTCTGATGCGTATGCCGAAAACTTAGAAGATCTTTTAAAAGAGAAAACAATTGCAATGGACAAAATTGATGAAGCTGTCCGTCGTATTCTTAGAGTAAAATATAGACTAGGGCTGTTTGATAATCCTTATGCAGATCTTAAAGAAATCAGTTCGTTATCAAAAGAGCACCTTGCTATTGCTAAAGCCGTTGCTACTAAAAGTATTGTTCTACTAAAAAATGAAAAGGAAATTTTACCACTACAAAAAAATCAAAAAATAGCGTTAATTGGTCCTTTGGCCGATGCTCCTTTAGACCAATTAGGCACTTGGATATTTGATGGTAAAAAAGAAGAATCGATCACACTTTTAAATGCTGCAACTACTTCTAAATCAAATACTATCTATTTTGAGAAAACTCTAGATTATAGTCGTGATAAGAAAAAAATCAACTTTAAAAAAGCAATAAGAAAGGCTAAGAAAGCTGATATTATTGTGTTAGCAGTAGGAGAAGAAGCCATTTTATCTGGAGAAGCTCATTCAAGGTCTACCCTCAAATTACCTGGTGTTCAAGAAGAATTACTGCAAGAACTGTCAGAATTAAATAAACCAATTGTGCTTGTACTTATGGCTGGGCGTCCCATCATTGTGAATCATCTACTAGATAAGGTGGATGCAGTTGTAATGGGATGGCATGCAGGAACAATGGCTGGACCTGCAATTTGGGATGTGTTAACGGGTAGTACAAACCCTTCTGGAAGGTTACCTATTACATGGCCAAAAGCAACTGGGCAAGTACCAATGTATTACAATAACACCAACACAGGAAGACCAGCAACAAGTGAAAGTGTAGTTTTAATAGACGACATTCCTGTTGAGGCATGGCAATCTTCTTTAGGGAATACTTCACATTATCTAGAAATTGGAAGGCTACCACAATGGCCTTTTGGTTTTGGGTTAAGCTATAGTGATGTTAGTTATTCAGCATTAACTGTAAAAAGCAAAATACAATGGGGTGAGACTGTTAATGCCTCAGTAAAAATCAGAAACTTAGGAAAATATCCAACTACAGAAACTGTTCAACTTTATATTCAAGATGAAGTGGCAGAGCTAGTTCAACCTGTAAAAGTTTTAAAAGGGTTTCAGCAAATTCAGCTAGGTGTTGGTGAAGAAAAAACAATCCAATTTAAACTTCCAATGTCAGATCTATCATACATTGGCCCTAACATGAAACCAAGAGTTGATGCAGGGAGATTTAAACTTTGGTTAGCACCTAACTCTGGGGAAAGTAATCCATACAAGCACTTTGAATTAATGGAGAAATAGTTAGAAACTATTTAAAACGGAAAGGATTAGGTTTAATTATCTAATCCTTTTCTTTCTTATTTCCTCTACTTTTATTTCCTATAATAATTACTTTTTCTTTGTGCTTTACTACTCCATTAACTGAGATGACCAATACATAATTCCCTGCTTTTATAGTAGAAATATTGAACGTATATTTTGGGTTATCATTTTTGTAAGGTATTGACTGAACAGTCTGTCCGGTTGATGTACTTATTAATTGAAAAGTAGGTGTTTCATTTTCATGAGTATTCAGTAACACATTCATTTCATATTGAGCTGGATTCGGATATATATTAACACTTTCTTCAATTACTTCTTCTCCATTATATACACTTTGTACCCAAATCTCTTTTGTATTATCGAAATCAACTTGTGTTAATCTGTAAAATGATTTTCCTTTTAATGGGTTTTCATCATGGAAGGTATATTCTATCGCTGTATTTGAATTTCCCGCTCCAATAATGGAATCTTGTACCAATTCATAATGTTTACCATCTTTAGATCGTTCAATTATGAAATGACTGTTATTTAATTCCATTTGAGTTACCCAATTCAATCCAATTTTATTCTCGTTATGCAATTGGATCTCAAAGTCTGATAATTCTACAGGAAGGTTTTTTCCAGAACAGTGTTTTAGTAAAAATTTAGGATGTTTATTATTAATTTTGACATTAGGTTTACCTGTCTTCGCATTGCAAACATTACCTTTAAAATTTGATGCTTTTAATGTATGACTACCTTTTATATAAAATGTAGAATTTTTACCCAGAATTATTCTTGTTCTACCATTTGCATGTATTGACCCAGTAACAATATATCTAGTATTTTCAGGAATTTTAATCTTCTTATTTAACCAAACAAAAGAACCATTTTTAGTAATTTTCTTTTGCTGAGCAAATCCATTTAAACTAATTCCAATGAGAAGATAAAGTAAAATTTTACTCATTTCTATGATTATAAAATTATTAGTACTCTTTAAATATTTTGTCTATTTAAAATAATAAATAGCGATTTCATTCTAAAAGTTAGCGTCAAGTAGTTTTCAAATCAAACAGAAAATACTACATAAATCACTAATAATCATATACTTTATTTGGTTCGAGAAGAATTGCAATCACATAAAAAAGTCACCAATAAACTATTGGTGACTTTCTATTTTTAACTATTATTACTCTAACTAAGCTACTATAAATATTTTTTATTTTCCATATTTTGCGTGTTCGTACACTCTACCAATACGGATGTCTGTTTTCTTCATCATATCTTCTTGAGAATCCTCCTTGTACTCCTTTTGCATTGCTTGCAATTTGGTTTTTAATTGTTGTGTTATCTCTTCATAACCTGCTTTTTCATATAGGTTATATAACTCATTTGGATCTTTCTCTAGATCAAATAACTCCCAATCTTTTTCTCTCCATTGCTCTTTTGCAATTTCAGGATTATAGTAGAAATGAATCAGTTTATATCTTTCTGTTCTTACCCCATAATGAGGTAAAACATGGTGCCACCAAGGGAACTCATAATAATGGTAGTATACAGCATCTCTCCAATCGTTCTCTGGTTCTGTACCCTCAACTATTGATTTAATACTTCTACCCTGAATATCTGAAGGAATATCTACACCTGCGAAATCTAAAAGTGTTGGTGCAAAATCTACGTTCATTGCTAACTTTTTTGAAACCGTTTTTGGTGCAATATGATTTGGGTAACGAATTAAGAAAGGCATCTTAAAAGACTCCTCATACATCATTCGTTTATCAAACCAACCGTGCTCTCCTAAATAGAAACCTTGGTCAGAAGTATAAATTACAATTGTGTTTTCCGCTAATCCATTTTCATCTAAATAGTTTAACATTTCACCAATATAATGGTCAACACCTTTCACACACCCTAAGTATTCTTTCATGTACTTTTGGTACTTCCATTTTTTAAGTGCTTGCCCTTTAAGTTCATCACTTGGCGACCAAGGTTCTTCGTTGTTATTACCGTATTTGTACCATGCTGCAATCTCCTTTTTCGTCATTTTTTCAGGATGAGGAGGAGCAACTTTTAAATCTTTTCTATTTAAATTTCTTTCTATAGTTTGCCACGTATTACCTGCCGCTACTTTACCTTCGTAAGTATCATTAAATGTCTCTGGCTCTACAATCTCTACATCATCAAATACATGTTGAAATTGCTCATCTGGTGTCCAAGGTCTATGAGGTGCCTTAAACTGATACATCAACATAAATGGTTTCTCTTGATCTCTACCACCGGTTAACCACTTCTTCGCATCTTCCCAAACTTGTCTTGATGAGTGGAACGAATTTTCTTGAACAGTATCTTTACCATTTTCTAAAAATACTGTATTGTGGTAAGTTCCTTGTCCACCATGGTTAATCATTACCTTAGAATAATCAAATCCAGTGGGTGCTGTACCTAAATGCCATTTACCTATAACCGCTGTTTGGTAACCCGCTGTTTGTAATAGCTTTGGAAATGTTTGTTGAGTACCATCAAAATCTCCTCCACTTTCGTTTTTAAAGAAACCATTTACGTGGCTAAATTTACCTGTTAATATTGCTGCTCTCGATGGACCACATATTGCATTAGTACAAAAAGTATTTTGCATTATCATACCCTCATTTGCCAAACGATCTATGTTTGGAGTAAGGTCTGGAAACTGCTCTGCTAACCTTCCTCCATATGCAGAAATTGCATTCGTAGCATGGTCATCACTCATTATAAAAATTATGTTTGGCTGTTTAGCCTTAGTTGTTTCATGCGTATTTTTAGCACAACCAAATAATGTGATAAATGCAGATAATACGGTTAAGTTGATAAGAATTCTATTCATTTCTACTTAAATTAAAAAGTTGTAATATTCTAACCTATCAAACAAGCAACAAGATGTTTACCTGATAAATTAGGGAAGTTAAATCTTGATCTATAAAATCAGTACCCATTTTATGAATACAAACAATACTATTTTGTTTTGATGTTACAATTTTACGGCTTTCCTTTTATTATCACGTTAAATAATTATTCTACTAGGTTTAATTATGGTTCAAAATATTTATCATTAAAAATCATAAACATCTATTTATAAGCATATTAATGATTTTGTATAGTTTAAGAATCATTCGTGGTGTATTCGGAACGTTTATTCGTCCACATTTAGGCATTTTCGTTCTACATTTGTTTAACAAATCATCCTAATAGCCTATTCATTTAGAATACATTAAAATTTTGTGTGACTACTTATAATTACAAAACAGGTGAGACTAATGTATAATTTTTCTCACCTTTTTTTATTTTAAAAACAACATAATAGCATGAGAACATTTTTATTTTACTTCTTCTTCTTACAAGTAGTTTCCCTTTCGTTTGCTCAAGAAAAGCAACCAAATATTGTATGGATTTCTTTTGAAGATACAGGTATCTATTTACCTTCTTATGGAGATAGTACCGCGCAACTACCCATAATAAATCAGTTGGCTAAAGAGAGTGCCATTTATAGGAATGCATTTTCTACTGCTGGTGTATGTGCACCTAGTAGAAGTGCAATTATTACAGGAATGTATCCAAGTACAATTGGGACTAGTCATATGCGAACAGGTAGAGATATTACGGGCATTGGAAGTAGAAAATATAGAAAGAATAAAAATGTTGTAGATAGAGAAAATAATAATGTTAGAGAGTACAGTGCAGTAGTTCCTTGGATGGTGAAATGTTTTCCAGAATATTTAAGAGCTAACGGCTATTATACTACAAATAATGCAAAAACAGATTATCAATTTGCAGCTCCATTTACTGCTTGGGACGAAAACGATGGTAAGGCACATTGGAGAAATAGAGCCGATGGGCAGCCGTTCTTTGCCGTTTTTAATTTTAATGAAACACACGAATCTAAGATTTGGAAAAATAAGCACCTGCCACTAACTGTAGCAAAAGAAGATGTACCTGTTCCTCCTTATTATATTGATAACGATACTACTCGTACAGATTTAGCAAGAATGTATAGTAATTTAGAACTTTTAGATAAACGTGTTGGTCAAATTATTCATCAATTAAAAGAGGATGGATTATATGATAATACAATTATATTCTTCTTCTCTGATCATGGTGGACCACTACCTCGACAGAAAAGAGAAGTTATTGCTTCTGGTTTACATGTCCCGTTCTTTATTAAATATCCTAAAGGAGCAAATAGTGGTAAAACAGATCAACTGATTAATTTTATAGACCTTGCTCCTACCGTTTTAGAGATGACTGGAATTGAAGTTCCAAAACATATTCAAGGGCAAAGTATTTTAAGTACGACAAGAAAATATTCTTTTGCTGCTAGAGATAGAATGGACGAATTTACTTCTGCAAGAAGAAGCGTTACCGATGGAAAATATTTGTATGTAAAATACCTCTTCCCTATTCCTTCAAACTATCAAGATATTCAATACAGAATGCAAGTACCGATTATGGAAAACCTTAAAAATGCGTACTTAAATGGAGAATTAAATCAAATACAAGCAGCATGGTTTAGTCCTTTACAAGAGGAAGAACAGCTCTTCGATTTAGAAAATGATCCATACGAAACGCATAACTTAATTCATCATCCTAAAGCTAAAGCAGAAGTTAAGCGTTTTAGAAAACAACTAGCAAAATGGCAAAAACAAACTCCCGATATATGTATTCAACCAGAAGCTGAAATGATCTCAGCAATGTGGCCAAATAATCAACAACCTACTACTGCTAAAGTAGAAGCGAGCATTAAAGCTAATCTTCTCACCTTAAACTGTGCTACTCAAGGGGCATCAATTGGGTATCAAATAGATGGTGGTAAATGGAAACTTTACACCACATCTATTGCTATAAATAAGGCATCAAAAATTGAAGTAAAAGCTATTCGTATTGGCTTTAAAGAAGCTATAGTTTCAACGGTTAATCTCGTAAATTAAAATGAAATCAGTTTTTAATATTGTTCTATTTCTTTTCGTATCCTTACATTGTTTTGGTCAAAAAGAACGTCCAAATGTTGTCTTTATTTTAGCAGATGATTTAGGTATAAATGCATTAGGGTGTTATGGCAATCAATTTGTAGAGGCTCCAGCAATAGATCAATTGGCTAAAGAAGGTGTCCGATTTACAAATGCCTACTCCAACGATCCTACTTGTGCCCCATCTAGAGCTTCTATTATGACAGGTCAGTATGTTCCTCGTCATAAAATATATAGAGTTTCTGACCGACATAAAAAAGAGCAGAAAACACTCCAACACATGCAGTTTCTACCTCCAGAAAACAATAAACCGAATGGGAAAGGGGTTGGTTTAAGTTTAGATAAAGTATTAATTCCAGAAGCATTAAAAGAAAATGGTTACGCAACTGCTGGCTTTGGAAAGTGGCACCTCGGTACCAAAGAATTAAGTATGCAAAACCAAGGTTTTAATGAAGCCATTGAAACAAAAAAGCATTATAACTTTACGCAATTCCCTACCCAAACCGATGTATTAGAAAATGAATATAATGCCGATTATACTACAAAAAAAGGTATTGCCTTTATGGAGAAACAAGTTAATAACAACACTCCATTTTTCTTGTTTTTACCTTATTATTTAGTGCACAAACCCTTAGAACCAAAGCCAGAAACTTATGCCCATTTTAAAGAAAAATACAACTTTGATGAAGAAACAACTAAAGTTTTGGCAATGATAAAAAACCTAGATGAAAGTGTTGCTAAGGTGCTTTCGTCTATTAAAGAGTTAGGTATTGAAGACAATACTTTAATAATTTTCGCTTCAGATAATGGACATTATAAAACAAATCATGAAATGTTTACACAACCTTACCGAGGTTATAAAGGCAATACATTAGAAGGTGGTATTCGAGTACCTTACATCATGAAATTTGCTAAGAAAATTAAGGAAAATCAGGTTTCTACTTCTCCAATAATCCATGTAGATATTTACCCTACTATCTTATCGTTTACAAACACAAATCTACCAAAGAATCATGAGTTAGATGGCGTTAGCTTATTGCCTATTATAACAGGTAAAAAAGAATTTCTTGCGGATAGAAAACTTATTTGGCAGTACACAAATTACGCGCGTTACAACGCAAAAAATAATACGTTTAAAACTGAATGGGTGAATGTAATTCAATATAAAGGATATAAAATGACAGAATATGTGGAAAGCAATACCTATACATTATTTGATTTAACCACAGACCCTTATGAACAACATGAAATAAGTAGTATTTCGCCCAAAAAAATAAAAGAATTAAGTGCACTTCTTCAAAAATGGAAAAAGGATACAAATGCAGAAATACCAAGAGTTAACCCTGCTTACCTCACTCCTATCCATTAAATTATTTTTTCAATAGGGTTTTTGATAACCAAAAACACTTCTAATAATGAGAGTAATAAAATTGATTGAAGAATGCCTGAAAACAATATTTAGGTTTAATATTTGGATAGTTCGTCTTTAATAAGGACGAACTATTTTTATGTAAAAAAGTGATGCCTACGTATAGACACCACTAAATAGGTTAAATGGGTATATTTTAAACATTTTATTAGTTAGGTACTAATGAATTCTAGTATTCTGAGTGATAATCCAGGTTTTAATGTCTTTTATTTGTGGTTTTCTTTTTAATTTATTTTTAGCAAAAGTGATATTCCTTACAGCGTTATCAGGATCTGATATTGCTTCTAGTTTATGAATTTCGAAACCACAAATTGTACTGTTTGAGGCATCCGATTTATCGTAGCTAATATTTTCTAAAATAAGCTTCTCAATTCTAGTCGTATTCAATTTTTCATTCTTCAATACAATATCTTCGGAGAGAAGTACAATATGTTTAGAAATGGCAACTTCACCATAACTAACATCAGAAGGTCTTACAATAATACTGTCGCCATGGTTTGCATTATTTATAGCAGTTTGTAAGTTCAAATAGTCTGTATTTTCTCCTCCTTTATTATCTACTATTACATGTTGAGAAAAAGAAGAAAATTGTACAGAAATTAGGAATAAGATAGTGAATAGCGTTTTCATTTTTAAAAGGTTAATTGATAAGGGATTGCCATGAAATTAATTACACAAACTATATATAACTGATAGTAATACAATTATAGTTCCTTTTTGTTTAAATACACCAATAAAAGTAACCTCACTACAGGTAGAAACATTTTAATATGCAACAAATAAGTCCTATAATTATATAGGACTTAAAAAGCATTTGTAAGAAATAGTTTTAGGCAATACTTTTACAAAATTTAAATTGACACTAGGAATATTTGTTCTGGCTTTAAAATTTCATTTTTTCCATATTTATAATGATGACTTTCTATCACTGTATCTACTATTTCCCAAGACCACTCCTTTCCAGAAACTTTTGATAGTTCTTTAGAAATTCCAAAAAAAGTAGCACCTCTCCCCACACTAATCTGATATTTCTGTACTGTTTTATACTGTGCTGGTACATGGTAATTATATTTATCATTTTCATTTTTTGGATCTGTTGTGTCAGACATTGCATTTGTAGTAAAACAAACACCTAAAACAGTAAAGATGATAACAAATAAATTTTTCATTTTTGTAGCTTTTATATTTATGTAATACATATTATAGTAATTTTAAGTCAAGAGAATAAAAACGTACTTTCTTTATTTTCTTGATGTTTCAAATTTAATCAATTTTATTTTAATGTTCAAAATTTAAACATTAAAAATTCTAATTTTTTAAACATTTTGTTTTTTGGAGATGGTAAAGAGATGAGGGGTGGGTTAGTGGTGGGATGGATATCAAATTTGTATTTTCAGTAAAATTACTATCTCAATAAATACCTAAAACTAGATCTTTAAGCCCTACTAATAAATAAATACACATTAAAGTTTTTTATGGACATTATTTTTACAAAACACAACTTACTAAAAATCAGTATTTTAAAGTTAAACAAGAGACTGTTTTTAAAAAAAATGCACTTCTTTAATGTTAATAAAATTCAATCGTACTGTCATATAAAATGGTATAGCTGTCTACATTATGTAAGCATTTAAAGCATGTCTATTAAAGATAAAAGTGATAGAAGATAATCGGGTCTGAAATATGGCTTTGATTAAAAGAATGTAGTTAAGTAGTAAAATGTAGTAATATTGAAAAGGAGCTTTCCATTGGAGTGCTCCTTTTTTTATGACAATTTTTTAAGGCTCACAGGCAACTCTCCAATACAATTTAATTCTCCTTTTAAAACACGAAGAACGGCTTCTTGCATAAACTCAGAATCTTGATAAGTAACTATTACTTCTTTCGCATTTTCAATATTTTCAATTTCATCTAGTCCATACGCATTACCAAAAAAGAGTACTGTTGTCTGATTCTTAGATAGAATGTCTAACACTTGTTTCCTTATTATCTCAGGGAGATCAAAATGGTTAAAAGGCTTAATATTAATTCCATGAATACTCAGAATTACCCTCTCATAACCTTGTGCTTTTTCTAATATTTTCTTTAATGATGCTTCCCCCTCGCTTTCATTCCAAGTTAAAGTAGTTACTTCTAACGCATTTAAACCTGATAATAATGTATTCGTCTCTTCTTTTTTTATTTCTTTTAGATGATGAGCTACTTGTTCTCTCGTACTTTTTGTTTGTTGTTCACCTACTAACTTCAAGTAGATTGTTTTATCTTTATTTAGAGGTTGCAAAGGTGCTTTTCCTAAATAAGTGATGGATGCCTCTGCCAATACTTTATTGAGTTGTTTACTTTCTTCATCATTTAAATCAGTAGATAAGTTTTCTGTGCTTATTCTTTTAGCTTGATCCAATCCTACCCACTTTTTCATGGCCAATAAATTAGTTACAATCACATCTAATTGCTTTTCAGATAGCTCACCATTAAGGAGTGCTTGCTTTATCTTTTCAACTCCTTTTGGAACACTTCTACTATTTGTTATTATATGATTTCCAGCCAAAATTGCCATTACATCTGCATCACCGTCCGCATAATATTTCGTAATTCCTTGCATATCCATGGCATCAGTAATTGCCAATCCTTTAAAATTTAATTGATCAAAAAGGATAGAAGAAAGAATTTTATTGGACAATGTTGTAGGCATATTTTCTCTATTATCCCATACCGGAATTTCTAGATGTGCCGTCATTATACTACTTAAACCGTTCTTTATGAGTTCCTTAAAAGGGTATAATTCAATAGCATTCAAACGCTCAGAAGAATGTGTTAAACGTGGCAAATCTAAATGTGAATCTGTAGCGGTATCACCATGTCCCGGAAAGTGTTTGGCATTATCTAGCACATGTGCCGACTGTAAACCCTTCATGTAAGCGATTCCTTTATTTGCTACTTTTATTTTATCTTCACCAAAAGAACGATAATTAATTACAGGATTTTTAGGATTGTTATTTACATCTACAACAGGTGCCAAAGGAGAACAAACACCTATTCTTTTACAATGCTCACCTATTTTATGCGCCATTTTTAAAATTAAGGTATCGTCTTTAATTGCTCCTAAAGCCATCTGATACGGGAACTGTGTTGTACCTTGTAATCGCATGGCTAACCCCCATTCTGCATCTATATTTATAAACAGAGGCACACTACTTTTAGACTGATATTTATTGGTTAATTCTACCTGTTTTAATGGTTCACCCTGAAAAAATGTTAGTCCTCCTAAATGATATTTCTCTATTAAAGTAAGAATTTCTTCTTCATGTTTTTTATCTCTATTAGAAAAAGCAGCTACTTGAAAAAGTTGGCCAATTTTCTGTTCTAAAGACATATTTTTGAGTGTTTTTTTCACCCATGAATCGTTTATTTTTTGATGAAATGGAGGGTACATATTCTTTGGGGTATGGATAGGTTTAAGATTCAATCACTTATTTTTTGAAAGTGATTTCTTGAAGCATTTTTCTTTTAAGCTGAACAATGTATTGCTTTAACATTTTCTGATCTACAGGCATTTTTCGTTCTCTTCTTTTTGATAAATAAGCACGTATTTCTTTACCTAAACGCTTATCTAATTCTAGGTCTTTTCTAGATCTAGCTAAACGGTCAAACTTATCAACAATAACATCTTGAACGCCTCTTAATTCTTCTGCTTTCGATATTTTTTTTGTCCCGAAAGCACGTCCCCCAATAGTTTTACCTGTCGGTCTTTTTTTCATTATTCTATTATTTGATTCTTATTTCAAACGTGCTACTTCAATATAAGATTTTAATTCTTCATTATTCTCATTTATGCTTTTTTCAGTCATGTCAATTTCCTTTTCAACATCTTCAATTTGCATCAATAATCTAAAAGGAACCATCTCACCACCATACTTTGCTTTTTCTAATTCATAATGTCTTAACGCAGTTCTTTGGTAGTTCATTTTCTGTTCTAACACGTTTTTATCTTCTTTCAACTGCTCTATTCTGTGTTTATTTGTATTTACAGAATGCAATAGTTCGTGTAGAAAACCTAAATCTTCTAATAGATTAGGAATAGAATTAGGCAGAATCACGTTACCCTTTGCTTGCTCAATTTCATCAATTCTTGCAAAGCCATCCTCAAGCTTTTTCACTAAAGCAACATCTACTTTCTCTTGTACTTTTAACGATTCATTGGCTTCTACCAATAAGTTTTTAATTGTATTATTCTGCTGAGAGATAGAAAAGTAACTTACAGATTCTTCAAATAACTCATTCACCTTTTCCTTGGTTACGTCATCATCTTTTAGAAGGCATAAATTAAAGGCTTCTATACACTCGTTTTGTTGTAAAAATGATGCGATAGATTGTGTAATAATCTTAACTGCTTCTGTAAAACTAAAACGCGCAGCACCTGTTCCAATTGCAGGCAATGAAATCCTTTTTATTTTAAGTGCTTTACTTAAAGAGAGTACATTATCCATAATAGATTTTAGTGCCTCCTCATCAAGAAATTCTTCTTTCTGATAGTTTATTGTTATGGCATGGAAAACATATTTCATCTGTAATGTACCTGCCGAAGAAACCACTACATCACCTAAAGAAAGATCGGTATGTTTTTGGGCATCTTCTTGAATATATGGACCTCCATTTCTACGGATAGTGGCAGAAACTCCACCACCCATTGTAATCATTTCATCGTCAGAACTCACAATAGCATCCGATGGTACCTGAGTGATATCGTCATAGATCAAATTAAATTTTGATCCACCTATATAGTATGTTGCTTTGTTATGTTCCATTATTGGATGTATTTCAGTAGTTCCGTTTTTATTTTCTCCAATTCTGCTTTCGCATCATTTATTCTATGTATTAAAATTGGAGGAGCCATATCACCATATTTAGCTTTTGATTCTAAAGCTGCTCGTAGATTTTTTTGGTTGATGGCATAAAGGTTTAATTGATGCTCAACTTCTACCTTGTTTATTATTTCTATCTCCTCAAAAGGTCTTTTTGTTATCGTTGATATTTTGCCTTCAATCGTATCAGGTAATATCTCGACTGTCTCAACAAGTTCTACTTTTTCTGTAGGGGTTATTTCCGTTTTCTCTTCTACCACTTGATCTACCTCATTGTCTAAATTCTGAGATTGTTCCTTTCGTTTTTTAATAACAAAAAAGTTAATAGTAGCTCCAATTGCTATTACGAGCACTATACAATAGAGTAGAAAATTATCCTCTTTTTTTTGCCCTCTTGTCAAGTTATTTTCCATTGTAATTTCTTCGTTCCCTGCCTGTACATTTGACAATGTTGAAGAATTTAATCTGCTAAAAATATATTCACTACCTAACTCATTTTTACCAAAAGAACCGTACATACTTTCCGACATCGATCGTTTTGTTTGTTGGTGCATATCGGATAAAGTAAAGAGTGTATTACGGTCGTTATCAAGAACATTGAGAAGGGCACTACAAAAAGGAGAATGTCCATCTATACCATCAGAAACTCTTTCTAAGGCACCAGAAGTTAAGTAAACTCTTGTCACCTTGTTCATCTTCTTTTTAAGAAAACGACCCGTTACCATTTCGTCTTCTATTTTACCTCTATATTTTGGCGTTTCGTCTCTTAACTTCTCATTAAAACTACCTCCAAAACAAACATCTAATACCAAAGCTACATGGTTTGCTTCTAAAGCATTTAATAAACCATTTAACCTTCTGTATTGTAAATAAGATTTCCGAGTAGGGTCTTTTCGTGTTGTTTTACTGTCTTTAAATACTAAAAATCCATCATCAAATTGCTTTTGGTCGTAATCGCCATGTCCTGCAATATAAATTAGGAATCTATCTTTAGGTTTTAAAAACTGATGGTATGTAAGAATAGCTTTTTCCACTTCTTCTAGTGTGGGAGAAAGTAATAATTTTGTAGAAAAATCATATTCTTTTTTTAATACGTTATTAATGCTTTTCGCATCATTTTCTGCATTATCTAGGTTAGGCCACATGGGTTTACCTTCGTACTTATTTGTACCAATAATTAGCGCATATTGTACGCTCTCAGATAATTCTGGTTGGTCATATGTTTGTGCATTTACGGTTAAATAACCAAGTAATGTCACAAGCAAGAGTAAAAGTTTGTTATTAATTTTCATACAAAAGCTTAGTAATACCTATGTAAATATAAGGAATAGGTAATTATCCTTTATAAAAAATTTGGTGTGGTAACGAATTGACTATCTTTGTGCACCACATATTACATACTAGAATGCACATTTGGAAAAAGAAATCACGCGCAGAAATTCAAGATAGAATTTTTGATGCCTTAGATAATAATACAGATTATTTTGGAAATCAATCGTTGGGAGTTCCTGGTTCTCACTTAGATAGTAAAGTATTTCCAGACGATGCTCCATTTTTAAAAGAGGCGCCATTTATTACCACGTTATTACATAACCCAAACCATATTGGTTGCCACACACAAGGCGTTTCTGAAAGTTTTTTTAAAGGGACTCAATCTATTGAAAGAGAGTTAATTGAAGTTTGCGGAACTGATATTCTAAAAGCAGAAGTAAACACTATTGATGGATATGTAGCATCTGGAGGAACAGAAGCAAACATGCAGGCAATATGGATTTACAGAAATTATTACAAGGAAGAATTTGGTGCTGCTAACGATGAAATTGCAATTATTTCTTCAGAAGATAGTCATTATTCAATGGCTAAAGCATCCAATATTTTATCCCTTTCTTATTATAGAATTTCTGTTGATTTTGATACGAGAGAAGTATCAGAAGATACAGTTGCTACTTGTATAAAAAAGGCACAGGCAGATGGTAAAAAATATTTTATCATTATTGCTAACATGATGACTACCATGTATGGCTCCGTAGATAAGGTAGACCTATTTACAGATTATCTTGATGCACATGATATTGTCTACAAATTGCACATTGATGGAGCTTACGGAGGCTTCTTTTTTCCATTTTCGCACAAACAACATCGGTTAGATTTTAGAAACCCAAAGGTGACATCTGTTACTTTAGATGCTCATAAAATGTTGCAAGCACCTTATGGGACTGGTGTATTTTTAATTAGAAAAGATTGGATGCAATATGCCAATACTAAAGCTGATTATGTTGAAGGCGATGATTTTACAATGATCGGTTCTCGATCTGGTGCAAATGCAATTGCCATCTGGATGATTCTAATGACATATGGACCGTATGGCATGCGAGAAAAAATTTACATTTTATCTAAAAGGGCAGATTGGTTTACGCATAAATTAGACGAGATTGGTATCCCGTATTTTAGAAGTGAGGATTCTAATATTGTTACTATGCGAGCAGAAAATATTTCGCCAGAAACCGCAAAACGATTTGGTTTAGTACCAGATGTACATCACAATCCTAAATGGTATAAAGTGGTAGTAATGGAACACGTTACTATAGAAAAATTAGAACCTTTAGTAGCAGAACTTTCTGCTAAATAGTTATAATGGTCACAGCATAAAATAACGTTGTAGTTGATCAGAATTTAAAGATAAAAAAACGGCTCAATGGATATATTCTCATTGAGCCGTTTCAATTTATAATTAAAAAAGTAAAGTACAATTGTTTCTAATCAAACAAAATTAGAAACTTCGTACTTTACTTTTCTGATATTTATTCTTTTTAACTCAAATTTAAATTAGTCTAACTCTTCAAGGTTTTTCTTTGCCAATGCATCAGTAATAAATGGTAAACTTAAATGTAAGGATACAAAGCTATTTCGGTTATATCCTGAACTAATTTCATCAGTAAATACGTCTGTCATTCCGTAATAATATCTTAAGTGTAAATGTATACCTCTTCCTTTGTGTGCTTTACCTAATATATAGGCAAAATCTGCTATTGCACCATAATCTAGGCTTCCAGTAGAACCTCCTACATCCTGAACAAACTTACCTTCTGCACCTTTAAAAGTAGCATTCGAAGAGTTTAAGAAAGAGACTTGAGGCCCAACACTATATCTAAATTTTTTATTATTAGTTTGATAGCTAATAAAGATCGGTACATCAATATAATTTAAGTCTATTGATGTATTCACATTTTGAAAATTAGCATCTAAACTAGGGTTTCCAGAATCTAGTGATAACGAACTAAATTGTGCATTTCTTCTCGCAAGGAAATATGCACTCGGAGATACAAACCAATTATCTGCTATTTTTATATTACCAGCAATACCAAAGTTAAGCCCAAGTTTAGAACTCTTAGAATTCTCTAAGTTTGAATACCCCATATATGTAGAACCTAATTCTAAACTTATATTAAAGTTTTCTGAAGCCACTTTATCCCCAAAAAGTAATGCTAAAATTGCTGCCTGTCCGTAAGATTGTTGAGTTGCAAAAAAAGATAAGCAGAATGTTATGATAAATAATAATGAAGTTTTTCTCATTTGAGTATGTTTTTTAGATTGAGTATTAGAGGACGAAGCTATAAAATAGAAAATAAACGAATTACAATAAATCTATCACTAATTTAGTTCTTACACAATCAATACTCCAACTTAAACAAGTACAACAAATAATAATGGGATAAAGAAGTAACGTATTTTTAATCAGGTTTAAATTAATTCTGAAGAAAATTGTAAAGGGAAAGTCTTAGGTTTATAAAGAAAATTTTGTATTTATTTGGGTTCTGGTATGTACTACTTAGATCGACAAAAGATATTGTCAATCTAAGTAGTAAGATAATTATTTATTTTACTTCTCTTACAAGTGGGTGGTAACTACATCTGAGTGAACCACCAAAATTAAAGCATTCTCCATAAGGTACACGAATAACCTCAATACCTCGTTTTTCAATCTCTTTAGCAATACGCTCATGTTCAGCAGCAACAATACTAAGATTGCTATTAACTACTAAGTGATTTGTACCTGCGGAGTGGGCTTCTTCTTCTGTTATCTCGATCAAATCCCAATCAGCTATCCATTCTGGTATACCATCAATAAATCCATCTTTATAGATCACTGCAACACCCTCACGCGGTGTCATTAATACATAATCTAAGTGGATCAAATCAGGACGAATTCGAGTAGTACATACTTCATAATCACTACCAAGAGCACCTTTAAGCCAATCAACACCCGCTTCGTTACTCGCTGTGTTTCCTGTATTATTGGCAACTAATACGCGTCCTTTACCTAAAGGGAATATATCACCACCTTCTAAAAAAGGAATTTCAGTCTCTTCGCATGGATCTTGTAAGGGTGCCGGTTCAGGCATTGCCAACCATCGTCCTCCTAAATTCTTAATAGATTTTGCTAATGGACGTAATACAAATTTATCATAACGAACACTTAGTCTTCGACTTGCTAATTCAATATAATTGTTACCAATAACAGCTATACCATCACGCATCCATCCTTGGTGTTCTCCTGCACTTTTAGGATAATAATTAAGTTGCTCTTCAGTAAGTCTCTCCGGTCTATGTACTTTTACACCTAAATCTTCTAAAATTTTAACTACTGCCTCACGTTGATCTATAGTTCTTTGGTGTCCCTCCGGATCAAATTGTTCGCGCCATTGTCCACCATGTTTTTTAAAATATGGAGCCAATTCTGGCGTAAGTATTGTTTCAAACTCAGGAGTCCATTCAGGAAATAAAAAACCGTAATCTTTACCGTAAATGCATTCTTTAAGGTCATCCCACTCTGTGTTAACTTGAATTTTCATTTTCCTCTAATTTTTATTGTTCAACATTTATATTCTACTTTCAGAAGGGATATAAAGGCTATAAAACCCTAGATACATTTGCCATGAGTTACAAATACAATTTAATAGTAAAATGGCGGCCTAAAATTGTAACAAAAAAGCTCTCTCACAAATTGTAAGAGAGCTAAAACAAGTAGTCAGAGTTAAGAAATTTATCTATTAAAACACATAACCTATTCTTTTATTAATCTAATTACATTGCTTGTTTGTGCATCTTTATTTGTAAGATGTAAAACGTACATTCCTTTAGGTAGCTGTTCAATATTTATAGATGAGTTACCACTATTTAATATGCCTTCTAGGACAGTAACACCCTGTAAATTATATAATTGATAATTTGATTGTGCTATTCCTTTTACTTTAACTAATGCTTTTGATGGATTAGGAAATAAAGAAACTTGAGCTGAAATTTCTGTTTCTAATGAGTTATCTGTTACTCTAGCAGACGATGTACTTGTACAACTTTCCCAAATAAGTTCAATTGTATTATTTGTACTCCCAACTGTGTACTGTCTATCAACACCCCACATTAAAGCACATGCTGTTGGTACTGTTTCTCTATCTGTCCAATTGTTTCCTTTTAAGAAATAAAATGCTCCTGTGGTACCTATTTCTAAAGTTGTAGTGTAGGTGTAAATGTTATTTCCTTGGTGTTCCATTGGTAAAATTTCCCAACTCGTTTCTCCAGTAAAATCTCCTGTTATAAAGGCCTCAGTAGCTGAAGTTCCTGTCATATCAACCTGAAAAGTTATTTCACTATTTAACTGAGGTGTGCAATCTTGCCAAGCATAAGAAAAAATATTTTCGCCACTTGTAATTGTATATTGCCTATCACTCTCCCACATTAAAGCACATGCTGATGGTACTGTTTCTCTATCTGTCCAATTATTTCCCTTTAAAAAGAAATAGCCTCCTGTTGTTCCTTCTACTAGTGTTGTGGTGTACGTAAAAATACCATTTCCTTGTGCAATCATAGGCACAATTTCCCAATCTGATGTACCTGTAAAATCTCCTGTTATAAAGGCTTCAGTTACTCCTGTTTCTGCCGACATATCCACTCTAAAAGTGACATTATCTATTGCATCTGGCACATACTTTTGTTCTAGGAATTGAACGCCTCCGTCCAATAGTAGTGAATTGTTAAAATCGAAAAAAGCTCCATTTTCCCAATGCGATCCAGTTCCCCATTCTGTTTCACAGCCTGTAGAAACCCATGCTGGTTCCCAATAGACTACACCCATTCCTCCTCTATTGTATACTTCTGTGGTAATATCTATCAACCAATCTCTCTGTCCTGTTGCACTCACTTCGTATCCACTAGGCATAGCAGATAGCATGTTGGGAGCAGTATCATTATAATCTAGAGTAAAAGGTAAACCAACTTCTACGAGTAAAACTTCTTTGTTATATTTCTCTTTCAGGTATTCAATGGTGTTACCTGCTTGTCCAACATTTCCTCCATGCCACTCTGGATATAAAGAAAAGCCCATGATATCAAAATCTGTTACTCCATTACTAATTGCATTTCCAAACCAATCATCGCCATGTGCTGGATTAGCAATATGTAAAACAATTTGAGGTTGAATAGAAGATACATTACCTGCTGCTCTCACTCCTGCAATACCTGCTTTAAGCAGTGCACTTTGTCTTTCCCAGTTTACTGTTTTAATATTCACACCTTCGGCACTTAACATTTGTCCATTAGACTCGTTACCGACTTGTACCATTTCTGGCATTAAACCCATAGCATCCAAATCTGTAAGTACTTTATAGGTATAATCGTACATTTTTGTTTCTAAAGCTGGGGTGTCATCTACTAAAGAGGCCCAAGCTGCAGGAATAGTCTGTTTTCCTGGGTCTGCCCAACTATCAGAATAATGAAAATCCAATAGTACATGCATTCCTTCATTTTTTGCTCTTGTAATGGTTATTACCGCATCTTCAAAAGAAGAATAATTGGTAGGGAATTCGGAATGGGCCATAGGGTTATGCCATAACCTTACCCGAATAAGATTTGCACCATGATTGGCCATAATTTCAAATGGATCTGTAGAAATACCCTCGTCGTAATAAACGGCTCCACAATCTTCCAATTGGTTTACATAAGACAGGTCTGCTCCTTTGTAAAAAACTTGTGCCGACATTTTAAATGTAGACAAGAATAAGATGATTAATAGTAGTGTAGTTGTTTTCATAATTTCATTTACATTTCATAGCTAACGGCACTTACTCAAAATGAGTATCAGTTGCTATTCTTAAAATTACAAATGTGATGTATTGTCATTTATCACACTTTAAAAATCAAGAATTTCAACCTCAAATTATTTCTTCATATATGCTCAAAAAAACTCAATTACATTTTATATAGTGTTGCTTAGGTTATGTTATTGAGTATGTATCAAATGTAGGTAGATCTTATTATAATTAGTTTTCATTTTCATACATAAATTAGTGTTAATCGTACACTAACGCTTTTAAAGGCTATTATTAAGGTTTTCTAATAAAAAACTTATTTATTTTATGAATTATTGCATTCCCCACTTTTCAAGTAATAAATCATATTCTTTGCCCGTAATAGGAAGAATTGTACCGTGTCTTGGGCTAAAATTGAGTTCTACTTTCTTTTCGGTAGAAACAAAATTTAGGAGGTCTTTACTTTTACAAAACTCATAACCATGATCTTGAAAAAGATCGTACATTAAAATATAATCAGTTGAATTGTTACGTTTAAAAATGCCAGAACCTTCTACTTGCTTATCTGTTTTTTGAAGAAAATTAGGGTACTCTTTCCATTTATTTGCAGTTAAAGATGTTGCTGTTGCTACTTTTATACCCTCGCCGTTTTCATTACTTGTCTTATAAAAAAGATAGTATAAATCGTCTTTAATAATTATATCTCCATCTATACAATGTGCTTTATTTTTAGGGATAAAAAGTGGCGTAGGATACCCTTCTAAATCTGTGAAATCTGAATTTACAAATGCATAATAAAGTACCTCCTCTTTAGTACCATATTTGGACGACCAATAGATTATATATTTACCGCTTTCATTATCATAAATAGTTTGAGGTGCCCACACACTTTTTAAATTTTCTTGGTTTTTAAAACGTGCTGGAAAATGAATAGCAGATGAAGACCAGTTTATTAGATCTTTTGATTTTAATAAAATTAATCCTCTGTTAGTATCCCATCCCGTACTAGATACCATATCTGTAAGAGCCATGTAAAATACCCCGTTTTCTCCTCTTAAAATATGAGGGTCTCGTACTCCTCCTGTTTTGCTTATTTTTTTAGAGTTAAGCACTGCAGAGTTATTATTTAAGGCTGTAAATGTATACCCATCAGTACTAAGGGCAAAGTGTACTGTTTCGTCAGTAATTTCATTTCCTGTAAAGTAAATAAAAAGATAAGCCTCTTCATTTAGTTCTTTATTTTGAGTACAATTAGATAGTAAACTACTTATGAATACCGCACTTAAGAACAAGCTGCTTTTTATAAATTTGTCTATCATCTTTTCTTTAATTATTAAATATGTTGGTTTATTTAAAAGCAGATAGAGTGAAAAACTAAGACAATAATTTATGCAATTACCTTAATTTTTCACTCTATCGTTTTCTCAAAATTGACCTGTATAAAGTAGTTATAAGCTACTGAAAGAGGAAGTAGCATACACCAAGCGTATACTTTCTATATTTATCTGACAGTGTTTTTCTACTGTTGCAAGTTGAATGGATTCTATTTTACGCCAATCTATTACCGTTTTTACAGTAGTAGGAGAAAAATAATAAGGTAAGAAATCTGGATATGGTCTAGGAAGTGTTACTAATTTTGTAGTACGTAAGGTGTCTAATTTCACCACATATATTCCTTTTTTCTCTGTCATTTCTACAATAGCACCAAATGCAGTTCCATCGTTCCCTACTAATGCTATTTCAATTTTTTGTGGTGTATCTACCAATGCATTTCCTATTATTTCAAGTTGTGTATAATTACCAATTGTTGTATTACTTGTTTTTAATGTATTACCAAAATAATAACGCAATGCATAATTAGGTACTGTATTTCCTAAATCGGTTGGTATACTATCCAGATTAATCTTCAGGGCATCTTTAGCAGTTCGGAAATTTGGTGCTAAAGTTACATTAGTATTCCATGTTTTATTTAGTTTCTCAAAATCTTTTGAAGCATCAAAAAGTGTAATCGAAGACAAAGGAGCAATTATCCTCGTTTCGTACATTTCTGTTGATGTAAAATCCCAATCAGAAGGTTTACCTTTTATGGCATTTGGGAAAGTGATTACAGTGTTGTTTACATCTGCTACAATAAAATAATTAAAATAGCCTTCTCCAATATCATCTTTAGGAATTTCTACATCATATGTATATCCTTTTAAGTGTTTTAAAGTGTATTCTTTTTGCTGATGATTTGTATATCCTATCAACTTTAAACTGTGCGGTAATGTTGTATTTACTAGCGTTGCTTCTATAGTAAATGAGGTATCTGAGAACACTTCTTTTTTTGGTGAATGCACTACTGTAAAGTTTTCGAATTCTGATTTAGGAGCATAGTATTCTCCGACTTTAATAGCCCCAAAATTACTTTCGGCCGTCCATTTATGCTTCTTCCCTTTTTTAGCTAAGATGTATGTTCCCGGATAAACCGTAAAAGTATGTTTTTCTGCAGTACTTGATAATTGATTATTCTCATTTACTGCCTTTACTGTAAAATCGTTACCTAGTTGTGGTAGTTTTACCGACATCTCCCAATTGTTCCAAATAATTTCTGCTACCTTTTTCTTTAAACTATTTTTACCATAAGGATTCTTTGTAATTAAAACATCTGGCTGTACCTCTAAACGCCAAACCCCTGTTTCTAATTCATCTAAAAAATATGCCCCTGTTCCTTCATAATCAATAAGTTTTGAACTCCCCACTCCTGCAATTTCCTTTAGTTGCTTTACTTTCTTAGGTGATGTTATTGTTGAGTTTGTATAAAAGAATTTTTCATCAGACATATATTCAACCAAGTCTTTATCATAAGAGATAGATACGTTCCCAAATGTTGTGTTTTCTGGGAAAGCTCCATAACTTTTATACATTGGCATCTCGTGAAATATCTCGCTACAAATTTTTAAACTTAAAGCTTTGTGTGGAGTATATGAAAGATTCATATAATGAGTGTTGTATTCTGTATTTTTATTGGCTAAAAACGTTGGGTCATAAGCAAATTGTGTTGCCCATTGGATACCCGCAGTTCTAAAACTTCTTGCCATTGCAGGGTATATATATGCTTTATGAGTATCTGCTGGATCAAATTCATATACTATTTTTGCATGGCTTTTAAATGCTTTATTATTTGCAAAAGGTATTTTATAGTTGTCTGCATTGGGCAATAAATTCCCTCCTAATTCTGCTTCTGAAACCAAGTTTGTAGGGTACCATTGGAATGTACCTCCATCAATACCTGCATTATAATACGCATCTACTAATTCTATACTATGACTAACGTTATAAAGTATAGGTTTTAAGCAGCCTGTATTTTTCATGGACTCCACCATAGTAGAAATATAGGCAGTTACTTGTTCTGGAGTACCTACATGATGTGGCTCATTACTTACTTCAAACGCAACAATACTTGGCTCATTTTTGTAGGCAATACCTGTATATTTATTTTTATGATTTAAAAATTGAGCTAAATAGTTAGCCTGTGCTTTTATGGCTGCTGCATTTGTTAAACATGCTTCCTTTCCATATTTATGAGAGAAACCTGGAGAATACGTATCTTTCTCTGGCCAACCATTTCCCCAGAATGCTATGGGAGTAATTAAGCAGTTAATATTTCTCTTTTTTAACTCTGCTACTAGGTAATCAAATAACTCTAAGTGCTCATTTTCTAAAATATTCCCTAAAGAATCACTAATTTCTGTATCCCAAACATGTACTCTATAGGCATCAAAACCTAGTCTAGAGAAGTGGTAGATATCATTATCAATTGCTTCTTTTAGGTTAACACCTAATTTCTTAGAAGACCGGTAAGCATGTGCAAAAGGACCTGTGTAATTTACACCAAACCCCTTCACTTCAGTAGTATTTGGCCAGCGCATAACTCCCTCTTTATCTACATAAACATCTTTTTTTTCTTGTCCAAAAAGGTTAGCTGTTAGTAATGTACATAAAAGGTATATATATAATTTATTCATTTCGATTTCAGTTTTTAAAAAGATACTTAGAACATTACTCTTTCTGTAAAAAAGCTTTCTAAAAAAAGAGTAGTTCTAAAAATGCTTCTTGTCTAAGTTTATAAACCAGTGTATTCGTAAGTCATGTAGTCAAAAATGCTAGTTGCATTTCCATTATAATCAAAGAAGGCACAATTTTCCCAAGAAGAACCCGTTCCCCATAACGTTTTAATAGGCACAGCTATCCAAGCAGGTTCCCAATAAATTACTCCTAATGCTCCTGCATTTATCATACTCTGCGTAAACGACTTCATTAAATTTAGATGACCTTCTGGAGTATATGGATAGCCTTGAACTATATCTCCATACCCAAAAATATTATTGTAATCATCATCTGCTTCTGTAGTCCAAGGGTAAGCAATTTCTACTATCATTACCTCCTTATTAAATTTGCTTTTAATGCCTTTTACAGTAGTTTCCATTTGATTAAATGCAATTGTATTGTGCCAAATTGGATAATAAGAAATCCCAATAATATCAAAATTTACGGCATCGTCTCCACTCGTAATGTTCTCAAACCACCATTCTATATTTTTTGGATCAGCAACATGTAAAATTGTTTTTGTAGTTGTTAAGGCCGTATCGTTAACAGCATGTACAGCAGATATTGCACTGCTTAAAACTGTTTTCAAATTTGCCCAATTCCCATCGCAAACGTTACATTTAGGGAAAGTATTTGATGCATCAGTATACATCATTCCACAATTCGTCTCGTTCCCAATTTGCACAAAACTTGGCATTAACCCTTTGCTGTTTAAATAAGTAAGCGTGCTGAAAGTGTAGTTATATATAGAGTCTGATAATACACTTAAACTCTCAATATTTTTCCAAGCTTCTGGAACATGTTGTTTATCTGGGTCTGCCCAAGTATCTGAATAATGAAAATCCAATACTACTTCCATGCCTTTTGCTTTGGCTTCAACCATTGCTTTTTCTACATCAGCAAGATCACTGTATAGTTTTGCCTCTTGATCATTGTCTAAACTTTGACTCCATTTAGGTGTATGCCATAACCTTAAACGAACTAGATTAGTGCCCCTATCAGCAAAAATCTGATAGGGGTTTTCTTGTCTATTGTCAACTTTATACTGTCCGCCTTCATCAAGAATTTGATTTACATAAGACAAGTCTGCTCCAAAATAGAATGAGTTTTCTGTTGTTGAATCAGAAGGAATAAGTGACTCTTCCCCAATAGATTCCGTTATTTCTTTTGCTTCAGAACAGCTCATTATTAAAACTGTTACAAAAAGGCTTATCATTAAATTTTTATAGTTCATTGTCTTATTATTTAATCTATTCTTGAATGATAAAAGATTTAGAATAAAGATCTACTGTATACTTATAAGTACCATCTGCACCAACATAAGTAAAGTTTGCATCTCCTTCTGTAGTACCCGTTAAATTATCGCTAAGTGTACCATCCATAAAATAAGTGTAATTGTATTGTTGAGATCCCCAATCTCCATCTACTGTAAAAAACCTAAAGATTTGTCCGTTGGTTATTGTTACAGTTCCTTCGTATTTACCACCACCAAGCCATGTAACAGCATCAAAAGACCAACCATTTTGATCGCCAACGATGTATAATTCTGGCGTTGAAGCCGCAGTCATAGTTATTGTTTTGGTAGCATAAGATACCGTCATTGTATATACACCTGTCGTACCAGAAAAAATAAAGTTATCGTCTCCATCTCCTGCTTCGGTTAAGTTGGCATCAACTACTTCAAAATCTCCATAGCCTAACTGACTAGCTTCCCATGATTTTTCTTCGAAGAAACGGAAATAACTTCCATTAGTGAATGTTCCTATGAGTTCAAATTCTCCAATTCCGAGAACATTAAAATCTAAAGAAGTATCAAAATTCCAACCCTGATCGTCTCCATTAATGTAAAGAGGAGAGAGTACAGAAGGAGCATAAGGAGTTATTTCTACTTTTTCTACAGAAGAGTAAACTTCTGCTACTTCTTCATTTATTAAAGACACTACTCTAAATTCTACATTTACAGCTGTACCACCTGCAACTCCCTTTTCTAATAAGCTTTTATTGATATTACCTACTGTAAATCCAGAAGTCAGTTCAAAGGTATTGGCTAGATTAATTGGTGTAGCAAAAGCATTCCCTTCCACATCAAACTGCACAGTATAATTTACGGCAGATTGAAATCCATAATCTGTTGGAGTCCATGTCAAAGAATCGAAATTCTCTTCACTTTTTTCTTCTGATAATACAAAAGATGTTGCACTTAATGGAAGCAGATCATTAGCGGTCACTTCACTTTTTAATATTGCTTTTTCTGTTTCTGATTCTTGGCACGAAATACAACCTATTAAGCTGAACAAGAGCACCAATAATTTTGATATATTTTTCATACGTATAGAATTAATAGCCTACGTTTTGTTTTAAGTTCGGATTTGCTGTCAGTTGATTAGACGGGATTGGAAATAAGTCTCTATGACTTGCCGTTGGAATACCTTCCTTTACTTTTCCTTTCCAAGGCCATTGGTAATCACCATCAGTAAACTGATTAAAGCGTATTAAATCTGTACGTCTATGCCCTTCCCAGAAAAGTTCTCTTGCACGTTCATCCAAAATAAAAGGTAAATCTAAATCTGCTGCCGAAATGCTACCCGCATTTGCTCTTGTGCGTAGTACATTAATATAGTCAACAGCTTGGCTCTGAGACCCACCAGAACCACCTCTCACTACAGCTTCTGCATACATTAAATAGGCATCAGAAAGTCTAAACATAGGCCAATCTGTATCTATTTGTACATTGTGATTTGAATCTGACAAATCTCCGTTTAGCTTTCTGTTACGAAATTTAGTGATTCCGTATCCATCTGTAAATAATCCAATATCATCAATTTCTAAATTTTGTCCGTCTGTCCAGAATAAAGCGCGGTAATCATTATCTAAATCAAATTTATTTACCAACGCTTTTGTTGTTCTTAAACCAGACCAAGCATCACCAGTTCCAAACATACCTTTGGCGTCCATTGTACCACCAATCTGAGCATGTACTAGATAAACTATACCCCCCCAAGTTTGGGTCTTACTTCCATCATAAGTAATAGGGAAAATCATTTCTGGACTTGTATGGTTATCCGATACGAAATTATGTCTGTATTCTGTAGGAATTGTATAGGGAGCTGACAATACCGGCTGTAGTGCTGTTAAACAATCATCATATCTGCTTGTACCAGTATATACTTCTGCATTTAAATATAATTTTGATAATAACATTCCTGCAGTAGCTTGATCCGCTCTACCGTATTCAAATTTAGGAGCTCCTAACTCTTCTTTAATTACTAGAAGTTCACTTTCTACATAGTTAAATAGGTCTATTCTTTCTATACGCTCTGGGAAAAAAGCTCCCGGAAGATCTTTTTCTGTAACAAAAGGCATTGCTCCAAAAAAGTCGATACCGTGCCAATAAGCCAATGCTCTAAGGAAACGAGCTTCTGCATGGAATTTTTTAATTTCTGCATTCTCGTTGTCACTTGTAGCTCTAATGTACTCATTACATAATGCAACGGTGTACATTATTCTAGAGTGCATAGCTGCTATAAATGTATCTGTTGGTGTCCATGTATGCCAATGGAAATCCTTAATTGTAGCATCGTTCCAAGACAAAACTGCTTCGTCTGTAGTTAATTCTTGAAGGTTCCAATATTGTCTTAAATAGTTGCCAAACCCTTCGTCAATACCTTCTATATCAGCCATACCATCTGGTCCTTTTTGACCAGAAATAGCAAATGTTGCGTAAAGTTTTGCGAGTCCTTCTTTGTAATCTGCTGTAGTGTTATACACATTGGCAGAGTTAATTACATTTTCATCGATAGGTGATACTTTAAGATCGTTCACGCATGATGTTAGCTGTAGAAGTAAAGCTGATAATATAAATATATATAGAGATTTCATTTTAATTTCGATTAAAAGTTAAGGTTTAGTCCAAATTGATATGTTCTTGGTACTGGATAAATATTATTATCGATACCATAACCAACTTCTGGGTCAATGCCTTCATAATCTGTTACTACTAATGCATTCTGAATTGTAAAACTCATTCTTGCATCAATTTTATTATTGAATAATTTAGTTAGCGTATAGCCTAAACTAACATTATCTAGTTTAAAGAATGAGGCATCTTGTACATACATATCAGACCAATATTGAGGGTTTACAAACCCAATATCTACGGCTTCTTTTCTTATGTTAGTAAAGTATCCATTTGCTGCAGATTGGTATAAACCGGATAACGAATTATTGGCCAAACCATTATTATACACTTTGTTGCCAATACTCCATCTTCCTGACATTGAAAAATCAAAGTTTTTATAACTAACTCTTGTGTTTAAGCCAATTAAAAATTCTGGATTTGGATTGTTTGCATGGTATTTATTAAATTCATTACTACCTACTTCACCTGTACCACCTGTTCTATTTGCATATAACCCTTCTACTGGTTTTCCTGCTTCGTTATATACTTGTTGGAACACATAGAATGAGTTAGGTGATTGCCCAACTGAATGAATTTGAACCATGTTACCCTGCCCACCAGAAATTGCACCTGTTGGTACACCTGGATCTTCTGGGTTATCTACTTTATTTAGTTTCGTTATCTCTCTTGTATTGTAAGTAAAGTTACCTCCTAAAGACCATGTAAGGTCATTTCTAGAAATAAGTCTTCCCATTAACGTTACCTCAAGACCTTTAATTTCCATGGTTCCTACATTGGTAACCAAATAGTTAGAAAAGTTACTTCCGTCTGCAATTGGTACTCTATTTAAAAGATCATCCGTTTCTTTCTGATACCCTTCTATTGTACCTGTTAACTTATCATCCCAAAGTCCAAAATCAACACCTAAGTTAATTGTCGTTGTTTCTTCCCATTTTAAGTTTGCATCATAAGGTGATGGACGAAGTGTATTATAAAATTCGTTTCCAAACTGATAATATGCCCCTTCTATACTTCTTCTGTATTTAGGAATTGCAGGGTAATACGGGTCTCCTACATTTGGAGATAAACCTTGTTGCCCAGTAATACCGTAACCAACTCTAAGTTTTAAGCTAGTTAATTGATCAACATTGCTTAAAAAAGCTTCATTATTAATATTCCAAGCAAAGGCTAGAGAAGGGAAAGTACCCCATTGGTTTCCTTCTGCAAAACGAGAAGATCCATCTCTCCTAACCGTTGCTGTAACAACATATCTTTTATCGAAAGAGTAAATCATTCTGCCAAACATAGACACTAAATAATTCTCGTTCATGTATTGAGAATCTTGGATAATTTGATCTCCTGCAGTATTTCTATCAAACGTAGTTCCGCTTCTTTTCCAATGTTGCCAAGAATAACCACCTATTACATCAACACTATGCTTACCAAAAGATTTATTATAGTTTAAGAAGAATTCTAAAAGTTTCGATTCTGTTTTTGATGTATAATCTAGTAATCTACCACCTTCTTCTCCTGTATAATCACGGTAAGTCCATGTAGTACCCGGTTTAGCATTGTCTACCCCATCAGTATTTGTATTGTCCATACCTAAATTAAGGTTGGCTTTTAAATCTTCTAGAAAATGGAATTTGTAATCTAATTGTACATTACCCGTAAAACGTTTAACGTCTGCTATGTTTTCTCTTAATTCTAACATAGAAACTGGGTTAGTAATAAAGGTATTTGCAGGACCTTCAGGGTCAATACTACCATCTGCTAATGTTGACGATGTATAAGCAAAGAAGCCTTTATATTTATTACTTCCATTTCTTACAGGCTGTGTAGGATCGTAATCTACTGCCATTCCTACCGCTCCTGGGTCTCCAAAATTTGTATTTGCAGCAGTCCCTTTTGCGTTCACATTTACCGCTAAATGTTCATCAAAGAATTTAGGGTTAATATTTAATGATACAGTATGACGTTTTGTTGAAGTTGTCTTTAAGATGCCGTTCTCATCATTATAACCATATGATACTCTGTAAGGTGCATTTTTCACTTTTCCTGATAAGCTCAAGTTGGTTGCATAAGAAACAGAATTTCTAAAAATTTCTTTTTGCCAATCTGTATTTTCCGAACCTAATTTCTTGATAGCATTTGCATCAATACCACTAAATCCATTATCGGATAATCCTTTTACTAATGTTCTGTATTCATCTCCAGATAAATTATCCACATACTTTGTTGGTGTACTAATAGACACTTGATTATCGAAAGTAACTTTCATCTTGTCTGTAGTACCTTTTTTCGTTGTAATTAATATTACACCGTTAGAAGCTCTAGAACCATAAATTGCCGCAGCAGATGCATCTTTTAAAACAGTAAAAGATTCAATATCGCTTGGGTTTAAAGTATTCAATGGGTTTGATAATCCAGAAACATCACCATCGTCGACAGGAAAACCATCAATTACAATAAGTGGATCGTTTGTAGCTCCTCCTAAAGAAGAACCTCCACGAATACGAATTGTAGAACCACTACCCGGTGCACCTGTATTCCTTGTGATATTTACTCCAGCAATTTTACCCGTTAATAAATCTTGCGGTGAAGTGGTTACACCCTGAATAAAATCGGTATCTCCTAAAGTAGAAACAGCACCTGTTACGTCTGTTTTTTCTACTTCACCATAACCAATTACAACTACCTCTTCTAGTGTTTGTAAATCGACTTCTAATTCTACATCAATTCGCCCTAAAGTAGAAACATTAATTTCTTTTGTAAGGTAACCTATATAAGAAATTACTAATGTAGCTTCTCTATTACTTACGGATAAAGAATAGTCGCCATCAAAATCAGTTACCGTTCCATTGGTAGTACCTTTTTCTAAAATTGCGACACCTGGAATTCCAGTACCTTGGCCTTTTTCTGTGATATGACCTTTAACAATAACCTGTGCATTTGTAGCGAGAGCAGTTACAAATACAAAACTAAAAAATAGTAATAGCTTCTTCATTTCATTTGTTTACAGTTAATTATTTCGAACACTGCAAACATAGGTTAAAGAGTCTCTTTTACACTTTCACTTTTCTTACATAAAGTTTAAATTTTATAACATTTAGGCTAAAAAAGACAAAAATTACGTGTTTTTATTATAAAAAATTATAAAATGATTGTAAATAGATATAAATAAGAAGAATATATTTATTAAAAAGAATCAATAAATATTAAGGGAAAACTCTTTTATTCTCTATTTGTAATTCATTTATTACATTCAAATTTTACATTCCTAGAATAGAGTACAGAATACTCTTACTATTATAGTATATGATTAATATTAAACATAATACAATTTAGAGAACAAAAAAGCATTACCCTTTAAAAAGCAATGCCTCTAGTTTATCGTATTCTACACAATTTAACTTGTGTAGAATACGATAATGTATTTATTAAAGTAGAATTATTGTATTAAATAATAACTGCTTTTTCTACAAGAACATCATAAACATATCCCGACCCAAAGTCTTTGTCCAAAGTAACGGTTCCTTTAATAGTTACAACCTCACCTACTTTAAAAGTATCATTAGTAGTGATGGTAATATCGTATTTTCCATTCCCTATTGATCCATCTTGTAAATGCACGAAATTAACTTTCATCACACCATTGTTTACTTTTACCACTTTCCCTTTAATAATTACTTGTTTGTTTAAGTAAGATTTAGGATTTTCAAAAAGTTCTGCAACACTTATTCCGTTTGGTGCTTTTTCTATATGATCTACACTTGTCTTTTCTTCTGGATTACTGTGAGTATTGGTTTTTGCAACACCTTTATTTGTATCTCTAATACCTTCAGAAAAAATAACACTCTCAAAAGTTCGGTTTAAAGTCTTACTCTCAAAATTTCTCATTTCCATTCCGCCATCATAATAATACGTAGCTCCAATTTCTATTTGTCTACCTGGCACTGCCATCCAATATTCGTTTCCTTTTTCAGAGACTTTAATATATATATATCCTCCAGAAGCAATCTTCTCTTTTACAACAACTTTATGCGTATTTTCATCTAATACCTCCTCTGTAATTGTTGAATTAATTACCTCTGCTGACGACGATTTCCCCTCATTAGAATTTGTTTGCTCTGAAGTGTTACAACTTGCTAAAAAGCTTAGTGAAGCTACTATAAATGCAATATAAATTTTCATTCTTCTTCTATTTTTTTGATTTAAGGTAAATTTAATCAAATGATTTTTAGATACAACAAAGGCACTGCTCCTTTAAAAGCAATGCCTATTGTTTATCAAATCTGTGTAACATTTTTTGTGAATTGTCTAGCTCATAATTTAAATCTATTTACCAAAAGGTTTTTCAAATCAGGTTTTATGATTAGAATTCAGCATAATATTAAAATTGTTCAGACGGATGTGCCCATTGTTTAGGATTTGAATAAGGACCTGTAATAGTTGTATTTGATACGATTCCGTTAAGTATCCCTTCTTTAAATTCTTTAGCGAACCAATTTTCCAATGGCATTTCAGACTTTACAGGTAAACCTATTTTATGAGGTGTATTGTATCTTCTTCCATAATGATGTATTTCTCCACCAATAAAAACTACATCTGGCTGAAGTTCTTTCTCTGCAATATCCATTAGTTCTGTTGCTAATCCTTGTCTTTGGAAATCTGGTAAAACGGCAAGTGGAGCTAGAACATAACAATTTAACTCTGGATTAGAATCTATTGTTATTGGCGTATAACATGCGTGTGCAACTCCTTTATAAATAATAGAATAACTTCCGTCGTCAATCATGTCAACAGCAAGGTCAGCATATAATTTTGCATGGCGTTCATCGTAAATTCCTCCAGCCTCTTTAAATGATGTGTATTCAATGTTAAAAGCTAATTCTTTGTGTTCTTTTGTCTTTGCGTCTGTTCTAAAATTTGTTTCCATTATATTAAATTTAATTTGTGTAACGTTTTATAAATTCCTCTTGAACCAATTCTATAGGATAATCAGCATAAGAGTAAATGTAATTTATTGCTATACCATCAAGGTCTGATACTATATCAAATAGGTTGGGTGTATTACTTACTTCTCAGCAAGCTACTGATTTATTAGGTATCTCACGTCCAACATTGATAAAGCTTTCTGATTATGATAATAATAGCTTAAACTAAAAATGGAAATCGAAGAATGTGTCATGAAGAAGATATAAGAAACTTGTAATAGATTTTATTTAGTTTTTATATTATTATTTTAATAATGTAGTAAAAATGTTGTAAAAAATATAAGAAAATGAAGTGTATAATTCAATCTGAAAATTTTAGAATTCTATTAAAATTGCAACTTAACTTTATAAATATAAAGCAAATATTATGACTGATAATAAAATTGATAAACATTCAAAAGTAAATAAAGGTATGAAAAAATTTTCCATTGGTGTATTTATATGTTACTTGCTTATGAGGGTTTTCGAATTAGGTTTTGAATCCGGTATTAAAAAAAACACTTCTCTACCTTTAGAAGATTCATTAGAGATAAAGGATTAAAAAAGTGGTTTTTTCGCATTGATTCGAAGATTTTTTTTCTTTTTCAATTTATGTCTTTTCCTTAAACAGCTAAGCTTTTGAAAGCTTCGAGATTAGACATACCCTTCCTGTCAGAAAGTTGATCTTTTTGGATCATTCTTACCGTTTCTATTCCTGAAATTGTATACTCTGGTAAATCAAAACTTTTAAACTCTTTGACTAGAATCTGACCAGGATAAATCTTTGAGGTTACGTACATAATAGCTATGTTTCGAATTACTTTCTGTATGACAACAAGGACATTTTCCAGAAGGAGATATAGATTTCAAATGAATGACTCTTTTCCTTATAGTATTAGATTCATTGATAGAAAAAGTAGAGAGTGATATCATCATAACAAAATTAATAATATCCAATCTGCTATAATGTTAAAAAAGATTTCCACCAAAAGTGAATCAGAACACCCTCTTGTAGAGTTACTCAACCATTTGAATTAATGAGTAGATTGCCATTATTATCTACATTTTTTATATCCCATATATTCTGTTTATTCTCTGTTGTTTGCTTATTTTTATCCAACTATTCTGTGCGTAATAGAATAAAGTAGAACTAGTATATAAATTCTTTAATCAATGTCCGACTTTCTTACTACACTTCTTATCATGATTGGTGTAGGGCTTCTATTTCTTGTTCCATCTGCATTTATTGGAGGTAAAGTAATGCTAACAATTGTCACTTTACTCTTAACTGGAATTAGCTGTTATTTGCTCTTATATGGGAAGGCCTTGGGTAAATCTTTTGCTAATAGCACTACTCCAACTTCTATAGACCTAGAATTAGTACTATTATTTTTGTCCTTTGCTGCTTTGTACACTTTTATTGCTTATGGTTCTTTTTGTCTTAAACAGGCAACTTATGGAATAGACGGCTATAAGATTAAGCTACTTATTTGGTTTATTATACTGATAGGCTATCCAACATATTTGTCTGTTAGTGCTGCATTAAGTTTATATCATGTTCAGAAAAAAAATTATACTACTGCTATTATTATAGTACATGCCATAGATTTCCCTGTACTAATTGACCGTATAAAATTCTTTGATTCTAAAACAAAAAAAGCATCTTCTGTTTCTTACAGGTATCATGAAAATGATAGAAAAATGAATCAAATTGAAGGTTTAAGTTCTGATAACGAACAGATGCGATATCAAAGATATTACACACAATTGAGTCCTACTTTAATTCCAATCGGGTTCGATTCTTTTGAGTTATCTTGGTACTCAATATCAGAAAGTAGATTCTATAGAGACACCTTTCCAATAGATCAGAAAAAATTAAAAATAGATGAGAACTACGATGGATATTTAACTATTAGTGATCTGTTGATTAATATATTACCTGATGGAAATGTAGATGTATTAAAAAGGGAGTACACAAGTTATACTCATTTAGGGGCTTATTTTGATGTTGCTTTTACTCCCGTTGATGGACAAAGTATTGATACTATTTGGAAAAACCACTCTCAAATTGATGAACAAAATATCAATTATAGAAATTTGAATATTGATTTTGAACGTTTAAAAGCAGGAACAGTTAGAAACCTATCTCCAGAAGAAATATTGAGTTTTAGAAATGTATATGCTTACGGAATTGATATTGAGTTACTACAAAAAGAGGAGACTATTTCTGAATTTAGAGATATAACAGTTGTTGATTTTTATTTAAATCAATATTCAAGATCTTCTAAATTTTTAAAGAAAATAAGCACTACACCATTGCCAAGTTTAATTAGGGTTAAACATATAGACAACAAGGATCAATATCACTGGGTAACTATTATGTTTGATAAGAAAGAGTTACTCAAACAATTTGAATTTTTTACTAAAACACATAAAAATGAAGTGTCTTTTAAGATCGTTATAAATTCTTCAGCTTTAAAAAAGAGTACGATTTGGTTACAATCTAATGATGATAAAATAGTTTTAGATAATTGGTCTATTATTAAGAGGTAATTCTTTTAACTTGGGCTTCGTTAATAGTTATTCGTAGTTCCCATTAGACCACTTTATTATTGGGTCTAACCATTGATCCATTGCTTTAAATTGAAAGCCGTGTTTTAAACCAGTATTTAACGCTATTTCTTTAAAATGATTAATATTACAATTTGAAGTTTTTACTCTTTCAATTGCAGATTCTCCATAAGGATCTGTTTTTTCATATATAGTTAATATATTACCACAGTAATTGATTTCAGGTAATGACTTAATATCTGCATTTGTAAAACTTGCTACAAAAACAAAATTCAAATTAGGATTATTAGCATAAGTCGAAACATATTGTGCTATATACCCACCTTTTGAAGTACCTACAATTGTTATATTTTTTGCTGGTATTCCTTCTTCAATTAAAATTTCAATATGATCCACAATCTTTTTAGCATAATTATAAGAATCCGTATTTCTAGATCTCTTCTCACTTAGTACTGTAAAACCACTTTCTTCGAACTTACTAATTATCTCCTTGTACTCAGCTTTACCATACTCTGGATGTTCTTCATTTAAGTTATGGTTTTCAATAAAGCGATTATGTATAAAAAATATTATTCGTGTATTCTGCTTGTCTTTACATGAGACCAATAAGATTAATAGAAATAGTAGAATATTGAAATGTTTCATAAAAATAAGATTTATTACTAATATAAACTTACAGAAGCTATGGACTCTACTAATTTAATTATAGTATTTATTTTAGTATAAAATTCCTTTTACATTTAAAATAATCACTCTACTGCTAGCTAGCCCATTGAGAGATAATTCTCAATGTAATACAAAACGAGAAATGCATTATTAAGGGTGAAATTGTACAGTTTTTGGGGGATAGATAGCACGAACTCTCATAAACCATCAAACGCCCTATTTGCTATGTATTACTATGTTATTACCCATGTGCATTTCTTTTAAAAAATTTCTTTTGGGTCAAATTCGACTGTGTGTAAAATTGCTTTACAAGCAAACATAAAATCATTTAGATTCCTTTTTTCTGTGTCAGAATCAGGAGATGGTACTTTATATGAAACTCCTGTTGACACACCACCATAAATTAGTTCACAAGTACTACCATCAAGTCCCATAACATCCATTCCACTCGTTATGTCAACACAATTTACTTGTTTCACAGCTGCAACTATTTTGTCAAAATCTGATTTATCTAGGTTGAAAGTCGTGTCAATCTTTGTGTGGTTCCATTTATTATCCAAAGCTTTCATTGGCTCTGAAAGTAAATGAACTGATATACTATCACCATACCTAAGAAATTCAACTGAAACATGGTGGTTCGGAATTCGCATAGCATGATAGTAATCAAACTTTATATGGTAAATATTATGTTCCTGTCCATATGTTGACACAGTAAAACTTATTAAAAAAATAAATAAAAATTTAGTCATCCATATTTTAATGTTTCCGTCTTTCATTTTCTTGTATTAAGTGCAATGTTTTGTTTATGAAAAATTGTTGATATCGAAGCAATAAACTTGAGGTTGAGTACAAAGTTTGAATTACGTTAAAATCGATTCTTAATAATTTCTATAAAATCTTTGTTTTTAATTTTCATCATTTTAGCATTATTCCCAACAATAAAAAAACATATCACCGTTTATATTTTTAACTAAATAGTAAACCCCTCTTTTATAAATTATAGTTTGCTTTATAGAAGTTTTAGTAATCATAAAGAGAAGTTTATTAACTGTAGGTAAGTTGTTAATAAAGTGATTGAAATACAAATTTTTATTTTGATACTACTAATACAATCGAGATAGTTTTTATTAAAATAGTCTGATAAAGTAAAACCATCTACATTTTATGGAAATGTGTAGATGGTTTTATATTTTCTTGAAGAATATGGTTTAAATGGTCAAAAACATTTTTCTATTGAATAATAAAGGTCTCTTTACCTGTTTTTAAACCTTTAATTTCTAATGTTGCAGTACCATTGCTATATTTTGATTGCACAATTACTACTAATTTCCCATTAAATGTTTTCATCCTAGGTAAATGGAACATTTCTAATGAAGTTGGATCTCCGTTACAAACTGCTTTAAATGTTGCATTACCATTTACTTTAAATGACAATGGTAGGTTGGCAGTTGGACAAGTATTTCCATCTTTGTCTACTACTGTTACCGTTACAAAACTCAAATCTTCTCCATTTGCAATTAACGTCGTTTTGTCTGCTTCTAGTTTTAAATGATGTGGTTTTCCTGCCGTATGTATTTCTTTTGTTGCTACAATTTTATCTGTACTATCATAAGCTACTACTTTAACCGTACCTGCTTCATATTTTACATCCATCCATCTTAACCTATATCTATCAAGTCTTGAAGATTTATCTTTTTCACGAATACCTTGGCTCTTTCCATTTATAAATAATTCTGCCTTCTCATAATTAGTATAAACAAAAATTGGAGTAATTTCACCCTCTCTTCCTTTCCAATTCCAATGGGGTAAAATATGTAAGGTTTCATTATTTGTATCCCATCTACTCTTATATAAATAATAACGATCTTTTGGAATGCCTGCTAAATCACAAATACCAAAATAAGAACTTCTAGAAGGCCACTCTTCATTATAGGGAGATGGTTCTCCTAAATAATCAAAACCTGTCCATACAAATTCTCCTAAAACCCATGATTTATCATCTTGTAAAATAAAATCATCTTCGGGTATATTAGACCACGAACACGCTTCTAAATCATAGGAAGAACTTTGTAAATCTGAGTATTTTTTTGCTTTAAATTCTTCTACCGGAAATTTATACACTCCTCTCGAACTAACAGTAGATGCTGTTTCAGAACCGAGTACAAATCCTTGTGGAAATTTCTCATAGGCTTCATCATATAAATGTGTTCTATAATTTAAACCTGGAATATCTAAGATTGCACCAAACCCATTTTCCATTACAGATTTCACCTGGTCCATACCTACAGTTACCGGGCGAGTAGGGTCTTCCTTATGAAAAATATCTTGTAACCATTTCGCTCTTTTCACCCCTTCATTACCCCATTGGTCAGGTACTTCGTTCCCTGCACTCCACATTACAATAGAAGGATGATTTTTAGTGGCTCTCACTAAATTTTGAATATCTTTTTTTGCCCATTCGTCAAAAAAGCGATGATATCCATTGTCAACTTTTGGTTTTTTCCACTCATCAAAGCTTTCAGCAACTACCATTAAGCCAAGTTCATCGCATAATTCTAATTGTTCTATTGATGGCATATTATGAGCTGTTCTTATGGCATCCGCTCCCATTTCTTTCATTATTATAAGTTGCCTTTTAATTGCTGCTTTATTAACTGCAATACCCAAAGGACCTAAATCATGATGTAAGCAAACTCCTTTAAATTTTCTTTGTTTTCCGTTTAACTCAAAGCCTTTTTCAGAAGTATAAGAAATAGTTCGAATACCAAAACGCTCCGATGCTTGGTCTGTAATTTCCTCATTTTTATATGTTGTTGTAATCACTTTATATAAATAAGGAGTTTCTGGGCTCCATAATTGAGGGTGTTTTACTTGCAAAGTATTTTCAAATTGATCAGCAAATTTAACCTTCGATTCTACTGTACTAATTACTTTACCATCTAGCGTTTGTATTTCTGTTTTTACTTTATCTACAGTACCCGTTGTGTTAGTTTTAACAACTACTTTTGCTATCTCATTATCTACAAAAGGTGTTGTAACAGTAGTACCCCAATGTGCAATTCCATTTTTATTTTTTACAATAAGTTTTACATTTCTATAAATACCTGCTCCCGGATACCATCGGGAAGATTTTGGCTCATTATGTAGACGTACAGCTAAAGTATTTTCTCCTTTAGTAGTAATGTACTTTGTAATATCAAAATAAAAATAGGCATATCCGTAAGGGTGTTCTCCAACAAATTTACCATTAATGTATACTTTTGCTTCACTCATTGCCCCGTCAAAATGCAAAAGTATTTTTTGGTCATCATCTAATTTTGGAGAGGTAAAATTTAAACGATACCAAGCTGTTCCCATATAAGGTAAAGCACCTGTTCTTCCTGTTTTTTCGGTGGCAGATTTTTCTCCATCCTGTAAAATAGCTACACGTTGTATATCATTTTCCTTGTCAAAAGGTCCTGTAATTGCCCAATCATGAGGGATCGAAACTGTTTCCCATTGGCTATCATCAAAGTTATTTGTAAAAGCAGAATCTATAGTGCCTTTACTAAATTTCCAATTGTCTTTTAATAACGTTTCCGTTCTTTGTGCAATACATATATTGCATAACAGGATACCTATTATGAATGTTAATTTGTTCATTGTTTCATACTATTTAATATAATGCAATTACATTATTTTAGTATGAATAATTGTTGTAGAAATCAACCATTTTTTTTAAAAAAACAGTCCCTAATAGTATTAAGAAATCGTTTCCTGGTTATTTATAGCAAAATTATCGCTATTAAATTTCTCTTGGTATTTTTTAGGTGAAATTTTAAATTCGGCCTTAAATACTCTCGAAAAATAAGAAAGGCTAGAGAAACCAACTTGGTCTACAATCTCTGTTATATTCCCTTCTCTATTTTGTAATAACTGAGAAGCTTTCTTTAAACGATGTTTTTTAATTACATCTTTTGCGGTATGGTTTGTAGTTGCTTTTAGTTTTCGATACAGATGTGTAGTACTTATAGATAGTTCTTGACTTATCATTTCTACACTAAGTTCTGTATTAGAAATATTGGCCTCTATAATTTGCATTACTTTATTTACAAAAATTGTATCCTCATTTTTTAAAGGATTCATTTCTTCCGATTTATTAAAAATTTCTTCTTTAAAATGCTCTTCTAATTCTATTTTTCTGGTCAATAATTTTTTGATGTAAGCCTCTAATAATTCAATTTCTATTGGCTTAGTAAGGTAAATATCAGCCCCTGCTGTTAAACCATCTACTTTTTGAGAAGGCAATGATTTTGCTGTTAATAAAATTATAGGAATAGCACTTGTTTTAGGGTTCTTTTTAACCTTATCTGTGAAAGATAATCCATCCATTACTGGCATCATAATATCAGAAATTATTAGTTGAGGTAAAAACCTATTGGCTTTAACAACTCCTTCCTGTCCATTTTCTGCTACTATTAAATTGTACTTTTCTTTTAGGCTATTTCTAATAAAAGCAATAATATCCTGATTGTCATCTACCAAAAGTAAAAGTGGTTTATCAGAATTTAAATCTAATTTATAAGATGTAATTTTATTATCTAAATGATGTGTTACAGGAGATAAAGTAAGTTCTATTTCATCCTGCTCTAACTGATCTACAGGTAAATGATCTGTTCCTAAAGGCAAATCTAATGTAAAAGAAGTGCCTAAATTTACTTTACTTTCTATACTAATTTGTCCGTAATGCAATTCTACAAATTCTGCAACTAACGTTAAACCGATTCCAGAGCCATTCTCTTTTATGTTTTGTTTCTTTGCCTGATAAAAACGATCAAAAATATGCAACTGATCTTCTTCTGAAATACCAATACCAGTATCTGAAATCTTAATATTTATACCGCCTTCTTTATAAGGATTGTCTATTTCAGTTCTCGTCAATACAAAAGAAATTGTTCCTCCTTCTTTTGTAAATTTAAAAGCATTGGATAAAAGATTAAATAATATGGTTTCCATCTTTTCTACATCAACCCATAAAATTTGTTCCTCAACTTCAGAATTAAATGTATAATTAATCCCTTTACGAGAAGCATTATCTGTAAACAATAGAAATACATTTTCACTAAATTCAATAAAATCTACTTTCTTAAATTTTAAAGAAAGTTTTTCATACTGCATTTTATTAAAATCTAAGATCTGGTTAACGAGTTTTTTTAATCTCTTCGCATTTTTCTCTGCAAGGTTTAGTAACGTTAAGCTATCACCATCTAATTGTGCCTTTTTTTGAAGTTGGTGAAGTGGCGGTAAAATTAAACTAATTGGTGTTCTTAATTCGTGCGATATATTAGTGAAGTAGTCTTCTTTCGTCTTTTCTAATTCTTCTGAATGCAGCACTTCCATTTGTGTAATATGAAGTTGGCTTTCTAGTTTTAACCTGTTTGTGTACATTCTAAAAAGGGTAAATACTATTCCTAATATTAAAAATAAATATAACGCTAAGAAGATGTTCTGTAAGAAAAATGGACGTTTAATAGTTATAGAAAGTGGTTTAGATTCTGCCACCGTTTCGTCTAAATTATTTATAGATTTTACACTAAAGATATATTCTCCCGGCTTTACTTTTGAGTAAATTGCCTTATTATCAATACCAGATACTTGATGCCAATTTTCATCAAAACCTTTTAGCTTGTAGGCGTAAATATTTTTGATGGAATGTGAAAAATCTAAGCTAGAAAAATTAATTGTAAAAGATCTTTCATCATAATTAAGAATTAACTTATTGATAAAAGATATGCTCTTCTCTAATAATACTCTACCGTCAACTTCTTGATCAATACCAATTTTCTTATTGTTTATTTCTAACCCTGTAATAAGCACGGCTGATTTACTAGTTTCGTTCTTAATATCCTTTGGGTAAAAAGAAACGTAACCATTATCTCCTCCAAATAATATCTCATTGTTTTCTTTTATGGTTACACAACCATAATGAAAGTTTTTAATGGGTAATGTGTATTTAAGAGGGTAGACATTTACATTCCCTGCCTTAGCATTAAGTCGGACAATAGATAAATTAGTTATACCCCAAATTGTTCCTTGTTTGTCTTTTATACATGCTCTTACAATTTCGTCACGTCTTGTATTAATAGCATAAAATTTGGTTTGCTTTGTCTCAATAGAATATTGTATTATTCCATTTAAAGTACCTATCCATAAATTACCATCACCAGAGTTATATAAAGAGTATGCTTCACTGTTTTTAAATTTAGCATTGTATTCTTCTATCTCTATCACTTTTAAAGTAAGATCATCTACCCTAAAGAGTTTATTTTTATCTAAAAGCCAGATATTGTTATTAAAAGCAATAAATTTTTCAGAATCAGAAGTGTGGTTTTTTATTTTTTTAAACGACAGGTTTTTTAAATTTTCAACATCACCTTCTATCTTATAAATACCTCCTTCCCATGCACTTACCCAAATAGTTCCGTCTTTCTGTTGTGTAATATTACCTATGTAATTTGATTGTAAGCCAACCTTCGAATCAACATTTATAGATGTTATTTTATTTTTGTTTTCATCCCAAATACTAATTCCAGATGCAGTTCCCATCCAAATTCTACCCCATTTGTCTTCCATTAAAGTAGAAACATTATCCATTAATATTCTTCTACTTTTTATACCATTTTGGCTAAAGACTACCTCTTTATTTTTTTGTACATCTTTACGGATTACTCCATGTGTAGTGGCAAACCACATGTTACCTTTACTATCTACAAGTATAGATTTTACCTTGTGGCCTGTGCGTTTTCCATTGCTACGATATGATAACTCGTTAGCGGTGTAAGATGTATTTTGGGTATTTAATGTACTGATACCATTTAACGTAGAGAACCAAAGTGTACCATTTCTATCTTCAAAAATTTGTCTTATTGCATTATTGGTAATGGAATATGATTTTCTTGGGTTATGAAAATATACTGCATTTGTAGCCGCTTTAGGAGAAAAAATATTTAGCCCAAAATCAGTTCCTAAAAATAATTTTCCAGACCTATCTTGATAAATTTCTTTAATAACCGCGTTAGAAAATTTATTGTTTTCAGATAAATAAGAAGTTACCTTTTTGTCTTTTTTATCTATTGAAAATAAACCCTTCTCAGTACCCACCCATAAGTTAGTATTACTTCTATCTTCTTTAATATCTAAAACAAGTAGGTTAGATTTTTTCTTCTGAAGTAAAGGGATGGATTTGAAATTTTCTGCTCCTTTTTCTAAAAGATTTATCCCATCAAATGTACCAACCCAGACGTTACCTTCTTTATCTAAAAGTATACTCCTTACCATATTATGTGATAAGTTCTTTGTAGAATCAAATACTTTGTAAGTTTTATCTTTGGTATTATACTCGATCAATCCATTTGCAGAACCAACCCATAAAATATCTCCTTCTCCTTTGCAAATTGTTCTAATTTTATTGAAGGGTAAATCTACTCGGCTAATCTTTAATGTCTTATTATTTATACAACTTAAACCATTCCAACTACCCACCCAAATAGTTTCATCAATTGCTAAAGTAGACGTTAATTCGTTACTAGGTAAACTATATTCTGAAGAGTCGTTTCTAAAATATGTAAACTCATTTCCATCGTAACGCGTTAAACCATTTCTTGTTGCAACCCATAAAAAGCCATACTTGTCTTGTGTTATATCTGCAATAATATTAGAGGGTAATCCATCACGCATAGATAAGGAAGAGAAATAGATCTCTTGACCAAATAATGGTTGAAATACAAAGATTAAACTAAATAAAAACAATGTAAGCCTGCTATACATACCTTAAAAAATTATAGCCAAAAAATAGTGTAAATTTCACTTTAAAATAAAGTAAAATAGTACCAATAAGTAGTGTAGAAAACCTTCAGAATAATAGATAATTCTTAAAAGATCATGTCGTAAGATAAAGCTTAATTTTGTAATATATATTATGAATAAAGTTATGTAGTCAAAAATAGTAATTAACTACGAAATACTCCACAAAAAATAAGGTTTATACATACCCCTTATTTTGTACTTTACTCCTTCCCGGAATTCTAATAACAATTGCAATATTAGGTAGTATTAATTCGCTTTTCCTTGTGCTGTGAAGAAATTCTTTTTCTTCTTTGGATAATCATTAAAATACTCTTTCATTAACAAATCATCCTGACAACTGACTGACATAGAATATAAACGTTCGGAAGAAGCTCCCTCAACATAATCTGTGAATCTAAATACATTGATAGTAAAATGGTATAACCTACCTCCTATCGTCTGAACACCAGAATATGTTATAAATGGTAACCCATTATAAATAGTAGGATCTTCATTAGTATTGGTTAACTCATATTTATTCAATTTAATTTTTAGGGCACGTTCTAAATCTGTCACCACTCTTAATATTGTTTCTTCTGAATACCAATTGTAATCGTTACCATTTAAATTAACTGATGCTGTAGAAATCCCCGCTAGTTGTTTGTCTTTTGTTACAAGCTTATTAAATGCAATTTTCTTACCGTAAAATTCTTGAATTATGGCAGCTTTTTTTGTTTTTTCGAGGTTCATTTTAATCCCGTAAAAATTCATTTGAGCTTGTGCAAAATTGACTGTAAAAAAGAGAGTAAGAAAGAAAAAGATACTTTTCATATTATTTTTTAAGTTGATTAGTTTAGTTTTTAGACATTTGATAATTGTAGGTAAACAAATTGTTTAGCATTATTATAACAAAAAAAAGCCCCCTCATATAACGAGGAAGCTAATTAAATTGGTTAGCTAAAAGTAAGTTAGTTAATACTTTATTATACGGGTTACATGATTTCCGATTTTTAAAATATAAACACCATCAACCAAACCCTCTAATGAGAAGGATTGATGTTTAACTTCTCGCTGTAATGTCTTACCAAGAAGAGTAATTAATTGAACTACTTCTTCATTCGGTACATTTTTTAAATAAATGAAATTAGTTGTCGGATTTGGATATACGACAATGTTTATGTCGTCTAGATCACTCACTACATTTGTAATGATTTCTTCTTCAGACGCCACTTGATTTGCGCCAATATTCCAATTCCCTGTAATAGTTATTATGTTCCCAAAGTAATCTTCGGTTCCAGCATTATTTATAGCAATTCCCTTACCAATTAGAGGTGAATTTGCAGCAAGTATATAATCGTTATCAAAGACACTTCCTGGATTAATTAGTAATGGATTGATAATTAAATCGTTATCTCCTGTTGGGAAACCAACTATAGCACCAAAATAATTATTATGATTAAAGTCATTTTGCTCTTCTTTGCTATTTGCAATGAATGTTCCTTCAGTTTGAATAATATTATTCTTAAACATTACTTGTACACCTTCTCCTATTTGAAAACGTGACGTAATGTTTTCTTTTGTGTAGACTGTGTTATTGTACATAGAAATATTTTCTACAGAAGTAAGTTCATCCATCCATACAAAATACCCTTCATTATTAATAGACAGGTTATAACGGAAATTTAACGCTGATAATACACCTGATGCTTTTACCACTCCACTTTTATTTTCTAGAAGGTAATTATACTGTAATGTTATATTTCTATTCTCATTTTTAAGTAAAAAAGCGTAGCCTTCTTTAGTACCTACAATTTCAGATTTCTCAACAATAATGTTTGTTGCCCCATCAATTACTATAGCACCATCTACAGTTTCAATTGCAAGTAAACTACAGCTAGAAATTTTAATATTATCAGAATTCATTATCTCTATACCATATTGTTCACTTACAGGAGATGTCTTATTTTTAAAAGACAAGTTACTTACTTGTATATTTGTTGCTCCATCTAATTTTAATACAGATAAAAAATTGCTTACTTCTAATGTTGCACTTTCGGTTCCGTAGGTATCAATAATGATTGGGTTTTCTTCTGTTCCTTTTGCAGAAATAATAAGTTGACCATCAAAAGTAGTTCCTCCTTTAAATAAAATAGAATCTCCTGCCAAAAGTGTGAGTGCATTTACTCTATCAACTGATTTAAAAGGAGTTGAAATTGATAAACCATCATTATTATCATTTCCATTATTATCATCTAAATAATATGTTTTACTTTCTGTTCTTTCTACCTCAACCAATTCTTGACCACCAATTGTTGGGTTAATATCTTTAGGTAAAAGTGATTGCCAATAATCATATACCCCGGCATTTTTTATAATTTCTCCAGCTGATTTTGCAGGAGAGAAATAGTCTAATTTATAATCATCTGCTGCAGTACTACCTGGTATTTTTATAAGTGGATCTATAAAGGCATCGTTATCACCATAAGGCATAGCAATTACACTTTTAGCATCTTTATCTATAGGTGCAGTAGTTGGGTTACCATTAGCATCTTCTTTATAAAAGATATTATGATCAAAATCTACATCTACCTTTTCAAAGTTATTTTCGTAACTGTAATTTCTATAAATCAAGTTGGCATTTTTATGAATATGTACAATGTTATTTTTAAACATATTTTCTGTGCCATATTGCAATAAAACATACGTTGTAATTCCTTCTCCTACATAAATTGTATTGTTATAAACTTGGGTATTTACAGAACCTTCTGGGTCTAAATTATTCCCCATATAGCCCCCAATCCAAAAGATAACACCTAAATGATTACCTGTTCTCCATCCATCATTTACAGAGATGTTATAACGATAAATTGAATTTTTATTTCCTCCAAGAACTTCTACAAAGCCACCTTCATTATCATAACTGTAGTTATATTGAATAGTGATATCTTCATTTCCAATATCTATATGTGCTCCACAAGAATCTTGTTTGCCTCTTGCTGATAAAAACTGATTACGTTGGATGAGTACATTTTTGCATCTTAGTGGCCAAATTCCACTTCCTCTACCAATCATTCTCGGGTCTGAAGTATCTCCGGGATGATCAACAATATTATCTTCAACAAGTAGGTTTTCCATGTGCATAGGTACAATCCCTGCCCCTCCAATATTATGAATATGGTTATTTCTAATTACAATATTTTTATTCATAGCATACTCCGGAGCAACGGTACTCCATCTACCTCCAATTATACCTCTGTAACCAATGTCATAGATTTCGCAATTCTCTATAGTTACCCCATCGATATAAGTTTCTTTATTTCCATAGGTTGTTATCTTAAAACCGTAACCTTTATAAGCTGGGTCGTTTGCTTCGTCATCTGTTGGGTTGTTAGGATAGATATCATGCATTTTTAAATTTGAAAACTTAAAAAAATATTTGATTCCATCGGTACTATTACTTAGTGTTACTCCTACTCTTTCTGTTAAAGCATTGTCTTCTAAAGCAGTACCCTGATCATTTACGAGTTCTAAATCTTTTACTATATATCCTTGTACATTAGATAACGTGATTACGGAAGTATATCCTTCTCCATTTATTTTTGCATGAGCCTCCCCACCGTATTTACCAATAATGATTGGATTTTCTGAAGTACCAGACCCTTTAGGCTTTAATGTTCCGTAAATTTCAACACCTGCTTTAAAATAAACTGCATCCCCCCCATTTAAGGTTAATGTATTTACTTTATTCATTGATTTCCAAGCAGAACTTTCTGATGTTCCATTATTCGTATCATTTCCATTAATTGCATCTACATAGTAGTTTGATGCAAACCCCGGTAAAAAAGTCAAGAACCAGAGTAGAGCCACTGTAATTATTTTTTTCATAGTGTTAGTGTAGTTGTATTATGTAGTTTTTTTTAAAATAACTGTACAGAATATGGTTAATCACATATTTGCAAACTAGTTAATAATGGTAGTTATTATCAGTATTCGTTAGACCTTATTCAATCTTTAATTGACATTACAAAAAAAACAGATCACCACAATAATTGCGATGATCTGTTTCTATAATAAATACTTTTATGTCTAAATCCTATTCAAAAATAGCATCATAAACCTCAATAGTTGAATATTTTAAATCTACAATTGCAAAAGTATTTCCCCATGTTGTTTCAATAACTTCTACAAAAATACCAAAGAATAATGAACCTGTTTCTCCTTCAGTAATTTCTCTAGAGTAAGAAATTTCGTCTAGTTCTTCTGTTGGTAACACATATTCATTAGATGACATATTTGTAGCACCATATCCTGTTGTCCATGTTCCATTATTTTCTTCTTCTAGAGTAGTCCACTCACTAGCCACAAAACTTGAAGTAGTATAAGCATCCGAAACTCTAAATGATCTATTAAATTTAGAACCAGCACCCCATCCATGTGAATTATTTAAACCGTCTTTGTATTTTACCTCTAAAGATTTAATTTCTCCATGTGCTCCAGCTAAAGGCACTTCTAAAACAACTCCATAAATTCCTGTTGAGAATGTAGCTCCTGCACCTTGTACTGATTTAATCCAAGGGATAGAAGTTGGATGATCTGCATGAGCTCCAATAACTGTTGGTGCTGCCCATGTTGGTATTAGCATATCGTCAAATACTCTTCCTACCATTCCATTAAATGGAGGATCAATATCAACTATTTCTTGGTAACCACCTGTAATTGTTTCTGTTACAAATTCTTTTGTTACTACTTTAATAGTATAAGCATCTGCATATGGAAGAGGGTCGTTACCTGGAGAGTTGGCTACTACAGTAACAGCATACTCACCGTCAGTATAATTTTGATCTGCAGCCAATGCAATAGCACCAGTTGTTGTATTAATTGTTAGACCTTCTAAATCTGATATGATAGAGTAAGTCTGAGCTTCATTGCCTAATTGCTCTAAATTAACTTGTAAACCTGTAAAAGCAGTCCAAGGAGATACTTCAACAGAAGTAGTCGGTACACCATCTTTTGCAAAAGTCATAGCAGGCTTTTCTGCAATTGTAATCTCTAAAGTAGTATTTGGTACTACACCAATATTTGTAACTAAAGCTACTTCTAAAGAATAAGAAGTTTCTGCTGCAACTAAATTTGGTCTAAAAATCTCACCCGTTAATGAGTCTATTGTAAAACCTACATACTCTTCTGTGAATGAATATCTGAATGATGAAGCTTCTGCAGCGTCTAACTCAGAACCAGATAAACTTGGAGTACCAATAGAACCAGTTTCTAAGAACCCTACATTTTTAGATGTATAAGTCATAGCAATATCCAAAGGATTTACCGTTGTAATTAAAGTACTATCAAAATATTTATCTCCATAGGTTGTATTCACTTTTACACCAAATTGATAAGTACCAGGTGCAATTAATACAGATTCTTTAGAAAGTTCTCCTGTTAAAGAATCTATAGAAAAACCTTCTACTGGATCATTAATTAAGGCATAAGATAAGATTTCTAAATCCGAAGTTTCTAGGTCTGTAACAATTGCTTTTACAGTCTCATAAACACCTGTAAAAGACGTATTTACTGCATTTGTATACGATGGCTGTTCTAATTCTAAACCTAAGTTTACAAGATGAATTGTTGATGCAGAATCGTGTACAACTGTACCACCTCTGTAATCTGTATATACAGAAACTACGTAATCACCATATGGTAAGTCTGTAACACTAAAGTTTGGTGTATCTCTAATAATTACTTCTCCAGTTTTAGCATCGGTAGTAAATAAGAATTGTACCATTGCACTATCTACAATTGAAGTTGTAGCATAGTCCACTTCCTCACCACCAATAAACACTCTTACTGGGTATTCAATTCCGTAAGCTACATTTGTTGTACCACCAGATATAGATGGTTTTTCTGTTATAATTGTATCAGAATAACTTGTAATTAATTCTTGATAAGAAACTTCTTGAGGAGGATTAGCAATATCCGATTCAACTCCTTCTATTATCTCTTGCTCTTTAGTACAGCTAGTAAAAGCTAAGATGAAAGCTAAGAAACTATATATATAAATATTTTTCATGATCTGAAATACTTAATGTTTTTATGATCACTCAGGTAAATAGTAGTTTACCTGAGTGAATGTAGTTTTTATTAGTAACCAGGGTTTTGCTCTGATAACGCTTGATTATTCGCAATCTCTGATAAAGGAATTGGAAATAACATTCCTTTATTTGTTGTATTTAATTTAACATCAATAGCTTCATTAAAGTAGATAAAGTTATTATGAGGTTCTATCACATGAGAAGTAAAATAAGCAAAGCCTCTTCTTCTTACTTCATACCAATCTTCTCCTTCGCCAACTAATTCAAAAATTCTTTCTTGAAAAATTGTCTCTCTCATCTCATCTTGAGATTGACCTGGTTGTAATATTGGATCAATACCATTTCCAGATTGAACATCACCATTTACATTTAAATACGTAGATGTTCTAGCTCTTTCTAATATTTTTGCTAGATACGTTTCTGCTTTAGAAGTATTTCCTAATTCATTTTCAATTTCAGCAAGCATTAATAATAAATCTGCATATCTAAAGATGATAAACCCTTTAGGTGAATCTAAAGTAGTCTGTTCTCTATCTTTTATCATATGCTTTGTTAATACAGCATAGCCTAATCCCATTTGGTTTGTTTTAAGGTTTAATCTACCTGCATCATTTATTTTAAAATTAGTGCCCCAAGGAGCAATAATAATTTCACCTGTACTTTGATTTCTAGAATACCCATTATAATCTCCTAAGAAATTTCCTTTAAATCTTGGGTCATTTTCATGTGTGTTTTGATGACTAGCGTAAACCTCTGGGTTAACAACTATTCTACCATAATTATTTAAACCTTTTGTCCAGTTGTTTGGTGTAAATAATGCAGTGTAAGAAACCTGAGCTACTTCGCTATTAAAGTTCACTTCAAAAATACTTTCTTCTGTATGGTTACCATCTGCTCCAGCAAATAATGTTCTGTAATCAGAAGTTAGCATATATTGACCTTCTACTTTAGATGCATGTGCTAAAGCACTTTGCCAATATGTAAGTTCAGTACCAGAAGTTGTATCTGTTTCGTATTGAACACCAGAGATTAATACATCTTCTTCACCACTGTCTTCTGCAGAAGCTAACCACATATACACTTTACCTAAAAGCATTTCGGCAGCATATTTTTTAGGATATCCAGGTGCTAAACCACCTTCAGATAAATACTCTGCAGCTAACGTTAAATCAGCTATAATTTGTGTATAAATTTCACCTTTTGTAGACTTACCAACATATAAAGTCTCCAAATTAGTTGGTGTAGTAATTAATGGAACTTCACCCCAGCTTCTTACCAAATGGAAATAAGAAAAAGCACGTAAGAATAATGCATTCCCAACTACATCTATATTATACGCAGTAGATGTTTCTTTTACTTCTATATCTACTAATAATTGATTTGCTCTATAAACCAATGTATAATAATTACCCCAAGAAAAATCATTTTGATTCCAAGTTGGGTCTATATTTAAAGAACCAACTGTAGCTTGTAAAGATGCTTGTCTTGAATTTAAGATACCTGAATGTATTTGTCTTGTTTCATGAAATCCTTGCTTATAACCAGGGAACTCAATAAGCATAGCATACAAACCATCTAATACTGCTTTTTGTCCTTGATCTCCTGCATAGATTAACTCTTTATCTGCAAAAGGTGGCTCTTCCTTAATAGTACACGATGATAAAATTAAGAGAGGTAATAGTATATATTTTAAGATATTATTCTTTTTCATGTCAGTTGTGTTTATCAATTAGAACGATAAGTTAAAACCAAAGATGAATGTTCTTGGGTTAGGCATTGTCTGCCAGTCAACACCTAAGATTGTACCATCGTATAGGTAAGAAGTTATTTCTGGATCGTAACCAGTGTAGTTTGTGATTGTAAATAAGTTTCTTCCTGTAACATATACATTAAGACCTTTAATTTTACTCATACCAAGTTTATTTGTTGGTACATCATAAGCTAACGTTACAGTAGATAATCTTAAATAACTTCCATCTTCTAATAACCTATCTGAGATTATGTTATTGTACCCTTCAGTATATCCATATCCCACTCTAGGGTTAGTACCGTTTGGATTACTCTCTGACCAATTGTTTGTATATGTATCATGACGTACACTATTATTACCCCACATTGGATCTGGATAACCATAGAATGCTAAACCAGAATTCATGATTTGATTACCATACACACCTGTAAATAATACTGATAATGATATTCCTTTATATGAAGCATTGATGTTCATACCATAGTTAAACATTGGGTTTGGATTACCCATTGTTGTTCTATCATCTGCATTAATTACACCATCACCGTTAAGGTCAACATATCTGATATCTCCAGCTACAGAAGATTTACCATTTACTAACGGGCTGTCTTGTGCCTCTTGTGCTGAAGAATAAATTCCATCTGACTTATAACCATAGAATAAGCCTAATTGCTCGCCTACAATAAATAAGTTAGCAGGTGATTTTAAAGTAAATCCTGTTGAGATATTACCCCCTTGGATCATCTCTTTTGTCACCTCTTTACCATCTTGATAGAAAGTAGAATTTGGCACTCCTAAATCTGTAATAATTGTTCTGTTAAATGAGATGTTACCACCTACCTGAATCTTTAAATCGTTCTTATCATAAGCAACAACGTTTAACGCATATTCCATACCCTTACTTTCCAAAGAACCTCTATTTGTTAAGTAAGATCCAAAGCCAGTTGAGTTTGGAATTTGAACTTGCTGTAATAAATCATCCGTTTGCTTGTAATAAAAATCAGTCACCAATGTCACTTTATCGTCGAAGAAGCCTAAATCAATACCAACGTTTGTTTGAGCCGTCGATTCCCAAGTTAAGTTAGGGTTTTCAAAGTTCATTGGGTTAGCAGTCATTACTGTATTTCCACCAGCATCAACATATCTGCCAGTAGTGTAGTTTTGCCAAGATCTATATGGCTGTACAGATTGGTTACCTGTTTCCCCCCATCCTGCACGTAATTTTAAATTAGATACTGTATTTAATCCTTTCATCCAAGGTTCGTCAGAAACATACCATGCAGTTGATAAGGATGGAAAGTACCCCCATTGGTTATCTTCTCTAAATTTAGAAGAACCATCTGCTCTAATTGATGCAGTAATGATATATCTGTTCTTAAAAGTATAGTTAGCTCTTGCCAAACCAGATAATACAGTATACTCCGTAATATTTTTAGAATAAGGCATTATTACTGTTTTACCCAACTGAGGGAATTCAGTTCTATACGATTGATTTGCAAAATCTGCCACTCCATATACTTGATCAGTTTGATTCACACCATCATAAGTAACACCTACAGTTGTATTAATTCTATGTTTCTTTTTAAATGTTCTGTTATACATCAAAAGGTTATCCATAGTAAACGATCTTCTGCTTTGCTCAGATTGATTGTATGTTCCATTAGAACGGTCACCTCTTGAAGTTCCTGTTCCGTACCAAACTTCTCTATTTTTCATTCTAATATCAGCACCAGCTCTAAAAGTATAACTTAAATACTTATTGAACTTGTACTTCATGTTTAACGATAATTGAGATCTTAATTCTTCCGTCAAATCATCGTTTCCTAACATACGTTTTAATGGAGTATTGTTCGTATCTGCATTGTCAGTCGTTTCATCACTAAATTGACCTCCCACTAAAGGTTTTGAAAAAATTGCTTGCGTAACAATCGAAGCATTACCGCCTGCAGCTAATCCTGACTGAGATTGAGATCCATTATTGTAAAATAAGTTTGATTTAATATTGAAGTTAAACTTATCAGTTACATTTCTATTATAATTAATTCTGAAATCACCTCCTGTAGATTTAGCAACTGATTGTAAACCTTGGTTATCTCTATAGTTTGCAGCAATATAGTAGTTAGATTTTTTAGACCCTCCACTTAAAGTTGCTCCTGCATTATAACTTACAGCTTGCTTATATATTTCTTCTTGCCAATTAATTGACTCAAACTTATCACCGGTAGTAAAATCGGTCACTTCTTTAGTGTTAGGGTCAATGTTATAAACTGGTCGTAAGCCTTGGTTGAATTTCACTTCGTTAATAAATGATGCATATTCATGACCATTTAAAACAGGGATTTCATTTTGAAAATTAGAAATTGATGTATTTGCATATACCGTAACTTTCTCATTTCCTTTTTCTCCTTTCTTGGTTGTAATTAAAACTACACCATTTGCACCACGAGAACCGTAGATTGCTGTAGCAGAAGCATCTTTTAAGACTTCCATAGACTCAATATCTCTTGGGTTAATACCAGCTAGACCATTTTGAGCACCCATTGCATATCCGCCTCCGCCTTCAAAAGGACTACTCATCCCTTCACCAGCAGTAGAAATTATTATACCATCAACAACGTACAAAGGTTCGTTATTTCCTCTTAAAGAGTTAGTACCACGTATTTTTACAGAGGTTGCACCACCTGCACTACCATCATTTCCAATAACTTGAATACCAGATGAACGTCCTTGAAGTAGCCCATCCACAGTGTTATACTGTGCTTTTACATCAGTAGATTCTTCAATTTGAGTAAGTGCACCTGTTAAGTCACGCTTTCTCATTTCTCCATATCCAGTAACAACAACTTCATCCAGTTGTTCCACATTTTCTTTCATTTTTACTAAAATGCTAGTTTGTGAACCCACTGTAATGTCTTGAGGTAACATTCCAATAAAACTAATGTGGAGAACATCTCCTTTTTTAGCTTCAATCTTAAATTGACCATCAATGTTAGTAATTGAGCCAGTGCTCGTACCTTTAATGACTACACTTACTCCAGGTAAAGCCTGGCCTGTATCATCTTTGATAAGACCATTAAGTTGGAATACGTCTTGTGCTAGTAATTGTAGCGAACAAAAAAGTAGGGCTACAAAAAATAATAATTTTTTCTTCATTTTGAGAATTTCATTAATTCCCTTCCACTATTATATTATGTTTATTCTTTGTCAGATGAATAGTTTAAATAGTAATAGTAGTAGAGTGCCTGTTTAATTCATTTCAATTAAGGATCACATCAATCCTTTTCTAAGAGCCTTAAGTGTTAATTCTAAATTTTCAAAACTATTTAATTAAAAAGCTTCAATATTTTAAATTAATTAACAATTCAAATATCTCACTTTTTATTAGTGTATATAAGACACATTTCTACTGAAAGTAGTACTTATTTGACATAGTTTGTTGCAATTCTGTTGACAAGTAACAAAATAAGTACAATATTTACATTACAACGACACAAAAAATGATGAAATGAGATTACTTGAAAAGAAATTAGCACCTACAAACAAGAGTTTTGCGATATACAGAAATCAAAAGCCATGTTTAGACGAACAATGGCACTTTCATAAAGAATTAGAGCTTATTTACGTCAATAAAGGAAACGGATTACGCTTTATTGGTGATCATGTGGCTGAGTTCAATGAGGGAGAATTGGTTTTAGTAGGCTCAAATTTACCTCATCTTTGGAAAAACTCTCCAGAATACTACAACAACTTAGGTTTAGCTACTGATTCTTTGATTCTTCAATTTGACCCTAAGTTTCTTGGAGATACTTTTTTACAAATGCATGAGTCTGTTTCTTTACGCAAACTTTTAAGCAGAGCAAAAAATGGTATTGAATTTAGAAATGAAAAAGTAAAGAAAGAAATCTTTAAGCACCTTGTAGATTTACAAACATCTCAGGGGTTTGAAAGTATGCAAACTGTACTACAAATTCTACACAAATTATCAATAGAAGAAGATATCAATATTTTTGTTAGTAGCGGATTTAGTGAAGACATTAATGATAAGGATTCTAAGCGATTAGATAAAGTCTACCAATTTGTATTAGAAAATTTCCATAGAGATATCCAACTTTCAGAAGTGGCAGAACTATCTTTCTTAGGTATTTCTCCTTTTTGTAGATTCTTTAAGAAAAGAACACATAAACCCTTCTCACAATTTCTAAATGAGGTAAGAGTTGGGCATGCTTGTAAACTACTAATTACTAATGAATTATCAATTAGTCAGATTACTTATAGTTGTGGGTTTAATTCCCAAACTAACTTTAATAGACAGTTTAAAAAGATTAAGAATGTAAGTCCTAGAGACTACCAGAAAATTCATTTAAACAGAAATTAAGAAATAGAGATAGTAACGTTTAAGGTAAATTAAATATTTGAGCAGTAGATAAAACATTTCATAACTATTATTGATCTACTCCTAATGTATATTTGTGATTTGAAAAGTACATTATAGCAAATAATTAATTTTTAATTGGTGATATTTTTTTCAAGATGATATTAGTAATTGAATATACTTTAAAACTCTATGAAAAAGATAATACTCGTTCTATCACTATTTACCTTTTGTATTCTAAATGCAAATGCTCAGCTAGTTTTAGTAGTTCAGGCAGTAGCCTCTTCAATAAAAACTCCAAACCAGCTTGATAATGTTACTTTCTATACAGAAGGTGATTCTATTGTTGTTCCTGTTACAAAATTAAAAAAAGAAAAAGTAGCTAGTTTTGACAGTGTTAAGGTGCAAACTTTATATTCTGCTCAGCGTGTGGCAAAAATATATGGAGATAGCATTCAAGTTAGTGCTGTTCCAGAAGATGCTCTTTATTATGAGCATACTAAAAAATATAGAAATGCAAGAATGTCTACAATGTTTGCCGTATCTGGTTGGACACTTGTGTTACTTAATCCTTACTTCTTAATTGTGGCTCCTCTACCTACCATTCAGGCAATCACTAGAGACAAGACTGTAGATAAAGCCTACGTTATGAATGGAAAAGAATGGAGAACATTTAAAAAGGAATATAAAGCGTATAAAAAATCATTCAAAGGCAAAAAAGAAATTTCTAATGAAGAGAATGTCGGTTACGCAAAAATATAAAAACAGTTTACTACTAAAAAAGGTGATTATGAATGCTACTGTTGCTCCATAATCACCTTTTTCTATAATAAATGTGTGTGTTTGCTTAATGTAATTTCCAACTTTTGAATCTGTTATACATCTCTTTAGAAAGATGGCCTGAGAACAGAATACAAACAAAAGTGATAACCAAAAATAAGATTGATAAAAAATCACTTTGAACTTCGCTATACATACTATCGATATTAACAACCAAAAGTAGTAACAGAAGGGTAAAAACTACAGTCAAAACTCCGAGAAAAACGGAGGAAAAAAATTGAAATTTTCTTTTCATAGGATTTGTTTGTTATTTTAAAGTCCAACCACATAGAGAATGAAATGAGAATTGGAATTCAAAAAGTTATGTCAAATTTTTCAAGCTAGTATATTAAAGTTGTATGCAAAACTAATTGCTTACATAACAAACATAATAAGAATTATTTGCATTAAAAAATGTTACAGTTTAACTTATTGTTACACAAACACAGTATTCTATAAAAATAATTATATTTTCTTTCCTAAAAAGACATTTACTCCTTTTTCTTGAGGGTTACCATCTATACGTCTCCAACTAAGTATCTGACCTACATGTGTTAATGCATCGGCAATTTGCCCATTTAAAAGGTACCAAAAGGGATAATTCTGTGCTGAACCCATGTAATTATAGTTCTCTAAATCGTCCGGATCCATTCCTTTAAGACGCGTGCTTGTATCCCAATACAGTGCTAATGTTTCTGCTCTTAAATCTTTAAATTCTGATAATTCTTTTTTCTTAAAATTTCCTCCTAAAACTTTATTAGTACCGTAAGCAAGGTCATAAATATGACCAATTAAGCCAATCATATCTCTACTTCCTTCTACAGGACAGAATTTTAAATTTGAAGATGTGAGGCCATTTGTAGCCCAATAATACCTAAACCCGAGCCCATCAATCATTCTTGAAATAATGTTAGTCCCGTTAATTTTATCAGGTATTGGAGGTATCTCTTTAAAAGGAAGTTCTTGCATAATTTTGATGTTGTATAGGTTTAATTCTTGATCTAAAATAGTATATAAATTAGCTTAAGTTTTTCAGCCAATTTGCTAGACGGATAAACATAAATGCTAGCCATCCTAAAAACAAAACAGAAAAAATACCGTCTAAAATACTATTTCCATTAAAGTTATATGCCAAAACTGGCAATGCAATTAGAATTACAGTATATGCAATTCCATAATATAAATCTTTCATTCAATCTTTTATTATTTTCTATACAAATATAATAGCGGAGATTATGAATGCATTAAAAATTATACTTTTTATAGATTTCAATCAAAAATACCTCATTAAAAAAATAAACTTCGTTTTCAAATCAGATACTTGTATTGAAATTGTGGATATTTACCTCTTTAATTATCACATTATTTAATATATAAACGAAGCTAAAACGTGATCAATCTAAAGTTTCAGTATAAATACTTTCTTCCAATTCTCATATTAAAAGATAAAATTGACCCCTACAATATAATTTAGAAAGGTCAATTTAAAGGTGAAATCATATCTAATTTACTACGTAATATATAAAATACAACAATACAAAAAGACTAGTAAACAGGTGTCTACTAGCCTTTTGAGTATCGCTTATATCAGAATTTTCTTATGCTAAAGTAGGCTCCTGAACACCTTTAATTTCTGCTTTAATATGAGCAAAATGTGCTTCTAATTCTAGTTCTTTACCAGGTTGTATAAGTGCTTTATCGAACAATGATCCACCCATGCCAACACCTACGGCACCAACTTTAAAGAATTCGCCAATGTTTTTCTTATCTACTCCACCTGTTGGTAAAAGTTTAATTGTATTTAAAGGTGCCAATACATCTTTAATGTAACCAACTCCAAACTGTGAACAAGGGAATACTTTTACTGCATCTGCTCCTAAAGTCCATGCTTTGTAAATTTCTGTAGGTGTTAACGCACCCGGAAAAATTGGTAAACCTAATGCTTTACAAGGAGCAAAAATTTCTTCATTTATAATAGGTGTAACAATAAATTGTGCTCCGGCATCTGCTGCTTTCTGAAGGTCTTCTAAAGAACAAACAGTACCTGCACCTACATTAATTTGAGGATAAACACTTCGCATTTCTGCAATTAAGTCAGTTGCTCCTTCAGTATTCATTGTAATTTCTACTGTAGAAAAACCTGCTTTAATATATATAGGAATAATACGGTGGATAGTATCTATTGTAACTCCACGCATAATACCAACTACGGGTGCATCGTTAAATGCATCCCAAGAAAATGAATTATTTTTCATATGATTCTAAAATTTTACGCTGACCTATCAGCAATGCTTTTTCGAGTACTTCTTCTTCTATGAAGTTTAAACGACTATTATCGTCTAAAATTTCTTCTAAAGCTAATTTATATAAGTCGCCAAGTGTACCGTTTGCAGCTACACTAATAGTAGAATCATCATTATTGAGGTAGGCCAATTCGTCTCCAATCAATAGTCCACTTAAGAAAAAGTAGTTTTCTTGTTTTGTTGCATTCTTCATTAAATCTTTTGCCCTAATAGAGAACAAAGAGGCCGTAAATCCTTCCGCTCCTTTCTTCACCCCTTCAATAAAAGATTTCTCAAACTTTTTAGAGTAGTCTGTTTTTTCCAACGAAGATTTTAAAATACTTTGAGAAGAAATGATCTCAAATAATTCGCCTGTCATAAATGTTTTAAAGTCATCATAAGATGCTTTTTCGTAATGTAGGTGTTTGCTATGTGTTCCTGGAAGAAGTAACACACCCGTCTTTTCTATCGGTAGAAATTCTGATAAACCAACTGCCTGAATTTCTTCTCCACGCATTACATCTTCTTTAGTTTTTGCTCCTGATACTAATAATATCTGCAGTTTTTTACTAAGTGAAATTGATCTGCTAAAGAGGTTTTTTCCGTAGGCATCAAAAGGCATTGCAGAATATCCTAACTCTCTCATACCAATTGATGAAGACGCCATTCCTGAAGCTACAACTACATTTTCCCCTTCCAGAGAAGTTACTTCTTTTAGTTGTTCTGTTAGATAATCAGAAAAAAATCTATCTTGATTTAGCCTTTTTTGAGATTGAAATTCACTGTAAAGCTTTTTCACTCCCTTATCAGTTTTGTGCTCATCGAGTACTTCTAATGTGTCTGTCTTGATTAAACGAAGACGAAAATTAGAAGTACCCCAATCACAACTGATAAACTTTTCTGGTAAGCTCATCTTTAATTATATTTTTTTTGATACTCTTTTAAGTATCAAGTAGTCGTCTAAAGCATATTTAGAGCAATCCATACTTATACCACTATTTTTAACACCTAAGTGCGGCAAATTGATATCGTACCTTACTCCATTTTGTTGTACCTCTCCAAATTCTAACTCCATAGCAATTTCATCGGCTAAGTCGTCGTTTGCAGTAAATACATAAGAAGCTAAACCAGCATCAGAATCGTTGGCATAAGCAACTACTTCTTCTTTTGTTTTAAACTTCAAGATCACACATACAGGTCCAAATACTTCGTGTTGTAAAATGGGTGCTTTCGGATTATCCATTACAATAACTGTAGGTTCAAAGTAGCAACCAGGTCCTTCTAATGTCTTACCACCAGCAAGAATTTCACCGCCTTGTTCTACACACTGAGCAACAAATTTTTCTACAGCTCTTAGCTGTGCATTATTTGCTAAAGGCCCCATATCTGGCTTATTTTCTTTACCAAAACCAAGTTTTGTAGCTTTAGCATTGACTACTAATTTCTCTACAAATTCTGTATGAACACCTTCTTGAATAAATAAACGGTTAGGTGCAACACAAACTTGACCAGCATTACCTCCGAACTTAATTGCCGTTGTAATTCCAAGCGCATCTTCTAAATTACCGTCTTCAAAAAGAATAAATGGTGCATTACCACCACATTCCATAGAATAACGTTTGATGGAAGTTTTTACAGATTGCTCAATTAATTTTTGAGCCGTAAATGTAGAACCAATCATGGTTACCAAACGAGGAATTGTACTTTCGCATAAAGGTATTCCCACATTCTGACGGTTACCAAAAAGTACTGTAATTACTCCTTTTGGGAAACCTATTTCGTGTGCTAATTCTGCAATAATTAAAGAGGATACAGAAGATGATTCTGACGCTTTAATTACAATAGAACAACCAGCAGCTAATGCAGGCCCTAATTTAAATCCTAAGTTTAATAACGGGAAGTTCCACGCTAAAAATGCTGTTACAACACCTAATGGTTGATATACCATTCTGTGCGTATGCGTTCCAGCTCTATCCTCAATTTCAAAATCCGACTTCACGCGGATTTCATCAGAATAGAACTTTAACGAATCAGTAATACTAGTGATGTCCTCTTCGGTTGCATCCCATGTTTTACCCATTTCATTACTTACAGCTTCACGAAGTAAATCGCTGTTTTCTAATAATTTATTTCTTAGTTTATTGATCCACTCTAAACGCTCTTCTAAAGGGAGTTTAGACCAAACTTTAAAACCTTCTTGAGCTGCATCTAGAGCTCTTTTTGTATCTTCTAAAGTTGCTAGGGCTACTTCTGCAATAGGCTCATTATCATGAGGACATGTCACAAAAGAAGTTTCATTAGTAGACCCTTCAACTAATTCTCCGTTGATATAAAGTTTTTTCTTACCAAACTTCAACGCTTTCTTTTCTTCGATTATCGCTTGCATATTTTTCTAAGTAATCTTGATTCACATCTACACCTAAACCTGGTGTTGTAGGTATTAATATTTTGCCATTTTCCACTTTCACATCAGAGAAAGTCACATTATCTCTAAGTGGATTTTCGGTTCTATCCAATTCTATCATTGGTGCTTCTCCAAACATTCTGCCTGGGTTCTTATCTAAATTTGCCACAAAGTGTACTGCAGCACTAATTGCAATCCAAGTACCCCAAGAGTGTGGCACAATATCTTTATGATAAGTAGATGCAAGAGTTGCAATACGTTTAGCCTCAGTTAAACCACCCGATGCACAAATATCTGGTTGTGCAATATCTACAGCGTCAGCATCAAAAAGACGTTTGAAACCGTGTTTTAAATACTCACACTCCCCTCCAGCAATAGGAATATCAGTATTATCTCTAAGCCTTTTATAGCCATTATAATCTTCTGGAGAAACAGGTTCTTCAAACCAACCTATATTGTAATTTTTTAATCTATTACACAGTTCTAGTGCTTCTCTATAATTATAAGCATGGTTAGAATCGATCATTAATTTAATGTCAGGTCCTAATGCTTTACTTAATAAATCAACATAAAAAACATCTTTTTCGATCCCTAAACCAACTTTCATTTTGGCAGCTTTAAAACCAAGTTTCTTATATAGTTTGGCTTCTTTTACTAAATCTGCCTCCAATGTTGGCGACTGCGTAAAATAAAACCCAGTAGCATAAGGATGAATAACAGGGTTTTTCACACCTCCTAATAAAACGGATACAGGTTGATTAAAAACCTTTCCTTTTATATCCCATAAGGCAACATCTATTGCACTCACTGCTGCTTGGAAAACTCCACTACGTCCATAATCAAGAGAACGCATATACATTGTCTGCCAAATTTCTTCGTGCTCTAATGCATTTTTTCCAATAATAAATGGTTTAAAAAACTCTATTCCTGCTTTTAAAACATCAGCAGGACCGTAGCCTTCTCCCCATCCGTACGTACCGTCTTCTAAAGTTATTTTCACTAAACAAATTTTTCTAGAAGCGTATTCCCACTGAGAGAAGTAGAAAGGCTCTTCGAGTTGTTGTGAAATAACATAAGGTTTAATTTCTTTAATTTTCATGACATAATTTTTGTTTGTAAATCGCTTGTTGGTCGGGTAAGAAGTCGTTTTTGTTAATAATTTGCGTAACCTAGAATACAAACAGCTACAATTAATACTGCTAATCCACCTAGTAGAATATTAAAAGGACCTTTTGCTCCTTTCCATTCTCCAGATCTGTATCCCCAAACGTTACTAATAATAAGTGCTAATCCTAATAAAATTGGCCATCCAATTACAGGACCTAAATTTCCCATAAGTGCTGCTCCTTGTCCGTAAACACCAAGTGCTGCAAACCAGAATAAACCTGCTAAAACTGACCATTTATATGCGTTACCGCTATTGGCCACCTGAAACGATGACCATGAATTATTTTGAACTAATTTAAAGACAGCATAACCACCGTTCATTACAAATGCACCAAGAAGTACTACTACCCAAGCTACTAAACTTGCGTCTTTTGGATCTGCTCCAAAATTAGCTACTGCCGATGCCGCTACTGGTGCCGCATTAGAGAAACCTACATTTAAAAAGGCCGATAAAACACCACATGCAGTAGCAATTATTACACCTGCTTTTATAGATTTTTTAGGTGTTTGTATCTTAGGAGCAACGGCTACTAAAACATCACCATCTTCTTCTTCTGTATCTTCTTGCGTGTTATTTTGAACACTATCTCTTTTCACTCCTGCCACTGCAGTAATACCAACACCTACTAATAAGAGTGCTACTCCAGCTAAAACAGCTCCGATATTATCTGGTAATTTCTCCATTTGAAACAATGGAATTAATGAGCCTACAGATGCCGCAAGTCCCATTACAATACCATAAGTTATAGATATGCCAGTATATTCTACACTAATACCAAATAAAATTCCCCCAATTCCCCACAGAAACCCATAGAGCATTGCCATTGTTAATACAGATGGATCTGTACCAGCAATAATTTCAAATGTTTCTGGAACAACTATTAAAGACCACACAATTGGAAAGGCTATCATGGCTACAAACGAATGTACTAACCACCAATTCTCCCATTTCAGAGGAGCTATATGTTTCATTCCCAAACCAAAAGTTCCTTGAAAGAAGCTTGCGAATACAATTAATGTTATTGCTAAAAAATCCATACGCTATTTATATTAAAAAATTTATAATCAAATATGACACTTATTATTAGTGTTTATTTTACATATTTAAACCACTACAAACACTATTTTGACTTCATATCGATTTTGAATACTTTATATGATCAAAATAAGATCAATAGTCAAAAACTTGGTTTCCTAATTATTTTATTGTTTTAGACCAACTCTAGTTTCATACAAAGTATCTGATGTATATTTTACAGCATTTGTAAGTTGATCAAAAGGTTGATCTGTAATATCCACTAATCCAATTCTATAATTTTCGCCATCTTTTCTACCTGTTGTTAATTGATCTACCCACTGAAACCAATGTGCACCAATAATTTTCTCATGCTCCATTGCTCCTTTCATATAAGCCTTATAAAGATCTGCTTGATGTTCATCAGAAGTTGCATTTTGCAAACCATCTCCCCAAACACCTTTACTTGCAACACCAAAATGAAACTCTCCGATAATTACAGGTTTATCAGCATTAAATAAGGGCTTAAAGTCAGAGACAGAATATCTATAAATATTAAAACTTACTACATCACAATACTTAGCTGCAGCCTCTTGTACAATGCTGTTTTTTTCCATAATCTGACCATGAATTCTACTTCCTAGATACAAGTGTCCTGGCATATATTCTTCAACCAACTCTTTTGATAACCTGTAGAAAGTTTCTGCATGATGACGTAAAAAATCGTGCATATCCGTCTTAAAAGTATCATTGTATTTATTTATAGTTCTTACTTTTATAGTTTCGAAAGAAGTGAATGAACTTCCCCATTCTTTATTCAAATTATCAATAGAAGTATATTTTTTTCCTAAAAATTTTAACATCTCTTTTTTTGCCGCAACCGAATTTGGGGAGTTTAAAACAGCTAAAGGAACAGTGTGATGCGTTTTTCCCCAATGAATCTCGTTCTGAACAAAAACACCTAAATTCCATTCATCTCCTTTATATTTATTCGCCATCATTTTTAACCTACGGCTAAGGTCTTCTTTAAATTCTTCTGAAAATGGATCAGGAACTTTATCAGCTTTCCCAAAATTGACAACATTAGGATGTACTATTAAGGTATAAGGCATTTTTTGTCCTTTTGTAACTTGCGACCACGCTCCGTATGTATTCATTCCCCAAGTATGCATTCTACCTAAAGAGACTTTTGGGTGAGTTGTCTTCCAATCTAAACCATATTTTCTAATTAGATTTCTTGAATGAAAATCAATTCCTTTCCATGTTTCAGCCTCTTTTAATAAACTACCTATATTACTAGATAATTCATTTTCAGTTAAAGTAGGAAACAGTTCTTTTCTACCTTGAGTAGGTGTTGCAGAACCTCCATTCACGCCTGTTACACCTATAGACCAAAAAAGGAATCCTTCAGGATCTATAAAAAACCATTTGTCGTTATATTTTTTAACATAAAAATGACCTGTTGCTCCAAATTGAGGCCCATTTAACCAACCTCCATATTTATTAAATTCAACATTGTCATATCCTTTATCAATAAATTTATGAAGATCCTTTTTCCCTTGTTTTGTCAACTCCTCAGTGTTAGGTACTTTATTCTCCCAAGTATCAGAAATAAATTGACCCATATTATCAACAACAGGAAGGGGTAAATCGAAGTGAGGATGTTTACCAAATTCATAAGTATCTATTCCATAAGGAGCTTTTAATTTTATTGTTTCTGTTTTAGAAGAGGGTTTCTCCCAAGCTATTTTTACAGATACAAATGTTGTCTTTTTAAGGTCAAAAGCATCCCACCTTGGATGCATATCATAAGGGTACATTTTTAGATCACCTAAAGTAGTTACCCAGGTATCTTGCTTATCAAGGATTGGACGCATAAGAATTACCTTTCCTATTTTACGTTCCCCAGCTGCAAGTAAATATCTAGATTGTTGCTTCTTATATGTTGTCTTTCCACGAACTGTGATAAAATAATCTAGAGCTGCTTTCGATGAGTTATCAACTTCAATAGCTAAATTTTTATAATCACTTAAATCAAGAAAACATTTTGCATAATTAACCTTTAAAGTAATTTCTCCTTTTTTTCCTGATAATGGAATTTCTATCCAATCCTTTTCGTTATAATCGCAACCATTTTTTTGTAATACATTTTTTTTATTCTGTTGGCCAATAGTCGTAAATTGAAGGCCAAAAAATAAGAGGAATATAAAATATAAGATAGTAATATTTTTCATCGAAATCTGTAGTAAATAGTTAAACTAAAAAATGCGTTATGTTATTAGTAATCACTTAAGCAAAGTACGAAAGGTAAAAGTGTGATTTGAACATTAAATGAACTTATATAAGCACATAATTGACTCAATAGGGTTAATACGCTCTCTAAATAGGTATAAAAGTAGAATTAGAGTAAAAAAAAACATCCTTCTTCTAAAAAAAGGATGCCTATAGTATTATGAAATCATAAATGATTTTAAAGTCGATTCTTCCAAATTTTTACTTTATCAAATTGATTTCCTTTCTATTTAATAACTCAAAGAAGCACCTTGCTGTAGCTCGAACATCGTTCAATGCATCATGGGCTCCATCAAAGTTTTCGTTAAATAATATCTGATGTAATTCTTCTAGCTTAGGCCATTTATATTTCCCATAATTACCCGGAAGTTTACAGAAATCTACCGTTAAATCTTTAGTACAATATTTATTTGTTTTATGGCGCGTAAACTGACCGTAACGAATCATTTCTGCTCCTAAAACATTATGATCGTAACTCAAATTATGAGCAACTATATGCTGGCTTTTTTCAATATCCTGAATAAATTCCTGAATTGCATTAGGCATAGGAATACCTTCTTTTACATTTTGTTCAGTTGAGTAACCATGGTCTATCCAAAATTTTTCTTTAGGAATAACCCAACCATCAGGTTGAATCAATTGAGCATACTCTTTTACCAGTTCTTGTTTAGTATTATATAGCTGATATCCGAGTTGAATTATCCTTGGCCAATTGTCTACTTCTGTCATTGGAGCCTTCCAGTTTTTAGGTAAGCCTGTTGTTTCCGTATCAAAAAATAAATACATATAATTTTCAGTTTATTTGCTACTAAAATAAGTAATTTATATAGATAAAAAGCATTCTATTTGATACAATTTTAACGATATATTGTTCTATAATAAGTTAAAAGTAAAATATTAGACTAGAATCATACATATACAACTAAAATAATCGTAAATTACGCTTCCGCTTTTAGTTAAGAAGATGGCTAATTGAGGAATTAATATATATAAATATCTTTCATCCCCATATCTCTAATATTTAACAATATGGAAATCACTCTAGATTCGAAAAGTTACACACTACTCTTTGACACAGAAAAAGAGTTACATACAAATCGTCAATACCTAGCGTCGTCTAATGGAAAGGTATATTCTAGATTATCTCTTTATAGTTACGATGTAGGAGAAAGTTTACCTGAGGGTGGAACTGTTGTTGCAATCGTTGATTATTCTACAATGAACAAATTTGTTGAAGAAGAAATTGCAAAACTTCCTAAAAGAACTAGAAAGAAGAAAGCTGAATAAAGATAAACATCTTAATGATGTCTATAGAATAGCATTTCAATTAATTGAGATGCTATTTTTTTTATTCAAGAAGTTATATTTACAGAGAAACTGATGAATGGATGAAAGAAGAACTTCAACTTTTAAAAAGAACGCAAATAGATACTTCATTATGGGATAGGTGTATTGAAGATTCTGTACAATCTGTTGTATTTGCCTTTTCTTGGTATCTTGATATTACCTCTCCAAATTGGTGGGCTGTTGTCTTAAAAAAAAATGAAGGCTATTTATGGGTGATGCCTCTCCCCGTTCTAAAAAGGCAAGGTTTCAATTTTATCAAAATGCCCCTTTTTACACATGAACTTGGTTACTTTTCTGTTTTAAAAAATGCAGCTGATTATACTCCTATTGCACTAAAACTCGTAAAAAAGAAAATCCCTTATTGTATTGATTATACATTCAATTCTAAAAATACTGTTGCCACTACTTTTTATGTTGAAGATATAGCACTTTCTTTAAACAACGCTTGGGAGAATATTTATGCTCAATTCTCCAAGGATAAAAAAATGAATATTAAACGTGGAATTAAGAGAAATAATGAGAAAATTGAACTTTCAGAAATAGATACTTTTCTTGATTTATTCGAAAAACATACTGCCAAAAGAATAGGAGACATAGATATAAACTACATTAAAGATCAATTACAACAACTGTATAAAGCACTTGCTAAACATAATGCTATTTCAATTTTTGCAACTACTGATAATAATACGCATGAATCTGTTTCCATATTTATCAAACATAAAAATCATTTTCAATATCTATTAAATACCGCAACGGAAGCTTCAAGGTCAAAAAATTCTAGAAATTATATTTTAAGTGAGTTTATTAAATCAAATCTTAATCAAGATACAACCCTCCATTTTGGAACTTATGTAAACTTATCGGATTTAGATACTCATTACAAAAAACAACTTCGTCCTTATTTTGAGGGTTTCACTAAAGATAGAGTTTTGTTACCTGTCTTAAAGTGGAATAATTTACCTTGGTATATTAATCTTATTCACCTTTCTAAAAAGTTTATATTTAAACAATTATCTAGAATCAATTTCTTATAAATTAAAATCAAATATATAGTAACATTCATAAATTATTTATTTGGTATCACTTTATAAGAGATAAATAGAAACGTTTATTTAGATAACTTCTCTTTCAAAATCTATTTTTGATAGAAATCAATCATTATATATTCTTTAACTACACAACTGACTGACTATGTTTGCATTATAATTTTACATAAAAAATATAATGAACAAAATCACAAAGTTTACCCTTAGGTCTGGTGTAGCTATGGCTGCAATCCTTTATCTTAATTCATGTGCTAACGACACAGAAATTTCTCCTGATACAACTTCTCACGACGTAGTAGTTTCTTTTACAGGTTTATCATCTATAACTTCTAATATGCGTTCAAATGTAGAACATAATTACGTTACAAATGGCTATACAATTGTTGTAAATGGTGAAGAGGAATTTATTGGAGAAGTAGACATCAATAGCTCAGTTACATTACATGATGTTACTGGAGATTTACAAATTGAAGTTTACAATGAAGAATTTAATACTAATAAAATAGACATTTCTGAAAGTGCTTATTATGAAAGTGATGTTATTTCTGTACCTACCTCCGAAGGGAGTACAGAAATAAACATGAACTTAATGCAAGGAGCTGTATTGGTAAATAATTCGTCCGAAATTAATTCAATTCACCTTTCTACTCAAAATCAAGAAGTAGCAATTAATGCTGATCAATTTTATTATGTAATAGGAGGTACAGATTACAACCTAAATATTCAAACTTCGCGCAATTTATTGACGGATCAGAATACAGCAATTGCTGGTAAGGCGGTTAGTTATAATGTAAACTTAGATACTCAACTAAGCTTTGTAAACGAATCTTTTGATAATCCTTCTGATGGCTCTTTACAAACTGTAAATACTGTTATTAATTTAGATAACATTACGGGTGCTACAAATTTATATGCTAATACAGATGGTTCCGTTTCTGGTACTTCTATAGCAATGCAAAATCTAGTATCTGCATACACTTTAACAGGAATGAATTCTGCAGATGCCATTGCAATTAATGCTTTAACAGCTCCATCATATACAGTAACTACAACTGCCCCAAATCAGTACATGAACATGTATTTTTCTGATAATGCAGATGGTCTTGGTTCTTATGCAAGAGTAGATGTTAGTAATGCATGGGAGGCTAGTACAGCTAAAAACTTCCAAGTTTATATTAATAACGAATATGCTACAGAATTTGCAACTTGGGAAGAAGTTCAAGACTACTTTACAACTAACGGTATGGTTTACCTACAAACTAACCGTATTGATGGCTTAAAAGTAAATACAAACTATATTGTAAGAATGAAAAATGATGCGAAAGAAGCATTCGATTTTACGATTAATGATATAGTTATTGGTCAAAAAGTTGAAGGAACAACTCCTGTTCTAGCTACTTCAGCGATTACTGGAGCAACAGCTCTTTCAGCAGATATTATTACGGGTGCAGTTTCTGGTACTGCTGTTCAGAGAAAAGATAATACGTATCAAGTTTGGGCTTACGGTGCAACACTTTTAACTGATAATGATGCTAAACTTGTTACAGAAGTAGCTCCTGCTTTTGCAGTAACAATACACCAACCTAACGTTGTTTCTTTCATGAATGTATACGTATCTACAGATGGTGTAAACAAAACTATAAGTATTAATACTAATGGAACTGTAGATTATGATGTGATTGCAGGTAGCCCATCAGCTTCGTATTCTTCTTGGAGTGAATATGCAAATGCTCACTCTACAGATGTAATTAGAACTGATGTTTTAGATGCAGGTAGAGTAAATACAAACTACATAATCCGTATGGGTGGTTCTGGAAATACATCAGGTTTTGATTTCACTTTAGAAGCTTTAAGCTACTAAATAGAAAAAAAACAGATTAAAAAAGGAGTAATTGATTAAATCAGTTACTCCTTTTACATTTAAAATAGCTTATTTTATGCTATTACTTTATACTTTCTTTCCGAAAAGGTATATAAAAATATTCCTAAAAGAGAACAAAATATCATTACTAAAATTGGAGGGAATAAAGTTCCGTTATTTAACGTACTTGCTGTTGCTCCTGCAAGAGAACCGACAATAATACCAACAACTCTCATTTGTGAGTTAGCCAAACCTGCTAAACTCTTATCAAATTTTTCTAAGGCAATTGTTGTTGCATTACCAGATATAAATCCAAGTGTAGAAACATGAAGCGTAATCATAGGTAAAATAAAATAGAAGTTAGGTTTAAATAAAATCAAACTAACTAATAGAATTACTAATGTGCTAATATGTACACTCAACCCAATATTCAACATTTTTTTAGGAGAATATTTTAATACCAATTTAGAGTTTAACTTATTCATTATTATTAATGATAAGCCGTTTACACCAAACAATAAGGCAAATTGTTTCTCTGGAATATTAAAATACTCTTGATAAATAAATGGGGCAGTAGTTAAATATGTATACAAAGCTCCTGATGGAATTGCCATTGCAGCCATATAACCTAAAGCAGGTTTGTTACTGTATACCTTTTTAATCCCTTTAAAAAAAGAATGCCTATTCTCTTTTGGTGGTATCACATTCTCTAATCTTAACTGTAAGAAAACAAGAGTAAAAACACCATAAAGTGCTATAAAAATAAATATACTATGCCAAGTGCTAAAATGTAAAAATGTAGCTCCTATAGATGGTGCTATTAATGGAGCTCCCATTGCAATCATCATTACTAGAGACATTACACTCGCGGCCTCATTTCCTTCAAAATTATCTCTTACAATTGCTGCTACAGATACACCAACACAACCAGCTCCAATGCCTTGTAATGCTCTAAAAATATAGAAAATTTCTATCGATGGGGTGAAAATTAAAACAATACTACCAAGTACCGAAATAATTAACCCGAGAGAAACAATCCATTTTCTCCCTTTTATATCAGAAAAATAACCTCCAAATAACTGACCTATTCCAAAGCCCAAAAAGAAGATACTCATGCTAATTTCAACACGCTGAAACGTTACGCCAAGTTCTTTACTTATTTGTGTTAGTGCTGGTAAACATGTATCTATATTAAAAGGTCCAATCATGGCTAGTAAGCCTAGCAATAATATAAACCTATTTCTCTCTTTACTATTCATTTTAAATTCGATTAGGTATAAGACCACAAAGGTTACGTTATTAATAACTGTTTCAAAACCTCAATCAAGAATAGCTGTTAATACTTCTCATAAAAAAAGCACCTTACCATTTTTGATAAGATGCTTTCTCTATTTATTTAATGTCTAAAATAATTTCTTTCTTAAAACAAGCTGATGATTTAACGTAATCCCATTTTCTATAATTGGCTCATGATACTTCTCAGTAAAATAATCCTTTTTAATTTCGTAAAACTCGAAACCTAATTTTTGATAGATATATAATTGCCTAAACGCTGCATTTGAGGTACCAATTAAAACATACTTAAAACCTCTTTTCTTTGCTTTTTCAACGGCATCTAGTAACATTTTCTGACCAATACCTTCATCTTGATTGCTCTTGGAAACGGCTATATTTTTTATTTCAATAGATTCCTCATCAAACATTTGATAAGCATATACAGCCAAGGTTTCATCTCCTCTTTCGTAAATATAAATTTCAGAATCATGTATATATTGATCTATAGCATCTATTGTTTCATCTGCTAACAACAATAAGTCATAAGGTAGTTTATTTCCTTCTTCGAACATTCGAATGCGGTCCTTCTTTTCTAATACCAATTTCATATTATAATTCAATTCTTTGTTAATTTATTTGACCTTGCTAAGATAATAATATCCTCGAAAATTTAATAACGTTTTCACTGTAGTATTTCAATATTTTCTATTCTTATAAAGAGAATCTGAATATATCGAATATCGATTTTAGCAAATTTCCCAAAATCGTATTTCAATTTATATACTATTTATAATCAATGGTCTATAAACAAAAAGTCACTCTAATAAATTTAAAGTGACTTCTTAGAAAGATGAAATGATACGTATTATACTATACTTATATCTTCTTCTTTTTTTCCGCTTTGGTTATTTTCTGATTTAGTTTTTACTACTTCTAAGTTTGAAAGAGTTGCATTCGTTTTATCACCATCTTTCCACGTTATTCTAGCAGTACCATATTTAATTCCCTCAAAGGCTTCTAACATACAAATATGCGTGTACATTGTAGCTCCTTTTTTATCTATACTTATATACGATGCGCTTGGAATTCCATCTAGTAATCTAGATTTTAAAAGTTTTAAGCGATAGCCTTTTTCTACCGTATAAAATCTTCCCTTTCTATCTATATAAGTACCCGGAAAAGAAGGTAATTTATAACAAACAGTTTTGTCGTTCATTAACCTATCTGGGAGTTCGTTTACGCGCTCTTTAAATTGAGCATTCACTGGAGATAATCCCCACATTAAATTATTTAGGTTATTATTTTGGGGGTTTCCATCCAAATAAAGAAAATTTTTCTTTGAGCTATTTCCTCTAAATAGCGTAAGAACTATCTTTCCTAAATAGTAACTTTTTCTTTCATGAATTATGAAAGGCTTACCTGTAATTGCTGCATAGTTAATTTGTTTCTTCAATTCTTGATTGATATACCCGTCAGCATAGATTGTGTATTTTCCAAAAATACGGTATGAGTCTAAAGACAATTTCTCCTCTTCTAGGATATAATTGTAGTTCCTTTTCATTGCCATGTTAGTAGGTTTATAGATGTCAGATGTTGTTATTAAAAATTATTTATTTAACAGTAGATATTAATAAAAACTGGTTTTGTATTTATCATTATGCACAAATATAAGCCTTAAATACATAGAAAACGTTATTGGAATAAGAGTAAAACATACAATATTTATAAATAAAACTAAATATTTTCTTAAAAAGAACTATCGTGTACACAATACTATACGCTACGTTATAATTTCTATCTAGTGATAGTACTTTATAAATCACCACACTTAATCAGTAGCTTACTTTACTCTATAAGACAGGTCTTCTAAAAATTGATAAGGTACTTTTTCTTTATCTCATCAATTTTTCTGTAGATGTACTTTTATTTTAATAACCGTAAACATTTAAAACAAAACTCTTTCTCAATTTAAAAGAAGAGTATACATCACTTAAATAATAATGTAAGGTTATTGTAAAGTAGTTATGCCCTTATGTGTGTTTATTCAATTCTAAAAAATTGTGTACAAAGGCTAAATAACCCTCTCTAATAGATAGCGTATTATCTATTAAGGACATGATATAATTGAATGAATATTAATAAAAAGATAAAAATGAGATTATCATAATTTACCTAAAAACTAGAGAATCTATTATTTGAATAACATAGTATTTTAATTGACGATACCCTTCTTAAACTTTTAAGAAGGGTATTTTGTGTTTAATGTTTTCTTAATCTAAGTCAAAAAGTATGATTATCTACTTCTAATTTTACTTAAAAGTAGATAATTCAACTTAAATAGTAGAAATAATTACTTTATAGTATAATTTATTTCTTAAAAGATGATTTTTTTACTTAATTGCATAGCGTAAAGTTAAAAAACATACTTTTTAGATTATGAACCAAGAAAAAATACTGAAGTTTATCAAAAAGAACGATATGCTTAAGATATCTGCTTTAGAAAGACAAGCAGGTTTACCTAGTAACTCTCTCCATAAAGCACTTAATGGTAACTATTCTTTTAAACAAGAATATGTAGAAAGATTAGCGGATGTCTTAAGTAAGTTTGGTTTGGAGGATGAATCCGATGCTAAAATCATCAGTATTATAAACAACAAAGGTGGAGTTGGTAAAACAACTACAGCTTGTAATCTTGGAAAAGCACTCGAACTTAGAGGTAAAAAAGTACTGTTAGTAGACCTTGATCCTCAAGGAAACCTTTCTCAGTACCTTGGATGTACTAACCCTCAGCCAGAGTTTGTTGATCTTGTTTTAGGAAAAACAGACGATTGGGAAAAAATTCTTCACAAGCATAGCGAAAATCTTCACTTATTACCTTCTACAATTAATTTAGATGCTGCTACTCTAGAATTGCAAAAGCAAACAATTGGAGGGTACAAACGCATTAAAAATGTAATTGGACCAATTGCTGAAAACTACGATTTTGTACTTATTGATTGTCCTCCTTCTTTAAGTATTCTAACGGCAGGATCGTTGGTGGCATCTACAGATATTATTATTCCTTTAGATGCAGAACCTTTTAGTATGAACGGTATTTCGAATATGTTTAATTTAATTAATGATGTTCGAGATTTAAATCCAAACATTCAAATTCTTGGTTTTCTATTTACCTCTATAAAACCTAAAACTGTTTTGCATAGAGACTTTATGAAAAGTCTACGTGATCAGGTAACAAACTATAATGTTTTTGATACTTTCATTCATGATTCTATAGCAATTGCAGAATCTACTGGGGCTCAAAAAGATATTTTCGACTATGCTCCAGATTCTAAAGGAGCAGATGATTACTTAAACTTAGCAATCGAAATACTAGATTAATTATGGCAAAAGGTAAGAGTTTTAATTTTCAGATGCCATCAAATACTCAATCTACGATTGGCAAAAGTTTAAAAGCTGAAGTGAGAGATACTATTTCTATTCTTCCGGAGCTAGAGCATTATATAAGAAAGCTTAAGCCAGAAGAATTTGCTCAGTTAGAACGTTCTGTACAAGAAGAAGGCTGTCATGATCCATTAAAGATTTGGAAAAAAAATGATGATGAACTTTATATTATAGATGGTCATCATCGTTTTGAGATCTGTAAAAAACATGCTATTGAATTTAAAGTTGAATACAAATACTACGCTTCTTTAGAAGAAGTAAAAGAGTATATGATTCAGCTACAACTGGGTAGACGAAACTTAAATAGTAACGAAACTTCGTATTATCGAGGTTTACATTATAATATGCACAAGTCTACCGAGAATTTAGGTAGAGCAGCAAGTGGTGGGAAATTAGCTCAAAAGCTAGCAGAACTTCATGGAATTGGAGAAAAGACAATCCGAAGAGACGCTTCTATTGCTGCTGTTGTTGATGCATTACCAACCATAGAAAGAGTTTTGTATTTAACAGGTGAGGCTTCTTATACAAGAACAAAAATGCTTGAAGCAGCCAAACAGTTAGATGAAATTTTAGATCTAGTTGCTTTCTTAAAGGGAGATTCGTCCACAAACCAAGAGGTCATTCAACCTAGAGAAAGAGATATAAATTATTTAGGCTCTTATATTTCTAAGATAGATTCTCAAGTAAAATCTTGGAATAAAAACCTTGATACTGGCGAAAAGCAAGAGCTTATTTCTTATCTAGAAAGTGTGCTAAATCAATTAAAAAAATAACGTTCTTACGATATAAATATCGGTGGTCAGCTTGACCACCGTTCTTACCTTCCAAATTCAATCAATCTTAAAGTAGGGTTGTACCGTAAAATCACTTTACTTTTTGTATTACAGTCTGAATTTATCAGCAGAATTATTTTCATTTTTATCAATTACTCTTTGATATAATTATGGACTTTTCGTTCCTATACACAGTTCTAAAGGGCCATTACAGAACATTATATTATCGGTGGTCAATCTGACCACTGTTCATTTTATTAAAATCTATACTTCTTTAATATGTCGATTTCTAAAATTGCAGACTATTCATTAATTCTAGTATCATTAATGTATAGCTCTTATGTATCGTTCCTTTTTTTAGCAGAAGTAAGTTCTGTATATGTTGCTATTTTTATAGCAGTATTTATTGTTGTACTTGGGCATCATTATACATTTCAAACAATAAAGCATTATCAAGAGACAAAATCTGTTTCTCAGTCAATTCTAATAGCTATTATTTTGATGGGGTTTGTTTTCTATGCAGAATGGAACGGGCAATCTATACATACTTTAGATGTGGCAGATATTCCTACTACAGAAAAAATTGATAATCAGATAGATGAAACAATGGAAATTATTCATCAAAATGCAAATAAACGAAACTGGAGAAATGTAGAACAATATAGAACGGCATCCGAACAACTAGAAACTCTACAACTAGAAAAGGAAAGGTTACTATCTATCATCAGTAAAAAAAGTAAAGATGCAGAACAACTTGCTAACGATTTTAGGTGCTTCTCCATTTTATTATTTTGTGTAGCATTTATAGCAAGTACGCTAACCAATAAGACAAAAGTTACTAGTACTAAAGAAGTTACAAATGCAGTTACCCCTCTTCAGAATATAAATACACCTGTTCAATACACATCTGAAGTTCCTGTTGCTACATCAAATAATTTTGAAGAGGAAATAATTCTAAAGATTCAAACTGGGGAAATTAAAGACCATAAAGTTTTAATGAAATTACTTCGTTTAAATGTCCGTCAGGCAAATCAGCTTTTAAGTACGTATAAACCTAACTATGTATAGATATACCGTTAATTTAAAAAAATATATAAATTTTAAAACAATATGAATGAATGTATTGTTTGGTATTCATGGTTCGATTAATAATCGACCACATTATTAAAGGGTAATATAAGATTAAGTAAAAGCTCATCATTATGTGGTGAGCTTTTTCATTTTTGAGGATAAATAAAATTTTTCGTTATACATAATAAAGAATCACCTATCTTTGTTGATGTATTCAAACTTTTACAAAAAGGTATGCAGCTAGCAATGAAAGAAATTGACTCTATTTTAGATAGCGTGAACATTATTGAGGAAAAACTACAATGTACAATCATTGAAGCCTATTACGATGAGCTTGTAGATGACTTTTGTTTGAAGATGGAATTTCTAAAAGATGGTAGTAAAATTAAATCATGGAAACGTTACGATGTACATACTTTAAAAAATATAGTATTTCCAGAAATAGCGTAATTAAATTATAAATTGGGAAGCCTTCTAATCTAAAAAATGATTAGAAGGCTTTTTTATGTATCAAAATCTGAAAAGATGTATTGGTTTTCCAAACTGTGTATTAAAATCCAGATTAATGTATCAGTTTACTTAAATATGTATAGATATACCGCAAAATGTATCTTTTTTCAAATGCTTTTATCATAAAATGATACATTAGATATCTATTCCATACATTTTTGGCTGATTTATGGACGCTAACACAATATTTACGGGAAACCTATACATAATTGGATAAAACAAAAATGGGTAGCCTATTTATGTATAGACTACCCATTCTTTATTATTTAGAAGTATAGATTATTTCTGATCAATAATCCATTTCTTAAGTGTATGTTTATTTGGATAACTTGCTCCATCTCTCATTGCCATTTTTACGTTATTCAACTCTGGCCATATTTTCCAATTTGGATCAGATTGGTATTTCTTGATGGCAACAGATACAACCTCTGCTGTTAAACCAATCTCATTCAATCTTAAATGAAGTTTGTCTACCTTCTCCTGAAAATCAAATTCTAAAGAACCTTGAGATGTAGGTCTAGGAGTAGTTGTAGCCTGTTGCATTGGTTGTTCATTAACCGTAACAGGATCAACATCTATTGTTTCTTCTTGCTCGTTACCACCAACTTCTACATCTGTTTTTAATAACTCTCTTAAAATCTCTTCTCTAGAAAAGCCTAAAGATTGGAGCATCTTCATTTTCTGTTGTAGACTATTCTGCTGAGGTTCCTGAGCTGCATTATTTACAGGTTGATTGGCCGTTTGTCCAATTTCTATAGTTTTAGGCTGTTCTTTCTCTTTTTTCTTAAAGAAGAACTCTAAGTGCGTACACCTTCTACCTGTTTTTATTAATTCGAGATTAACTTCTAGGTCTGTATTCTCATTAATATCTTTTAAACATTTCTGTAAAATTGATCTATTAAAGGCTGCAAAACTTTTGTATGATTTTGAATCTGAAAGACCTAATATAGATTTTAGTTCTTCTACAGATATCTTTCTAGAATTGTATTTACCAACACCCTGAGAGAGTAAATCATACATTCTTACTGCATGAGGAGAACGCATATGGCGCACACTAGAATACAGGTATTGTGTATAATTAGAACTTGGCGATAATATATTTTTAAAGTTTCCATTAAACTGAAACTTTATAGAAGTCTTGTCTAATTTAATCTTACTAAAAAGTGGAATATACTCTCTATCAAATGTTTTAGAGTCGTGATCTCCCTCTCCTAGCGTTATTTTTGCACTCGATAAAGCATCACAACCAAAATCTAGTTGCTTTAAATCCTTTCCACCAGGATGTCGACCTAAAAATTCAGAAACTTTAAATTCGATTTCATCCTCTACCGTTAAATCATTTAATGTAAAGGCAAATAGGAGTAGCTTCTGAGATACTAAGGGAAGGGGTTTCTTTTGCTTCGCCTTAATAAATCGGTTACTTCTCTTTACTTTATTACTACTTGTTCGAATTTTATTTAAAATGTCCATCGACAAAAACCAATATTACGTTTGGAAATTATTATATATGTATAGCTTTACCGTATTAAGCAGTCACTATATCGGTATATCTATACATAAATACAAATAATTGACGGGTAATTTGTACATATTTTCATTTTTGTACGGTACATCTATACATATTTAAGAACCTAGATACATTAAAACGAATCATTTTACTCAATTATTAAAACTTATGGTATATCTATACATCTATCTCTTAAACTCTCCTATTATACGGTATATCTATACATAATAAGCCAAAATGATACAGATTTGAGTAATCATGTACCTTATTTATAAAAGATAGTTGACTTTAAATGTATCAAAATACTTCTTATATGCTTTAAAGATATGATAAGTAGTAAAATTGACTAAATTATACGGGTAATCTATACATATTAATAGAAAGTGGTACAGATTTAAAGTTTGAGAAGAATAAAATTGTCTTTAGATGTATAGATATACCATATCTGTAAGTATTTACTATTGAAATTACGGTACAACTATACATAGATAGAGATTATGGTACATAAAAAAGTATGAAAAAGAGTATTTTACTACTGATATTAGGAATTTTGATACATAATTAAACCACTTAATACTTAGTTCAGTCAATTAATACATATAAATGCCAGTTTATGTAGTCACTCTTACTGTTTGATTTGATCAGAAATTCTATATTTCTACTTAAAAAAGTAGTATTCTTTTTCTTTTAGCCTCTAATGACCACTAATTCGCTTAAATGTATGTCATTTCCATTCATATAAAACCATTAAAGTACATTCTATGGTATATCTATACATAAATACACGGTAAAACTATACATATAGGCTGTTTTAGATACATAAAAGGGTAATCTATAGATATGCTCAGAATTGTCATACATAGCTTATCGGTACATCTATACATCTTAGTATGGTACATCTATACATCTATCTTCGGGGGATCTATACATCTACTTAGTACTTTATTATATGATTATCAGTAAGTTATGGCGCCCTATAATAAGAACAATATAAATAACTATATATAAGGAACCCTCATAATTGAGACAATTTTATATTTAAATTTTTAATTATTTTTTCTTTTATACATAAAGTATGTATAGATATACCTTAGTTTATTTCCAATTAGAAGAATGTATACGGTATATCTATACATAATATAATAATTTAGAGCAGTATTGCGCGGTAAGACCATACATATATAGTAATTATTGAACATCTATATACGGTATATCTATACAGATTAGCTTATTCTATTACATAAGTATCTTTAGAGATGCGCAGTAATTTAAAAAAATGTATAGTTGTACCGTATTTTCAATGGAATTATGATACATATTTTATTTTTTTAATTAATCTTTAGTATAATCAAAGTAAGAATATTGCGCCTTTAATAGAAAAATTGTAGGTTTGTAACTATACAATAATATAATTAACCGAAGTGATGATCGGAGACAACATAGTAAAACTTCGTAAGAAAAATAATATGCAACAGAAGGAGTTAGCTCAGCTAATTGACATTTCTGTGCAAGGTTTAATAAAATGGGAGAAAGGAAAAGTAGAAATTCCTTACTCTGGTTTATCTAAAATAGCTGACGTATTCAAAGTTCCCCTAGATTACATCGTTAAAGGAGCACCTTCTAAGGTCATTTCTTTAATTAATTCTAAAGGTGGTAATACAAAATCCTCATTATTGCGTCAAATAGCTGTTGGTATTGTTACAGAACACCCTGAAATAAAGGTTTTATGTATTGATACCGACCCTCAGCAAACTTTAGTAATGTATTCTGAGAACGGATTACATGAAAACATAAAAGTAATTGGGTTTGATTCCAATTCTATTGCCGTTTCTGAGAAATATAGAAAGCTAATTGAGGAAAGTCAGTACAAGTATGACTACATATTGGTAGATACTGCAGGTTATGTAGCCGTTACAGACCTACTTACAAGTATTATCGCTAATTCTGATGTAGTTGTTCCGATAACATTGAACGAAACCGCTCTAGGGCCTACAATATCGAGTATTTCTAACATTGCAGATGTAAGAGACTCTTTAGATTTACCAACTAAGATAATTGGTATTAGAAATAGAGTGAATAGAACGGTGAAAGAATCTAAAATGCCATTCGAATTAGATGGTTATATGGGATTAAAATTGATGGATTCGTTCTTACCAGATGCTATTCAGTACCAAAGAGATACTAATTTTAGCAATACTTCAATCACTAAAGAAGTGAAGGAGATAGTAAACGAATTACTTCCTATTATTGATTAATAACTGTTTAATACCCCAAATTACAATTCAGAAATCTGATGCTGAACCTAGATAAGTTTAAACAAAAAGAGGAGAAAAGGATAAAAGAGGGCAAAACTACCCTTCGTGAAAAGAAATCACAGGAAAAATTAACGCAAATTGATTATAAATCTCCGGGTGCTTTTCATATCGAACCAGAATTTAGAGAACTTATTCGTAAACAAAACGACGATGAGGCGGCTAATTTTGAGGTTTCAATTAAAGAAGAAGGTGTTAGAGAGCCAATCTTGTATTGGACGCATACTTTAAGAGATAAATCAGGTGCTAGGGTTGTACACACTGTTGTTGACGGTCACCATAGATGTGAAGCAGCAATTAAGTTGAATTTAGATTTCATTCCTTCTAAAGAGATGAAATTTGAATCTTACAATGATGTACGTATTTGGATGCTTCGTAATCAATTAGGAAGAAGAAATATTGGTGATGCAGAAAAAATCAGAATTGCTTTACAGTTAACTGAATTTTTAAGCATAGAAGCTAAAGAACGTAAAAAGAAACAAGTTGAGGCCTTTAATAAAGGAGCTGCTGACAAAACAACAACTACCCCAAAGAAAGCTGAAAAAGAAGTTGTTTCTGTGGAACAACAAGATATAAATGCTTTTAAAAGTGATTTAAATATAGGTGCTTCAGGAAAAATTAATAGGGCAGAAGAAGCTGCTAAGATTGCTGGAGTATCTACTAAGAATGTCACTAAAATGAAGAAAGTGATTGAAAAGGGGTCAAATGATCTACTTTCATCTGTAATGGATGGTGTCACTTCAATTCATAAAGCATGGTCTGATATTAGAAATAAAGAAAAGGAAGACAAAAGTGTTATTTCTAAGTCTAAAAAAGTAGTCGACAAAGAACTTACGCCTCGTCAGATTCAATTATTATTAAATAATAAGGAGTCTATATCAACTATTAGTCGTGTTGCTTTAGCATTTCGTCATCCAGACTTAGAATTTGATACTTTAAACCTAACAGGACTTCGTTATACACACTTTAATGATTTTTCTGCAAGATATATTGAGCAGAATCAGCAGGTACGCCAGAGTAAGAATATAGACGTTGTACAGTTAGTTAAATTGAATGAGAAAGAATATGCTCCTGCTATAGTTGGGTACCAAATTTTTTCTACAATTGCAGACTTAGAGAACCTTCATTCTTTAGAGGAGTTATCGCGCTTCTGTCATAAGTTTTATGTTGTTGTACATGATAAATTACAAGAAGACGCAGTTCTTCAGGTACAAAAACAAAACCTTACAATAGGAGTATTAAGCATTACTGCTGATAAAACCATAAAGAGTATTCATGAAAGCCATTACAATATGGTAGAAGAGCATCAGGAGTTACAAATAATGCGAGAAAGCTTCACTAGAATGAGCAAATAAAGAAGTAATATAGAATCCACCTTATTAACGTAAGGTGGATTTTTTTTTAATGATGAGACAATGCAAACAATTAAATCAATTTTTAAATACTTCTTTCTAGCCATAACTTTAATAATTACCATTACTACCGCCAGTTACTTGATTCACCCTAGAAAAACATTCTCTTATTGTAAAAGTGGTTTAGTTGTCGTTTTAAAAACCGTAAACAGAACAAAACCATATCCTACTAAGAATGGTGTACACCCTATTTTAGCAGCTAAAGTGACGAAAGTACTTACTGCTGCACATAAAAAAGGAATAGACCTACGTGTTGTGAGAGGCTTTAGAAGTTTTGAAGAACAGGAGAAGTTATTTAATCAAGGACGGACTACAAAAGGAGGTATTGTAACCAATGCAATCCCTGGGCTATCGTACCATAATTATGGGTGGGCAGTAGATGTTTGCGAGTATAGAAATGGACAACCTTACTGGAGTTCTAAAAAATGGGATGAAATTGGCAGTTTTGGCAAAAATCAAGGATTAGTTTGGGGAGGTGATTGGACAAATTTTGTTGATAGACCTCACTTACAATTATCAATACAAGATATTCTTACCGAAGTTATTTTTTAAAGGTGTTAATCTATTGCATCTAGACGTTCTATATTTATAGTGTTATACGTAAAGTGCTATTTTAATATCATTTTAAATTAAAATAATTAGAACTCTATTTTATTAGTAACAGAATTTTAAAAAATTCTATTCTAATTAGGAGAATAATCATACTATTATCATGAAATTATTGTTGAGAAAATTTCTAAACTTAGTAAAATATTTTACAATTTTAAGTTGTACTATAATTATAATATCTATTGGTTTTCTTTCTTTTAGAGAGCTTTTTCATACCAATAAGGGGCAAAGTGTTTCACATGGAACACGTTTTAATGGTACTTTAGAGAGAGGATGGCTATTACCATATAGAGGAGAAAATTATGGTAGTTTTAGTGGGATAAGTTATTATTTAATGGATAATGCTTATGTAAATAATAAGGTTTCCAGAAGTGTTTTAGATAGTTATGAATCTTTGAATAATACAATTTCAAATGATTGTTTCTATTATTATATGGAATGTAGTGATCATTCTGGAGGAAACCTATACCTACATAGAAGTCATGAAAATGGTTTAAGTATTGATTTCATGATTCCAAAACAACAAGAGGGTAAACCTTATACATTTTTAGATCATTGGGGTCTTTTCCATTATTTTTTAGAAACAGATTATTTAGGCAATTATAAACAGAGGTATTCCCTTTTAAATTTTTTAAACCCTTTACTATCAAAAATTATTGGAAAGGTATTTATACCAAGTAATATATCTAATGATTTTAGAAAAGTAGCAGATCATATATTAGCTCTTGATATTGCTTGTAAGAAAAATGGAATTAGTATTAAGCAAGTTATTATAAGGATTGAATTTAAAGAGAAGATATTTTCTACTCCGTCAGGACAAAAATTATTAAGTAGGGGAGTTTATTTTGCAAAAAAATTACCTCCTGAAGTAAATGAAATGCATGATGAACATTATCATATAGATTTTAATATTTAAGATGTTATTATGAATTGTTCAAATTTGTTTAGTGATATAATTAAACTTTTGATATAAGCTAGCGTTAAATAGATTATAACCAAAATAAATAATTATGTTTCAATTTGAAGATAAAAACACAAAACGTCGTTTGAAGTTCAAAAAAGGCGTTAGCTTAGGAGATTTAATTAGACAAGGTGTTTCTAAAGAAGAAATAAAAGAAGTACTTGGTTTAAAGTAAGAATAATTTTTAGTTAAATATATATACAAAAGGTCAACAGAGATGTTGACCTTTTTTCGGTTTTGGCAATTTTGCCAAAACCGAAAAAATATAAAATAACAGGGTGATATTTTCTACCATTTGATATTAGTATATGTAAGCTTTAAAATAAAGCAAAAAATAAAAACTCTTTAAAAAGCAATCTCATGGAATCAATTTTACTCCCTTCTGTTCTTACAATATTTATTACATTAATGTGTGTTGTTTCTGCTAGTGAAATGTATAAAATCTTTAGAGATTAATCTTAAAATATAAATAATAAAATTATAAGGAAAACCGATTTTGGCAATTTTGCCAAAATCGGTTTTCTACTTTTATAAAAAAGAGATGCTGCCATTTTAAACATTTGTTATTAGATGTTTTTATTTAAATCAAAGAGATAAATAATTCGTTATAAATAATAATGTTTAACATTAAACTTAATAAAAATGAGAAAATTAATACTAGTTCTTGCTACCTGTGTAGTTGTATCTTGTAATCAAGAGCAAAAGAGTATCAGCAACAAACCTGTTCAAAAAGAAGTCGCACAACATCAATCAGAGACTCCAGAATTAATTCAAGTAGGAGATACGAATAAAGAAGTACAAAGAAAAATGGATAAAATGTCTTTGTTTACAGGAGCACAGGTAAACATAGATACGCTTTCTGATAATTTCTACATAGAAAATATATACCAGTATAGCTTACTTCCTCAAGGGGCTAAGTTTGCAGATTTAAGTGTGGTAGTAGCAAATAATGAATTTAAATTTATGCAAATGCTAATGCAACATGTAGAAAATACAGATGCGGCTAATAAAGCAAAATTTTATAAAGGGATAAAACAAAATTTGGTATCGGGTTTAAATAGTGGTTCTATTTCTGTAGTTGACAATAAGTTTATGAAATTTACCAACGAAGGAGAAACATGGTATTCAGTTTGGTATTTATCCGAAGATAAAACAACAGGTATACAAGATTACTATTCTATAATGGTACCTGAAAAAGAATATGATTATCTAGTTTACAGAGAAAATTTACTACACAAAGATAAGGAACATACTATAGAGTTATTAGTAGAATTCAAATCGTAAAGAAGTGCGTTTATTGCACTAATTCAGTACGAGACAAAAGCAAAAAAAAGGCTTGATAATAATTAAATTACTATCAAGCCTTTTTACTTATCTTGGATATTTACTCTATAATTATTTGCTCAAAAAGCTGTTCGTGTTCTGATTTAAGTTTTATAAAATGAACACCAGAAAGTAAATTGATTTCCGAATGATCTTTTAAATTAGATAACTTAACCTCTGGAGTACCATCAGCTTTTAATACCATAACAGAAACATTACCATCATTTGTAGATATACTTACTTTCTGATCAATGATCTCGTAGTCTACGAAAGGCTTCTCTTTTGCAACAGCATAACTCGTAATCTTATTATAAGTTATGGTATCTCCAGCAAGGTCAATTTGTTTAATACGGTAATATGTTGTTGTATTTGGTGCTGAAATTGGTAAGCTATACTCTCTATGAATAGACGAATAAGACTGCCCTTTTATTTCTCCGATAGTGGCCCAATTATTTTTATCAACCGATGCTTCTATTAGAAATTTATTATTATCAACTTCTAAACTAGTTTCCCAAGAAAGGATGTTATCTTCTAATTGAAATGAATTTATTTTTGTAGGATGTTCTTCCGATGCAAATACTGAGATTGAAAGTAGAAGAAACACAAAATTTATATATAATTTTTTCATGTCTAAGATCGAATAGTTAAAGATTATAACTAATTAAACGTAAAAAACAGTGTATAGTATTCGTTTATTTTATGACATTAACGTTTAACTTTACTGTATTGATTAAATAAAAATAGTGGTGATGAAAGAACTTAATGAATGCCCTTGTAGATCTGGTAAAACATATATAGAATGTTGTGGAGTAGCCCATAAAGATATTATGAAAGTAAAGACAGCAGAACAGTTAATGCGTTCTAGATATACAGCCTTTACTATGGCAAATGGAAATTACCTTCATAAAAGTCATTATTCTAAAACTAGACCTACTAGTAAAGCAGAACGAAGAGATACAGAAAGGTGGGCAAAGGCTGTGCAATGGATTAAACTAGATATCTTGAATGTTATAGATGGTAAGGAAGAAGATGCTACAGGAGTAGTAGAATTTAAAGCCTATTATTTAGATAAACATCTGCCGGGTATTATTCACGAAAAATCTACTTTTAGAAAAGAAAATGGACATTGGGTTTACGATGCGGCTATCTAATAGTACACTATAAAATACAAAAGCTCTCTATTAAAATTTAATAGAGAGCTTTTGTATTATTTTGTTTTTGGAATGGATAACTTTTTACTAAAGTGATCCCATTCATCTTCGGTTGTTGCGTCAACCAATTCTTTATGTAATACACTGTAAGCATCAAAGACTTCTCGTGTAACTTTATTTAAATAGTTATTAACCTTCTCATATTCTTCATCAGTTATATTGTAATGATAGAGAATAGAATTTTTATCACATACCTTATCAATAATAGATTGGTAGGAGTGGTTTAATACTAATTCAAAAGAATCAAAAGCTAGAGTGGCTTGTTTTTCTCGGTCTTTATCTAGTATAACGGCTTGAATTGTCTTCTTAACTTGAGTAAAATATTTTGCAGTTTTAATTAACTTCTCATCAGATTTTTCCTGTAATTTTTCAATATCTGCATTTAAGTCAGGAATAAATTTCCCCCATTCTTCTTCAGATATTATTTCTTGAGACTTGGAGAGAACTTCAATATTCGTTTTTCGAATTGCAGTTTTATGAGCAATTACAGAATCATAGAAAACATCAAATTCTAACGTAGTTGTAGTACGTTTAACAAAGAGCTGATTTAATTCTTTTCTATTAAACTTATCTTTCTTATTTGCTTCCTTTCTAATGTCTGCAGATTCCTTTACTATAGCTACAATTGCTTTCACTTTTTCTTTATCGTCAATATGTTTTTTTACATACTTTTCGAAATTAGGAATAATGTATTCATCCCCTTTTGTAGACGAGAAAATGAGCATAAAGAGTAGTACCCAAACCATTTATTGAATGTTTTTATTTGTGTGTATTTTCAGATGAAATGAATCTCGTCAAATTATGTTACAAATTCAAGTTTACAGTTACATCGCTTCTTTCTAATATTGTTGGCATCTTTAAAAAAATGGAATGATTTTGTTGATACTGATTCATACTTTCATAAATTTGTTAGTAGGATATTCTTTTTTTTAATCTAACTTTTTAAATAATGCAAGAGCAATTTTTTTACGCAGTTGCTACTATTTTCGCCTTAGTATTTGTTTTGTTGATTCCTGTAATGTTTTTACTAAGAGGTAAGAAATTAAAAAAACAGAATAACTTACTAAGTGTAAAATCTAATTCTGATGAAAAGTATAATGACCTTTTAGAGCGTTACACAACACTCCAAAATAAGTTAGAGAAGCAGAAAAATGAATATGATACTAATTTAAATGATTTAGAACGTGAGTTAGTAGTTAAAGGAGACGACCTGTCTGCTATAGCAAAGCGTTTGATAAATGACTATGTTGAATTCTTATCCACAAAAGTAACTTCTAGTAATTACGTAGAAGTGAAACACCAATTAGAAGAAGTTTTTGAATTCTGCGAAGTGCATAACTTTAAAGATAAAGAAGGTAAAGATGGTGCCAAGAAAGATTTAAAACACCGCTTTGAGGAGTTGGTAAGAAAAGATATTCAAGTTCAAGAACAAACTCGATTACAAAATCAGATGCATGATGAAAAAGTGATGCAAGGGAAAGTAATTCAAGAGTTAGAACGTTTGACATCAGAAAAAGAGACGTTATCAGAAGCTTTAAATACTGCATTACAAGAAGCCAACGAGAAACAAGTAGAATTACTTCAATTAAAATTAAATAGAGTAGAAGAGAATATTGAAAGGGCGACTTCTCAATCTAAAAATACAACTTCGGGTTTTGTATATATACTTTCAAATTTTGGAGCATTTGGCGAAGATGTATTTAAAATTGGTATGACGCAAGATGAGAATCCTAACAGGTTAATTAATGAGTTTGGTAATGCAACAGTACCATACCCATTCGATATCCACGCAATGATACCATCAGACAATGCTGCAGCTCTACTAGAAAAGTTACACAGTCAGCTGAATAAGTATAGAGTGAATAGGGTAGATTTAGAGAAAAATTTCTTCTCTGTTTCCATTCAAAATATTATAGATATTGTAGAAGAGGCGGAGAGTAAAGTAACATTTACCAAAGACCCTGAAGCTCTAGAGTATTTTAGATCTATGGAAACCACAGCAGAAGAACTAAATTACTTATCTAAAGTAAAGAAATAAAAAAATGGTCATTTATCAACTTTAGATAAATGACCATTTTTTTAATAAACATCATATGTTTTCCACCAATCCTTAGCATCTTCTCTGCTCCAAGGGTGGAGTTTATTTTGAACTTCTAAAACCGTAATCAATGTATCTACAGTTTGTAATCTTTTTGATGGATCAAAGCGAATACATTTTAATAAGATTTCTTTAAGACCGTGTGGAACATCATCTCTATCAATTAGCATGTCTCTAAAGTTACCTTGGATGGTTTCTTCGCCAGACATCACTTTCTGAGAAATTAATTCTACCAAAAATTTTCCACTTAGCATATATAATCCTAAAGCGCCTAGTGCATAAATATCAACTTTAGTATCACTATTAAGCGGGTCTCTTAATCTTTCTGGAGCCATAAACATTGGTGTGCCTCCAATTTTATGCATTTGCGTTACCTCTTCATCTTGGCTTTCTAAGTTTTTAACCAAACCAAAGTCTAATAACTTTACCTGATCATAAGCTCCACCTTGTTGAGAAAGAAGTATATTTAGAGGTTTTAAATCTCTATGTACTAAATGGTTTGTATGTGCTTCTTGTAAGCTATAGCAAACCTGTAATAGCACATGAATAACCCTTCCCAAAGGAAATGGTTGCTGAATTTCTAAAGCTCTAGAAAGTGTAATGCCTTTAATGTATTCCATTACATAATAGAAATTACCATCAGGGCTTCTACCAAAATCATATACTTTAATAGTATTCGGATGTTTTAAAGAAGAGGTAATCTTTACTTCTTTTTCAAAACGCATAATACTATCGTCGTTAGAAATTTCTTTTTTAAGAAGTTTAATAGCGACAGGCATTTTTAATAAAACATGTTCTGCTTTGTAGACTTCTCCAAAACCACCTTCTCCAATTTTATCAAGCAATTTATATTGTCCTAATTGATGAAGCTGATTAATTTTTTTGTTGTAACGAAGTAAAGTAATGTTGGAGTTATAGAGCACGAAAAGTAACCCCGTAATGATGATATATAGAATTATAAAAAGGAAATCTAACTTAGGAATAATATCTAATGAGTCTTCAGCATATTCTTCTGATATAATTCCAAAGCCTAAATCATCCATCCATTTCCATGCACCGATAACTTCAACCCCTTGATAATTTTTATAAACATGGCTAATAGCACCAAAATTCTGGAATGAAGAAGGTTGATCAAGATACTGTTTAATAGCCTGAGCACTTTCTGTTAAAGGCCATTCAGAAGGGTTTAATGCAGGCGTTTTACCTGTCATAACATTTTCTCCTGGATTATTAATATTGATATAAAAGATACTTGTTGCATCTGGAGTATTTGGGATAAGAACCGTACTTTTAAGTACATCATTAAACCTAGTTTTAGAGATCATCTGGAAATCAGTATCTATTGCATATGTTTCTGATGAATGACCATGTTGACTAGGAATAAATAACTTAGAAAATTTTCCTTTAGCAAAAGTAGCACTGTATAAAATACAAAGAATGTTTCCTTTTGTATCTTTTATAGGAGTTAGAAAAACGCAGTCGGCATCTTTATATAAAATTGTTTTAGAGAATAAAGATTCAGAATTGTGAATAGGAGGAATAAATAGTGTCTCTCCATTTCTGGCTTTAACATGAGGTGTGTAAAACGCATTACCTAGTTGCTCAAAATTAAAATCAGACGCTAAACCTATTTTTGCATGATAACTATTGAGTAATACCATAGGAGTATTTTTACTCATAATACCAATAGCTTCCATCTGATAGACCTTTTGTATTTTAAGCATCTGATCAGACAACGGAACAACTTCTCTGTTGTATTCTTCTAAAGAGAGATTTTTCTTTTCTAATTCTATTAAACTTTTCCCAAGGTTTATTATTATATCTGTTTTTGCAAAGCGTTGTAATTTATCTTTTTCAGTAGAAACCCAATCTTTAATTATAACAGCAGTAGTCTTATTTTCTGCAATTTTTTCTTCTAATTCAGAAGTCACAATTGTAGTATATACTTCTTGCCTTAAATAGTAACCTAAACCGAGTAGGCAAATTAAAGCTGTAGTAATAAGAAGTAATCGAGAGCGCTTTTTTGTAAAAAGACGAACCCTTAACTTATTTATAAAGTTACTTTTATCTTCTTGCTTATTCGTTAAGAAGAAATGCTCTTTTGTTTTCTCTTTCTTAGTGTTATCTGCTACTATATTTATTTCTGTAAATTCATTATATAGAGAGATAACTTCATTATAAAGAAGCTCGTTAGTTCCACAAGCTTCCTTTATAAATTCAAGTGCATTGTCTTTCGGTAATTCTAATACTTTAGCCAAAATTTCAGAGGCTTGCTGATGTAGTTTTTTATCCATGAATTAAATATCCGATTTCATAAACTTTTTCAACCATGCTTTAGCCACTTTCCAATCGACTTCAATAGTTTTAATAGAAACGCCAAGTTCATCGGCAATTTCTTGCATTTTTAAACCACCAAAAAATTTAAGTTCAACTACTTGGGCTTGTCGTTCATGAACTAAAGCAAGCTGTTCTAACCCCTCATGAATATCTAATACCATTCCTTCTTTTTCTGGAACGAAAGCAATCCCTTCTTCTAATTCTAGTTTATGTGCACCAGAACCTCTTTTCTGAGCATTTGTAGATCTTGCATGATGTACCAAAATACGACGAATGGCTTGTGCTCCTACAGCAAAGAAATGTGTACGTCCTTGCCAATTAATTTGGTCTTGATCTACAAGATTTAAATAGGCTTCATTTACTAAAAGTGTCGGTTGAAGGGTATGCCCACTTCTTTCCCTACGAAAAAGGTTATTAGCTATATTATGTAAATTTTCATAAACTAATGGGTATAACTTTTCTTTGGCTTGAGGTAAATCTAACTGATTTAATAATTGAGATACTTCGTTTTTTTCCATAGTACAAGAGTTGTATAAAAGTTGATAAGTAGATTTAATTAAAGCTAAAAAATTTAATTGATAACTTCATGCTTCTATAAGGGTAAAGTACTCTTAATACCCCTAAAATAGATTTATTTATTTTAATAGGGTGACATTTTTACTTCTTTGATATTAATAGATGTAGGTTCAAAACAGTGATGACGTATTGAACTAAGTGAATGTGTAATTAATGATAGATATTATAATTTTTGATGATGAAAAAAGGGAGACGCTTGTTTCCCTTTTTTTTTGACAAAAGTTAGGGTTTAGTTCTTCTTAATTCCCTTCTAAAAATAAAAAGCATGATTAAAAACGTCTACCAAAAAGGTCTATCTCACTCTAACCATAATGAAGATGCGTTTTATACGCACTCCTTAAATAAAAAATTTACTGTAATTGCTGTAATGGATGGCTGTTCAACTGGTGTTGATAGCTACTTTGCATCTACTCTTGTTAAAAAGCTTTTAAAGAAAATTTGTTTAGAATTACCGAAAAAGAAATCTCTAACAGATAAATTATTAATAGATGAGTTATCTACAGAAGCTTTAGGAAAGTACATTACCAGGACTTTATTTATACAGTTGGTTCAACTAAAAAATAAATTATATCTTGATTATTCTGAATTAGCCACTACAATTTTAATTTCTGTAATTAATACAGAAACAAAAAGAGCTTGGGTAATGATGTCTGGTGATGGAGTATTAAATATTGATGATGAAGTTATCCTTGTCGACCAACAAAATATTCCACACTTTTTATGTTATTTCTTAGAAGATACATTTACAAATTGGTTTTCTAATTATACCTACCATAAAGAATTTTCTTTCACACAGAAAGTAATATTAGCTACTGATGGTGTGAAAACTTTTAGTAATCAACAATTACCTGCAGAAGAATTATTACGAACATTTTTAGATAAAGGAACACAACAATTATTTAGATCACCACATATGGATGATATTAGTGTAGTATGTTATTCTATTTAAATTCCGAAAAATTGTATAAACAAAAAAAGAGTTAGGAGAAACCCCTAACTCTTTTTCATAACCCAAAAACTAACTATTACTCTTAATCTTTATATCTTAAACTCGAACTAAATCAAGTATTGTTTCTTTTTATAATTATACTAACGCAAATAAACAGTCATCGTTTCGAAATTTTTGTGAACGAGATATAACTAATTGTATTGAATGTTAACATCAAAATTTATCAATTAAAAAAGAACATGATCTCAGCTGAAACCATGTTCTATCGATACTTTTTTATGTTATATTGATATGAAACATTCATTTTTTGTAGGTTGAACCCAAAAAGCTCAATTACTTAAATGTCTATTATTTTGTTTTAGTTTTGCTTATATAAACGACTATTTATACCCTTGTGATTTTACTAAACAGGTCAAAAACTATCTCTAAAAGATCAAACTCTAAATCTATTTCATCTCATTTTTAGTAATTATCTATGGAATAGATATTTCTTGATACAATTATTCAAATTGGTTGTATATTGTTAAGGAAATTAAACGAATAATTAACAAACTAAATATGAAACTATCTCCAATAGTACTAAGTATCATCTGTCTGCTATTTTTAAGTTGTTCTAACAGCAAAGAAGAAAATAGAATCTTAATTAACCAGGAAGGTTATTACCGTACTGCTACTAAAATTATTACGGTTAAAACCGATAAACCGGCCAAATTTTTACTTTTATCGGCTGATAAATCAAAAGATATTTTGAAAGGCGATGTAACTAACATTTCTCCTTGGAAATTTTCAGGAGAGACTTACGGGAAAATTGACTTATCAAGTTTTAAAGAAGCAGGGGCTTATGTTGTGTGGATAGAAGATATTGGTTACTCCGATATTATCAATATTAAAGATAACTTAGGAGAACAATCTTTAGCCACTAGTGTAGAAGCTTACTATTTACAAAGATGTTCATCTCCAATAGAAAAAGAGTACGCTGGTATTTATGCTAGAGAAGGAGGTCATCCAGATGATAAAGTGCTAATTCATTCCTCAGCACTTAATCCAGGACAAGATCCTAAAACAACAATTAGTAGCCCAAAAGGGTGGTATGATGCAGGAGACTATAATAAGTATATTGTAAATTCTGGTATCACTACGTATACATTATTATTGGTCTATAAAAATTATGCAGATATTTTAAAACCAATAGAACTTAAAATTCCCGTAAACAATAAGAATTTACCTTTGTACTTAGATAACATAAAATGGAATCTTGATTGGATGTTTACTATGCAAGATCCTTTAGACGGAGGAGTGTATCATAAACTCACAAATGCAAGTTTTGATGGAATGGTTATGCCTGCAAAAGCTCAGAAAAAATCAAGGTATGTTGTTCAAAAATCTACCGCCGCAGCTTTAAATTTCGCAGCCGTATTTTTTCATGCATCAAGAGTATTTTCAGAATTTGATAAGACTTTAGCCGAAGATTATAAACTTGCTGCAATTAAAGCATTGGATTGGGCAGAAAAGAATCCTTCGATAATTTATGATCAGGTCGAGATGAATAAAAAATATTCTCCTAAAATTACAACAGGAGCATATGATGATAAGAACTTATCTGATGAATTTATTTGGGCTTATACAGAAGCCTTTTTAACTACTTTGGATGATACCTATTATACAAAAGTAGAATGGTCTAAGGGAGATTATAATAAAGTACCTTCTTGGAGTAATGTAGAATATTTAGCAATATATTCTTTATTAACAATGAAGTACGACATACCAAAAATTGCTCAGAAAGATTTTCTTCTACTCAAGAAAATGATGACCAAAAAAGCGGATGTATTAGCTTCTACTTATAAAAGTTCAGCAATGTCTACATCAATGGGAGCAACCAATAACGATTTTGTTTGGGGATCTAATGCAGTAGCGGCTAATCATGCAATGTTTCTTTTACAAGCTTATGCTATTAATTTTAATAAAGAATATATAGATACAGCAATTGGAGCTTTCGATTTTGTAATGGGTAGAAATCCTTTAGATATGTGTTTCTTAACGGGTTCTGGAAAACAACACCCTATGCATATACACCATAGATTATCTGACGCAGATAAGATTAAAGAACCACTACCAGGTTTACTAGTTGGAGGTCCTCAAAATGAGAATAACTCAGATAATTGTGGTTATAACAATGAATTTCCTGCAACTACATATAAAGACGTAGTCTGTAGTTTTACAACCAATGAAATTGCGATAAATTGGAATGCACCTTTTGTTTATATGATGGCCGGTTTAGAAAGCCACTATGGTAATAAAATAGATCCCTTGGCTCAGAATTAAACATAAATAAAGTACTTAATAAAAAAGCCTTTCAATACAGTGAATCCTGTATTGAAAGGCTTTTTATGTTATAATTCTAATTGTACGAAGGTGATAGAACATTAACCTTCTATTTTAGGAGCTTTATCTTTGATATTTTATTGAACTCGTTGTAGGTGTTTTCTATGATTTAAATGGAAAAATACTTTCACAAACGGTACTTTCTAAAGATATCGAAGGGAATGTAGTTGCTACAGTAGATGTTCCCGCTGCCACCAAAGGGATTAACCTCTTAAGAATTTCTAACGGTTATAATTCTGAAACTGCAAAAATAATAATTAACTAATTTCTAGTTCTTATATAAGATTTTGAGAAAGACGGATAGTATACTTTAAAGACAAAGCTATATTATTCGTTTTTTATTATGCTGATAACATTAAATTTTTCTAAATAAATCTCGCTAATTATTTCAAATAGCTTATTTTAGTAAATAATTAGCCTAAGAAAATATGAATCTTGTAAACGTAAAAAAAATTACATTACGGAAACTAGAATTTTCGGATTGTCAACGGATGATAGATTTAGTGAATAATAAGAATATTACCAAAAACTTATTAGATAGATTCCCCATTCCGTTTACTTTTAAACATGCCCATAGATTTATAGAAAATACTAAAACATCACAATCAGCCACAGTATTTGGAATAGAATACAAAGGTGAATATGTAGGTAATATAGAACTAATGCACGGACAAGATGTATATAGAAAAGGAGCAATAATTGGCTATTTTATTGGTGAGGAGTATTGGAATAAAGGTATTGCATCTGCTGCTGTTAAAATGATGGTAGATTATGGTTTTAAATATCTTGATTTTGTGAAAATTAGTGCTTTAGTTTTCGATAAAAATATTGCTTCTCAGAAAGTATTAGAAAAAGCTGGTTTTAAAGTAGAAGGTATATTTAGAAAAGCAGTATTTAAAAATGAAGAGTATTTAAATGAAATTCATTATGCGGTTTTTTCAGAAGATATTGTTTAAAACACCTTTGCTCATTTAATCTTCAAGTAATAATATTTACATTGAAGAGATTTATAAATAACATCGAAATATAATATAAATGTATAATACAGATATTCGTACAGTGAATATGACGCGTTATATTACGCCTTTACGTGAAGGAGGTTCTCTACCTGCAATCGTAGAATGTGATGACGGTTTTGAATATGTCATTAAATTTAGAGGAGCGGGTCAGGGAGTAAAGGCTTTAATTGCTGAACTTCTTGGTGGAGAGATGGCTCGTCAGATTGGATTAAATATGCCTGAATTAGTACTTATAAATTTGGTAGATACGTTTAGTAAATCAGAAGGTGATGAAGAAATTCAGGATTTATTAAAATTTTCTGAAGGCCTAAATTTAGGTATGAGCTATTTAAGTGGAGCAATAACATACGATCCTTTAGTTTCTATTGCTGAACCATTGGCGGCTTCAAAAGTGGTATTGTTAGATAGTATTATCACAAACATTGATAGAACGCATAGAAATACAAATCTTCTTAATTGGAATAAAGCATTATGGGTTATAGACCATGGAGCAAGTCTGTACTTTCATCATTCTTGGGATGGGTGGGAAGATCATTCTAAAAGAACATTTCCTATGATTAAAGACCATGTTTTATTAAAGAAAGCAACCAAATTAGATGAGGCCGCTGCTTTAATTAAATCAGAATTAACTGAAGAAGTTATAAATGGTATTGTAAATTTGCTGCCTGAAGATTGGTTGTCTGCTAAAGGAATAGATGCAAATCCTGAGGAAAGAAAAACCGTTTACAAACAATTTTTGAATACGAGAATTGCTAATTTAGACCAACTCACCAAAGAGGCAAAAAATGCAAGATAAGCAAGTATATGAGTATGCAGTTATTCGCTTTGTTCCTAAAGTAGAAAGGGAGGAGTTTATAAATGTTGGAGTAATTTTATTCTGCAAAGGATTAAAATACCTTGATTTAAAATACAAAGTGGTACAGAAAAAATTAGATGCTTTTGATATTGAAATTGATCAAGCTCAATTAGAAACCTATCTACAGACTTGGAAATTAATTTGTGAAGGAGGATCTAAAGGCGGTGTTATTGGCGAACAAGATTTACCAAATAGATTTAGGTGGTTAACTGCAACAAGGAGTACATTGATCCAAAGCTCTAAAGTTCACCCAGGTTTATGTATTAAGCCTCCAGAAGAAATACTAGAACATTTATTCTGTAAGTATATCGGTTAATATAATTATTTTTTCTATTCTTTATTGAGAATAACACACTGCACCTTATTAAAGGTGTTTTTTGTTTACTAAGCTAATTGGTACTTATAATTACTTTAAACGTTAATTTTAAAAAGCCTATAAATCAGTGTTGTTTGTGTCTGTAGCATAAATTTATTTCAAAATAGCATATTTTTCAGCTTTCAAAGTAACTACCTATAAATGAAATAATTATCAGAATTTCTGCTAAATATTTACAATGAGGATACCTAATATTGAATATCAGTAGATTAAAACTAATACAGTTTTTTGACCTGTTTTTTGTAATAAACAATATCACTTATGGAGTTAACTCAACTATTATACAATTCAATTCTAATTGTTTTACATCCATTTTATCGGCTCTATTAATTATAAACTCCTTTAGAAAACAGCAAACTACTATATATCTAAGAAAGAGAATATGGTGTTATTAGCAGTCAATAAGCGACTGTATTTGAGTTTTGTTTTTATATACATTTGTCAAAAGACGCTACTACAAAAAATTTAAAAATTTACTACTTCTACAATGCTATGGAATCAATAACTAAATCTCGACTACTTGATATTAAAAAATGTCTTTTTATTAGTTTATGTCTTTTAATGACTGATTTAATTTGTAATGCTAATAATATCACTGTTACAAATGTTGTTTTAAGTGAACCAGATACAACTGCAAAAACAGCCGACATTACGTTTACAGTTACATGGGAAAACTCTTGGAGAGTATCAGCATCACCTTCAAATTGGGATGCAGCATGGGTATTTTTAAAATTCCAAAATGTTTCTACAGGTAATTGGGAACACTTATCTATCAATACTTCTGCTTTAGCAAATAGTATAGATGATGGCGATAGTACATATCCTAACCCAAAATTGGATATCAATAACGACTCTGGTACTGGTTATGGACACGGTATGTTTGTTTATAGTGATGGATCTGTAGATTTAAATGGAGATGTATCTTATAATGTTAGTATGGCTTGGGATTACGAAGAGGACGGTGTAATTAGCAACGATGAATTGAATATTCGTGTATATGCAATAGAGATGGTTTATGTTCCATCTGGAGCATTTCATCTAGGGTCAGGAGGAAATGAAACTGCTCATTTTTATAAATATGATGATGGGAGTAATACTTCTGATACTTATCAGGTGCTCTCTGAAAATACGATTAGTATTGAAGCTACAAAAGATAGTTTATTTTATGATAATGGAGGAGAGATTGCCGATAGAGGAGATGCTGCGGTTGGTATTCCAGTTACAATACCTGCTAATTTTCCCAAGGGCTATTCTTCTTTTTATTGTATGAAATATGAAGTAACACAAGGTGAATACGTGAATTTTATAAACACTTTAACAGATTCACAAAAAGCCAATAGATTAGAAGATGATTATAATAAACCTTCTACAAGAAATAGTATTTCTGTTGTTGATGGAGAATTATATTCTAGTGTTCCACATGTTCCTTTTGGAAGATTACAATGGGCTGATTTAGTTGCCTATTTTGATTGGATGGCTTTAAGACCTATTACTGAATTAGAATATGAGAAACTTTGCAGAGGTATTGCAGCACCCGTTACTGGAGAGTTTCCTTGGGGAACAAACCAAGTATCTTCAGAAGTTTATTATTCTGATGTAATAAATTTAATTAATGATTTAGGTAGTGAGACAGAAGCCCTTGATGAGTCTATTATTGATACATCAAATGCAACAGAAGGTAATGCAAATTATGAGTCTGTAAGTGGAGATGAGGATGGTAATGTATTAAGGGTAGGAACATATGCTTCTTATACAAATAGTATCAGAGCTTCTAGTGGTGCTACTTATTATGGGATTATGAATATTGCAGGCAATATGAGAGAGCTTTGGATTACTATCGGAAATACTACAGGTAGAAGTTTTACGGGGCAACATGGAAATGGAAAGATAGATACAGATGGAAATGCCGATGTGCTTAATTGGCCAGGAAATGATGCAATAGGTACAGGTCTGAGAGGTACTTCATTTAAAGAAAATGGAACATTAATGAGAACTTCAAATAGATTTAGTGCTTCAAAAACATTTTCTATACGTTCAAATTATGTATCGGGAAGAGCAGGAAGAACAGCTAATTAAAAATTCAAACTCAACACAGGCTACTATGTTAAAATATATCACAACTTTTTTATACATCATCTCTATTACATCATCTTTTGCTCAATACCAAGGTGGAGAAGGAGGAGGTGCTCATTTTGGTGAAACAGTTGCATCTGTAAGTTTTGATTTACCTATCACGTTAAGTTCATTTACTTTAGCAGGAAATCATGATGGTAGTGTTACACTAAAATGGGAAACATCAACAGAAATAAACAATGCTTATTTTGAAGTTCAAAAATCTATTGATGGTAGACATTGGAATACTATTACTGAAATAGAAGGAGCAGGAAATTCAGCAGTAAAGTTAGCTTATACCTATACTGATAATTCACCAAATATTGGAAAAACATACTACCGATTGCATCAAATAGATTTTGATAAAAATGAAAGCTATTCTTCTGTTTTAGTATATCAAAACGGAGAAGTAGAAACGGTTTTATCATTGTTCACGTATCCAAACCCTTTTGTAAGTTCTTTTACAGTTACAGGAGATGAGGTAGAATTATCAACATTAAAAGTATTTGATGCTAACGGACGAGAAATAATATTGTCGCAGAAAATTGAGAATACGAACACTGTAACTATTAGTTTAGTAGAGTTTCCTAAAGGAATGTATTTTATTAAAACTAGGAAATTATCAAAGTGTGTAATTAAGAAGTAATACTCTTAAGATATATTGATTAGAAATTAAGTCAGCATTTAATACTAGATTGTTATATCTTGTATTTTAATGTTGACTTTTTTTATTTGTTATGATTTTTCAGCTAGAGAAACTTAGAAGTACAGACTATTCAATTGTAAAAGATATCTATGATTATTACATAGAAAATACCACTGCAACTTTTCATTTGGATTTAATTTCAATAGAAGAGTTAAAAGCCACCGTACCCTTAAATCATCCAAAATACCAGTCTTTCTTAATTTATAGCGAAGGTATTGTTTGTGGATATTGTTATATCGGTTCTTTTAAAGCAAGGGCTGCTTACGATCGTACTGCAGAAATTACGGTCTATTTAAAACCAGAAAGTACAGGAAAAGGGATTGCTTTTGGTGTAGTAAATGCTTTGGAAGAAATAGCAAAATCTGTTGGTATTAATGTTTTAATAGCTTGCATAACAGGAGAAAATACTGCGAGTATTCGACTGTTTGAAAAATGTGGATACGAGAAATGTGCACATTTTAAGCAAGTAGGAGAAAAGTTTGGTAGAATATTAGATGTCGTAGATTATCAAAAAATAATAGGATGAGTAAGAAATTAATACTGATAATTCAGTTTATTATAACAGTGGCACTTGTCAGTTTTACTTGGTTAAATCCACCTATCAATTTTGCCATAGATCATATTACATTATTACCTTTCTTACTGAATTTAGCAATTATAGGATCTTACGGAGTCTTGATTTATTATTGGGATAAGACTAAGAATCCATCAAAATTAAATATGATTATTTTAATATTACTTATTTTTAGTACAGTACCTGTTGTATTAAAAGGAAGTAATTATTTTTCGAGTATTGGCAATCAATTACTTGTATCTTCTGGAGTAGATGTTACAGCAGAAGTAACCCACAAAGGACAGTCACGCAGAAAAAAAGGACTAGGAATGATAGATGTATTTGAAATAAGTTATCAATATATTACTTTAAGTGGAGAGTTTATTCAAGTTACTAAAATTGTGAGTAAACCCATTTTTAATAGCTATGTAGAAGGGGCTGAGGTTCAATTAAGATATTATCCAAATAATCCAAAAAACCATATCACTTACTTTTTAATTAAAGGAGAATAAAATAATATGTCAGAGTCACTATATAACAAAGATGAGAATGTAGGCCTATCGCCAGACGAAATAGTTTTTAGAGGAGAACGTAAAAGTGAACATGTAACCTTAAATTTATTCGATTATTCACCTACAGGTTTTGTAAAAAAGAATTTAAATAGAGTACATGAAATTCAACCATTCTTAACGAATAATTCCGTAACGTGGGTAAACATTACAGGGCTTCATGATACAAAGATAATTGAAGAGTTAAAGTCAATGGATATTAATCCGATTGTACTTTCAGATGTTTTAAATACAGAAGGCCGTCCTAAAATACAGGAACACGAGAGGTCTCTTTTTGTTTCTATAAAGTTATTACATTACGATACAGTCGAAAAAAGAGTAGAGATTAACAACCTTAGTATTGTTACAACAGATAATGCTGTTTTTACTTTTGAAGAGAAGCATACAGACTTTTTTAATCCTATAATTAAACGACTTGAAAAGAGTAAAAAGAGTCTTGTAAATGCAGGAGCAGACTACCTATTGTTTACCATTTTAGATTTAGTAATAGACAACTATATTTACCTGCTCAGTGTATTAGGTGATAAAATTGAAGACCTTGAAGACATTCTTTTAGCTAATCCTAAGAGTTCTACTTTAGATCTTATCAATTTTTATAAGAGGGAATTAAATACCATTCGAAGAAATATAAAACCTGCTGTAGAAATTATTCTAACACTTACCAAAAAGGACTTTGAATATGTGTCTGAAGAAACTGAAGTTCACTTTAAAGAACTTTTGAATAATATAAAACAGGTGAATGAGATTTCGGATAGTTATAGAGAAATACTATCAGATTTGTTAAATATTTACCATACCACTGTTAGTTCTAAGCTTAATAGTGTGATGATGACCTTAACAATGTTTTCTGTAATCTTTATTCCACTTACTTTTATTGCGGGTATTTACGGAACAAATTTCGATAACATACCAGAATTACATTATGAGTATTCTTATTACATGATGTGGATGATGATGTTTACAATAACCATTTTCATGATGAATTATTTTAGGAAAAAGAAGTGGTTATAAACCTTTACTTATTTTTCTTAGTATTCACTTTAAATGTATATCTACTCTGCGATATGTAGCTGAAGATTACAGAAACAACTGTAGTTAACATCTTAGATGGCGTTGGGTAGATATGCAATAAGTCAACAAAAAACTTCATAAGTAGGTAATTAAGTACAATTGCACCAGCACTAACTTGCGCGTACCTAAATAATTGAATATGACTTTTTACATCAGATAACTGAAAAGTAATGTATTTCTGTAGTAAAAAACCTGTAGTAAATGTAATAGGAAATACAATAAACAAAGCAGCAATGTGTCCGCTTATTACAACAAAACCTAGATCGAGGTTATGTTCATCAACTACAAAATGAAACACCAAAAAATAGAGAATAATATCCAAAGCAAGGTTACCACCTCCGCATACAGCATACCTGAATGTCTGTAGGGGCATTACCTTTTTAAAAGGAGGATAAAAGAAGTCTATAAGTTTGATTAAAAAATTTCTCATATTATTTGAATTAACAGTGCAATATAAAAGCTAATTCTCTCTCAACACTAAATAATATACGTTTCTTAACGATTTTATCAGTGTTTAATCATTTAAAAACTCTACTTTCGCTCTTCTAAAAGGTAATTGATATAAACTCTTAAGATGCGCTATTTTATACATTTAGCCTACGATGGTACTAACTATCGAGGATGGCAGTTTCAACCAAATGTAGTTTCTGTACAAGGAACTATAGAAGATAGATTAAAATCAATTTTTAAAACTGATATTACAGTATTTGGTTGTGGAAGAACAGATGCAGGTGTACATTCTAGCCAGTATTTTATTCATATTAATTTAGCAGAACCCCTCACATTTGATCTAAAATTTAGACTCAATAAAAACCTTCCAGAAGCTATCGTTGTGTATGACGTCATTCCTATGAACGATGATCAGCATGTTCGCTTTGATGCAACTATGCGTACTTATGATTACTTTATTCATACAGAAAAAGATATCCTAAATTCTAAATTTAGTTCTAATTACGACGTTACAGCTTTAGATATAGATGTGGTACAGAAAGCGGCAAAAATGCTAACATCTTTCGATGATTTTATTGGTGTTTGTAAAAAACCTCACCTGTATAAACATACACGTTGCAATGTTACACATGCAGAGGTTTTTGTAGATAGAGAAGCAAAAAGATTAAGGTTTACAATTACTGCAAATCGTTTTTTAAGAGGAATGATTCGCTTAATAGTCACAAATTTATTGAATGTAGGCAAAGGTAGAATCACTTTAGAAGAGTTCGAGAAAGTCTTTACTAATAAGGTGACAATAATTGATACCCCACCTGCATATCCATCGGGCTTATTCTTGTCTAAAGTAGAATATCCTTATTTAAAAATGGAATCTAAAAGTGGGTTATTAGCAGGTTTAAAATTAGGATTACAATAACATGACTAAGCCAGAATATATTGTTAGTGCTTGTTTAGTAGGTATTAATTGTAGGTACAATGGTGGTTGTACTCATATTAGTAAGATTGAGCAATTGGTAGTAGAAGGTAAAGCACTTGCTGTTTGCCCCGAAGAACTCGGAGGTTTACCAACACCAAGAAACCCTGTCGAGATTGTAAATGGTGCTGTGAAAGATAAATTTGGAACAGATCAAACAATTGCATTTAATTTAGGTGCACAAAAAACTTTAGAAATTGCAGAAAATGCAAATATCAAAAAAGCAATTTTACAAGCTAGAAGTCCCTCTTGTGGTTATGGTAAAATATACGATGGCTCTTTTACAGGTAATTTAATTGATGGAAATGGAATTACATCGTCTTTATTAGAAGACAATGGATTTGAAGTATTTACAGATCAAAATTGGGAAAGTAAAGAGATTGATTAATCATTAAAAATTACATTATCAACAGGTTCTGACACTTCACATTGTGCTAAAACATGGCTTTTTGATAAAGTTTTAGAAAGGAACATTACAGCCGTTTTATCTGCAGTAGGTTTAAAAATAATAGCACAATCAAAAGGAATTAGATTTAGATCATAAATAGGAATATGTATTTTTTGCTTTGTTCCGTCAATTGAAATTCCCTTTGCAAAACTAGCCCAATTAGTAACTTCGGTAAATTTACTACCTAGTGTTTCTAAAAATCTTGGCACACCATTAGAAGTTGTTTTCATGGGTACTCCAGAGTTTAAAGCAGACCTTATATTCTGTGGTTTATAGTAGTTAACTTTATCAAAAAATAAACCTGCTTCATAATTTCCTGCATCGTTACTCGTAATACCTTCAATTCTATTTCTAAAATTAATTGCCATCATACTTAACCGAGCATCTACGGCTTTAGAGATACTACTCTGTAAAATATCGTTTGTAGAAACAAAAGGAATATTAGAAGGTAAATCAGACTTAATTGCATTTACTTTTTGAGTATCTACATAATAGGCAAAACAATGTACTTTCTTACCAAAAACTAAACCCTTTAAAGAATTTATTCCTAGAGAAATTGAATTCGTAAATTTATAAAGGTCCTCTCCAATATAATGAGGAATCTGTTTACTTATCTCTAATTTTCTATTTGCATTTAATGCCTCAACTGTAGCCTCATCAGAAAACATATTAAGAATGCTATAATATGTAAAACCGTCTGCTATAACATGTGAAATAGACAATATTAATGCAAATTTCTCAGTGGGATTTTCTTTATCAGGAATTATAGACAATAGCGTTAATGGGTGTAATTTATTTATTAGATGCCTTCCTTTATGTACTATACAGCTTTTTACAGCATTTGTAATTTCTTCATAACTCATTTCATCCGAAACTGAAATATTAGTGATGTCAGGGTGGTAAAGTGGTTCTATGTCTGGTGAGTTAGAAAACTGTAAACTACTTTTTTTATTTTGTCTGATGATGCGACCACTTAACCAAGGGTTTGCATTTATAATTTCTTGAAAACGATCTTTAATTTTCTTACCGATTAACTGTATATTTCCTTCAAAGAAAGTAATTGATGTTACTCCGGGTTCTTCCATTATAGCCATTGATGTTTCGAACGGCATGAGGGCTATTTTTTCCATTTTATAAAATTATATAGGTTTACTTTAGTCTTAGTAATTTACTAAATTACATTCTATAGGGCTTTTATTTTAGGTTTTGTTATTAGAATAATTCAAGATTTACATCTTTATAGAATACGGTTTTAGCAATTTTGCCAAAATCGATAAAAAGAATTATTGGAACAATTTGACATCGTCTATGTTTATTAAAAGTTAGATATACCTTATAGAGACACCTTAATTTATAGCTATGCAACTTTTCGACTTACCAAGCGACAAAAATAAGAACCTTTTACCTTACAGTGGGACAGTAAATTATTATGGAAAAATATTGTCGCAGAAGGAGGCAGATTATTATTTCACAACATTTATGGAACAAATAGAGTGGAAAAATGATGTTGCTTTGATGTTTGGAAAACGTATTGAAACCAAAAGGAAGGTAGCATGGTATGGCGAAAAACCTTTTAAATACACCTATTCTAAAAATACGAAAGAGGCATTGGCTTTTACTCCAGAATTATTAAAGTTAAAAACATTAATAGAAAAAGAAACAGGAGAAACGTACAACTCTTGTTTACTGAATCTCTATCATAATGGGAGTGAAGGAATGGCTTGGCATAGTGATGGAGAAAGAGATTTAAAAGAAAGAGGGGCAATAGCATCTGTATCTTTTTGTGCTGAACGTAAGTTTGCTTTTAAGCACAAAGAGACCAAAGAAACTGTAAGTTTGGTATTAGAACATGGTTCTTTATTAGTGATGAAAGATGAAACACAAGAGTTCTGGTTACACCGTTTACCGCCAACTAAAAAGATAGGGACTCCAAGAGTAAATCTCACTTTTAGAACAATTGATTCTGAATAGTATTTTTAATGTATTTAGTTGGCTTATGGATAGTATTGTTATAGATAATTAATAATTATAGTTAAATTAGAATGAACTAACAATCAGTCTATTAAATAGTAGTAGTACAACAGGATTTCCATTTAATAACCATGAAAACAGCGCGTAGAAGAGACCTGAAATATAGGTTCTCCCTTCCTCAAAAATCACTCATTCTGATTCCAATCTTTGGCTTATTAGCCATTTTTGTTCTACCACTCGATACCTATCAATTTCGGGTAATAAACATAATTCTTCATACAGGTAATTTAGGTGTTTTAGCTATAATGATCTTTGAAAGGAATTATGTTACTTGGAATAACAATAGAGTGAAAATTTCTATCCAAGGGAACAAAACGAGGAGAATTAAATTTGAAACAATTGATGAAATTACTTTTAAAGAAGAGAAACTAACTTTTTTTCTTAACACCAATAAAATGATCGTTTTTAGGTTAGATTATTTAAGTGATACGGATAGAAGAGTTTTAAAAGGAGCAATAAACGAAGCTGTCGAAACTCACTCAAATGAAGAACTCCCAACTTATAATTTAGGGACTACTTTATTTGGTTCCTGATATTTCTACTCTTCTGATTTAAAAAAAAGAATCCCCACTTATCAAATAATAAAGAGATAAGTGGGGACTTTTTTTAAGGATTACCAGCACTAGTCGATTTCAAAGAGAGTTCATCTATTGTGGCTAAATAAGATGTACTTACGCTTTGGTCATTAAAAACTAATTTATGTTGCTCAGAATTAAAATCAGCATCATTATTAACTGCTGCAGTTATAATATCAGTTTCTATGCTAAATATTTTTAATTTGTAACTATTAATGCCAGCACTACCAATTAGCCCAATTGGACTACCAGAACCCACAGCGTTATTAATTAGTTTAGTGTTACCAGAGTTTAAGTTAAAATTACCAACTGCTGGTAAACTAGCCCCAAATGTTATATGTATACCTTCAGAATTAAAAACAGGAGTATTATTAGAATCGCCTATATATAAAACATAATTTCCTTGGTAATAATAAAGCTGCGAGTATACTGTTCCAGATAAAGGAAGATCTTGCCCAGAAGAAGTAGATTGTGTATAGAAAACACTAATATTTTGATCTGAATAAGTATCTGTGCCAGCAGGAGATGTTATATTTGTAGGGCGTCCTGTTGTTGACTCCGTTATAGTAAAAGTTGCATCAGAACCTATTGGTTTAAAGTATTTAGTAATTCCGTTTTCAGTAGAAATTTTTTCTAGAGCAGGGGTCGTAGCAATTGTAAATTCATGGTCAATAGTAGCACTATCTGTATTTAGATAATTATTTGATCTGGCGTAAACACTTATTGCATTTCCCATTGACTCATATGAGATAACTACTTCAGGAGATTGTAAAGTCTTTGTAGTAAAAGAACCTTTTAAAATACTAGAAGGACCATTTAATTCTTCTAACCTAACTTTAAAATAATAAGTGGTTTCAGCTTCTAAGTTTTTAAATGTATAACTATCTAAACCACTTCTTGCTACTTCTACATCTTCTTCAGCATCAGAACTGGTAGTGCCTTCAATTACATTTATAAGTGATGAATAATTACTATCTAAAGCAAGTGTTAAGTAGGTAGCGTAAACGTCATCTTGTGAATTATCTAAATAATTCCAACTAATATCCGTATCCCATGTACCCAATGCGAATGTAGAAACCTCTACATCAAATGGAGGAGCACTTATGTATTCATTAAAATCTAAGGTATCAGTGGTAGAGGTTAATAGTTGACCGGTAAACTGATCGTGTAACTCTAAAGTAACTTCAAATATTGAATCAGTTCCTAAAAAGATATGCCCTGTTGTATCAGATACTAATTTCTCTTTGTTAGAGCCATCTCCCCAATTCCATTCGTAATAAGCATCAATATATTCTTGATTTGATGTTTTTACAAAAGTACCAGAACGTTTAAAGCTATCTGCAGATGTTATCTCAAACGAAATATCATAATCTTGGTCATGGATAAACTCATCAGAGTCGTCTGAACAGCTACCAAATAAGAAGATAAATGGTAAAATTAAAAATAATTTCAAATATTTCATGGGTAGTAAAGTAATTAGGTTATTGATTAAATTGAATCTACAACAAGCGGGTTTTACATCAAACTATATCTTTTACAGGTACAATTTTTTCTTTTAGTCTTCTATAATTTTTAATTCTAGGCTAATTTAAATACTATTTTAGTATCTTGATATAAGATTTTAATAACCAATATCCCGATAATGATTAAGTATTTCCTTTTCTGCTTTCTGTTTTTTGTAACAACTTTGTTCAGTACGGCTCAAAATAAAACACATGTTCAAGAAGTAGTAGATAAATACGCTTCAAAATACACAGACCCAGATAAATTAGCAGCTAAACTAAATAAAGATTTTTCTGCACCTTTAGATAGAGCATATGCAGCTTATTATTGGGTAGGTAATCATATTGCTTACGATGTAAAAAATGCTAATCGTATTTCTTCTGTCAGATTTAGTTACAGCTCTGAAAAAGAGAAACAAGAATTAATTCAGAAAATGATTTATGACACAGCTTGTAAAACCTTAAAACAAGGTAAAGGCGTCTGCGATGGATATGCAAAACTTTATCAATATTTAATGGATAAAGTGAATGTTGAATGTGTAGTTGTAGATGGGATTGGCAAAGCATACATAAGCCAAATAGGTGATTTAAAATTACAAGCTGACCACTCTTGGAATGCTATTAAAATAGAAGGTGCATGGCAATTGTTAGATGCAACATGGGGAGCAGGAATTGTAGATCAAGAGGGTTTTCATAGAATGTATTCTGATATTTATTTTATGACTCCTCCTAAAGAATTTTTCTATAACCATTACCCTCTAGAAGAAAAATGGATGCTTATGGATGGGGATTTTGATACCTTTAATAACAACCCATTAATGTATAGTGATGTTTTAAAAAGAGGTATTCAGGTGAGTAGTCCTAGTTCTGGTGTCTTGAAAAAACCTAAAAACCCTATTCAATTTGTGATGAAGATGGCGGATGGTGATCCTTCAAAAATTAATTACAATTATAGTAATGAGAAGTACATGCAACCATTAAAATTAAAAGAAGAAAATGGCAATTATGTATTCTCTGTTCCAGCACCAAAAGGAAATCCTAATTACTTAATTATCTATTATGATATTAATGGAATATTGGTGTATAAAATAAAGTAAAAACAGCACGATATCTTTATTGAAAGATAAGCTCATTGGGGATTACACCAACTTTAAATGAGTCTAGTTTTACACCCATTTCATTGTATTTAAATACCCATCCTTTTTGGACATAATCAATAGCATCTGTAATGTAAATGTCATTGTTTCTAGGAGATATTCCTAAGCCATAGAATAACCTTTTTTCCTTATAAATAATGGGTGACTTAGGTAAGGATGTAGCATCAATAGAAAAAGAAAATACATCTTTTTGAAGATAGTAAATTCTGTCTTTTTCTTTATTTATTCTCAACCGAGATGGCATACTTAAGTAGTTTTCACTGTCTAAGTTAAATTGCATTTTGATACAAAAACATTCTGGGTCAACCTTACAAATAGCAGGTTGAGGATTGGGATTATTTGTAGAACTTAAACCTCCATTTGATAATACCCAAAGCATATCATTTTTATCAACTACTAAATCAATTGGTCCATATGGTAATGCAAGGCTATCTATTATGTTATCTGTAGTTGTATCGATCTTTAATAGAAATTGCCCACCTTTTCTATTGTCGTATATAGTTCTAGTTTGTGTTATATAGGCGTAGTTATCAATTTTAGCTAACTTTTCTGTCCAACCAGAAGTACGTACATTTTTTATTACTTCATCTTCTTTTAGATCAATTACATAGAAATAATCAGCATATAAATCTGTTACATAAGCTTTTGTATTATTGATGGGTAATAGATATCTTGGACTACTTTTGGGAATCTCAATTCTGCCTAACCATTTCCCTGTTTCAATTTCTATAATGTCAATCCTTCCAGAATTGTTTACACAGATATAACCTTTTTCTCCAATTATGGTCATTGATTGGGCTACATTCCCAATTTCAAAATCATTAACTGCTTTATAGATCTCATTATTGACGGTATCGTTGTCATATTTTTTATGTGATAAAGTACCATGTCCCCAATCGAAATTCCCTTCATTCAATACAAATAATCCATCTTTTAAAATTAGATTATTCACAGGAGGTATATTGTCAGAAATTGGCATTGCATCTTGTGGAGTATTGCATTGACAGAAACAATTTATCACCAAAAAATAAAGTAAGAATAGACGATACATAATGTTATAATTTGTAGGTAACTGACATTTGATAAACACGACCAGGCATAGGTTTTCTGGCTACGGATTGATAGTGATAATTGAATATGTTTTCAACTCTAGCTTTTACATCAAAATGATTTTTTTTAAACGTAAATTGTTTCCCCAAACAAAGGTTTGTTAAGTAATATGGAGGGAGGTATTCGCTACCATCTGTTTGAGTGTACCTTTTTCCATACGCTTGTTGTTCCACAATAAAATACAATTTCTTATAATTGATTTGGAGGTAACCTTGAAAACTACTAACAGGAGTGTAGATAAGCTGCTTCCCGACAGAATTGTCTAATTCGTCTGCTGCTTCCATATTCTCTGATTTTACAAAGGAAACTGAAGTAAAAAGCTGTATTCTCCAGTCCTCTTTTTGATAACTAATTTCAGCTACTTGTTCCAACCCACGTGAGTGTACTTTTTTTAAGTTTTCTGGACGCCATAAATTACTAATTGCAGGTTTCCAAACTATCCAATTATGGATTATAGAATTAAAGGCAGTCAATTCATAAGACCATTGCCATGGAGATTTGTTGTTAGAATGTAAAGAATAGGTAGCCTCATAGGTCCATCCTTCTTCTGGTAATAAATCAGGATTTCCGACTGGGTACCAATACCGATCATTTAAAGACGGTGCATGAAAGTTTTTAGAGATATTCGCTTTTAAAGAAGAAACAGCCTTACTGTAGGGATTAATGCAATATTCTGTTCCTAAAGAGGGCAGGATAGGTTTAGTATCACTATCAATCCACTCTTGTCTAATTAGTAAACTAACAGATAAATTAGTGGTAGGTTGGTAATCAAGGCCACCATAAATATCTATTGTATGTTGTGTAACCGCAATAGAATTTGTAGTACCAGTGGGTTCATAACTACTACTATTTATTTTATCCATATAGTAATCCCAACCACCTCTAAGTAATAGATTATTACTTATTTGGTAACTACCTCTTTGGTGTAATTGAAGTTGATCGCTCCTACTTTCTGAAGTCGATAACTTAGGGTTTTTATCATTATTAAGGGCCTTTTTGTACCAAATATTATCAATAATATATGCACCAGAAACTTCCGTATTAAATTTGTTTTTACTATAATTCCAAGCAGAAAAAAGCCTTAAAGAAGTATCTCCTTGCCAAGAATCTGCTTCTCTTTTATCCATAGAAGGAACCAATTCTCTTTCACTTTCTTGGAACCAAACATTAAATTTTAGTTGGTTGTATTGGTTAATTTTCAATGCAACTTCTTCAAGAAAACCATATTGTAATTGTGCCGAATGGTCGTTCGTCCAAGTAGGAGTACCTGGCTGTATTGGGTTCTCAAAATCGAATATATTCTGAGCATCTTTGTAGAATAATTTTGTAGTACTTTGTACTTTCTTATTCCCCACCGAAACACTCATATTCGTGATACTATTTTGCAATGAATTAATAGTTTGAGAACCCATAATAGCTCTTTTATTATCCCAATTTATGGCACTGTTTAATTGAATAGCACCACCTAGTCCGCCAGTGCCATACAACAAACTTGAACCTCCATAATTAACGACAACTTCGTCTGTAAAGGCAATCGGAAATAGGGATAAATCTACCTGCCCTAACATTGGTGAGTTAAGGTTTATACCATTCCAATATACCTGAGTATGGCTAGCTCCTGTACCTCTAAATGAAGGAGTGGCAGTTCCTCCTGCACCATAACTTTTAATAAAAATTGGTGTGTTAAGTGTTAATAACTCACCTAATGATGCAGATAAATAGTGATCAATTTGTTCTTTTTGAATTGTTGTCGACTTAAAACTTATTCTCTCTGGAATTCTAGCTCCTACTATTTCAACTTCATTTAAAACAGTAGTAGTATCAAATACTTGAGCATAAACTTGAGGTAAAGTAACCCACAAGTTTACGCACATTATTATATGGAATAATTTACTTCTCATTAGAAAGAAGAGAAAGATCTGCTGCTTTAATTATTTCTGTAGAGCGTTCTCCAAGCCACCCATTAACTTCTTTTGTACAAGTATAAACTTTAATAAAATCTACTGCATTAAGCTGAACTGCTTGTCCGTTAATATCAACTGCATTCTTAAAATCAAACAAATCAGCTCCTCTTAATTTTTCTTCATTTTCATAACCTGCGTTATCTGAGTAGCCCCAATCGTACTTATTATTATAATATACATCACCCTCTTTTGTGGTGTTAGAGGCTAGTAATGTACCTGTAAAAGTTATTTCATTTTCTGTATATTCTGCCGGAAACATAGGGTGATCATGGTATGGGATTACAGCTGTAAAATCCATTTTCCCATTTTCTTCTGTTCCATTATAAGAAGAAGTATAATTTATAATATGCTGATTCTCTGTTGCAGAAGGTTTATAATAAGTGATTGAATATTGATGTTTGGTACTCGATTTATTAAACTCACTTCCTTTAAGAGCGTACCAAGGTTCGTTATCATCTACTAGGCCATTGTGATTTAGATCTTGACAAACCATTACAATTCCGGGTTCACTGCTGCCTTTAAATGAGTTGCCATAAATGGCTAGATCATTACCATCCGTATTAAGAATTGAATGATCAAACTTAAAAGTAACATTTCCACCAAATGTACCTAAAGACATAAATTGATCTGAACTTCCAATAATATTTTCTTTCGTTTCAGCATTGGTACTGTAGTTTATAAACTGACCGGGTGCTGGAGAAAAGTCTACTACTTCTGTGATATACGGAGTAGCATTCGGGTTTTCTATAGGGATATAATCTGATGGATTTTCGATAGATTCCGAGTCAGAATTCTGGCAACTAAAGCTTACAATTGCTAAGGTAGACAGTAAAATTGTTTTTATTTTTTTCATGATGATAGGTAGAAACAATGCCTTCTAAACTAAAATAGCTTAGAAGGCGATAACACAAATATATTATGGTATTATAGATTTATTGACTAATCAACTGATTAAAAATTTGAGTAGCTCCATTATGATCATTAATAGATTTATGGATACCATTTTCAATAGTTGTGTAGATGTATTTGTTTTCTCCAATCATTGCTTCGTAAGTGGCTACATCATTTGCCGTTAAATTTGGGAAAGTGATGAGAACATCATTACCTACTAATAATTGGAATCCATCTACATCAGAATAAGTAACTTCTTTGATATTTCCTCTTACAACTTCATCAAAATATTCGATGCCGTAGACCATTGGAGCATTCCATTTTGCACCATCGTAAGCTTTATCTCCGTTTGGTGTTGTATCATCTGATAAATAAGCAAAGCCTACTTGAGGAGATGACATGTAAACTCCTTTTACGAGATTGAAAATATAGGTAGATCCATTTATATCATCACTAGCAGAAAAACTGTTTGGGAAAGTAAACATTCCATAATCACTATGGCTATAAAAGTCTTTAGAACTGTTATTCTGATCGTCTATAATATAGACTTCCGTACCCCAAGCACCCATACTCCAACGCATTCTGTTAAGTTGTGCTTTTACTAATTTATGTTCTCCTTCTGTCCAATTTTCGAAATCAGTTTTAGAGATTGAGGCATAGTTAACGGTAGTTTCACCTGCTTCAATAACAACTTCCCAAATAGCCGTTAAAGTAGTTGTTCTTACAATAGGCGTTGTGAAATCAAATAAATCAGTTCCATTTTCAGTCCATCCTAAAAAGGTATGTCCATCGTAAGTAGGTGGAGTTGGTGCTGTTACTACTGTGTTTTCGTCTACCGTAACAGGTGTATTTTGCTCTCCGTTTTGTTTATCAAATGTTACAACAAACTGATCTATAACTTCATCATAGATAGCCTTAAGCGTTTTATCAGCGGTTACTTTTGTGCTAAAATCATATTCAGTACCATTGTATTGCCATTCTTTAAAGAGGTATCCATCTTTTAAAGGAATTTGAGGTAAGACTGCAAGACCATTATTTTCAACAGTAATAACACTATCCTTTAGTCCATTATTAAAATTGAAAGTTACGGTATGTAATTTTTCCCATGTTGCAATTAAAGTAATGTCTTCTTTTACAGGAGTATCAAAGGCAAAACTAGTATCATTATGTTGCCATTCTTTAAATAAATATCCTTCTTTTATTGGAGTAGGAGGGAGAGTTAAGAGAGAATCTTCAATAATAATTACTGTAGAATCTTCCTGTCCATTAGCATAAGAAAAAGTAGCATTGTAAGTAATTTCTACTTTTTCCCACGTAGCTACAAGTTCAAAATCTTCTGTTACAGCCTGATCAAAATCGTAAATATTGTCATTTTTAAACCAATTGATAAACTCATGACCAACTTTTTCTGGAGTGTTTGGTTTGTCTACTGTAGTACCGTTAAGTACTTCCTGATCTTCAATTAAATTCCCTCCATTTGTTTCGAAAGTGATGGTGTATGTTGATAGAAGTTCTTCGTCTTTTTGATTACAAGAGAAGGCGAGTACAGTTAAGATTAATAAAATTAGATTAGCGAATTGTTTGTTCATTTCCGTTAAATATATAGTTAAAACTCAATTAAATCCGATCGATTTTTAACAAGTGATATACTACTTAAGGAATAGGAAATGATTTGATAATCAGAAGTATAAAAATAGGAGATGTTCTTATACCTAGCAAAATGATTCATCAAATTACAACTTTCTTCCCGAAGTTTATAATCAACTTATTTGCTTGGTAGGTCTTCTGACTCATCTTCAAGTTTTATCACCTTCTCGTTTTTTAAACAATGGTATTTGATAAAACCTTTTAAAGATTTACAGCTGCGGGTACAGTATTAGAATTTCACTAATTTCCCTGTTATTCCATGTAGGAACCAAAGCATAAGCAAAGATTGAAGTTCTTAAAATGTATTAATATGACTCAAGTCATGCTTAACAGGTGTTATATATTAGTGTTAGAAAGGAGATTTAAAGATTAATGTTAATGCTATCTAATGATGTTTCCAATTTAAGAAACTAACTATTATGTTTGTGTCATCAGTTTCCAAAATAAGAAACAAAAAGAAAAAACTTAATTTAATTAATTTGTTAATACTTTAAATTAAGTTTCTTGTTTAGGAAACAAAAGAACATATTTGTAACGTTAGTTTTCTAATTTGGAAACATAAAGTCTGAAATTTATGGAAAGAAAAGAATTATTAAATAAGTTTGCCGATGCTCATAAGCACGATGGTTTACCTCCTTTAGCAAATAAAATAGTGGGAGTATTTTACTTATCTAACGAAAAATATTTAGGCTTTGACGATATTGTAGATCTTGTAGATGCTTCTAAAGGTGCGGTGAGTAAAGCATTAAAATTACTAATGAGTATTTATAGAATAAACCATATTCAGGATCCAACAACTTCTAGAAAGCGTCTTTTTTATTTAGATCCTGATGGAGCTGAAAAATACATAAAAATTGTTGCTGAGGGACTTTCTACTCAAAATGAACTGATAAAAGAGTTAAATCAATTTAGAACAAATGGAAATTCTGAAATAAGCGATTTTATTGAGAGAACTATCGCCTTTAATGGTGAAGCTATTGCTTTTCTCTTAAAAAATAATGAGAGGTATTTTAAAAAATAAATCCTTTTTAATTCTACTGCTCAAAATACTTTTTTCGGCTCAATTTAGTTTCCAAAATTAGAAACTAAATTTCACTCACACATTAAATAAGCTTTTATCTGCTTGATATCTATAGCATTAATTATTATCTATTTCATATTTGTTTCCAAAAAAGGAAACTAAAAACGAATTTTCATGAAAAAATATACATTTATATTCTGTTATCTATTTATTATTAGTTGCTCTTTGTTTGCTCAAAATAAAGTAACCATAGGCGTAATGTCCGATACAAAATCAATAGAATCAGATACGTTGTTTAGTCAATTAAAATCTGAATTGAATACTTTATTGGAAAGTAGATATATTCTTGAATTGCAAGAGGTAGTATATAATAATAATGATATTGCTACAGCAAAAAACAATTACGATAGCCTTATTAATAACAATTGTGATATTATTTTATCAATAGGTGTTACTAATGCTTTAATGTTCGACCAATATAAATTAGACTATCCAGTACCAACTATTTTAGTGGGCTTCATTAATAATGATTTTAGTGATACAGCTACTTTTAATGATTTACAATCTGATATTCATAACTTCACCTATTTTATTACACCGTTTTCTTATAAAGAAGATATTGATACTTTTGAGGCGTTAGTACCAATGAAAAAAGTTGGGATAGTTGTAGACGATTATTTATTAAATTCTTTACCTCTAGCATCTCATTTTCAAAAAATGTTTGCTGATAAAAGTTCAGACTTTATAATATTACCTATCAATAATAAAAACCCAGAAAATATTGTAGTACCGTCAGATGTAGATGCAATTTATTTGTATAGTACAGCACAATTAAAGCTAGATCAATTAACTGAATTTATAGAATATATAAACGATCTTAAGTTACCCTCTTTTTCTGCTTATGGTGTAAGAGATGTTGAGCTTGGTGTTTTGGCTACAAATCAGCCTAAAATTAATTTCAAGCAGATTTTTAGAAGAATATCATTAACTGTTGAGTCTATAATGGAAGGTGAAAAACTTGAAAAGTTACCAGTAGAAATTAACTATAATAAAGAGTTAACTGTAAATATAACTACAGCAAATATTATAGATATTTCTTTAAAAAACAGCGACTTAGTAAAGTTCAATTTAATAGAAAATGATCTTCTAAAAGATCACTACCACTATTCATTAAAAGAGGTAATGCATAAGATGGTTAACAACAATTTAGCTTTAGATGTTGAAAGAAAAAGTGTAGCTATAAAAGAACAAGAAGTTCGGTTGTCTAAATCAAATTATTTACCGGATTTAACGGTGAATGGAGGAGGAGCTTACCTTAATCCAGAGATGGCTGAGTTGTCTTTTGGTCAGAATCCAGAGTATTCTGTAAATGGGAGTGTACAGTTAAAACAAACAATTTATTCAGCTTCTGCATCTGCTAATATTTCAATATCTAAATCAGAATTAAATGCCCAGAAAGAAGAGTACAATAGTACAGAATTAGATGCTATTATGGATGTTGGTGTTGCCTATTTTAATACATTAATTTCAGAAAAAAATAAAAGTATTCAATACAAAAACTTATCACTTACAAAAGAAAATTTAAAATTATCAGAACAAAATATAGAATTTGGAACAGGAGGGAAATCTGATGTATTGAGGTTTAGAAGTCAATTGGCTGAAAATATTAAATCTATGATTGAGGCAGAAAATTCAACCTCTCAATCTTACTTAGTACTTAATAAATTGCTTAATTTACCTATGAGCGATGAGATTGCATTAAATGATAATTTGGCATCATTACAATCTGATTTAGTTAATGAAGGATATAATAATTTAATGGATTTATTAGAAAACCCAAGACTACGATTATTATTAACGCAATTTCTGATTAACGAAGCAAAAACAAACTCTCCTGAATTACACAAACTTGATTTTAATAGAGAGACTGTAGCTACACAATACAGGTTGAATAAAAACGGCAGATTTGTACCAACTATTTCACTTCAGGGGCAATATAATCAGGTGCTTTTTAGAGATGGAGCTGGGGTCTCTATGCCTGTAGGAATGGGGAGTATTCCTTTAAATAATTATACTGTAGGAATGAATGTCTCCATCCCAATTTTTCAGCAGAACACACGGAATATCAATAAACAGAAATCAAAAATTCAGTACGATCAATTAAAAACACAGAGAACTGATTATGAATTAAGCATTGAAAAATATGTTTACGAATTGGTTTTAAATCTTATAAATGAAATAGCGAATATAGAAATTTCTAAAGCTAATATGGAGGTGGCAAAAGAAAATGTAGCATTATCACAAAGTGAATATATAGCGGGTATTATACCTGTGATTCAGTTAATAGATGCACAAAACAACCTATTAGAAACAGAACTCTCTTTAGCTACAGCACAGTATAATTATTTTATTGTATCACTTCAATTACAAAGAACAATAGGACATTATTTCTTATTAAATACGGCTGACAGTAACCTCGCTTTTATTAATAGAGCAGAACAATTTATCACAAACAAATAATCTCAATATCATGAAAAATACAAAAGTTATTTACCTTTTCCTCTGCGTCTTTATTTTAAATATTTCTTGTTCTAAGGTACAAATAGAATCAAAAAAGGAGTATAGAAAAGTGCGTTATTTGAAAATTGAAAACACAAAATTAGTAGATGAAAGGGCATATAGTGGTTATGCAATTCCTAGTTTAGAAATGGAGTTAAGTTTTAGAAGTAATGGAACAATAATAGAGAAAAATGTAAAAGTAGGACAAAAAGTAACAGAAGGTGATTTACTTATGAAACTTGATAATATTCAAGCTCAATTATCTTACGAACAATCTTTATCTGCTTTAAACTCGGCAAAATCTGAAATGTATACAGCAAAATCTGAATATAAAAGAGGAAAGATATTGTATGAAAAAGGGAACTATTCTTTAAGTAAATACGAGTCGGTTAAAAATAAATATGAGAACGCGAATAGTCAGTTAAGTTCTGCTGTCAGAAAATTAGCAATAGATAAAGAAAAGATTAAAAACGGGTATATTTATGCACCTAAAAACGGTATTATAGCTGCTTTAAATGCCAACTTAAACGAAATGGTATCTACCGGGGAAGCAGTAATTGTTTTAAATGCTGGTCAAGAAATAAATGTAATGGTAGGTGTTTCAGAAAAAATTATCAACCAGATTAAGGTAGGTACTTCAGCACAGCTTAATTTTAAATCGAATAATGAGATTATACAAGGTAATGTGATTGAAGTATCTCCTATAATGGAAGCTGATAAAGGTACTTTTCCTGTAAAAATTAACCTTAGTTCTCATCAAAAGAAAGTATATCCAGGAATGGTTGCAGATGTCTTTTTTGAATTTTCAGCTAACACAAATCAATCACAATTATTATTACCTATTAGTGCAATTGGTGAAGATCAGGATGGAAATTTTGTCTATGTAATTAGGCCAACAAGAAACAATTATGGTACTGTTTATAAAAAGCAAATAACCATTGGTGGTTTAAAAGATCAGGGCATTGTTATTACCGATGGCATCTCTGAAGGACAGTTAGTTGTAACGGCTGGTTTGCATACTTTATTACCGGGTCAGACTGTAAAGTTATAATTCATTTTCACCTCTTTCAACATAAATAAGATGATTAATTTCGCGAAATTTTCTATAGAAAAGAACCGTATTGTTTTGAGTATTTTAGCGGTTGTAATGATCTTGGGCTTGGTTTTTTATAAAGACTTATCTCGTGATAGTATGCCTCCGTTTACAATTAGAGTAGCCACAATAGTTACTGCTTTTCCGGGTGCGAGTCCAGATAGAGTAGAGGAACTAGTTACAGATAAAATTGAAAAAGTGGTACAAGAGCTTCCTGAATTAAAAAAGGTAACTAGTAATTCTAGAACGGGACTTTCTGTAGTTAGTGTAGAGTTAAAAATGGAGGTTTCTCCTAAAGAGTTGCAATTAGTTTGGGACCGTTTGAGAAGAAAGTTGGATAACATTGCAGACTTACCAGCTCAAGTTTACCCTGATTTACAAGATGATGGTATTGGTGAAGTATTTGGAATTGCAATTGGTTTAAAAAGTGACGGTTTTACTTATGCTGAGTTAAAAAAATATGCTGATCTGCTAAGAAACGATTTGATTAGTTTAGAAGATGCAGCCAAAGTAGAAATTAATGGAGTACAAGAAGAAAGAGTATTTATAAAATATGATAACGCTAAACTTAAGAGTTACGGCTTAACGTCAAGTACTTTAAAATCTATAATAAGTAGTACCAATATTTTAAACTCAGGAGGAGAAATTAATGTAGAAGATGAAAGGATTGTATTAGAACCTTCTGGAAATTTTAATACGTTGAAAGATATAGATAGAATGCTTATTCCTGTAGGAAATAAGGGGGAGTGATAGTTCTTTCTGACGTAGCAACAATTGAAAAAGGATATATTTATCCTCAAAAACAAATAGTAAAACTGAATGGGGAGCCGGGAATGTCTTTACATATTTCCTTAAAAAAAGGACGAAATATACTTCATCTTGGGAAAGAGGTAGATAGATTAATTAAAGAATATCAAGAAATTTTACCAATTGGCTTAGAGGTCTCTCGTGTTTCTTCATTAGACGAGTATATAGAGCAGAAAGTATCAGATTTTGAGAGTAATTTATTTCAATCTGTAGTCATTGTTTTAGCTATAATGCTCATTTTTCTCGGAATGAGAACAGGGTTAATTATTGCTAGTTTAATCCCAATTGTTTCTATCTCGACTTTTATGGTGATGGGGTTGATGGATATTGGAATTAATCAGATTTCTTTAGCGGCATTAATTATGGCTTTAGGAATGATGGTAGATAACGCCATTGTAGTGGCTGAATCAATAATGGTAAAAATGGAAGATGGGGTTGATGTAAAAACTGCAGCAATTGATTCTGTTGAAGAACTATTTATGCCTCTCTTAATTTCAACTTTAACTACGTCTGCCGCTTTCCTATCTTTTTACATGGCAGAATCGATGATGGGTGATATTATGGGGCCTATTTTTATTGTAATTTCAATTGCACTTATCGCATCATGGGTTATTTCTTTAAGTGTTATTTCTCTATTGTGTGTTTATTTTTTAAAAGTGAAACAACAGGGAGAAGCAAAAAAGAGATACCTAGATAGAATGATTTACACCATGAAATTAGGCTATGAAAAACTGATTATTGTAGCGCTAACATATAAAAAATCTGTGGTAGTTGGAGTGTTTTTGATGTTCGTGATGTCTATCTTTTCATTTGGGTTTTTAGATGTTTTATTCTTCCCTAATAGTGATAGAAATATGATTACTATAGACATTAATTTACCACAAGGGACAAGAATTGAAAAAACACAAGAGCTAGTAAAAGAAATTGAAATTTACTTTAAGAATAATTTAATGGTAAATAAAGAAAGAAAAGAAGGAATTACTACTTGGACTTCTTTTATTGGTGAAGGGCCATCTTCTTATGATTTAGGGTACACTACAGATGAGCCTAACGCAAATTATGCACATATAGTAGTCAATACATCTAATCAATTAATTAATAATCAGTTAATTGATAATATAGATACTTATTGTTTTCGCCATTTTCCTAATGCAGAAATTAGAACAGGTTTACTTGGCGCAGGTGGTGGAGGTGCACCTATAGAGATTAAAGTAGCAGGGAATGATCCAGATCAATTAAGAATGATTGCTACTTCAATTAGAATAAAACTGTCTAAAAGTAGTGGGACAAAAAATGTAAAAGACAACTGGGGTCCTAAAGGGAAAAAATTTGCAATAAAAATTGACCCTAATAAAGCACAGGCAGCTGGAATTACAAATCAGGATATTGCAATTTCTTTACAGACTATTTTAGACGGTTTTAAAACAGGAGAATTTAGAGAAGAGGAAAAATCTATTCCTATTTTATTACAAAGTGTTGAGAGTTCAAATTTGTCCTTATCAGCGTTACAAACTTCTAATGTTTATAGTCAGAATACAGGTAAAAATATTCCTTTGAGCCAAGTAGCTACAATTGCTCCAGTTTGGCAATACACTCAATATAAAAGAGAGAATTTAAAAAGAACTATAATCATTACAAGTGAATTAACTTCTAGTGGAAATGCAAATACCATTATGACATCTATAAAACCGTGGTTAGCCACTGAGAATAAAACATGGGGAAAAGGATATACTTATAATTTAGGTGGAGATGCCGAAGAGAGTGCAGAAAATATGGGCGCAGTAATTCAATACCTTCCGCTATCAGCTTTTATTATTGTAATGCTATTAATAATTCAATTTAACTCTTTCAGGAAAATGACAATAATTATTTTAACTATTCCACTTGGAGTAATTGGAATGGTATTAGGCTTATTAGTTTTTCAAGTACCATTTGGTTTTATGGCATTCTTAGGAATTATTTCGTTGGCAGGTATTGTAATTAATAATGCAATTGTATTGATTGAGAGGATTGAAGTTGAAGAAAAGGAATTTAAGAAGACGCAAAAAGATGCAATTATAGCAGCATGTTTACAACGCTTTAGACCCATTATATTAGCAACATTTACTACAGTATTAGGTTTAATACCTCTTTATTTAGGTGGTGGTGCAATCTGGGAACCAATGGCTGTAACAATTATGGTTGGGTTGATGTTTGGAACTATAATCACTTTGGTATTTATACCTTCTTTGTATAGTATATTTTATAAAGTGTAAATGTTAAACTGAATAAGCTACCATATTGTATTTGTGATGTGGTAGCTTATTTTTTGTAATTTCAATTTATAGTATCCTTATATAGATGAAATAACAGCCTTCAATACAGGTAGATTCAACAGGAGTAATTTTAAGTTCATTATTATCTAAAGAGTATTCATATTCGATTTCATCAGAGGCAAAAGAATTACTTTCAGTTCTACATGGTAGTGTTAAACTTATAATTGAAAGACTTTGTTTGTAAGCACCATCACATTGATAAAGCTCACCAGAAAATTTACCGTCTTTAGAAAATGACATTATTCTACCATCTTCAACTTCTAGTAGTTTGTCAGGTGATCCACCATCATACCTTTGTATTCTTTGCCAAGTTCCAACTATACTGTTTTCATTTTCACTTTTTACCATGGGGAATTCATTAGTATCACAACTAATAAGGGATATAATGAATGATAGAGTTATAAATATGTTTTTCATAATGAGTGAATTTATTTAATAATTATTGAATGTACATCTACCTTATCTTCGTTTTGTGTTATCCTTAATATATATTTCCCTTTCTTTAGTTTAGAAGTATTGATTGTTACTTTCCCATAAAAATTATTACTTAAAATTAAGTTTCCTTCAAAATCAAATAATTGATATTTGTATATACTTTCTAATAGAATTTTTTCTGAGGATAAAATATTATTTAAATAATATTGATCTTTTTCAAGTATTAAAGTTTCAGATACAGGGTTCGGATATGTGATGAACCTAAAGTTATTGTCTTAACATGGATTAGAATATCGACCATATTTTAAATTAGATGTTCCACAATTTGTGACAACTTCTACTCCTATATCAAAATCTCTTACACTGCAATCTCCTCTTTTAATTATCATTCTTATTGATGAGCTATTGCCAACTTGTTGTACCCCATTAAGATACCAAATATAGCTTTTAGCATTTTCAATTGGTGTAACAGATGCTATTATTCTTCCTATATATGGGTCTACTAAAACATTAATGCTATTAGGTGATTCAGTCCCTATTTTAAAATTTTCTTCTAGAATAATTCCATTACTTAGGGTTGCTCTTATCCATCCAACTCCTTGAGTGTTTGGAGATTTAGCTTTTATTTTTACTTGAGAATTAGTTCTTGATATAATATTTACATTATTTGATGATAACCATGAGGTTGTAGCTCCATTCAAATTTGAAATATTTACATCGGTAGTTGAATTATAACAAATAGTTACAACATCAGAAATACTTGAACATGAGTTGCTTATAATATTTTGTAATAATTGCTCATTGTTTATAGCATAACTCATTCTAGCTCCTTGATATGGTGTAAAACTATCCATGCAGAGAGTGTTGGTATACGACATAATATTATCAGTTAATGGAGTATACCCTCCTCCTCCAATATATTGACAAGAGAGATTAACATTGTTATTATTTAAACCAGGGTCTGCTGGAGTGTCGCAAATCAAATCACCAGTTGAGCTACAATTTAGACCACTTATTGCCTCTTTACCAAAAGCAGTTTCGTGAGTATGATATAAACCCAAACAATGCCCTAACTCATGAGAAGTTACTCCAGAATAAACATATTCTCTTTTAATAATAAAGCTATTTGATGGTATACCTGTCGCAATACCTAAAATATTAGAATCAGAAAAAGACTGTATTATATAAATATTTATTGCGTTACTTTGATTATTAATTTGTCCTAACTGATCATGTTCGTCATTTCCAGTATTAATATTAACAAAATTAGAATCATCGATATAATTAGTACCGAGGCTTCTAATTATAATATTATGCTTATTGTACATACTATTTAAGATTGATACAATTTAATAAATATTAGGGGTACTAAAAGCATTTGACTTATCAGAATTTCTAATGATATGGAAATAAACATTGATACAAATAGATTGACCTGAAGTTCTAGAATTACTTATGTCTTTTTCTGAATAAATTATTGGTACTGTTGGTTTTGATGTCCCACATATTTGTGCACTTAATAGGTGAGTATTTAATATTATGATAAATATTAAAAATAGTTTATTTTTCATAATTGAAGCTTATTATAAATAATAGATTCATTATTGTTTTAAGCTATATTGGTTTAGGATAACCTTTTAATCAATTACATTATTTATTAAAAAATAATAGATTATTAATTTAGGTTTGATGCCTAAGATGAAAGTATATTAAAGTGATAGATTTCATAGTTAAGTTGTTTATAATTAGGTTTTTAGATTTTGTAAGTAAGGTTGAAATTTTATTTTTAATATGAAAATACATTACAAATCATTAACTATTTAATAATCAAGTAACTATAGTGTTATTTATGTAATTTTAGATTATTTACAGCAATTTATAATAGTATATTTTGCTTACTAAGAATACACACTAAAAACCCTAAGTGCAAAACACTTAGGGTTTCTCTATTACTACCTAATCAATTACTAACATTATCTACTTACAATTTTAATTATCAAACGGGAAATAATCATTGGTTAAAGATTTTTTGGTGTCATCAATAATTTCGACGCCTATTCCCTTTGTGTTTGCAGTTATACAAATTTCGTATCCATTACTAGATTTTGAGACTGATTTATAGGTCATCCCAGCTTTATAAATAGCATCAAAGTAACTTCCATAGATCATCGGATCTTTCATTTTTGTGTAGAGTTCAATAGCCAATTCAACTGATAAATATGCAGGTTCAAAACCTTCTATTGAGGGGATATGATTTTCGAAAGTAACCTCAGTTCTTTCATCATTTATTTTAATTTTATCGTGTTCGTCTGTTCCTTTTAAAGCAATTAGTGACTGTTCTAAAGTGACCTGAGAATAACTAGGAACAGCAACAACAAATAGGAAAGCAATAACAGTAAATAACTTTTTCATGATTCGTTTTTTCAAAGAGTTGATAAATTGGGCAGCTGCTTTTAAACAACTGCCCTGATAAAAAATTTAAATTATTTAGTTTTGATAAAGTTTCCTTGATCATCAAAGTCAGCTCTTCTTCTCTTCATAGACGAAGGAATTTTATCAACAGGGACAAAGATTGGTTTATCAGAAGGCCAAGCTTCCATTAATTCTGGTTGGTATCCTTCCGGATAATATTCACTCTCATCATATTGCATATCTCTTATATATTGATTTTGCATATCCTCACGTTTTTTACGAGGCTCAGGAATAATTAAACCACCATTATCTGCTACCATTGTACCTTGCTGAGGAGGCGTTGCGTTTGGATAATCTGGTAAAATACCATCTCTAACCCATATTTTTTCTTTCGAAACATTTACAACAACACCATCAAAACCAAAGTGAAAAGGACCGTCCCAATGTTCTCTAACTTCTGCTACCATTTCGTTGTTGGCATACAAATCATCTGTTGTGTGAGTAGCCATTGCTAATCTTGGTTGAGCATCATTATATAATTTACCAGCAGCATAGGCAGGGTTGTGGTGTGTGTCAATTGTGTAACGTGTTAACACTGGAGGGACACCATAAACTTGCGATGTAATGTTCACAACCTCTACTTGCATTTCAGTAATTAATACATCTGCATTAGCACCATATTTAGCCGTTAATTTGTTTGGTCTACCATCGCCAGAGAATACAATAGACATTCCGTTCCATTCCACTCTATAAGCAGAAGCACCATCTTTACAGTGAGATTGTTGCCAGTGTGTAACCTGTATACCGTCTACATCATAGATAACACCACCATCATCTGTAAAATCAAATTCGTTTACTTCAATTTCCCAACCTCTACCAATTGGGAATACATCAAAAGCATCCCTATGCCACTCCGTCATAGATTTCATCCCTTCTATCATATGTGCAGTACCATATTTAGGTTCAGAACCAGATGGGCCGTTCACTCTTAAAGGTTCATTCCATCTACCGTTCCATGCTCCAAACATGTATACATAAGGTAGAGAACCGTAGTGGTCAACGTGTAAGTGCGTAATGAATATATCATTGATTTCGTTTAAGGCAATACCAGCTCCTACAAAGTTGGCTACCGACCCTTCACCAATATCAAAAACTAAATTTTTACCGTTACCAAATTGTATTAAAATAGACGTATTGGCTTGTCCAGGACGTATAAGAGGAGAAGAACCCATAAAAATTATTCTTATTTCATCTTCCTTAACTGTTTCTGTATTTGGATACCAATTTGCAGCAGAAACAAAGTGATCGGATGGAGCAATACCATCAAACATTAAGCCCTCATTCCATCTTCCCATTGGTATACCGCCAGTTAAAGTAGTTTGTAATTGTTCTTTATCATGTTGAAAAACCTCTGGAGTATTTTTAAATTGATTAATATCTTCTGTCACGATATTCTCTTGGTTATTAACTACTCCAGCCGCTTTAGTATCTGTTCCTTTGTAGTTTCCTTTGTAATTATTGTCTTGTGCAGAAACTGTTGCTAGACTAATAATTAATAGTGATATATATAATATAAATTTTTTCATTTTGTATAACTTTAAACTTTTAGTGTGATTATGATTATATAAACGGTACTTTTAAATATCAGTTTCGTTTATAAATAGGTTTAATTAATTTATTTTGATAAACCATTATCTCAAAATGATATTTGGTATTAAATGGATGAAAAGTGAAAAAATGTGATACTTTTAATGGAGTTTAGGCTTATGTCAATAACAAAATTAACTTTGCAGTCTGTAAAATAACATCTGTGCATCTCCCCATGTACTTGATGATTGACGATGATTATATATGCAATTAGATAGAAAGAATTTTTCTTTTCATAAAAGACATGTACTGTTAGTAGGAGGGCTAGTTTTAGCTATGCTATTATTGGTTTTTGCTTGGACCTCACATTCCATGCATTCAACTTCCCCAAAAAGAATTGAAATAGCTAGACCATGGACTGCAATCAATTTTGATAAAGAATACAATACATCATTTAAATATTGGGAGTTTATCCATAGCCAACCCGTTCAGAATGTAATATTCCAAAATCAGTTTTCGAGTCCTTTATCTCAAAAGAATAATTCTTATACAGCAGTAGTGTATAGAAATACGCCAGTTAAATTGCCGTATAGAATAAATAGAAATAGAGATTACTATAAACTATTTGGAGAGCACACACTTACAAGAGATGAATTTGGAGAAACCTTTGCAAAAGATGCTACACTTTCTATTCCTTTTAAAAGAGGGAAGTACGATATCTTAATCAAAGAAGATTTATACTACACCACAAAAGAAATAATTATTTGGGATGCAGAAGCGCGCCTTTTATTTTACACAGTAAGTGCTATCAAGAAATAAGAAGTAAATAAATCAGCTTTATAACATGATATTGATTAGTAACAATTAAGGAAAAGAATTCTTAATTTGTATTTAAGCAGATATACATTTAAAATAATAAAGAAGATTTAAACTTTCAATTTTGAATGAACAACTACAGTTAAGCATAAAAACCTGTTTGAGGCAATTAAAAAAGCCCCAACCAAGGTATATGTTTTACTTCTTAAGCAAACATTAGTATCATGAACACAGCCATAATAGTTCTATTACTTTTATTGATAAACGCGGCATTACACTTAATTGCTTTCTTTATTTTAAAAGCTAAAAATGCTCCTCATACTAAAGGAGTAGTAACATTTGCAGTAGTCAATTCATTTTTAGCAATAGGAATGATAAATGGATACTCAGCAATACCTTATTTGATAATTCTTTTAGAAGGAATTGGTTTTGGATTATTATATACCCGTTTAAACAGAACATTTTGTCCAAAATATTTAAGCATACTTATACTACTTTTAGAGATTATTATAATTCTAGGGGCTTTTATAAATTTAATGCATGTATAACGATTCTTTCAAGAAAAAATAGACAAAAAAATCTTCCCTTAAAAAGAGAAGATTTTTTATTATTACTAAATTTGAAAACATCTTGAAAACTTAAATTCATTCATCTACTTACTTAAGTGGAAAAATGATATAAAACCCCTAGTGATTAATTATTTTTTCTTAGAAGAATAAAAAACTACTTAGAATACCTTGTCTTAAAAGAACAAGATATAGTATCTTCAAGCTTTAATTTTATTGCTAAACTAGACTTATATATCTTCTATGATTGTAAATAAAAATTTATCGTTTAGAAACGTTCTTAGCTTTACTTGGTTTCATATTGTTTGGATTATCTGTTGGGTAACTTTTGCCAGTTTTCTATTTCAGACATTAAACTGGAAGTTTTTAAGTATGCCTTGGTTGCCTATATCAATAATAGGTACAGCAGTCTCTTTTTATGTAGGTTTTAAAAATAACCAGTCGTATGATAGGTTATGGGAAGCACGAAAAATTTGGGGTGGTATTATAAACTCAAGCAGAAAATTTGGAGCAATGGTTAAATCATACGTTTCAGATTTAAATGTAGAAGCTACTGAAGGGGAGCTTTATGCTATTAAAAAGCGGTTAATATACAGACACATTGCATGGAATTATGTACTTAGAAAGCAATTATTAGTACCTACACCGTGGGAACATTTATCGCAAGGAAAAACAATGAACATGATGATTAAAAAGCGTATGAAAGATTACGGCATTGGTCTTGTTGATAATAATGAAATAGACGAAATTTTATCTCAATTTCTTGACACCTTAGAGAAAGACAAATTACTTACCTACAAGAATGTTGCTACTCAATTAATAGATCTACAAGCACAAGATTTATTACAGTTACGTAAAGCAGGGTTGATAGATGATTTCAGACACATGGAATTACAGAAAATCTTGAATGATTTTTATGATTATCAAGGTAAATGTGAGCGTATTAAGAAATTTCCATTACCAAGACAGTATGGAGGAATGAGTGGCGTATTTGTAGGCATTTTTATTTTCTTATTGCCATTTGGTATGATTCCAGAATTTGAAAAATTTGGTCATATTGGTGGTTGGCTAGCTATTCCTGCTACAAGTTTAATTGCTTGGGTATTTCTAATGATGGAATTAGTAGGTGATTATTCTGAAAACCCATTTGAAGGATTAGGAAATGATATCCCAATGATGTCTTTATGTAGAGTTATAGAAATTGACCTTAGAGATATGTTAGATGAAAAAGATCTCCCTGAGCCTATAAAAGCAAAAAAAGGTATTTTAATGTAACGCTTGATTGAGGAGATTAAATTATAAATAAAGCGTATTAAGTTTATATTTTATAAATATTAAAAGTTATACTATTAAGTATGTTAAAGCCCTGTATTACTACAAAATAAAAGTAGAATACAGGGCTTTTTTAGGTAATTATTGGTCTTATATAGGTAATCGAATGCATTTTGTTGGTCGTTAAACAACTGTAATCAAAATTAAGAAAGTGAATTAGAAGATTTAATAATAACCCTTTTGTAACAACTATCGGTCTAAGTAAGTAAGATAAATTACTACTATAATCTATACTGCGGTATTCGTATCCAGTTAAAACCCTCTAATTATTTAGGGGGTTTTTGTTTTTTATCCTTATTCGATCTTATAAAAGCGTGATATAAGCACATATATTTTATAGTATAAGGTGTACAACTAAAATAATGAATAATAAAAATGTGATTTATGGAATGAACTCAGTAAAATTTGTTCTGAATTAAGTGAAGTGCTATAGATCAACACTTACAAAAACGAGGAAGTGGATACTAAAAAAAAGACAAATAAGAACCCTCAAACTGACTATAAGTCTGGATGAGGGCGATGCTTAACGATTCATTAATACAATAATAAGGTATTAACTTTTATTGTCAAATTAATGTAGTGTGTTATGGGTGATTCTGGTTTAATTACTAATGTTTTTAATCTATTTTAACAAGTAATATTTTAAATATAGATTTTATTTTGATCGGTTTAATACTAGTCTGTTTCCTTTAATAAGAAAATTCACTATATAATATTTCAACATAAAAAAAGCTCTCTTCAACAGTTGTCCTGTAAAAGAGAGCGCAATATTTAAAAACTTAAATACGAATGTATTACCAAGTAAATCTACCTACAGATTTAGCCTGACCTTTAGAAATTGTTACATCTGCAAAACCACCAGCTTTAAGATAATCCGCACTTAAAATATTTGTTCTATGTCCCCAGTTTGTATGCTTGTTTCCATTATCTCTAATCCAATCAATTACAGCTTGACGAGCAGTAGTTCCACCTGCTACAACTTCAGCAGCAGTACCTCTACCTTCAGCTTTTGTAGATAAATCAAAACCTAATTTTCCACCAACATCTTCATGTGCTAAATGTTTACCACTATTAGCATCTTTTGCAGATAACATAAATTTTTGCCACTTAACACTACCAATGGTTAAATCTTTATTATAAGATAAAGGTTGAGGATTTAATTGTGAACTTTTAGGTTGAGAGTAAAATTTCAAATTATTGATATCTCTAACAACGTTTACATAACTGATTTCATTATCAATAAATTTTTGTCTTGAAATCTGTAAATCATTTAATACATAATTTTCCCAAGCTGCTTCTCCACTAGCAAATGCCGCTCTAGCTTTATTACATTCAGCAACAAATTCACGAGACCATTTTTCTTGTGCAGGTGTTACAGTACTTAAATAAACTAAATCACTTAATTCTTTTAAAGAAAGTAAATCTGTATCTGCCTTTCCTGATTTTGTAGTAGTACTATATGCTACAATACCTGTAGAAGAGGTAGGAGAATTTAAACCATTTATTTTTTTAGGAGGAATTCCTTGTGAAGGTGTAGTTGATTTAGAACCACCACCAGTATTAACATGAGAACCCGTTCCTGTATTTCCTTTACTTGTACTACCAGAACCAGTAGTTGGAGTAGTTGATTTAGGAGGATTCTTTTTAACGATTGTTGTTCCTCCAGAAGACTTACTTCCAGTTGCTCCAGTTTTTCCTGTTGAGTCTGCTTTAACTTTTCCTTTTTTTGCAACTTCTGCTGCAATACTATCTCTTTTACTTTTAAAAGACTGGGATAATAATTCAATATTATTTTCTTTTTTTAATGGCTCTACTTTTTCATCTTTTTTACAAGAAATTATAGCAAATGTAATGAGAGAGGCTGTAATAAATTTTTTCATTTTGAAATAATTAGGGTGTTTTATTTTACAATCACAATTAAGACAGCCGTTTTGATGGTTATGACAATGATTAGTTGTAAACAATCTTTAAAGTTACTGTAAATAGATGTTTATTAGTTATTTAAGTGAGTTTGTGCTATTAAATATAGGTAAAACAAGAGCATCTTATTTTTAATGTAAACGTTTACATTGTCTTTCACCTTCTGATATTTTAAAATTGTAACATAAACATTTATAGATAGAGCAGACGACTTTTAAACGTATATAGTATGGTACTTAATGAAACTAATCTACCGAAAATCGGTATTCGCCCAACAATTGATGCAAGACTTGGTGGTGTAAGAGAATCACTAGAAGAGCAAACAATGAAAATGGCTCAGAACGTAAAGGAATTTTTGGAAGCTAATTTAAAGCACCCAAATGGAATGCCTGTACAATGTGTTCTTGCCGATGGTACAATTGGTAGAGTAAGTGAAGCAAGTGCTTGTGCTGAAAAATTTGTAAGAGAAAATGTTGGACTATCACTAACTGTTACGCCTTGTTGGTGTTATGGTAGCGAAACAATAGATTTAACACCTCATATTCCAAAAGCAATTTGGGGCTTTAATGGTACAGAAAGACCAGGTGCTGTATATTTAGCTGCAGCGTTGGCAGGACATAGCCAAAAAGGAGTACCTGCATTTAGTATTTATAGCCATGAGGTTCAAGAAGCAGGAGATAATGAAATTCCTGCAGATGTACAGAAAAAATTATTAAAATTCTCTAGAGCTGGTCTTGCGGTAGCTTCTATGAAAGGAAAGTCGTATTTATCTATTGGTTCGGTATCAATGGGTATTGCGGGTTCTATTATAGACGAAACATTTTTCCAAGAGTTTTTAGGTATGAGAAACGAATACGTGGACATGTCTGAAGTTGCTAGAAGAATTGAAGAAAATATTTTTGACCCAGAAGAGTATGAAATCGCTTTAGCTTGGGCAAAAGAAAATTGTAAAGAAGGGATAGACGTTAACGAAGGTGATGCAATCAGATCCCAAGAGAATAAAGATAAAGTTTGGGAGAAAGTTGTGAAAATGACTTTGATTGCAAGAGATTTAATGGAGGGTAATCCTAAATTAAAAGCTCTAGGTTTTGGAGAAGAAGCATTAGGACATAATGCCTTAGCAGCAGGTTTCCAAGGGCAACGTCAGTGGACAGATTACCAGCCAAACGGTGATTTTATGGAAGCAATCCTAAATTCATCATTTGATTGGAACGGAATACGTCAGCCGTATATGATGGCTACAGAAAATGATTCTCTAAATGGCATCACAATGTTATTTGGAAACTTATTGACTAACCAAGCTCAAATTTTTGCTGATGTTAGAACATATTGGTCGCCAGAATCTGTAGAAAGAGTTACAGGAGAGAAATTAGAAGGTGTGGCAAGTCAGGGTATTATTCACTTAATAAATTCAGGTTCTGCTACTTTAGATGGTACAGGTCAACAATCTGATGCAAAAGGAAACCCTGTAATGAAGCCTTTCTGGGAAATTACAGAAGAAGAAAAAGAAAAGTGTTTACAAAATACAACTTGGCCTCCTGCAGTACATGAGTATTTTAGAGGTGGAGGTTTCTCTTCTCAATTCTTAACTAAAGGTGGAATGCCAGTAACAATGGCAAGAATTAACCTTATTAAAGGCGTTGGACCTGTAATTCAGATTGCAGAAGGTTGGAGTGTAGACTTACCAGAAAATGTACATAAAACATTAGATCAGAGAACAAACGAGACATGGCCAACAACTTGGTTTGTACCAAGATTAACAGGCAAAGGAGCATTTAAAGATGTATATTCTGTAATGGCAAACTGGGGTGCAAACCATAGTGCTTTCTCTTATGGTCATTATGGCGAAGAGCTAATTACATTGGCTTCTATGTTACGTATTCCTGTTTGTATGCATAATGTTGATGAAAACGATATTTTCCGTCCTAGTTCTTGGGCAGGGCATGGAATGGATACTGAAGGAAGTGATTATAGAGCATGCTCTAATTACGGGCCTTTGTATAAATAATTAATATATAGGCAGCATATTTTTTATGCTGCCTTATTTATCACCTTATCAAGTGATAGGACTTGATAACTTGTATATCTACTAGAATATCTATTTACATCAATAACTTAGACATGGAAAAAAATATTGTAATGGTATTAGATTGCGGTGCAACAAATGTACGTGCAATTGCCATAGATCAAGAAGGGCAATTAATAGCCAAACATGCAGTACCTAATGTCGCTAGAAAAGACCCAAATCATTCTGATTATACAATTTGGGACATAGAAGAAATCTTAGATAAGCTAAGCTTTTGTACTAAAAAAGTGTTAGCAGAGATCGATCCTAAAAAAGTAACTAGTATTGGGGTAAGTACATTTGGTGTAGATGGTGCTTTTGTAGATGGAAAAGGGGGGCTTATAAGTCCTGTTATTGCATGGAAATGCAAAAGAACAATTCCAGTTCTAACATCAATTGATAAGTATTTTAATAAAGAAGATCTTTTCCTTTCTTCTGGTGTAGGTTATTTCAGTTTCAATACTATAAATAAAATGATATGGTATAAAGAGAATGAAGATAACACTATACAGACGGCTAAACATTGGTTGTTTATTTCTTCTTTAATTGGACAGCGTCTAACGGGAGAGTTTTATACAGACCATACAATGGCAGGAACAGCTCAGTTATGTGATTTAGAAACGCAAGATTTTGATACGTCAATTTTAGATAAATTGGGTGTAGAAAAATCTTTATTCCCACCTTTAAAATATGCAGGAGAAACGGTTGGAACGCTACATTCTAAAGGTGCAGATTTACTAGGATTGCCAAAAGGTGTAGAAGTGAAATCTGTAGGGCACGATACACAATTTGCCTTATTTGGTGCAGGTATGGATGAAAAAAATGCCGTAGTCAGTTCTGGCACATGGGAAATCCTTATGGTACAATCACATAAAGTAGACCTTACTCCAGACCTTATGGATAAAGGAATTACTGTTGAATTTGATGCTCAAAAAGGAATGTACAATGTAGGTGTGCAATGGATGGCATCTGCAAATATTGAGTGGTTAAGAAGTACTTTCTTTAAAGACTTACCTTCAGAAACTGTCTATGATGTTATGATTGCAGAGGCAAAAGAAGCAGTAGAAACAGATGTATCTATAGTACCTCTTTTTCAGCCAGACCAATCTATAACACTTACAGGAGTAGGACTCACAACAACGAGAGGCGAAATTTCAAAAGCCTTTTTTATTGCATTAAGTAAAAAATTAAAAGAGGCCATTACTCTGTTAGAAGGAGTGGTTGGGTTCTCAATAGAAAAGATAACATGTGTTGGCGGAGGTTCTAAAAATGCGTATTGGAATCAACTAAAAGCAGAGGCTACAAATTGCCCTGTAGTAACAATACAAGAAAAGGAAACAACGGTACTTGGTGCAGCCTTCTTTTTACTAGGAGGTAATAGTTTTGAAGCCAAAAATGTGCGACAAAACTATGCATATCAGTTCCAAAACTTCACTCCAAAACAAGAACACATCACAGTTTAATTTATATATTTCAAGTTTAGAAAAATTGGAGAGTTGTACTTATTTTGTAGGTACGACTCTTTTTTTCTAAAAGGAATTTCTTCTTTTCATTAAGAAAGGAACTTTTACTTTTTCTAATTTTTTATTGATGATTTGATTTGCTGTAATTTCACCCATTTCAGAAAAAGAAGCTGATATAACGGTTATCCCTCCTTCAACAATTTCTTTAAGAGGAGAATCGTTGTACGAAATTATTGCAATATCTTTCCCAAGTTGGTAATTATTATCCCTAGTGTCTTTGATAATATTGGTAAGGTCAAGATCTTCTGCAACGATATATAAAGTGTTTTTCTTTATTTTTCCTCGTTCAAAAGTAGAAGAAACATCATATGCTAAATTAAAATGTACGCAAAACCGTACAAAACCAGACCAGATATCATGCAAAGATTTATTACTGTCTTTTGCGAGTACTAAGTGGAGCTTATCAAAATGTATTACAGATTTAATATGTTGCTGTAATACTTCAAAGATATCTTCCGAAAAATTTTCGTATACACTTGGGATAACGCTATTGGTAAGGTTTTTCACTTCTTTCCCTAAAAGAATTAGCTGGTTTTTAGGTAGTAGTTTTATTACCTTTTCAATAGCCAAATCGTTAGCAAAATTAAAAATAGGAAAGACTGCGAAATAGTGATAATTGTTTTTTTGTTCAATAATTATTTGTTCCAAATGTTCTAAACTTCCATTATGAAGAAGCAAGTTTACATCAAGCTTATCTTTAGCAGTAGCCACAAAAGACTCGTATACTTTCTTTTTTGAGCTACTCATTTTATTAAAGATCAAAAGCACCTTTGGTTTACCATTGCCCAAACCTTCTTTTACAAAAGTACCTTTCCCTCTAATACTAATCACATATCCCTCTTCTTTAAGAATTTTATAAGCTTTTTCTATGGTATCTTTAGAAACATCAATAATCATCAATAATTCGTTAAAAGAAGGCATCTGATCTCCATTCTCTAAAACCCCCATCGAGATAAGCGACTTAAAAGTATTACTCAATTGAATATACTTAGGAGCTTTGATTTTACACTCTTCTAAAAAATTATCTTGTAACTGTTTTTCTAATTCTTCCATAGTAACGGATGGGGATATATAATATTCCAAAAATAGTGAATTAAAATGATGATTGAGATTATTTTTATGGACGTTTTAGTCATTTGTAGGGAAGTTGCACTGCAACGTCCAATACAGGTTTGCAAAGTACATTTAAAATAGGACGTTTTTTAGTAAAACGTCCCTACAATTGGATATACAAATTGAATTATTTTGGATAGAACCGATCATTACTCCAAGTAATTATATTTTGCTCAATGTATAATTCAATTCTTTCGTAATTTTTATTATCACGAATAATATGATCATAGAATCGTGGTTGCCACTCAAAATCATAACCTAAACGTCTCGAATGTTTTGTTACTGAAGATTTATATGTCCTTATTATCGTAGAAATACTGCTTTTCTTTGGAGATATTTTACTATTATGAGAAACTGCCTGTGGGTAATTTACCAGGTCATCAACTTCAGAATTATTTTCTGTACAATGTAGAATACCATGTATATGATTGGGCATTATTACATATGACCCTAACTTGATATTACTATTAAAAATAGGTATTTGATACCAAAAAATCTCTGCTAAAATTCCTAATGGTGAGTAAGTCATTTTCTGATTTTCAATTGTACCAAAGATGCACTTAAAATCTTTTGCACAAATTGTAATAAAATAATCAGATTCCCTCCTGTAATCCCATCCTGTTAAACGGTATGATTGTCTGCTTTTCATAGTTTTGAATCGTTAATAATAAATTATTTGAATTCAAACTTTATGCCACGAAAATATACATTATATAATATCATGTAGGGAAGTTGCACTGCAACGTCCTATCCAAGTTTGCGAAGTTCATTTAGAATAGGACGTTTTTTAGTAAAACGTCCCTACGTGGTTTGTGAAATTTATTCAAAATAGGATAGACCATCCTTCCATTTTAAAGTCTTGAATTCATTGTAGGGAAGTTGCATTGCAACGTCCTATCCAGGTTTGCAAAGTACATTTAGAATAGGACGTTTTTTAGTAAAACGTCCCTACATGGTTTGTGAAATTTATTCAAAATAGGATATTTTTCATTAAACCATCCTTCCATTTTATAGTGTTGAATTTATTGTAGGGAAGTTGCATTGCAATGTCCTATCCAGGTTTGTAAAACACATTCAAAATAGGATGTTTTTTGGTAAGCCATCCCTCCATTTTATAGTGTTGAATTCATTGTAGGGAAGTTGCACTGCAACGTCCTATCCAAGTTTGCGAAATTCATTCAAAATAGGACTTTTTTTAGTAAAACGTCCCTACAAGTGTAAAGTCCTTCCAAACGGGTATTATTAATACGAAAACCTCTCGCCTTAATTTAAAGCAAGAGGTAAAATTATATTCGCTAAATAACTATTTCTATTAGTTTTGTTGGATATACATCACTTTTGTTTGTAAGTACTCCTCTAAACCATGTTTTCCATCTGCTCCACCAATACCAGATTTTCTAAACCCGGCATGGAAACCTTGAATTGCTTCAAAGTGCTCTCTATTGACGTAAGTTTCGCCAAATTTCAATTCTTTTGTTGCTCTTAGGATCTTATTAATATCATTCGTGAAGATCGAAGAAGTTAAACCGTACTCACTATCGTTGGCAAAGTCTAACGCTTGATCAAAAGAAGAAACCTTCATTACAGGTAGTACAGGTCCAAATATTTCATTCTGAACAATTTCGTGATCTTGTTCTACATTGGCTACTACAGTTGGTTCGTAATAGAAACCCTTATCAAATTTATTAGAAATACGACCACCAAGTAAAACCTCACCACCTTGCTCGATAGCTCTTTTTACCATGCTATCGATTTTGTTTAATTGTACCTGATTAATTTGAGCACTCATGTCGGCTTTATCATCAGACATAGCATCACCTAAACGAACGTTTTTCATTGCAGGAAGAAGTTTAGTCATAAACGCATCATACACTTCTTCTTCTACATAAACTCTCTCGGCACAATTACATACCTGGCCACTATAAATTATTCTAGAAGCTACAATTGCTTTTACTGCTAAATCTAAATCAGCATCTTTACAAACAATAGCAGGAGCTTTTCCACCCAATTCTAAAGAAACTTTTGTGATATTTTTAGCAGCAGCTTCCATCACTTTTTGTCCTGCACCAACAGAACCTGTTAAGCTGATAATACCAACGTCAGGATTCTCTGTTAATGCTTGACCAATTTCATGACCAAGACCAGTAACAATACTAAGAATACCTTTAGGCAAACCGATGTTTTCTATCAGTCTAGCAAATTCTAAACTTACCATTGGTGTCTCCTCACTAATTTTTACAATACAAGCGTTACCTGTAAGTAGAGAAGGAGCAATTTTACGAGCCATTACAAAAAACGGGAAGTTCCATGGGCAAATACCTACAGCAATACCAATAGGTAATTTATGTAACATCATTTGCTCATTCGGACGATCACTTTGGATAATCTCACCTTCGTAAGATCTTGCTAAACCTGCGTAATAGTCAAAATATACAGCAGTAACATCAATTTCAACTTGTGCTAAGCCCATTACTTTAGCTTGTTCTGTAGCCAAAGTTTCTGCAAGGAATACTCTGTTTTCTCTAATAACTTGAGCCATTTTCTTTAAATACTCTGCACGTGCTACGGCAGGTAATAGACCCCAATCATTTTGAGCAGCTTTTGCTGCTGCTACAGCTTTATCTGCATCTTCAGCTGTTCCTCTTGGTGCCAAAGCAATAACTTCTTCTGTACAAGGGTTAATTACTTCGATGTGATTTGCTGTACTAAAAAATGATCCAGCAATAAATTGTTGGTATGTTTTTACTGCAGTACCAACAGTTGTATAGTTAGACATAGTGTTTATTATTTTGTGATGTAAGCAGTTGTACAGTTAAAATCAGAAGTTTTAGCCTTTCTTTTTTAGTCTACTCTACTCTTCGTTAGAATTTCATGACGTAGCTATGGCTATGCTCTTCAATTCTACCTTGATTAGACTAAAAAATAATCATCTAACTTTTCCTAAGTTCAAAAATTCATCTGCTTAATAATTCAGTTTGGTGTGTATTTCTTTTGAATACAACCACTAGTTACGATTAATTTCTGAGGGCAATGTCCTGTGGTTTCCTGTGTTGTATACAGGATAGCTAAGGACACTTTCTTTTAATGGGTATAGTAAGTTTGTAGTATGATCAGAAGGTCAATTAGTAAAAGAAATAAAACATTAAATGTATATAGATATGAACGCTACATCGCCAATAAAAGAAGTTAAGAGTGACAATAAGAATCCTGAAGCTGCCAATTGGAAAATTACACCAGCTTTACCTGTATTAGAGTATACATGGGAAAAAGGAAATGATCCAATTACAAGAGATGAAGTAGAGTTATTCTACAATTCTGCTCCTATTAAGCAATTAAGAAAAGATATTTGCTTTGCAGGACTCCGCTTATGGCAAAAAGGATATGTAGACGGCAATGGTGGTAATATTACTGTTAGAGTTGGTGATAACTTAGTGTTATGTACACCTACTTTAATTTCTAAAGGAGCAATGAAACCTAAAGATATTTGTTTAGTAGATATGGACGGAAATCAAAAAGCTGGTCACCGTCCTCGTACTAGTGAAGTGATGACGCACTTAGCTGTTATGAAAAGAATGCCTGCTGCAAAATCTTGTGTACATGCTCACCCTCCTCATGGTACTGCATTTGCAATTGCTTCTATTGTTCCTCCAACAGGTGTAATTCCTGAAGCTGATATTTTCTTAGGCCAAATGGGATTAGCGAAATACGAAACTCCAGGTTCTCTAGAAAATGCTCAGGTAATTGGAGAAATGGCTATAGACCACCAAGCGGTATTAATGGAAAACCACGGTGTTATTGTATGGGGTAGCCATATTGAAGATGCTTATTGGAAAATGGAAAATGTAGAAGCTATCTGCCAGACGATTGCAGTAGCAACTATAGTTAACCCTGAAATTTCTTGTGTAGGAGTAGAAAAAGCAAGAGATATGATTGCTATCAGAGAGCAACTGGGTATGTATGATAAAAGATCGAAATGGTCTGATGAAGAATTATTACAAAATGATTTCTACAAAAAAGCAAAAATAATTAACCGTAGATAATCGGTTTTTATAAAAAACATTTGTGTACTACTATTTTTTAGACGTATTCACTAACACTAAAAAGAAGAATTGCTTGTTGTACAAACAGGCAATTCTTTTCTACACCAAAACTTAATATAACAATCATGGAAATTGGTCTATTTATACCTTGTTATGTAAATCAATTTTATCCAGAAGTTGGTAAAGCTACATTACAATTATTACAGAAATATGGCAATGTAAGTTACCCAAATGGACAAACTTGTTGTGGTCAGCCTATGGCAAATGCAGGTTGCGAAAATGAGGGCATAGATGCCTTAAAGGTATTCTACCAAAATTTTAAAGATTTTGATTATGTCGTTGCACCCTCTGCGAGTTGTATACTACATATTAGAGAACATGGCGGACATTTATATCCTAAAATATCACCGTTACTTCCTAAAATTTTAGACCTTACAGAGTTTCTTTTTGATGTTGTAAAAGAGCAAAATTTAGCTGCTAACTTTAATGGGAAAGTGGCTATTCATAAGAGTTGTCATGGGTTGAGAGGAATGCGTTTAGGACAATGTTCTGAGCGTGTAACTTGTGTTCCTTCTAAACAAGACGAACTCTTAAAGCAAGTAGATGGAGTGCAATTAATTACACCTCAAAGAGCAGATGAATGTTGTGGCTTTGGTGGTACTTTTAGTGTGGCTCAGCCAGAAGTTTCTGTACGAATGGGTGCAGATAGAATTTTTGATTATATCAACTCTGGAGCCCAATATATTACATCTGGAGATATGTCTTGTTTAATGCATTTAGATGGAATTATCAAAAGAGAAAAGCTTCCTATTAAAGTAATTCATTTGGCAGAAATTCTTGTTGCAAATGCAAGTGGTCAACCTCAATCAAAAAATACTTCTGCACATGTCTACTCAATATAAAACACACCAAGAAGGAGCTAAGAATTTTAATAAAAATCCAGAGCGTGTTACGTGGCACGATAAAGCTTTGTGGTTTGTAAGAGAAAAAAGAGATACTTCTGCACATAAAATTCCTGAATGGGAAGAACTAAGGGAAATTGCCTCTCAGGTAAAGGCACATACCTTGTCTCATTTAGATAGTTATTTGACTCAATTTGAAACTAAAGCAAAAGAAAATGGTATTCATGTTCATTGGGCAAATACAGCTGCTGAACATAATGAAATTGTTTTGTCAATTCTTCAGAAACACAAAGTGAAAAATGTGGTGAAGAGTAAATCAATGCTTACAGAAGAATGTGGATTAAATCCATTTTTAAGTAAAGAAAACATTGATGTTATAGATACTGATCTTGGAGAACGTATTGTTCAATTGGCAAAAGAACACCCTAGTCATATTGTTTTACCTGCAATTCATAAGAAAAAAGAAGAAGTTGGAGAGTTGTTTCATGAACACCTCAATACAGAAAAAGGAGCAAGCGATCCTACCTATTTAACAAGGGCAGCAAGAGAACATTTAAGAGAAAAATTTTTAGAAGCAGATGCAGCAATTACAGGAGTAAATTTTGCTGTTGCAGAGACTGGTGGTTTTGTTGTGTGTACAAATGAGGGGAATGTTGATATGGGTGCAAATCTAGCACCTGTACATATTGCTTGCATGGGCATAGAAAAAATTATTCCTAAAGTAGAGCATCTTGGTGTTTTCTTACGTCTATTGGCAAGGAGTGCAACAGGGCAAGAAATTACGACATATAGTTCTCATTTCCATAAGCCAGCAGAAGATAAAGAGATACATATTGTTTTAGTAAATAATGGACGTACAGAACAACTAGGCAGGGAAGATTTTAGAAATTCTTTAAACTGTATACGTTGTGGTGCTTGTATGAACACCTGCCCAATCTATAGACGAAGTGGTGGCCATAGTTATACTTATACTATTCCAGGTCCTATTGGTGCAATTTTATCTCCGGGTAAAGATTTAAAGAAACACGCATCTCTACCATTTGCCTCAACCTTATGTGGTTCTTGTACAGATGTTTGTCCCGTTAAAATTGATATCCATACACAATTGTACAAATGGCGTCAGTTGGTAATGGAAGAGACAAACTACGATGTACCTAAAAAAATGGCTATGAAAGTGACCGGAAAAGTGATGGGAAATCCAACCCTTTTTAAATTGATGGGCGCAATGGGAAATACCTTTTTAAAGGGACCTAGAGCTTTAATTTATAACGGTTTAAATACGTGGGGAAAGGACAGGGAACTACCTGTTCCAACAGAAACGTTTGAAGATTGGTACAAAAAAAACAATAAATAAAATGGGGGCAAGAGAATCAATTTTAGGGCAAATCAAAGACATAAGTTTACCTTCTAAAGAACTTCCTCTAGTTCCAATTTTCGAAGGTTTTTCGGATAATAAAGAAGAATATTTTTTAACAATGTTAGCTGCTTTAGGCGTTGAAGTTATCATTTCAGATCAATTAAGTGATTTAGAAGAAGTGGTAGCAGAAAGAGCAAAAGAAGGAGAGGTGTACAGTAATGTAGAAGGAATACCGAGTGTAGAAAATATCTCCTCTCAACTAAATTTATCTGTTATTAATGGTTCGTTAGGTGTAGCAGAAAATGGTGCAATTTGGGTAGATGGAGATCAGTTAAAAGAACGTTATTTAACGGCAATAGCTTCTCATTTAATGATTGTATTACCTTACCAAAAATTAGTTTGGAATATGCATGAAGCCTACACATATATCAACCCAGAAGAGACAGGGTATGGTGTATTTATTTCTGGTCCTTCTAAAACGGCAGATATAGAACAGTCTTTAGTAAAAGGTGCTCATGGAGCTAAATCTTTGACGGTGTTTTTACATAAAAAATAACAATGAAGAAGAGATTCCTATTTATGGTTTCTTTATAATAATTTCCTTATTTGAAGCTGTTTATTGGTTTTCAAGTAAGGATTTTTTTATATTGATTTACAATGATGATTAAAGGATGAAGCGGAATAAAAAAGCAAAACTATCGGATATTGCCAAGGAGCTTGGTGTAAGTAATGCAACGGTATCTAGAGCATTAAACGGTTCTGAAAAAGTACAGCCTGCTACTAAAAGTAAAATACTTGCATTGGCCAAGAAATTGAATTATAAACCCAACCAATTAGCACAAGGTTTAGTAAAGAAATCTACTAAGACAATTGGTGTGATCTTACCTACTTTCGAGAAGAATTTCTTTTTTAGAGTGTTGAAAGGTATTGAAAGTGTGTTGCATAGTGCTGATTATAAGATTATTATTACGACTTCTGGCGATAACGCAAAGCAAGAAAAAGAGGCCTGTTATTCTTTATCTTCTTATCACGTAGATGGTATTATTTTGTCGCTTTCTTATAACCACGAGGATCCTAATTTTTTAATTGATATTCAAGATGATGGTATTCCACTTTTATTTATGGATAGAATTTATGAGGAAATTGATGCCAATTATGTTATTAGTGATGACTTTACAGGAATGTATGAAGCCATTAATAAACTAATTGATAAAGGGCGACGTAGAATTGTACATATCAAAGGGCCTGAAAATATTTCGACATCATTTTCTAGACATCAAGGGTATAAACAAGCCTTAAAAGATCATGGTATAGAATACGATAAAGAATTGGTTGTGCAGTGTGAACATGAAGCAGAAGTAAAGCAAAGTTTAAGGTCGCTTTTTAAACAAGGAATTGATTTTGATGCGGTAACTTGCTACAACGATTATTATGCTTTTCATGCTATGGAACTCTTAAAAGAAAGAGGAATTGAAGTGCCAAAAGATGTTGGTATTGTTGGTTTTGCAAATGAGCCTTTGGCTTCGTATACATCACCTAAATTATCTACAGTAAACCAACCTGCGGAACTAATGGGTAAACGGGCGGCATCATTAATAATAAACGAAATTGATTTATTGAAAAAGGAAGAAGCTTACGAGTTTGAAACCGTTTTGATGGAAACATATTTAATAGAAAGAGAAACTACACTTTAAAAAACTGAGTATACCTTTAAGATGATATACTCAGCAATTTATTCTTTTATAATTGAAGCTCTTTTAGTTCTTTATTAAATAATTGTAGCGTTAATTTTTCTAATTCCACTTCGTCGCCTTCAAAATGGTAGGTAACATGATGATGAACCACAGAATCTTGAACAGCAAGTTCTTTGGCAGGGGAAGAAGATTCTAACTCATAAAAAGGCCCCAATTGATCGCCATTTTTTAAAGGTCCGTCATTGTATGTATTTACAACATCGCCAGCATAAGGCGCTTCTTGAATTTCCCACATAGAATTTACATAATCCTGATCGTTATCAAAAGAGAATTGTACAACAGTTAGTACTTTCTTTTCTGCATCGTAACTACCGAGCATAGGAATTGTATTTTCTGGAGGCAAACCAATTTTACTTCTATGTGTACCATCACCTTTAAATAAAATCATTTGATCTTTTACCGAAAGTTTATCAGCAGGAATATCACCAAAGTAACTTTTATAGTTAGTAGCCCCTTTAAACGGGATAAACATTGCTGTTTCTGATGAAGGTTTCAACATACCCAAAATCCAAATAGAAAGTAACCCAGAAGATTTATTCCATTTTGAGTTTCCTATATTTTTAATTTGATTGACAGATTCGAAACCAACAAAATCAACATTAATAGCATTTAAATTAACGGCTAGTTTCTTTTCTACAGTCTTTTGATCAAAAAGGTTAATTGCTCGTTTTACTTCAATAAAGAAATCAAATCCTTGATAGTTTTTCAAGTTCATTTCTTTCTTAAAAACAGCACTGTTTTCTGTTTGGCTAACAATATCAAACCCTTCGGTATCAATTTCTTTTGGAGTCTTCCAATTGTCAAAGGTAAATTCTTGTTTAGGAGCAAAGAAAATAGAGTTTTGTCCGCCTTCAGGACCTAACCAAAAACGATCTTCACCACCATAAATATTAATTTTTTCTTCAAGTTTATCAGAAGAAATAGCCGCATAATTTAACCAACCATAACTGTTACCTTCCTCCCCTTGGGCAGAACTAGTAAGTATTCTACCTTGGTAGTTAGGAACAACAGCAAGTAAACTTTTACCATTGTTATTTTTAAGTACGATTGTTTCTTGATATTGCTTTAAAAAAGAAGCGTCATAACCAAAAGTACCTTTGTCTAGTGTCTTTTGTTTGGTGTCGCAACTAGCTGAAGTTAATATTCCCATAATTAGTATACCTTTTGAAATTATATTCATTTCATGCTCATTAAAAAATTATATGTTTAAGGTATTGATACAATCACGGCTCAACAATGTAAACGTTTTCTTGGGGTAATGACTTTATTCCTAGTATGTTCGGAACGTGGATAAAATAAATCGTATTTATAACGTTTAAAGTAAGAGATGTTAAGAAATATCGAAAAAGATTTTTTATTTGACTTTGTGCCTTTACAAGGAAAAACAAACTTTTTAAGCAAATAATAATAGGAAACCACAGGAAAGTTTATTGGTTAAAAGCTTTCAACTTGTAAGATATAATTACAGAAATACACCCTGTAATTTTAATAAAAAAATAGAAGAATAGACATATTTATTCTTGAGCAAACGTACATAGAAATGAATGAAATTATCACTGAACAACTAGATATTAAGGAGGAAAAGACGACCTCTATTAATTCAGAAAGCAAAGTAGTAGAAAAAAAGTACCTCGTGCCTTTTATTCTTATTTCAAGCTTATTTGCGTTATGGGGTTTTGCCAATGATATTACAAACCCTATGGTTTCGGCTTTTCAATCTGTAATGGAAATTTCTACTTTTAAAGCATCTCTAGTACAGTTTGCTTTTTATGGAGGGTACTTTACAATGGCCTTACCAGCTGCGTTATTAATTAAGAAGTATTCTTATAAATCTGTTATTTTAATTGGTTTGGGATTGTATGCAGTAGGTGCATTGTTATTTATCCCTGCGGCACAATTTCAGATGTTTGGATTTTTCTTAGTATCACTTTATATATTAACTTTTGGATTAGCATTTTTAGAGACTACTGCTAACCCGTTAATATTATCATTAGGTAGTAAAGAAACAGCAACAAGAAGGTTAAATTTAGCACAGTCTTTTAATCCTATTGGCTCAATAACAGGTATGTTTGTGGCACAGCAATTCATTTTATCAAATTTGCAATCAGCAGAAAAAAATACAGACGGATCGTTAATTTATGCTGGGTTAGACGAAGTAGCAAAACAAGCCGTTAAAGTACACGATTTAATGATTATTCGTAATCCTTATGCACTATTAGGGATTGTAGTAATTGGTGTAGCAGTTGTTATTGCGGTAACTAAAATACCCAATAATAAAGAAGCAGACGAGAAATTTAATTTAGGAGCTACCTTAAAAAGGTTAGTAGGAAATAAGATATACAGAGAGGGTGTTGTAGCACAAATATTTTATGTTGGTGCGCAAATTATGTGTTGGACATTTATTATCCAATATGCAGAAAATTTGGGTTATTCTAAGGCAGATGCTCAGAGTTTAAATATTATTGCAATGGTAATGTTCTTAATATGTAGGTTTATTGCTACGGCTTTAATGAAGTACGTAAACTCTGCATTATTGCTCACAATATTTGCATTTGGAGGTGTAACAACAATGTGTATTACAATATTTGTAGGTGGTACAGAAGGACTTTATGCTTTGGTTGCAACATCTGCTTTTATGTCGTTAATGTTCCCTACAATTTATGGTATTACATTAGAAAATTTAGATCACGATGCTGAATTTGGAGCAGCAGGTCTTGTAATGGCAATTGTGGGTGGAGCTTTAATGCCACCAATGCAAGGTGCAATGATAGATCAGGAAAGTATTTTAGGAATTGATGGCGTTAACTTTTCGTTTATTATTCCTTTGGTATGTTTCTGTATGATTGCACTATTTGGTTATCGACGATTTGTCACAAAATAATTTTTTTTACAGTTTTAATTAGAAACCTCTTCTTTTTTAAGGAAGAGGTTTTTATTTTTAACCACATTTCTGGTTTTCAATAAAAACTATCTTACACCCAACTATTTAAAAAGGATTTCGCACTTCCAGAAGAATATCTTGATGTAACTGAAACTTTTTGCTTTTGTCTTGAAGAAATGATCCTAGAAAGTAATAAGGACTATTTTATTAGTTTGTTAAGGATAACATTAAAATAATGATAATTACTCTCAGACACTTTTGTTTGTAAAGTAATATCAGAAGTATAAAAATATCCTATTACATTAGTATAAAGAAATCTTATTTTACTAAAAACTAAATTGATTATGGCAGACAAAGAAGAACATAAGGATTTTGAAAACACCAATTTTAAATTTGATTTAGGTGAACTAATGTTCGAATCGTTGAGAGTAGGTCTTGAAAATAGAGCCTATTTAGACGAAATTTTAGGCAGACAATTAGAATTAGAAGCCAAAATTGATGGAGAAGAGTTAGATATGGATGATGTAAACGAAAAATTAGTATATCTACGAAAACAAATCTTAGATAACACAAAAGAAGATATTATTGACGTAGTCGCAAAATATTCTAAATAAAAAAATTACCACAATTGTAATAAGCTAACTAATTACAATTGTGGTAATTTTGTATATTAAAAGACCTATTTAATCTTGCTTGGTTTAGTTAATTATGAATAAAGAAATACTCATTAAAGAATTACAATTTAAGGCTATCAGAAGTTCTGGAGCAGGAGGACAGCATGTTAATAAGGTATCTTCCAAAGTAGTACTTTCTTTTGATGTCGCTAAATCTGAAGGACTAAACAGTCGTGAGAAAACGTTATTATATAAGAATATTTCTTCTAGATTAACCAATGAAAAAGAGCTACAACTTGCTTGTGATGATTCTAGAAGCCAAGTACAAAATAAAAATAAGGTAATAGATCGTTTCTTTGACTTGTTAAAAGTAGGTCTGTTTGTCCCAAAAAAACGACTTGCCTCAAAACCAAGTAAGGCATCTATAAAACGCATGAAAGACAAGAAGAAAAAGCGTGGTGATTTGAAGAAACTAAGGCAGAAACCGAATTATTAATTGTTCTCTTCTTTAGCGTTGTAACCTTAAATAAATATTAAATAAATATTAAATAACGATTCTCTTTATTCCAAAGCATGGGTGATAATCACAAAGTAATAATGATTGTAAACATTGTTTGCAGATCTTATTTAAGAAGAAAATAATCATTGCTTTTTTACCTCTTTTTCGCCTTGTATTTTGTAGTAATTTCAATAAATTGTAATCAAAAGTTAATGAAGGTTGAACTCTTCTCACAACTTCAATTAGCTAAAATTACTTTCACTATTTATTAACTACACTATTGACTTATCAATAGAAAACTCATAATGCGATGCTACTTTATTCAAGCAAATCTTTAGATATTTTCTTCGAACATCAATTTGATAGATGTATATTAAATTGGAAGGAAACTCCAGAGTCTATAGCACTATTTAAGAAAGATATTCTCAGTTACGTTAAAGTTGGTACTACATATTTAATGAAACAAGCCATTTGGTATCAAGAAAAATTAACTATTCCTATAAACGAAGAATTAGGTAAATGGATTGAGGAAAATATGAACGAACCTTTTATACAAGAGTTTAAAAATAGAAATTACTATCCCTTAAATAACGAGTATCATTATCCTGTTGCATTAGTAATAGGAGCAGAAGCGTATAATTTGTTTGCACTAACACAATTAAATGAAAAGACAACTGATATTACTACAGGAAGACGGAAACCTAAAGTTTTTGCAAACAGGCAAGAAGCAAAAATTTGGCTAGATAAATGGCAATCTGCTAAACCAAATTATAACCACCAAGAAGAATTAAAGGGTAGCAAATTATCTCCAAAAATTGATTCAATTTTAAAAACGCATTACAAAAGTCAATTAAACTTTCTGGAAGAAGATAAAAATAACTTTAACACCGTAACTAGAAGAGAAAAAGAGATTATAACCTATTTACTTCAAGGGAAAAAAGTGGGAGAAATTGCTTTACTTTTATGTATTTCTGTACATACCGTACGTACGCACTGGAAAAACATTAAGAAGAAACTACAAATTAAATCTGTTCTAGATTTTTCGCATAAAGATGTAGTTGTGTAATTAATTTCAAATCCTATTTGGTTCTGACTTACTTTTAAAGAGCAGCCCTAGTTGTCCTTACCTGCCATCAGAAGTGAATCAGAACCTGAAGGGGATTTGAAAGCTTTATTACTAACGATAGTTTATTAGGCTACAATCAATACCTCATAATAAGTAATTTGATTTCTAAATTTATTCATTAGTTGTATCTGATTTTTGCTCGAAAATAATATTTCTTTCAGTACTCTTTTTATACATATCCTTAGTAACAATCTCTTTCTTAGAATTTGATCGATAAGAATAATTGTGTGGGCTTAGAATACATTCTATTTGGTATTCAAGCATTTTTTCGAAAGGCAAAAGGAAATCTTTTGTATCACATTGTTCTAATTCACCTTCTTTCAGTAAATTTAAAACAGTATAAATAGACTCAATAGTACTAAGGCAAAGAGATTCTGGCTGCTGTTTGATAATAAATTTTGATTTTATTTCATTATCAAAACTCACTCTTTGTAGTTTATGTAAATTCTTACTTAGCTTAAGCATTTTACGGGCGCAGGGCCAAGTACCATCTAAAATAAAGATGTGTGGATTATTACCTAAAAAAGAAGCTATTTCTGAACTGTTCCTTAACGATAAGTTGAAATTTTCTTTTCCTGGGTAAAGTAAGAAAGAAGAACTTGCTTCTTTAGTTAGTATTTCGTTTACCCGTTTATTATTTGTAAAATCAACCCCAACTATAACTTCCGAATTTTCAAGTTGAAGATTAGTCATAAGACCCGTTCCATTTTTTTCCTTACGGTATTCCTTAGGATGCATAAGGAAAATAAAACGAGTTTTAGTTTTTATAGGATTAGTGTATTTACAAATACATGAGTTTGAAGGCCTCATACATTTGTAACATTTGACTCTTGGATTTTTTATTTCTACTCGCAAAGTAACTCTCTTTTATTGCTATAACATGCTGACTAAATCGCATAACGAGCATATTAATGCGTAAGCAAATTTAGTTATTGTGTATGCCCAAAATGAACACAGCTTTATTTTATTTTAAAGATAAAATAATCTTTTAGAGGTTGCAAGTATCTTATGTGTGTGGGTACTATACTGAAGTTTTTGTACAACAAAAGATTCTTTTCCAAGAGTCGTAGTTGTTGTATAAATCAATCTCCAAATCTACTTGCATAGGCGAACGTTAAATTACTACCCAATGTCTTTATGTCTTGATCGTATTTTTTTTGCGACCATTTTATATAGAATAGAAACAACCCTAAGCATTTAGCATCTTGGTATATCAATAATTCAATAGCAGATAACCCAAGATAACTCTTCATTTTAAATGCACTTATATTGTTTGTACAGGTATTAAATAGACTTAAGATTGTTTCTTCTTTTCTATTAAAATGAAAATCAATTACTACATCAAATAATGCCTGATATAGTTTTTCTCTCTTCTCTTTTTCATAAGAAATAGTAGAACTCATTTCATTCCTAATCATCTTTTTGATGTTTACTTCAACTTCAATTTATAATATGTTGGAATGAGTTTATATCGTCAGGTTAGCGTTTCACTCCTTCAAAATGTCCAATATCTTCTTTATGATTAATCCAAGACCCCGTCATGGTATTATCTTCTAAAGAAATCACTCCTTTAAGCGTTATAATAATTTGTTCTTTTAACCTTAGTTCGGTATCATCAAAAGTGGCTACAGCAGTTATAATTCCGTTTTTGTCTACACTCCCTTCAATAGGTGTATAAACATCAGAGCCATCAAAATTTGAGGAGAGAGATCCATTTTCAATTTTCATGTACCATTCTCCCATTACAGTACGGTTCTCCGTTAGAATATTACCATAGTATTCTCCATTATATAAAGATACAGCTCTAGGGTCTACTTCTTCGTCTTCGCAAGATTGAAAGAGTAGGCCAAAAATGAACAAAAAGGCGATTGTGATTTTTAAATTTTTCATATCAATAATTGCTATTTAAATAATAGTAAATATTGTACTCTTTGTTGTAAGATGAAATACCCAATTTTGAGTAGTTTTTACTTTTTTTTAAAAAATTATTCTAGTAAAATTAAATTAATTGATTAGGATTTAGCTAACTCATAACTTTATCATTTTCTTTTTTTTATACAAGATGGAATGTAAGTATAGAAGAGATTGGTCACTATCTATTTAAATTTTAAGAGTTTCTGCTATGCCTATTTAAGATGATTTTATTCAATTAAATGTTTTTATAACAATTAAACTTTTGGAAGTTATTAATTATCATCAAAAATGATGTGTTTTTATCACATCAATAGATCACATCAAGTGGTGTAATACTGATATAATAAGTTTGTAAGTATCTAAAAATAAGTGTTTTGTGATTTATTTTAGTAGTGATGTGAAATTGATGATATAATAAAGTGTGTTTGTACACTTTTAAGCTGTCATATTTGTGAAAACAAGATAAAAACATTTAAAAGAACTTAATTCTATTAACCCTTTTCAATCATGAGAATCTTATACAGTATATCAATTTTTATAGCATTTCAATTTCTCCTGCTTTCATGTAATGAGAAAGACTCTTCTTTATCTAATTGGAAAAGTTATAGTGGCGATAAAGAAATAGAACAGAAAGTTGATTCTGTTTTATCACTGATGACTCTAGAAGAAAAAATTGGTCAGATGACTCAATTTTCTGGACATGGTACATTAACTGGTCCTCAAATTAATGATGATTTTAAACAATACTTAGAGAAGGGGTTAGTTGGTAGTATGTTCAATGTTTTTGGCTCTGAAGGATTGATAAAATTACAGAAGCAAGCAATGGAACATTCTAGGTTACATATTCCAATTTTATTTGCAGCAGATGTAATTCATGGTTACGAAACTACATTCCCAATTCCATTGGCAGAATCTTGTTCTTGGGATTTAGAGTTAATGAAACGTAGTGCTAGAATTAGTGCAATCGAGGCAACAGCCGCAGGTATTAGCTGGACGTTTGCTCCTATGGTTGATATTGCAAGAGATCCACGTTGGGGGAGAGCTTTAGAAGGTGCAGGTGAAGATGTATTTTTAAGTACTCAAGTAGCAGTAGCAAGGGTACAAGGTTTCCAAGGAATTAATTCTTACAAAGATTTTTCTAAGAATAATACAATGTTAGCTTGTACTAAGCATTTTGCGGCTTACGGTGCAGCATTAGCAGGTAGAGATTATAATAGTGTTGATATATCAGATAGAACTTTAAGAGATACTTATTTACCTCCATTCCATGCAACAGTAGATGCAGGTGTAGCTACTTTCATGACGGCATTCAACACTTTAAATGGAGTGCCATCAACAGGTAATAAATATTTATTCTCAGATATTTTAAGAGGTGAATGGGATTTTAGAGGAGCGGTTGTAACAGATTATACGGCAATTAACGAAATGATTCCTCATGGGTTTGCTAAGGATTTAAAACAAGCATCAGAACTTGCGGTTAACGCTGGTATTGATATGGACATGAATGGTGCTGCTTTTATTCAGAATTTAAAAGAGTTAGTAGAAGAAGGAAAAGTTAAGGAGAGCACAATAAACAATGCAACTGCAAGAATTTTGGAATTGAAATTTATGCTTGGCTTGTTTGATGATCCATATAGATATATGAATCAAGAAAGAGAAGATGCATTACTGTCTGCTCCTGAACATTTAGAAGAAGCACTTAAAAATGCAGAAAGATCTATTGTACTTTTAAAAAATGATAAAGGGGTACTTCCATTAAAAACATCAAAAAGAAAACGTGTTGCCTTGATTGGCCCAATGATTAAAGAAAGAAATAGCTTAAATGGCGAGTGGGCTATTAAAGGAAAAAGAGAAAAGAGTGTTACGTTATTTGAAGGTATCAAGAATAAATACAAGAACTCATCAGTAACATTTCAATATGCTAAAGGCGCTTCTTTAATGGGAGATGCAAATAGTAAGGAAGCTAGAGAAGCAGTAAAATTAGCTTACAAAAGTGATGTATTAGTTGTTGCTTTAGGCGAAGAATACAATTGGTCTGGAGAAGCAGCAAGTAGATCGGATATCACAATTCCAAAAGCTCAAAAAGAGTTATTAAAAGCACTAAAGAAAACAGGTAAGCCAATTATTTTGGTATTGCTAAATGGCAGACCTCTTGATTTATCTTGGGAAGATGAAAACATAGAAGCGATTGTAGAAGCATGGTACCCAGGAACTAGAGCAGGTGATGCTGTTGCAAATGTACTTTCAGGAGGTTATAACCCGTCTGCAAAATTAACAATGACTTTCCCAAGAAATGTAGGGCAAGTACCGATCTACTATAATGCATTGAACACAGGTAGACCTTTTGATCAAAATAATCCTCAAGATTATAAATCATTCTACTTAGATGTGGCTAACACACCACTTTATCCTTTTGGGTATGGACTAAGTTATTCTGAGTTTACGTACTCTAACTTAAAATTATCGAAGAAGAAATTTAAACATGGTGAAACGATTACAGCAAGTATTGATGTTAAGAATGTTAGTAATGTGGATGGAGAAGAGATTGTACAACTCTATTTACAAGATGTTTTTGCATCAGTAGCTCAACCTGTAAAGAATTTGAAGGGATTTAAAAAAATAGCATTGAAAAAAGGAGAGACCAAAACAGTTAGTTTCACTATTACTGAAGAGTTATTGAAAATAATTGACATTGACTCTAAATATACAGCCGAGGTAGGGGAATTTAACCTTTGGATTGGTAAATCATCTAACGATTCGAAACAACAAACAAAATTTACTTACTCCCTTTAAAAAGGGGGGTAAGCCACGAAATGATTTGAATTAATTTATTGAGCAAAACTTATGAAAAATTTATTATTAACTCTAATCCTAGGGCTTTGTCTTAGTGCTGCTTATGCACAAGATACTGTGAAAGGAACAATAAAAAGTACAACAGGAGAAGAAGTTATTGGTGCTAGTATTGTTATAAAAGGTACTACAACGGGCACAATTACAGATTATCTTGGCAATTTTTCTCTTTCTGGTGTAAAACAACAAGATGTTTTGGTAATATCTTCAATCGGATATATTCCAACAGAAGTAACATTACAAGATCCAACTTCACCTCTTAATGTACTTTTAGAAGAAGATGTGGATCAGTTAGAAGAAGTTGTTGTAATTGGTTATGGAGTAATGAAAAAAAGTGATTTAACGGGTGCCGTTGGATCAGTTAAAAGTGAAGATGTTGAAAAAATACCAGCCTCTAACCCTATGCAATCAATGCAAGGTAAAGTATCAGGTGTACAAATTACTTCTTCAAGTACTCCGGGTGGATCGCCAACAGTACAAATTAGAGGAGTAGGAACAACTGGTAATTCTAGTCCACTATACGTAGTAGATGGAATGTTATTAGATGATATTGGCTTTTTAAGTTCAAACGATGTAGCATCTATGGAAGTATTAAAAGATGCATCAGCTACTGCAATTTATGGTTCTAGAGGTGCAAATGGTGTAGTAATTATTAGTACAAAGCAAGGTAAAGCAGGTAAAGCAAAAGTAACTTTTAATTCTTATGCTGGTGTACAACAGATTGCAGCAAGACCAGATATGGTAAATGGTCAGCAATATGCGATGTTACAAAATGAAATTTTACATAACCAAGGTGATGACTTAGCTTATACAAAAGATCAAGTTGCTACTATGGGGAAAGGTACTGATTGGATTGATGAAGCGACAAGAAACGCAGCCATCCAAAATTATCAAGTAGGTGTATCAGGCGGTTCTGATAAAGTAATGTATAATATCTCGGCAGGGTATTTTAATCAAGAAGGTGTTGTAAAAGGATCTGCTTTTGATCGTTTTAATTTCAGAATTAACAACAGGTATGATTTATCTGATAAAGTAAAACTTGGTCATAATATCTCATTCTCTACTTACAATTCTATAAATGAAGGAGTTGATTTAGGAGATGCTTACAAAGCAGATCCAACAATGCCTGTTTATGATGAAAAAGGATATTTTGGTAGTTCAAATAACAATGATATTGGCAATCCAATAGCTGCATCATATTATAAAAATAATGTAAGTGAAGGGAATAGATTAGTAGGTAATGTATTTTTAGATTATAAAATTACTGAAGGTTTAACCTTTAAGACAAATGTTGGTCTTGACTACTCTACAAACAGTGGCAAGGCGTATACACCAATTTTTTATGTAAGTGGAAAGCAATACAGTGATATTAGTATTTTAAGCGTAAATGGAAATACTTACAACACTTTACTATGGGAAAATACACTAAGTTATATGAAAGAGTGGGGTAAGCATAGAGTGAATGCTGTAGTTGGTGTGACAACCCAAAATAATTTTAGTGAAGGTTGGAATGGAAGTGAAAATGATGTTCCTAATAACACAAATATGTGGTATTTAGGTAGTGGTAGTGCAGATAGTAGAAATGTAACGCAATGGGCAAATTCAAACTCTTATTTATCTTTCTTAGGTAGATTAAATTATGCGTATAACAATAAATATCTAGCTACGGCAACATTTAGATCTGATGGATCTTCTAGGTTTGGAGAAAGTAATAAGTTTGGTATGTTTCCATCATTAGCTTTAGGTTGGAGAATATCAGAAGAAAATTTTCTTAATACAAGTGACTTAATTAGCAACCTTAAATTAAGAGGTAGCTGGGGTAGAATTGGTAACGATAAAATAGGAGATTATAGTCAATACTCATTAGTAGAAAATAATCTTAATCCAGTGTTTGGGTCAGACCAAGATTTACATCAAGGGGGTACAGTAACTACAATGGCAAATTCAGATTTAAAATGGGAAACTGTAGAACAATATGATATAGGTTTAGAAGTTGGTTTCTGGGATGATAAGTTAACTATTGATGGAGATTATTATTACAAGCATACAAAAGATATGTTAGTCTACATTTCTCCTCCTGGCTTAGTAGGTTCTGAAGGGGCGGTACCGTCTAATATTGGTGAAGTAATTAACTCTGGTATTGATTTAAATGTAACATGGAATGATGATATTGGAGAGGACATTCATTACACAATTGGAGCAAATATTTCTACAATAAACAATGAAGTTTTAGCCTTAGATCCAAATAACCCTTACATCTATTCTGGTGATTTAGGAAACGGACAACAAGTAACGTTAACTACTCCTGGTGAAGCAATTGGGTCGTTTTATGGCTATGAAACTGCAGGTGTTTTCCAAACACAAGAGCAAGTAAATAATACACCACATTTAGCAGGTTCAGCACCTGGTGACATGATTTATGTTGATACAAATAATGATGGTGTTATTGATGAAAAAGACAAGAAGGTAATTGGTAGCCCGATTCCAGACTTTATCTATGGTGTTAACCTTGCTGTATCTTATAAAAACTTTGATTTATCGGTTTTACTACAAGGGCAAGTGGGTAATCAAATATACAATGCTAAGAAAGCAGTAAGATGGGGAACAACTAATTTTGAAACAAGTTACTTAAGCAGATGGACTGCTGCAGGAACAAGTAATACAGAACCTAGGGTATCAAATGGTGGGGTTAACTACGAAGTTTCTGATAGATTTATTGAAGATGGATCTTACTTGAAATTAGGAAACGTTACACTTGGATATTCTTTTTCTGAAAGAATTACGGATAAGATTTTTGTAGAAAGATTAAGAGTATACGGAGCTGTATCAAATATTTATTTGTACCAGCCCTACAAATCTTATAGTTCGGAAATTACATCCAGCTCTCCTTTAGCAGCAGGTATAGATTTTAATACATACCCATTAACTGCAACATACACTTTAGGTCTAAACATTAACTTTTAATTCGGTAACTCATGAAAAAATATAGCATATTATTCGTATTTGCTCTCTTGAGTATCTCTTGTAGTAACTTTTTAGAGAAAACACCACAGGCAAATGAAACATCAGCAGATTATTTTAATTCTCAAGAAGGAGCACTAAAAGCAACCAATGCAATTTATGAATCTTTAAGAGGTTGGAATACAACAGCTTGGGGGCCTATTGGTTTAGTTGATGTAGCTTCTGATGATGCAGAAAAAGGAAGTACTGCATCAGATAGTTATGATATGATAGAGCTAAATAATGCTACTTATCTATCTAATAACGGTACTATACAAGGCTATTACCAAGAGCACTATCAAGCAATTAATAGATGCAACCAAGTAATAGTAAATGTGCCTAAAGCAGATTTTGATAAAGATGAAAAGGAAAGATATATTGCTGAAGCAAAATGTTTGCGTGCCTTCTTCTATTTTAATTTAGTAAGAGCTTATGGCGGTGTTCCAATTGTAGATAGATTATTGTCAATTTCAGAATACAAACAACCAAGAGCAACAAGAGAAGAAACGTACGATTTTATTGTTCAAGATTTAGAAGAAGCGGCAGCTGTACTCCCAACAAAATCTGGATATAGTGCGGCTGAGTTAGGAAGAGTAACACAAGGTGCTGCTTATGCTATTTTGGCTAAAGTGCATTTATTTAGAGCATCTTTTAATGGAGATGTACAAGAATATAACAAATCATTAGTTGCAGTAGAGAAAGTAATTAACTCTGGAGAGTATGGTTTATATCCTGTTTTTGCCGATATATTTAAATTAAGTGGAGAAAACTCTATTGAATCAATCTTTGAAGTACAAACACACGATTTTGAACAAGGTGGAGGAAGTAGTCAATATACTGAAATTCAGGGAATAAGATCTAATTCACTTAACAGAGGATGGGGCTTTAATATTCCGTCTAAATCTTTACGTGATGAGTTTGAAGCTAATGATCCTCGTTACGCTGCTACAATTATTACAGCAGGACAAACATTATACGACGGAGAGGTTGTTCCAAGACCAGCCGATGGAGTTTTTGGTGATAAATCTGACCCAATTAGTGAATTCTACAGTTATAAAGTGTATGCTCCTAGCCACAATGGCGGGAACGTAAATAGCCCAATGAATATTAGATTAATTCGTTATTCAGATATTTTATTAGTGGCTGCTGAAGCTGCAAATGCTCAAGGGAATACCACAAAAGCATTAGGCTATTTAAATATGGTGAGAGCAAGAGCAAGAGGTACACAAAGTGTTTTACCAGATGTTACAGGAGCAGACCAAGTAGTTATTAGAGAGGCAATATGGCACGAACGTAGAGTAGAATTAGCAATGGAGCAACACAGATATTTTGATTTAATGAGAATGGATAATGTTGTACCAGGGTATGCAAAAACAAAGTTAGCAGAAAACAGTGCTAATAAATTTGATGCCTCAAAAAATAAAGTTTATCCAATACCGCAATCAGAAATTAATGCTGTTGGTAGTGATATTCTTGAGCAGAATCCAAATTATTAATCAATCTCCCCTATTGGTAAGCAATAGATGATATTAATAGGGGATATCAAAATATATAAAATGAAAAAGATAATATTTTTCTTATCGTTAGTAGCAATTTTTGCAAGTTGTGGGTTTGATCAAAATGAAATAAAAGGCATTGCAGCCCCTCCAACAGATGATGCAAGAGACACAATTAATGTTACCCCAGAACCCATTGAAGGTATCGTTTTAATGTATCCTCAAAAAGAGCAAAAAAATATCACTTTTGATGCTTCTGTACAATTAAATTGGGAAGCAGAAAAGTTAGGTTTAAGCTATGATGTTTATTTATGGAAAGCCGCAGAAGAGAAATCTACTACTCCAATTGTATCTAAGATTACAAATAACTTTTATGTGCTCTCTGGTTTAGATAAAGAACAAGATTATAAGTGGTTGGTAGTTGGCAAAAATGGAGTAGAAACAATTACTTCTCAAGAAGGGACTTTTACATCTTCTAAAGTAAGTTTAAATGATGTATTAACTACAAAAGTTATTGGCTTATCATTTAATAACTCAGTAGCTGATGACGATGGAAAATATACTGTAACAAGTAATTCAGCTGAATTTACAAAAGATAGATTCGATACTCCAAATGCTGCTTTTGAGGGTAGTGCAGACAGAACTGAATCGGCTGCCATAGTATCAAATGATGCTACTCTGAACCCTGGTTTAATGACTGTTTCCGTATGGGTAAAACCAACAGATATGGCAAATGCAGGTTGGATTTATTCTATGCAACGTTGGGAGGGTTTCTCGATGAAAAGAGAGAGCGATGCACGTTTAAAAAACATGTATTTTCATGAAACTTCTATATGGGATGCTGTAAATTTATTCACAGATGAAATCTCTTTAGATAAATGGACTCATGTTGTAATTACGGTAGATGGAATTTCTAGAAAAGTATATTACAATGGTGCACTAGTTTCAAAAATTGATGCAGAAGGTCCTGTTAAGTTTAATGCAGGTAATGGTGCTGATCTAATTATTGGAGGTCAGGTAGATAATGGAAATAGTAACTTAGGTGAGTTCTTTACTGGTGGAATAGATGATTTCAAAATCTTCTCTAAAGCATTATCAGCTGATGAAGTAGCTACATTCCATAATTATGAAACAAACTATAACCCTTTTTAATATGAATAACATGATTATTTATCTAGCGACATTATTTTTCTTTCAGACATTATTTGGGTGTGCTGATGCTGTAGTAGTAAGTCCTCCAATGGATATATATCCAGACAAAGAAAAACCTGTTTTAACAGATCAAGAACTAATGGATTCAGTTCAGATGCAAACCTTTAAATACTTTTGGGATTATGGACATCCTGTATCTGGTTTATCAAGAGAAAGAAGTAATGGCGATGATGAAATTGTCACTTCTGGAGGATCTGGTTTTGGCATTATGGCCATCATTGTTGGTGTTGAACGAGGTTACATTTCGAGAGATGAAGGTGTAAATCGATTAAATAAAATGTATGAATTCTTAAAGAATGCAGATCAGTTTCATGGTGCTTTTTCACATTGGTTAAATGGAAGTACAGGTAAAATAAAACCATTTTCTGAAAAAGATAATGGTGGAGATTTAGTCGAAACTGCTTTCTTAATTGAAGGAATTATTACGTCGAGAAATTATTTTAGTGGTACATCTGCCAACGAGGTTAAACTTAGAGGTTTAGCTACAGAGTTGTGGGAAGGTGTAGATTGGGATTGGTATAGAAATGGAAATGATTATTTATTATGGCATTGGTCTCCAAATTATAACTTTGATATGAATATGCCATTACGCGGTTTTAACGAAACCCAGATTACTTATTTATTAGCTGTTGCATCTCCAACGCATAATGTTGCTCCTTCTGTATATACAACAGGTTGGGTAAATGGAGCATCTAATTATGAGCAAAGTTTAACAAAAGATACTGCTAAACCATTATTCTGGGCACATTACTCTTATATTGGTCTAGACCCTAAGTTTACAGATGGCACTAGTTCAAAAACATACCATACTCTATTTAGAGAACGTACTTTAGAGAACAGAAATTGGTGTGTTAAGCAAAGTAATAAATTCCCTTATTATGGAGAAAATCAATGGGGATTAACGGCAAGTGACGATCCATTTGTAGGTTATATGGCGCATGAACCAACATCGACAGGAGATAACGGAACAATTTCTCCTACAGCGGCTCTATCTTCTATTGTATATACTCCCGAAGAATCGTTAAGTGCAATGCGTTATTTTTATGAAGAACATCCTAAATTATGGGGTGCTTATGGTTTTAAAGATGCTTACAATTTATCATCGGGAGATTGGTATGCAGAATCATTTTTAGCCATTGATCAAGGTCCTATAATCACCATGATAGAAAATTATAGAACAGGGTTACTTTGGAAATATTTTATGATGGATCCAGATATTCAAAATGGAATATCACAATTAGGATGGAACGTAGAATAATCTAAATAGCTGGTTTTTAAAAGAGCTATCTCATTATTAGTATGAGGTAGCTTTTTTTATATACTGCATAGAATTTCATGGCTATTCCTATTAAAAATATTACTTTTTTATTAGCAAATCTATTTTCACTAATTTATCTACTCACATTGCTACAATTAACGAATAAGGTTTAGGTATTTTTAGCTTGTATTTATTAAATTGTGGTAAGTAATAAGTTCAGTGAACGACTTATTTTATATAGACCTATATTCAATGTTAACTCGCCTTTTATATTTCTTTTTATTCTTACACTCTTGGAGTATGCTGCAAGTAATTGCACAAGACGATGTACTTCTATACTCATCACCAAGAATAATAAATTATGATAAGTCTACATATGAAGCCGAAAATCAAAATTGGGATATCGTTCAAGGGAGTAATGGTTTCCTATATTTTGCAAATACGTTAGGTTTATTAGAGTACGATGGTGAAGTGTGGAAGTTATATCCAACCAATGAACCATTAAGAGCTTTATGTATTGTTGATGATGAAATTTTTGTTGGAGGAATAAATACGATAGGCTCTTTTAAAAGGAATAATGGTGAACTTGTGTACCATAAGTTGTCATCAAATTTTAAAGTACATGATGAAATCTGGAAGATCATTAAGGTAGGCGAGAAAGTTTTGTTTCAATCCTTTAATAGTTTTTACTTTTACAATAAAGAAAATCAAGAGCTTACGAAAAAAATCCTGACAGAAGGTAATATATCATTCACTTTTTTATCAGAAGATAAAGAGAGTTTTTATTATCAAATTATTCATAAAAGCCTTCATCAAAGTACTTCTGAAACTGAAATAGCTGCCCATGAATATCCTATTTTAAAAGAATGGCTGATAAAATATATTCATCCATTAGCAGATGGGTCTTTGTTGTTAGGAACGCTTCAGAATGGACTTTGGCTTTTTAAAGACAATACCTTCCAATATTTAGATAACGAACTCTCTGAGTTTCTTAAATCTGCACAAATAAATAAAGTAATACCTATTAATAATTCAGGTGATTATATATTCGGAACGCTACATAAAGGAGTTGTTGTAGGGAATATAAATGGAAAAGTAAAGTATTATTTAACCACAAAAAATGGCTTACCAAGTAACAGAATACATGCCTTATATTTAAAAAATAATATACTTTGGATAGGAACAGAAGTAGGGATATCTAAAATAGTAATTAACTATCCTGTAAAATTTTTAAATGATCCTTTAAACTTATTAGGTGCTGTTTACGATGTGGAAATGTATAAAAACAAATTGTATGTGGCTACAAACCAAGGTGTATATGCAGCAAAGGCAACAATTAACAATTCTAGTTTTAACTTTAAACTAATAAAAGGCACAAAAGGACAAGGATGGAGTTTAAATGTTATCAACGATCAATTATTGGTAGGGCATAATGACGGAATATTTGTAATAGAAAATGAACAAATAAAAAAAATACACAAAACTGGTGGAGGTTATAATTATATAAAAAGTAAAGCATGGCCAGATGTTTTATTTCAGACTTCTTACTACGGAATTAATGTATTGAAAAGTGAAAATAAGGCATTATCATTTGCACATAATGTGAACGGTCTTTCTGCACTTACTAGAGATGTATTAGAATTAGACGATCATTCTTTTTTAATCTCGGATTCTTGGGAGAAATTAAATCGAATAAAAGTATCAACTGATTTAAGGGATATAAAATACATAGATGATTTATCGACAAAGAATATTTTTAAAAACTCATATCGATTTAGACTATTTAATTTTAAAAATCAGGCACTAATAGTTACCAATGATACGGCTGTTATTTTAAAAGACAATTCTTTTCAGAATATAGATTTAGGTTTGAAAAAAATTGAATTTGTATCCGAAATATTAAATGATAAATACATTATTAAAGCGGGAAGTAAGTTGCATCTTTTTGATGCAGAAAGTACTACCGAAGAATATCTTCCTCCATCAATTAAAGAATTGGGGGAACGTCAAATTTATAATTACGAAGTGATCAAAGTCTTAAATGATTCATTATTTGTATTTACTTTTTCAAAAGGTCTGGCGGTGTTTAATATTAATATGCTTAAAGAATATATTCCTGTTCATAATCATCCAGTTATAAGAGATATTTCATTCACTAACGACCGTACCAAAGAAAAATTTAAAGAGAACACAACAACTGTAATACCCTTTGATTATAATACCTTTTCTGCAAGTTATAGTTTAATCAATTACCAAGAAGAAATTAATTATCACATCAAATTAGAAGGGTATGATCAAAATTGGATTCCTGTAGGGGTTAACTATACAACACGTTACCAAAATCTTAATTATGGAACGTATACTTTTTGTGTAAAAGGAGAAGGTGATACAACAATAGGAAAGTATCAGTTTACAATTGATCGCCCTATTTATTTATCTAATTTATCGTTTTTTATTTATGTAATACTTTTACTAATTTTTATTTATGGATTAGTATATGGCGTGAAACTACTTTTAAAAAGACAGCGTAAAGCGATTTTATTAAAGAAAAAAGATGATTTAAAACGACAAAGGGAGATCAACCAAAAACAACTTACGCAATTAAGAAATATGCGTTTACAGGAAGAATTAGAAAGTAAAGAAGAGAGCTTATCAGAATTACTTGTTCAAAGTTCAAAAAATAAAGAGCTATTAAAACACCTGAAAGAAGAGATGAGTAATGTTTCTAAGGAAGGAAATGACAAGAAAATAAAATCATTAAAAAAATTAGATCATATCTTAAATACCGAATATGATAACACTAAAGATTGGGAAATTTTTGAAGTCGCTTTTAAAAAAATGCACAAAGATTTCTTTTCTCACCTAGTTAATATTCACCCTAACCTAACCAATGAAGATTTAAAGTTATGTGCTTATTTAAGAGTCAATTTATCAACCAAAGAACTTGCCCCAATATTTAATATCACCCCCAAAAGTGTAGATCTTAAGAGATATAGATTAAGAAAAAAAATGGGTTTACCTCCTAAAGAAAACCTGTATACATATTTGGTATCTTTTCAATAGGAGTAGAACTAAATTTTTTAGATTAGAAAAGTGGTGTTCTAAGAAGCAACCTTCACAGGTTTTCTAATAGTTAAATCTAAAATTTGAATTTGAGAATTTTTATCAATCTTATAATTTTTATTATAAAAAGGTACTCCTAGAAGTGATAATAACAAGAAACTTCCACCTTGTATGAGAGCTATATTTTTGGGATAAGTATTTTCACTATTTCTACCAATTGCACCTAAAAATAAAAAGCCACATCCTATTATTGCAAAGCCACTCCCAATAGCTTTAGGTACAGTTCTTCCAAATTGAACTACAGTTACTTCTTTTAATGGTATAGTAGTTTTATACTTAAAAATAACAAAAGATGAATCTGTGATAGCATGTATTTCATCATGAAAAACTTTATGAGAGCCTTTCATTTTAAAAGAAATGGGATCGCCTACATAAAGTTTTTTCCTATTGCGACCAAAATTATCAACAACAATACATTTTTGAGCGAGTAGATCATTTTCCACCGCAAAAATACAGACTAAAAAAAATACAATTCTAAAAAACATAAGAGTATAGATTGAAAGAGGGGTTATTTTAAGTTGATTCAATAAATTATTGAGAGTTATAAGAAAGACCCTAATCATTTTCACTTGGTTGTATTGTTTAGCTTATTCATTTAAAAAATGAGACCTCTTAAAAGTCTTACCAATTATATAACTTTAACCACCAGTATTTCACAATTCATTGATCCCTAATTCACTATAGAATAATATTTAGAAATGATATTTGCATAAATCAACCTATTTAACTTACAACTATGCAAAACCTTATTTCAATCTTATTACTTACTCTAATTTTAATGGTGTCTTCTTGTACGCCAAAATCATCTATGCTCTCTGATGGTGAATTAGAAAACACAGACCAAAATGGGAAATCAAACAAAAGATTTGACAGTAAAACACACATTATAAATTTTTATGATGTAGACACTTCTCAGTTTAAAGAATTAGAGGGTAGTATAGTCAAGTTGGAAACCCCTCTTCAGAAAGAAAAAGATATAGCTCTATTTGATGCTATTTATAAACACAAGATTCCAATTTATATCAAAGGAAAAGATGTAATTAACTCCATTCATTCTCACCATGGTTACCAAACTACTAACAATGCATTGGCTTTGGTGTATAATGATGCTCAACAAGGCTATACAGTCCATTTGTTTGAAAAAGAAACCAACCCTGATTCAGTAAAAAACCATGCAATTCAGTTAAAAGAGAACTTCTTTTCTTTAGATTCGGAAACAAAAGAAAAGATTATGGTTCTTTTAGAAGAAAACCCCGAATTACCTTATAAAAGTGCAGAGGAGTATTGGCAGGCAATAATGCCCGATTTAAAAACAAGAGTTGTAAATGACCTTTCTACTTCTGAAAAATCATCTGTTATTTATTATGATGATAAAATAACGCAGGAAGAAGAAGAAACATTTTTAAGCCGAGTAATTGAGCAACAAGTAATATCAAACCAAAGAAATACCGCTACATTTGGAGGGTTAGATTACGAACAATTTCGTTTTAAATCGTATATCATTGATGTGAAAAAATCGAATGGATATCGTCAGGCATGGAAAGATGGAGAATACGACTATAGGGCAATGATCAAAGTTTTTGAAGGCAGATATGAAGGCCATAATGAAGACAGGTTGTTTTTCTCCTATTATTTGAGCCCAAATCCAGGAGTAAATCAGAAAGGCTATACTTCTTCTACTTCGGCTTGGAATATTATGTATGAATTTGAACCCTATATACAATACCCTAAAAATTTCGCATTCGATCTATGGTCGCCAGAAAGTCAGGCAGGTGGGAATGGCTCGTATTCTAATTCAACAAATTTTGGTGTAAAATTAAAAGCTTTAGACCCTCTTAATTCTTTAGAGGGACAATACTCTGCAGGTACAAGTTACAGTTACAGCTTTCCAGATTATTATTTCAGTACACAACACGACAAGAACATAGACAACAATAAGCACGAAATTTATTGGAGTTGGACACCCGGTAATTGTGTGTACGGTGCCTATGATACGGGTTGGGGAATAATGAATAAAAGTGGTGCTCCTTGGGATGATATACCTTGTGATGAAAGTAAGCTACCGTTACCTATGCGACAGCTTAATAAAAATGCAGTTGAGGTAGTAATGTCTAAAAAAAGAGAAAGTGGTGAAGAGAGCTTCAGTTTTAATTATGGAATTCGATGTGTATTGCATGATATCCATGGTAAAAACTATCCAATTTTACTTGGCTTATTTGGGTGGAATAGTATTGTAGATAGGCAAACTAGAACCGTAAACATCAATAAGACATTTACATTTACAACTACCTCTTTTGATGAGTAGATAATAGGTGTTTCTGAATATTCAATTATTACTAAATTAATAACGGGATATAGACTAACTTTACTGTCATATCCTGTTATTAAACCGTTTTTACTATAAAAGAACAAGAAAAGGTACACATTAACAAAAGGGTTTTTATCAGTTATTATTTTTACTAACGATAATTAAGTTTAGGTTCTTTTCACCTTAATAAGTCATATATTTTCTACTAACAAATAGTTTACGATGCTTTAAAAGTCAAATTTGTGCTATTTTTAGTGAATTCGTGTATGCTAATTTATTTTTTATCACCCGATATTTACCACTGTAAGATTAGAATTGTAGTTGATACGTTTTAATATGTGACTTTTACTTAATTTTTTTGGGATGAAATATCAAATTTTACTAATACTACTAACATTTTCAACTTTAGTTTTTGCAGATAAGGAGAAACCTAAAGAGAAAGAAAAGCCAAACGTTGTACTCATCATGGTAGATGATTTAAACGACTATGTTGGCTTTTTAGGTGGGCATCCGCAGACAAAAACACCTGCAATGGATAAGTTGGCAGATCGTTCTGTTATTTTTACAAATGCATTTTCTAACGATCCAATTTGCAACCCCTCTAGAGCAAGTTTTTCTACAGGATTGTACCCTCATACCACTCATTTTTTTGGCTTTAATAAATTCTTAAAAAATGAAACATTAATGGGCTCTAAAACAATGTTTGAGCATTTTAAAGACAATGGATACACCACTGTAGGAATTGGAAAATTATTGCATACAAACATTAATTCTGTTTGGAATGCCTACGGCGATCAATCTGATTTTGGCCCTTTTCCATATGATGGAGAAAAAAAACGAGTTCATCCAAGTGTTCCTGCTCCTTTCGATCAGGCTGGTGCATTAGATGGAGGATACGCATCTTTAAAAGATATTCCAACTGTAAATGGTGTAACAGGTTGGTTTGATAAAGTAAAAGGATGGCCAAAATTAGAGGTAAAACCTTTTAAGTACATCAATGATGAGGATAGGGATTTAATGCCTGATGAGGTGAAAGTACAGGATGCTAAAAAATTCATCAAGAAATTCGAAAATGAGAACTCAGAAAAACCGTTCTTTTTAGGAGTTGGTTTTAATAGACCACACACTCCTTTATATGTCCCTCAAAAATATTTTGATATGTTTCCTTTAGCAGATATGAAATTGCCAGAAACAGGTGGACAAGCCGAGTTAGAGGGAGCTTTATACGGTAAAGTAAAAGAGGGTAACCACGGTAAAAGAGGCTACAATCATTTTAAGTATTTGGTAGAAGGATACGATAACGATAGAGACCTTGCCTTAAGAACATATATTCAAGCTTATTTAGCATGTATTGCTTTTGTAGACGATCAAATTGCCGGTGTTATAAAAGCTATTGAAGAATCTAAGTTTGCAGATAACACTGTGGTAGTGTTAGTGAGTGATCATGCTTATAACATGGGAGATAAAGATTATTTGTACAAATTTGCACTTTGGGATAAATCAACAAGAATCCCAATGCTAGTTCATAATCCTGGTCAGAAAAAAGCAATTAAAGTAACGCAACCCGTATCACTAATAGACATTTACCCTACTTTAGTAGATTTATGTTCACTAGAAGGTTCTACAATTAAAGATGAAAACGGGAAACCTTTAGACGGCCATAGCATGGTACCTTTATATGCTAAAAATGCAAAACAAAGATGGCAAGGACCAGATTACGCTTTAAGTGCTATTTCTGGAGGAATGGGTGATAAATTTATTGAAAAACAGCATTATACAATCCGTACAGAACAGTACAGATACATAAGATATGCAGACGGGCAAGAAGAATTATATGATCATGCAACTGATCCGAATGAGTTTGCTAACGTTGCAAAGCAAGAAAAATACAAGGGTGTGATTACAGAATTATCACAGAAATTAAATAAGCAAATTGGTATAACAAACTAGATTTTTTAAGAATGAAATTACACGTACAAAAAACAGTAGGACTACTGATCTCACTATTATGTATTTATCAGTTGTCTTTTGCTCAAAATGTAAAAGAACTTTCTCTTAACGGAGAGTGGGAAATTATTTATGATGATGTGAATGAAGGCCGAGAAAAAGGCTGGGTGAAAGTAGAAAACTTTGATAAAAATACGGCTATAGAAAAAATTCAAGTACCGAGTTGTTGGGAAGAGTTTAAGCAAGATTATGAAGGTGTTGCTATCTATAAAAAAGAATTTGATGTTCCTGCAGATTGGAAAGGACAGAATGTAATCATCAACTTTGAAGCAGTAAACTACATCTCAGAGGTGTATATTAACGATGAAGTGGTGGGCCGTCATATGGGTGGTTTTACTCCTTTTCATTTCAATATTAATAAAACAGTAAAGGCAGGAGAAAAAAACACACTTATGGTAAGAGTAGTTTCTCCGGTTTTATATTCTGATAAAGTAATTGATGGAATTGGTCCGCACCAAACACCAATGTGGAGAGGTGCTTTAACTGGCGGTATTTGGCAGGGAGTTTCTTTAGAAGCTAAAGGAACATACATTGTTGAAGATGTTTTTATAGAAACGGATTACAAACAAGGTGCAGCAATGTTCCATCTTGATGTAGAAAATACAGCTACACAATTACAAGAGGCTGAAGTGATTGTGAATATATTAGACAAAAATAAGAAGGTGGTTGCTACTAAATCAGAGCGTTTAAAATTAACGCCTGGAGCAAACAAATACGATTGGAATTTAGCTATTGAAAATGCAGAATTATGGGGACCAAAAAATCCTTATTTATATACAGCACAAGTAATGGTAAAAAAAGGAGAAGAAGTAACAGACGAGTTTTCTACACGTTTTGGTATTCGTTCTTTTACAATTAAAGACAAAAAATATTACTTAAATGGAGAAGAGTTTTTCTTAAAAGGTGCTTTCTTCGAGGGGTTATATCCAACAAAACTAGCTTTTCCAGATTCTGAAGAGATGGCTAGAAAAGAGATTCAGTTGGCATTAGATGCAGGTTTTAACATGATCCGACCTTGGAGAAAACCTCCACCAAAAATGTGGTTAGACCTTTGCGATGAAATGGGCGTTTTAACTGTAGGTTCTTTAGCTATTGAATGTATGCACCGTCCTATTGCTTCACCGTTATTACCAGAAATGGTAAAAACAGAAGTGAGAGAAAGTATACTTCGTGATAGAAATAGAACATGTGTAATTCAGTGGGAATTATTTAATGAATTATGGCAACCTGTTTTAATTCAGATGTTACATCCTATGGCTTTATTAGCGCGTGATTTAGACCCAACTCGTCTTATTTTAGATGAATCTGGTGGGTTTGCTAACGGAGCTAATATTTACAATCCAAACGAAAAAGTAGCAGTTAAGTTCTCAGATGTTCATACGTACCCAGGTTGGAAATACGATGATAATATGTTCCAAAGAATGACGCAAATTAGTTGGACAAAAGAAGAAAAGAAAAAAGCGGGTTACCCTAAACTAAATTCACCAGGTAAGAAAAACCAACCGGGTGCTATGGTATTTGTATCAGAAATTGGTTACGGGTCTATCCCAGATTTCGAAGCAAATAATAAGGAGTTTAAAGAAAAAGGAAACCCTTTAGCACCAATGTATCGTGAGCATGTTCGTTTAGAAGAAGATTTTAATACAACATTAGATGCTTCTGGAATGCGATCGGTATTCCCAACTCTTCATAGTTTAGTGGAAGCCCAACAAAATTACCACGGTAAATTGAACAAAAGAATGTTAGAAGCATCTCGTTCTAACCCACTTACAGCAGGATATTGTATTCATGCACTATCAGATGGCGATTGGATTATTGGTGGCGGTATTATCGATTTATGGAGAAATCCTAAAGGAAACGTATACGAAGGTACAAAGAAATCTAACCAGCCACAGTTAATTGTTACTAGGTTAAAAAAGAGAAATCTAAAAACAGGTGAACAACCACAACTGTCGGTTTTAGGTATCAATGAGTTTGATGAAGAAAACGTAAAAGTTGAATTAACTATCAAAGACGTTAAAGGTAAAAAGGTATTTAATGAAACAGTAAAAGCAACTTTAAAGCACGGAGTATCTGATTTACATATACAAAAATTATCTACAGAAGGGTTGAACGGAAATTACACGCTTTATAGTGTGATGAAAAATAAGAAAGGCAAAATCATCAATACAAATGAAGAAACTTTTGATGTTTTTAATGAGGATGCTCTAAAAACACCAACGCAAAAAGTAACCTTATTAGAAAGTGACAAAACTTTAGCAAATTACTTTAATTCAAAAGGTATACAGTTCGATAAATTTACGGGTAAACAATCAAAAGGACAATTATTGATTGTAGGTAAATTGGGAACAGATGATGCGTTTAAAGCTGAGGTTGCAAAAGCAAAAGCATTTGCGTCTAAAGGTGGAACAGTATTTTTTACAGATGTAAAAGGTAAAAAAGTAGACGAAAGACACAAAAGAGAGATTGCTTTGGAGCTTCAAAAAGAAGACGCCTTTCCTTATAATGCAACTTTAATTATGGCCAATGGTTTATGGCATAATGCGGCACCAATTGTTACAGATCATCCTGTATTTGCGGGTTTACCTAGTAATCAATTTATGGCAGATGCTTATCATAAAGTAGGAACAACGACAGCAATGGTTGCTCCAGAAGGGAAAAACATTGTAGGTGTAGTTACACACGATCGTTTTCCAGATCAAGACCATATGCAAAGAAATTACATCGGCGTAGGTAAAGTATATTTTGCTTCGGAAATGGTTGAAATGAAAAGAGGAAAAGGTACTTGTATTTATTCTACTCTTTCATTTAAAAAAGCAATTAATTCTGATCCTGTAGCACAAAAAATAATGAATAACATTATTTCACATTACAGTAAGACTGTGCAATAAGCTTTACATAAAAGCATTACTATATAGTAAAGTAGAGGTACAGCTCTAGCCCTCTACTTTACTTTTTTCTAATAAAAAATAACAATATGAAACGCATATTACTATTAATATTAACACTATCATTTTCTACAGTACTGTTTGCACAAAGACTACATACTGATGGAAGTAAATTAACTAACGGAAATACAGTTGTAAACATCAATAAAAACGGAATGTTAGGTACTGTACTTCATAATGGAAAGAAACTCATTGTTTACGGATCAATAGAAATTAAGAAAGGGACCAATACGGAAAAAGTAACTTTAGGAGATGCGAAATTGTCTCAGAAAAATGGGGCTGTTTATGCTGTAAATGAATTTGTTCATAAAAAAGCAAAGATGAAATTGACCTCTGTGTTTACACCAATAGCAGATGGATTTACTGTTGACTATCAACTAGAAGCCAATAAAGGGTACCAATTAACAGCTGCAAGTTTACTGTTTGATGTAGATGTTTACGATGGAGATATCTATAAAATCAATGGTAAAGTAAAGAAATTATTAAGCAGAGAAGGTGCTTCTGCATCGGAGACAACGTGGAATATTTTTCAACAAAATACATCATGTATGTCATTTGATATTGGGTTAGATGAAAGCGTAGAAACTAAAGTATATTTCCGTCAGATGGCAGGGAGTGTAGGCATTGTTTTGCCTACAGCGTCTGATGCTTACAATGATTATGTTGTCAATTTCCGTCCCAATACTCCGGGAAAAGTATCTTTATATGTTGCATTACCAAAAGGTGGTGAGCCTGTTGCTTTTAAGGAACCAAAAAAGGCAAATAAAGTGGCTAAACAGACTACGACTACTCCGTTACGTGTAAAAAATAAGCAGACAATAAGTAATGATAAATCTACTGTTCTTTTAAAAAATAGTGGTTTAATGGGAGCTGTAACGCATAACAATACTACGTTGTTATCGAATGCCTTATTGATTGTTAAAAAAGACGGGAAAGTAATTAACCTTAAAATGGGGAGTAATTATTCTACTAAAGTGAATGGAAATACATTGGAGATAACAAACAACATTAATTTCCAAGGTGATGAATACACGTTAGTAACTACAGCAACAGCAGGGAAGGGTAGTGTAGATTTTCTGTATACTTTAGACGGACCAGCAAATTGTAAATTGGTTGGAGTAACATTAAATATTAAGTATGATACTTTTTTAGGGGAATCGTTTTTAATTGGTAATACAAAAGGAAAATACATTGATAAAAGTACAGCACCAGAAGAATGGCATTATATTGTTTTTGGCAAGAAAGCATCATCATTTAAAGCTACTACAAAAAAAGGTCTTGATTTTGGTATTGATCTAACTTCATCTACTGGCAAAATGGATATGATTATTCAGCGACCGGGTAACTATTTTAAAGATTATATGCTTAAATTATGGGTAGATCAGCCTGGGAAAGTGGGCTTTAAGTTAACCTTGCCAGAAACAAGCGAAATGTAATCTTAAAATTAGATTGGACGACTAATTTTGTGTTATAAATCATTTATTTTGTTGTAATGGAATACCAAAATGAGTGGTAAATTTGAAGAAGATTAGGTACTACTATTCAAGAAATAACAAAATTCGTCAGTAGTTGACGTACAAGAGATGAAGAAGAGATTTTTTAAAATACTAGCAGGGGCGTGTTTGTTAGTGTCCACACTAGCACAAGCACAAACAACACAATTGGGAAATGGTGTAATTGGACATTGGAATCCAACGTATACAATTGCAAAACAAAATTGGAAAGCACAATGGGTATGGGATCAGCAAGACACAAAGCGACCAACAACCAATAACATGGTGCTTTTTAGAAAATCGTTTACAATAAGTGATGTTCCATCTACTGCAATCATAAAAATTTCTGCATCATCTCTTTATAAACTTTATATTAATGGAACGTATGTAAATAGAGGTCCTTCAAGATCTGCACCACACAACCAATCTTTTGATGAATTGGATATTACCACACTTTTAAAAGAAGGAAAAAATGCAATTGCAGTGCAAGCAAATTACCAACAAGGGGAACATGCCAACCACTTATTAGGCAGGGGCGGAATGTTGGCTCAGCTAGAAATGCAAATTGGGAATACTACAGAAATTATTGCAACAAACTCTTCTTGGAAAGCAATGGTTGACCCTTCATGGGACAATAACGCTCCTAAGTTGAACCGTTTTCAGTTGGTAGTTGCAGATAGAGTTGACCTTACTAAAGAAATTAAGGGTTGGAATAAAGTAGATTTTGATGATTCAGAATGGAGAAATGCAGTAGGTCTAATCAGAAACTCTGGATGGCCTGGACCTCAAAAAAATGATATTCCAAGAGCAATTACTACTCCTTGGACAAACTTAGAAAAGCGTCATATTCCTTATTTAACGGAGGTAGATCATAAGGCAATAAATTTAATAGAAGCAGTTCAAATAGAAGACTATTTATATCATCCTAAAAAAGCCCCTAAAAGGCAATTAACAGGTAAAGTAGATAAGAATATATCAGTAAAAGCCTATAAAAAAGGAAAAGGTCCTTTGGTTATTCCTGCTTTAAAAGATCAAAAAACATTTTTATTGGTTTTTGATCTAGGAGAGATGATCAATGGAATGCCTCAGTTTGATATTGAAGGAGTTAAAGGTACAAAAGTAGAGGTAATTGGTATTCCGTATATGGTAAACAACCAATTTACGTATAGAGTTGTAGATACAGATTTATTAGATGAAGTAATTTTATCTGGTCAACGTGATGTATGGCAAGCACAGTATTTTAAACCATCACGTTATTTAGCTTTAGTAATTAAATCGGGTGATGCACCCATTAAAATAAACAGTTTTGGTATTCATCAATTTGCCTATCCTTTTGAGAAAAAAGGAAGTATCACTTCAAAATCTCATGATTGGGTAGAGCAATATGTAGTTGCTACAGAAAAGACAATAGATGCTTGTACAACAGATGGATATACAGATAATTATAGAGAAAGAAGACAGTACGCTCAGACAGGATACTACGGTGCAATGGGCAATTATTGGACTTTTGGCGATTATGCTTTACAAGCTATTAAACTTGTTCAAGTAGCACAAGAGGCAGAACCAAATGGGTTATTACCAGCATACGGTCCGTTAGTAAATAACGACTATATGGTAATTTTGGATTCTGATATTCTTTGGATTAGAAGTTTACACAATTACTATTTATACTCAGGAGATAAAGAAACAGTACTAAAATTAATGCCTACAGCTCAGAAATTAATGGATCTCTTAGAAAGTTATACCAATAAAGATGGACTGTTAGATAATCCTCCGTATTCGTATTGGTTAGACCATGCAAGAAACGATAGAAGAGGGGCAAATTTAAACCTTAACGGACATTATATTGGCGCTTTACAAGATTATACAGAGATTTTATCTTGGTTGGGGAAAGAGGGTGCAAAAAGTTATACTCAACAAGCAAAATTAGCCAAAGAAGCAATTCAGACGCAATTTTGGAATAATCAGAAAGGCTTATTTGTAGATGCTTTAATTGATGGGAAACAATCTGATCAGTACAGCGAACATGCACAAGCAATGGCTCTATCTATGCAAATTGCTACCGAAGAACAAGCCAAAGCTGTGGCTAAAAATATTTTAGAAAATGATGAACTGAATTATGTAACGAGAGCATCGGGCATGTATATGGTAACGCCCGCAATGTCATACTTTCTGCACAAAGGGTTAGCAGAATATGGGTACGTAGACCAATCATTTGATTTATTTAGAAAACGTTTTGATCATATGTTAGCCCCAGAAATGAACGGGACTTTATGGGAAGAATGGTGGAGAGATGCTTCTGGTAGAACAGGTAAAAAAGGAATGATAGGTAGAACAAGGTCGGATGCTCAAACCGAAAGTGCTTTTGCACCAGGATTGTTTGCAGAATTTCTTGTTGGGGTAGAAATTACAAAACCAGGAATGGCGGAAATGGTGTTGGCTAAAACAACGGCTTCTATAGAAAATATTGCGGCAAATATTCCAACACCTTTTGGTAGTACTTCTATAGCTTGGACTTTTGAAAACGAAGGAGGACAACTTAATGTAGAAATTCCTGAAGGTGTGGAAATCAAGCTAGTACGTAAATCATTTGGTAAGGATACGATTGAAGTAGACAATATAATAAACAAAGAAACTACCGATTATATCAAATTAAAGGCAGGAAAACACAATGTAACGTTTTCATCAAAAGAGATTTAAGCAAGGATAAAATCATCCGTAAGGATTAAAAATAAATAGAGAATGAAAATTCAATTGAGAAAAATTGTTTTGGGCATCTTTGGAGTAGTTGCGTTACAAGCGTTAGCACCAAAAGTAATAGCACAAGATAAAATGGAGCAACACCCCAATGTGTTATTCATTATAGTAGACGACCTGAATGATTTTGAAGGGAAGTTTGGTGGACACCCTCAAGCAATAACTCCTAACATAGATAAATTGGCAGATTCTGGCGTTACTTTTGTCAACGGACAAACCAATGTACCAGTTTGCCAACCTGCAAGAAACTCTTTATTTACAGGGGTATACCCACACGATTCTAGAGATTTTGGGTGGACGGCTCGTAAAAAACACGATGTGTTGAAGCACAGCAAAACCATGTTCCAGTTGTTTGCAGAAAATGGTTATGCACTTTATGGGTCAGGAAAATTGATGCATAAAAACGATAAGAAATTATGGAACGAGTGGGGAGTGCCAGAGCGCATTAATTATGGACCTCATGCATTTAACGGAAATAAAATCATTCCTCACCCCTCTGTACCAGAGCCTTTTAGAAGTATAAATATTGTAGACGGTTCTTTTGCACCACTTACAGATATTCCTCAATTTGACAGTACAAAAACGGACTTAAAACCAGGTTGGGGCTACCCAAAAAAGGAATTTAGATATGTAAATGATGAGGACAGGGATTTAATGCCAGATGAACAGCATGCAGATTGGGCCGTTAAAAAACTGAAGCAATTAGAAGAAAGTGGTTCAGATAAACCTTTCTTTATGGGAATTGGTTTTGTAAAGCCACATACTCCATTATATGCTCCACAGAAGTATTTTGATATGTATCCTTTAGAAACATTGAAATTACCAGTTATAAAGGAGGGAGATGATGAGGATGCATTTTTTAAAGAAAACTATCCAATGTCGCAAATGGGATTAAAGTATTATAAAGCACTTTGTGATTCTTATGAAGATGATAAAGAAGGATTAAGAAAAGTTGTACAAGCCTATCTTGCTTGCGTTACTTTTATGGACGACCAAGTAGGGAAAGTTATTGATGCTTTAGATAACTCTAAATTTGCAGATAATACTATAGTTGTATTTACGGCAGACCATGGGTGGAACTTCGGACAGAAAGAATACTTGTATAAGAACTCACCTTGGGAAGAAAGTGCAAGAGTGCCTTTTATCGTACGTGCTCCAAAAGAACAAGTGAAAGGAATGGATGTAACTCACCCTGTTTCATTAATAGATTTGTACCCTACGTTTATAGATATCTGTAATTTAAAAGGAAGTACAAAACTAGACGAACAAGCCGCAGAAATAGGAGGCCATTCTATTCGTCCTTTCCTAACAGATAAAAATGCAACATGGACAGGCCCAAAAGGCGCATTAACCGTAATGGGAGTAGGTATTTCTGAACCAATAGAAGGTTTAGCGGTGTCTGTGAACAAACAAGCGTTATGGCATATTGAGGTTAGAAAACCACTAAGTCCAGAATATGTAATGCAACAAACATATTCCTATAGAACAGCGCGTTTCCGTTACATCTTATACAAAAATGGTAAAGAAGAATTGTACGACCACAAGAAAGATAAACACGAGTGGAAAAATGTTGCCGATAAAAAATCATATGCTTCTACAAAAGCAGATTTAAAGCTTCAGATGATGGAAATTATTAACGCAAATAGCGTGAATTAAGATATTTAATTTACCAATGTGATTGAGGCAAACTCTATAGGTTTGTCTCTTTTTTGTTAAATATATAATGTTATTGGTATGTATTAAAAAAAAAGAATAGACCAATAACTAATTGAAATACAGTGTCATTAGCACTATTTATTAGGTCTAATTAACAAAGTTTCTAGTTTTTTTAATTTTATTATGTAATTTTAAACGATAAAACTAAATTTTTTTATTTAAAGCTGACATAATGCAAACTAATTACAAGCTGTTACGCCTATTGCTCATAGGTTTATTTTTCTGTGTAACTTTTACTACTGCGCTACACGCTCAAAACAATAGTTGTGAAACTGCTATTGATGTAGAGTTTGGTGACAATAATGCAACAAATACTCCCAACTGGTATGCATTTACAGTACCAACTGATATGCAACGTTTAACGTTATCAAGTTTAGGGAAAACCACACTAGATACTTATGTAGAAGTCTACTCGGAATGTGGAGGTTCAAGAATTTTTTATAATGATGATTCTGATGGTGTGCGTCAAAGTTATCTAGACGAAGATGTTTCACCCTATCAAGGAGAAACGTTGTATATAAAATGGCGTCTATATGGTAGTAGTACAGAAGGAAATTTTGATTGGACATTAGGTGGTACAGATATAAACTCTAAACCCTACTCTCATATTGTTTCTATTGATGACATAGTCATAAATTATGGCGTGCAATTAAAAATAGAGAACAACAATAACCCAATAGATTCTTTACACTTTATGTTAGTGGGTGAAGATAATGGGGTTATTACATTGCAAAACGATAGTATTATTGGTTTATCTGTAGCAGGTACACAACAAGTAGTTGGTGTTATTTATGATGAATACAGTGTAAACCGAGGACAACAGGAATTTACTGTAACCAACCAAGTAGATCCATCTGGTAAAAAGACGGGTGTGATAACTAATTTAGAAGATATTGTAATTAATTCATTTGAAGATTATGAATTACAAGGTGCTACTAATTCGTCTGCCGAAATTTCATATGCAATAATAAGCGGTAGTGAATATGCATCAATATCAGGTAATGTATTAACAGCAGAAGCATATGGTGAAGTAGAGGTTGAAGCTTCAATTATAGAAAATGATGAATATACGTCATCATCAGTAATATTTACAGTAAGTATTTCTCCTTATAAAAATGGTATTTTATATGAGGAATACTTAGCCCTAGAGGTATTATACAATACAGCTGATGGTCCAAATTGGAAAAATAATACCAATTGGCTCACAGATGAACCTATTGAAGACTGGTATGGTGTAACTACTTCTCAAGTAGAAGATGAAAATGGCACTACGTATTTAGTTGTAACTCAGATATACCTTAGTAATAATTCTCTTAAAGGAAACCTTCCTTCTGAGTTAGGTAATTTAATACATCTTACAAGTTTAAATTTGTCATATAATTCTCTTAAAGGAAACCTTCCTTCTGAGTTAGGTAATTTAATACATCTTACAAGTTTAAATTTGTCATATAATTCTCTTGAAAGTGTTCCAGTAGAGTTAGGCAATTTATCAAATCTTACTATTTTAAATTTGTCATATAATTCTCTTGTAAGTGTTCCAGTAGAGTTAGGTAATTTAGTAAATCTTACTGGATTATATTTGTCATCTAATTCTCTTGTAAGTATTCCAGTAGAGTTAGGCAATTTGTTAAATCTTACTGAATTAAATTTGTCATATAATTCTCTTGTAAGTGTTCCAGTAGAGTTAGGCAATTTGTCAAATCTTACTGGATTATATTTGCATTCTAATTCCCTTGTAAGTATTCCAGTAGAGTTAGGCAATTTGTTAAATCTTACTGAATTATCTTTGTCATCTAATTCACTTGTAGATGTTCCGGTAGAGTTAGGCAATTTGTTAAATCTTACTAATTTAAGTTTGTATTCTAATTCTCTTTTAAGTGTTCCAGTAGAGTTAGGCAATTTGTCAAATCTTACTGGATTATATTTGCATTCTAATTCCCTTGTAAATGTTCCAGTAGAGTTGGGTAATTTAATAAATCTTACTACATTATTTTTGTATAATAATTCTCTTGAGAGTGTTCCAGTGGAGTTAGGTAATTTAGTAAATCTTACTAGATTAAATTTGTCTTATAATTCTCTTGAAAGTGTTCCAGTAGAGTTAGGTAATTTAGTAAATCTTACTTATTTAAGTTTGTATTCTAATTCTCTTGAAAGTGTTCCAGTAGAGTTAGGTAATTTAGTAAATCTTACTACTTTAGATATTGACTATAATAGATTCACTTTTGAAAAATTAAATCTCCAAAAAGATTTCTTTACTAGTATTTCATATTTTGATTATTCCCCTCAAAATAACATTCTAATCAATAGAAATCAAGATGTAGAGTTGTTAACAACAATCTTAACTATTTCAGATACGGCAGCAAATAATAGCTATGAATGGTATAAAGATGGTGAAGTAATGTCTAATGAGACAACGTCAATATTAACAATTAACTATACCGAAAATTTAGATAGCAAATTTTACTGTAAAATTACAAACACAGATTGGCCAGATTTAACACTCCAATCAACAACTTATACAGAAAAAGGAGAATTAATTTCATTAATAGTAAATAATATCCCTTCAAATACTCCAGAAAATACGGGTATATATGCAATTGGTAGTTTTAATAACAATAACTATCGTAATCAAGAATACCCGCTGGTTTATAATACAACAAATGGACATTATGCTTTAACGGTACCTAAAAATTTAGGAACTGTAGAATTTAGGTTTGCCTTAAAAAACCATGAGGGGTTTGTAGAAACGAATATAGAAAATGAAGAGGTTCTAAGAACTTTAGAGTTAATAGAATTAACTGGTGAAGTAATTATAGACGATATATCAGCTTGGTTATCTATACCTACATTGCCCAATACATGTAATGAAAGTATTCCCGTTTTTGCAGACAGTACCAACCTTTTCAGTAGTTCGCCTACATATTATTCTTTTATAGCGACAGAATATTCTAAAATAACTGCCGCTACCTTAGATGCATATAAAGGAAGTAGAATAACTATTTATGATGGGTGTGATGGCACTATTTTATTTAATAGTAGAAGCTATTATGGAAATACAACTGGTACACTTGAACTTATTGGAGGTCAAGAAATAATAATTAAAGTTTCTACTTATACTCCAGATAATGACTATGTTTTTAATTGGAAATTAGAGGCAACACCAATAATTGTATATACCGTGGCTTCTATTCCAGAGAATACACCAGAAGATATGCCAATATATGCAATTGGTACAATGAACGAACTGGATTACACTAATCAAGACTACCCCTTAAGAAAGGTAGATGGAGGAACATCTTATGAACTAGTAGTAGAAAAAGAACTTGGAGAAGTAGATTTTACATTTGTCTTAAAAAACCATGAAGACTTTTCTGAAGTAATAGCAAATGGAGATTTTGTTACAAGAACTATTGACACCACCACTGATTCTGAGGTAACTTTAGCTCCAATTATTGGGTGGAATATGGTTCCTGAATTAGCGAATACTTGTGCAAGTGCAATAGAGCTTACTACAGAAGGAGATTATATAGTAGGTACAGCTCCTCAGTGGTATTCTTTTACAGCTACAGAAGATATGCAATTGTCTTTACGTAGTCTAGATGCTAGATATGTAACTGGTGCTGAATTGAATATTTATAATGATTGTGATGGAACACTTTTAAGAAGAGAGTATAATTATTATAGTGAACTATCCGTATATTATAATTTAAAACAAGGTGAAACAATATATTTTCAATGGGATAGCAATTCTACTACTAATGCAAATAATTTTAAATGGAATTTATCTACGCATGTAACCAAAACATATGTAGTTAACGTAATACCGGAGAGTACCCCAGAGAATATGTCAATTTATGCTATCGGGTCAATGAATAATTATGATTATTCTAATCAGGATTATGAGCTTATTTATAATGATGTAACTAATAAGTATGAGCTTATTTTTCCAGAAGAATTAGATACTGTACGTTTTCATTTTGTTTTAAAAAATTATGAAGAATTTAGAGAAGTGAACAATGAGGGTGATACCATTTCTAGATTTGTAGATGTAGCAAATACAACAACGAATACACAAATTGAAGATATTATCTCTTGGGGTAATATTCCTCAACTAGCGTATACTTGTTCCGAGAGTTTAGAAATTACAGCTGACACATTAATTGCAGGTGGAATTCCAACTTGGTATCATTATGAAGCCTCTACTAATCAGGTAATTACTTTATCGACTTTAGGTTTGACGCCTTTAGATACTAGAGTACGTATTTATGATAATTGTGATGGAGAAGAATTAGCTTATAATGATGATGCAGAAAATACTTGGCAAACAAAATTAGAGTATGCGTTATATGCAGGCGATAATATTAAGATAAAATGGGATCATTGGGATAATGGTGATAAACCATTTAAATGGTCTTTTGAAGCTGTTGATATTGAGCATCAAACTTTAGACTCTTTAAATGTTCTTCTTAAGTCATATAGTCAATTGGAATTATTATCTGACCAAGAGTTACCTTTAAATTTTGAATTAATATCAGGTAATGCAACAGTAGTAGATGATGTTTTAACTATTAATGGAGAAGGAGAGTTAACATTAAGGTTATATAATGAAGGCGATCTTTATCATTATGCATTAGATACAACTGTAACAGTAACAATAGATAAGTCAATTCTAACATTTAATACGAGTTATTTTGAAGATATCGAAGAAGTAGGAAGTTACTTATTACCATCATTTATAAGTGATCAAGGAGTCGTGTTATCATTAGAAGTAGTTTCAGGTGCTGCTATAATTGAAGAAGATTCATTGAAAGTGATTTCATCTGGAGAAGTAGAACTAAGCTTAACTTATAAAGAGGATAATGTTTATGAAGGATTTAGCAATTCATATATATTACAAATCAATGAAGTAATTCCAACTGGTTTAGAAAATGAATTATCAAAGTCTATTTCTATTTATCCTAACCCTGCAAATAAAGAGGTCTTTATTGAAGTACCCAACGTTCAAACTATAGGTTTAACTGTAGTTTCAACAACAGGTCAGTTAATTCATAAAGAGCAAGTATTAAAGGGGAACAATTATAGAAATGTATTAGATGTCTCTACTTTTAAAACAGGCGTTTATGTTTTAATTATTCAGACAGAAAAAGGAAATGGAATAAAACGTTTGATTGTGAAATAGTTTATTCTGTTAGGTAAGTAACAGAAACACCCCTCTTTTAGGAAATTATCCGTAAAAGAGGGGTGTTTTATTTTGTAATTCTATTTAAACGAAACATCAAAAATTAAGTTTTAACTGACTTTACTATAATATTTAGAGTAATATAAAAGTACCCTTTACTACGTACAATAAGTGTATATAAAACAGTTATATTTAATACGAAAAGTTAAATAAAAATTAATTAATATTTATAAAAATAATTAATAACATCTATAAATATTAAAATTTATTATGTAGCTTTGAATCGCAAAAACTAAATGATTCAAAATAAAGCTGACATAATGCAAACTCAAAACATGCTATTACACCTATTGCTCATAGGTTTATTTTTCTGTCTAAATTTTACTACATCACTTCACGCTCAAAACAATAGTTGTGAAACCGCTATTGATGTAGAATTTGGTGACAATAACGTACCAAATACATCCAGTTGGTACGCATTTACAGTACCAACTGATATGCAACGTTTAACGTTATCAAGTTTAGGGAAAACCACACTAGATACTTATGTAGAAGTCTACTCTGAATGTGGAGGTTCAAGAATTTTTTATAATGATAATTCTGATGGTGGGCGTCAAAGTTATCTAGACAAAGATGTTTCACGCTATCAAGGAGAAACGCTGTATATAAGATGGCGTCTATTTTATAGTAGCACAGAAGGAAATTTTGATTGGACATTAGGTGGTACAGATATCAATTCTAAACCCTACTCTCATATTGTTTCTATTGATGACATAGTCATTAATTATGGCGTGCAATTAAAAATAGAGAACAACAATAACCCAATAGATTCTTTACACTTTATGTTAGTGGGAGAAGATAATGGGGTTATTACATTGCAAAACGATAGTATTATTGGTTTATCTGTAGCAGGTACACAACAAGTAGTTGGTGTTATTTATGATGAATACAGTGTAAACCGAGGACAACAGGAATTTACTGTAACCAACCAAGTAGATCCATCTGGTAAAAAGACGGGTGTGATAACTAATTTAGAAGATATTGTAATTAATTCATTTGAAGATTATGAATTACAAGGTGCTACTAATTCGTCTGCCGAAATTTCATATGCAATAATAAGTGGTAGTGAATATGCATCAATATCAGGTAATGTATTAACAGCAGAAGCATATGGTGAAGTAGAGGTTGAAGCTTCAATTATAGAAAATGATGAATATACGTCATCATCAGTGATATTTACAGTAAGTATTTCTCCTTATAAAAATGGAATTTTATATGAGGAATACTTAGCCCTAGAGGCATTATACAATACAACTGATGGTCCAAATTGGAATAATAATACCAATTGGCTCACAGATGAACCTATTGAAGACTGGTATGGTGTAACTACTTCTCAAGTAGAAGATGAAAATAGTAATACGTATTTAGTTGTAACTCAGATGTCCCTTAGTAATAATTCTCTTAAAGGAAACCTCCCTTCTGAGTTAGGTAATTTAATACACCTTACAAGTTTAGATTTGTATAATAATTCTCTTGTAAGTGTTCCATTAGAGTTAGGTAATTTAGTAAATCTTACTGGATTATATTTGTCATCTAATTCTCTTTTAAGTATTCCATTAGAGTTAGGTAATTTAGTAAATCTTACTGGATTATATTTGTCATCTAATTCTCTTGTAAGTATTCCAGTAGAGTTAGGCAATTTGGTAAATCTTACTGAATTAAATTTGTCATCTAATTCTCTTGTAAGTGTTCCGGTAGAGTTAGGTAATTTAGTAAATCTTACTAATTTATCTTTGAATTCTAATTCTCTAGTAAGTGTTCCGGTAGAGTTAGGCAATTTGTTAAATCTTACAAGTTTATCTTTGTCAAGAAATTCTCTTGAAAGTGTTCCGGTAGAGTTAGGTAATTTGGTAAATCTTACTACTTTATATTTGTCATCTAATTCTCTTGTAGATGTTCCGGTAGAGTTAGGCAATTTGTTAAATCTTACTTATTTAAGTTTGTATAATAATTCTCTTGTAGATGTTCCGGTAGAGTTAGGCAATTTGTTAAATCTTACTACTTTAAATTTGTCTTATAATTCTCTTGAAAGTGTTCCATTAGAGTTAGGCAATTTGTTAAATCTTACTTATTTAAGTTTGTATAATAATTCTCTTGTAGATGTTCCGGTAGAGTTAGGTAATTTGTTAAATCTTACTTATTTAAATTTGTCAAGAAATTCTCTTGAAAGTGTTCCATTAGAGTTAGGCAATTTGTCAAATCTTACAAGTTTAAATTTGTATAATAATTCTCTTGAAAGTATTCCATTAGAGTTAGGTAATTTGTTAAATCTTACTTATTTAAATATTAACTATAATAGATTCACTTTTAAAAAATTAGATCTCCAAAAAGATTTCTTTACTAGTATTTCATCTTTTGATTATTCCCCTCAAAATAATATTCTAATCAATAGAAATCAAGATGTAGAGTTGTTAACAACAATCTTAACTATTTCAGATACGGCAGCAAATAATAGCTATGAATGGTATAAAGATGGTGAAGTAATGCCTAATGAGACAACGTCAATATTAACAATTAACTATACCGAAAATTTAGATAGCGAATTTTACTGTAAAATTACAAACACAGATTGGCCAGATTTAACACTCCAATCAACTACTTATACAGAAAAAGGAGAATTAATTTCATTAATAGTAAATAATATCCCTTCAAATACTCCAGAAAATACGGGTATATATGCAATTGGTAGTTTTAATAACAATAACTATCGTAATCAAGAATTCCCGCTGGTTTATAATACAACAAATGGACATTATGCTTTAACGGTACCTAAAAATTTAGGAACTGTAGAATTTAGGTTTGCCTTAAAAAACCATGAGGGGTTTGTAGAAACGAATATAGAAAATGAAGAGGTTCTAAGAACTTTAGAGTTAATAGAATTAACTGGTGAAGTAATTATAGACGATATATCAGCTTGGTTATCTATACCTACATTGCCCAATACATGTAATGAAAGTATTCCCGTTTTTGCAGACAGTACCAACCTTTTCAGTAGTTCGCCTACATATTATTCTTTTATAGCGACAGAATATTCTAAAATAACTGCCGCTACCTTAGATGCATATAAAGGAAGTAGAATAACTATTTATGATGGGTGTGATGGCACTATTTTATTTAATAGTAGAAGCTATTATGGAAATACAACTGGTACACTTGAACTTATTGGAGGTCAAGAAATAATAATTAAAGTTTCTACTTATACTCCAGATAATGACTATGTTTTTAATTGGAAATTAGAAGCAACACCATTAGTTGTATATACCGTGACTTCTATTCCAGAGAATACACCAGAACATATGCCAGTATATGCAATTGGTACAATGAATGAACTGGATTACACCAATCAAGACTACCCCTTAAGAAAGGTAGATGGAGGAACATCTTATGAACTAGTAGTAGAAAAAGAACTTGGAGAAGTAGATTTTACATTTGTCTTAAAAAACCATGAAGACTTTTCTGAAGTAATAGCAAATGGAGATTTTGTTACAAGAACTATTGACACCACCACTGATTCTGAGGTAACTTTAGCTCCAATTATTGGTTGGAATATGGTTCCTGAATTAGCGAATATCTGTGCAAGTGCAATAGAGCTTACAGCAGAAGGTGATTATATAGTAGGTACAGCTCCTCAGTGGTATTCTTTTACAGCTACAGAAGATATGCAATTGTCTTTAAGTAGTCTAGATGCTAGATATATAACTGGTGGTGCTGAATTGAAAATTTATAATGATTGTGATGGGACACTTTTAAGAAGAGAGTATAATTATTATAGTGAACTATCCGTAGATTATAATTTAAAACAAGGTGAAACAATATATTTGCAATGGGATAGCAATTATACTACTAATGCAAATAATTTTAAATGGAATTTATCTACACGAGCAACCAAGACATATTTAGTTAACGTAATACCGGAGAGTACACCAGAGAATATGTCAATTTATGCTATTGGGTCAATGAATAATTATGATTATTCTAATCAGGATTATGAGCTTATTTATAATGATGTAATTAATAAGTATGAGCTTATTTTTCCAGAAGAATTAGATACTGTACGTTTTCATTTTGTTTTAAAAAATTATGAAGAATTTAGAGAAGTAAACAATGAGGGTGATACCATTTCTAGATTTGTAGATATAGCAAATACAACAACGAATACACAAATTGAAGATATTATCTCTTGGGGTAATATTCCTCAACTAGCGTATACTTGTACCGAGAGTTTAGAAATTACAGCTGATACATTGATTGCAGGTGGAATTCCAACTTGGTATCATTATGAAGCCTCTACTAATCAAGTAATTACTTTATCGACTTTAGGTTTGACGTCTTTAGATACTAGAGTACGTATTTATGATAATTGTGATGGAGAAGAATTAGCTTATAATGATGATGCCGAAAATACTGTACAAACAAAATTAGAGTATGCGTTATCTGAAGGCGATAATATTAAGATAAAATGGGATCTTTGGGGTAATGGTGATAAACCATTTAAATGGTCTTTTGAAACTGTTGACATTGAGATTGAACATCAAACTTTAGACTCCCTAAATGTCCTTCTTAAGTCATATAGTCAATTGGAATTATTATCTGACCAAGAGTTACCTTTAAATTTTGAACTAATATCAGGTAATGCAACAGTAGTAGATGATATTATAACTATTAATGAAGGAGGAGAGTTAACGTTAAGGTTATATAATGAAGGTGATCCTTATCATTATGCATTAGATACAACTGTAACAGTAACAATAGATAAGTTAATTCAGAATTTTGATTTTACTGTTTTTGATGAGATCAGTACAACCGGTCTTTATCAATTAGAGAGTTACAATACAGAAGAAGCGTTATCATTATCTTTAGAAGCAGTTTCTGATAATGCAGAGATTACAAATGATTCATTAAACATAACATCATCTGGAGAAGTACAGTTACGTATATTTAATGAAGGTGATGGAGTTTATCAACCATTTGATTCAACATATACTTTTACAGTAGATAAGTCAATTATAACATTTAATACGAGTTATTTTGAAGATATCGAAGAAGTAGGAAGTTACTTATTACCATCATTTATAAGTGATCAAGGAGTCTCGTTATCCTTAGAAGTAGTTTCAGGTTCGGCGCTTATAACAGGAGATTCTTTATTTATTATTGAATCAGGAGCAGTTGAATTGAATGTTGTTTATGCAGGAGATACAGTTTATGAATCTTTTAGTAGAGGATATTCTTTATCTATAGCGAAGTCAGTGCTTACTTTTGATACGAGTTATTTTGAAGATATCGAAGAAGTAGGAAGTTACTTATTACCATCATTTATAAGTGATCAAGGAGTCGTGTTATCATTAGAAGTAGTTTCAGGTTCGGCGCTTATAACAGGAGATTCTTTATTTATTATTGAATTAGGGGCAGTTGAATTGAATGTTGTTTATGCAGGAGATACAGTTTATGAATCTTTTAGTAGAGGATATTCTTTATCTATAGCGAAGTCAGTGCTTACTTTTGATACGAGTTATTTTGAAGATATCGAAGAAGTAGGAAGTTACTTATTACCATCATTTATAAGTGATCAAGGAGTCGTGTTATCATTAGAAGTAGTTTCAGGTTCGGCGCTTATAACAGGAGATTCTTTATTTATTATTGAATCAGGAGCAGTTGAATTGAATGTTGTTTATGCAGGAGATACAGTTTATGAATCTTTTAGTAGAGGATATTCTTTATCTATAGCGAAGTCAGTGCTTACTTTTGATACGAGTTATTTTGAAGATATCGAAGAAATAGGAAGTTACTTATTACCATCATTTATAAGTGATCAAGGAGTCGTGTTATCATTAGAAGTAGTTTCAGGTTCGGCGCTTATAACAGGAGATTCTTTATTTATTATTGAATCAGGAGCAGTTGAATTGAATGTTGTTTATGCAGGAGATACAGTTTATGAATCTTTTAGTAGAGGATATTCTTTATCTATAGCGAAGTCAGTGCTTACTTTTGATACGAGTTATTTTGAAGATATCGAAGAAGTAGGAAGTTACTTATTACCATCATTTATAAGTGATCAAGGTATAGCATTATCATTAGAAATAGTTTCAGGTGCTGCTATAATTGAAGAAGATTCATTGAAAGTGATTTCATCTGGAGAAGTAGAACTAAGCTTAACTTATAAAGAGGATAATGTATATGAAGGATTTAGCAATTCATATATATTACAAATCAATGAAGTAATTCCAACTGGTTTAGAAAATGAATTATCAAAGTCTATTTCTATTTATCCTAACCCTGCAAATAAAGAGGTCTTTATTGAAGTACCCAACGTTCAAACTATAGGTTTAACTGTAGTTTCAACAACAGGTCAGTTAATTCATAAAGAGCAAGTATTAAAGGGGAACAATTATAGAAATGTATTAGATGTCTCTACTTTTAAAACAGGCGTTTATGTTTTAATTATTCAGACAGAAAAAGGAAATGGAATAAAACGTTTGATTGTGAAATAGTTTATTCTGTTAGGTAAGTAATAGAAATACCCCTCTTTTTAGGAAACTATCCGTAAAAGAGGGGTGTTTTATTTTGTAATTCTATTTAAACGAAACATCAAAAATTAAGTTTTAACTGACTTTGCTATAATATTTAGAGTAATATAAAAGTACCCTTTATCATGTATAATAAGTGTATATAAAAAAGTTATATTTAATATGAAAAGTTAAATAAAAACCATTTAAGGTTAAAAAAGTAGACTATTAAATAGAGCTTAATACTAGGCCAAAGTAAAATTTAATTAATATTTGTAAAAATAATTAATATCATCTGTAAAATATTAAAATAGATTATGTAATTTTAAACGAGAAAACTAAAATTTTTTATTTAAAGCTGACATAATGCAAACTAATTACAAGCTGTTACGCCTATTACTCATAGGTTTATTTTTCTGTGTAACTTTTACTACTGCGCTACACGCTCAAAACAATAGTTGTGAAACTGCTATTGATGTAGAGTTTGGTGACAATAATGCACCAAATACTCCCAACTGGTATGCATTTACAGTACCAACTGATATGCAACGTTTAACGTTATCAAGTTTAGGGAAAACCACACTAGATACTTATGTAGAAGTCTACTCGGAATGTGGAGGTTCAAGAATTTTTTATAATGATGATTCTGATGTTGGGCGTCAAAGTTATCTAGACAAAGATGTTTCACGCTATCAAGGAGAAACGTTGTATATAAGATGGCGTCTATTTAGTAGTAGTACAGAAGGAAATTTTGATTGGACATTAGGTGGTACAGATATAAATTCTAAACCCTACTCTCATATTGTTTCTATTGATGACATAGTCATTAATTATGGCGTGCAATTAAAAATAGAGAACAACAATAACCCAATAGATTCTTTACACTTTATGTTAGTGGGAGAAGATAATGGGGTTATTACATTGCAAAACGATAGTATTATTGGTTTATCTGTAGCAGGTACACAACAAGTAGTTGGTGTTATTTATGATGAATACAGTGTAAACCGAGGACAACAGGAATTTACTGTAACCAACCAAGTAGATCCATCTGGTAAAAAGACGGGTGTGATAACTAATCTAGAAGATATTGTCATTCATTCATTTGAAGATTATGAACTACAAGGTGCTACTAATTCGTCTGCCGAAATTTCATATGCAATAATAAGTGGTAGTGAATATGCATCAATATCAGGTAATGTATTAACAGCAGAAGCATATGGTGAAGTAGAGATTGAAGCTTCAATTATAGAAAATGATGAATATACGGCATCATCAGTAATATTTACAGTAAGTATTTCTCCTTATAAAAATGGAATTTTATATGAGGAATACTTAGCCCTAGAGGCATTATACAATACAACTGATGGTCCAAATTGGAATAATAATACCAATTGGCTCACAGATGAACCTATTGAAGACTGGTATGGTGTAACTACTTCTCAAGTAGAAGATGAAAATGGCACTACGCATTTAGTTGTAACTCAGATATCCTTTAGTAATAATTCTCTTAAAGGAAACCTTCCTTCTGAGTTAGGTAATTTAATACATCTTACAAGTTTAAATTTGTCATATAATTCTCTTGTAAGTGTTCCATTAGAGTTAGGTAATTTAGTAAATCTTACTGGATTATATTTGTCATCTAATTCTCTTGTAAGTATTCCAGTAGAGTTAGGCAATTTGGTAAATCTTACTGAATTAAATTTGTCATATAATTCTCTTGTAAGTGTTCCATTAGAGTTAGGTAATTTAGTACATCTTATAAGTTTAGATTTGTCAAGAAATTCTCTTGAAAGTGTTCCAGTAGAGTTAGGCAATTTGGTAAATCTTACTGAATTAAATTTGTCATATAATTCTCTTGTAAGTGTTCCGGTAGAATTAGGCAATTTGTCAAATCTTACAAGTTTAATTTTGTCATCTAATTCTCTTGAAAGTGTTCCATTAGAGTTAGGTAATTTGTTAAATCTTACAAGTTTAAATTTGTCATATAATTCTCTTGAAAGTGTTCCAGTAGAGTTAGGCAATTTGTCAAATCTTACTTATTTAAGTTTGTATTCTAATTCTCTTTTAAGTGTTCCAGTAGAGTTGGGTAATTTGGTGAATCTTACTAATTTATATTTGCATTCTAATTCCCTTGTAAATGTTCCAGTAGAGTTGGGTAATTTAGTAAATCTTACTACATTATTTTTACATTCTAATTCTCTTGAGAGTGTTCCAGTGGAGTTAGGTAATTTAGTAAATCTTACTTATTTAGATTTGTCATATACTTCTCTTTTAAGTGTTCCAGTAGAGTTGGGTAATTTAGTAAATCTTACTAGATTAAATTTGTCATCTAATTCTCTTGAAAGTATTCCATTAGAGTTAGGTAATTTATTAAATCTTACTACTTTAGATATTGACTATAATAGATTCACTTTTGAAAAATTAGATCTCCAAAAAGATTTCTTTACTAGTATTTCATCTTTTGATTATTCCCCTCAAAATAACATTCTAATCAATAGAAATCAAGATGTAGAGTTGTTAACAACAATCTTAACTATTCCAGATACGGCAGCAAATAATAGCTATGAATGGTATAAAGATGGTGAAGTAATGCCTAACGAGACGACGTCAATATTAACAATTAACTATACCGAAAATTTAGATAGCGAATTTTACTGTAAAATTACAAACACAGATTGGCCAGATTTAACACTCCAATCAACTACTTATACAGAAAAAGGAGAATTAATTTCATTAATTGTAAATAATATCCCTTCAAATACTCCAGAAAATACGGGTATATATGCAATTGGTAGTTTTAATAACAATAACTATCGTAATCAAGAATATCCGCTGGTTTATAATACAACAAATGGACATTATGCTTTAACGGTACCTAAAAATTTAGGAACTGTAGAATTTAGGTTTGCCTTAAAAAACCATGAGGGGTTTGTAGAAACGAATATAGAAAATGAAGAGGTTCTAAGAACTTTAGAGTTAACAGAATTATCTGGTGAAGTAATTATAGACGATATATCAGCTTGGTTATCTATACCTACATTGCCCAATACATGTAATGAAAGTATTCCCGTTTTTGCAGACAGTACCAACCTTTTCAGTAGTTCGCCTACATATTATTCTTTTATAGCGACAGAATATTCTAAAATAACTGTCGCTACCTTAGATGCAGATAAAGGAAGTAGTATAACTATTTATGATGGTTGTGATGGCACTATTTTATTTAATCGTAGAAACTATTATGAAAATACTACTGGTACACTTGAACTTATAGGAGGTCAAGAAATAATAATTAAAGTTTCTAATTATACTCCAGATAGGAATTCTGTTTTTAATTGGAAATTAGAGGCAAGACCATTAATTGTATATACGGTGGCTTCTATTCCAGAGAATACACCAGAAGATATGCCAATATATGCAATTGGTACAATGAACGAACTGGATTACACCAATCAAGACTACCCCTTAAGAAAGGTAGATGGAGGAACATCTTATGAACTAGTAGTAGAAAAAGAACTTGGAGAAGTAGATTTTACATTTGTCTTAAAAAACCATGAAGACTTTTCTGAAGTAATAGCAAATGGAGATTTTGTTACAAGAACTATTGACACCACCACTGATTCTGAGGTAACTTTAGCTCCAATTATTGGGTGGAATATGGTTCCTGAATTAGCGAATACTTGTGCAAGTGCAATAGAGCTTACTACAGAAGGAGATTATATAGTAGGTACAGCTCCTCAGTGGTATTCTTTTACAGCTACAGAAGATATGCAATTGTCTTTAAGTAGTCTAGATGCTAGATATGTAACTGGTGCTGAATTGAATATTTATAATGATTGTGATGGAACACTTTTAAGAAGAGAGTATAATTATTATAGTGAACTATCCGTAGATTATGATTTAAAACAAGGTGAAACAATATATTTTCAATGGGATAGTTATTATACTACTAATGCAAATAATTTTAAATGGAATTTATCTACGCATGTAACCAAAACATATGTAGTTAACGTAATACCGGAGAGTACCCCAGAGAATATGTCAATTTATGCTATCGGGTCAATGAATAATTATGATTATTCTAATCAGGATTATGAGCTTATTTATAATGATGTAATTAATAAGTATGAGCTTATTTTTCCAGAAGAATTAGATACTGTACGTTTTCATTTTGTTTTAAAAAATTATGAAGAATTTAGAGAAGTAAACAATGAGGGTGATACCATTTCTAGATTTGTAGATGTAGCAAATACAACAACGAATACACAAATTGAAGATATTATCTCTTGGGGTAATATTCCTCAACTAGCGTATACTTGTACCGAGAGTTTAGAAATTACAGCTGATACATTGATTGCAGGTGGAATTCCAACTTGGTATCATTATGAAGCCTCTACTAATCAAGTAATTACTTTATCGACTTTAGGTTTGACGCCTTTAGATACTAGAGTACGTATTTATGATAATTGTGATGGAGAAGAATTAGCGTATAATGATGATGCCGAAAATACTGTACAAACAAAATTAGAGTATACGTTATCTGAAGGCGATAATATTAAGATAAAATGGGATCTTTTTGGTAGTGGTGATAAACCATTTAAATGGTCTTTTGAAGCTGTTGATATTGAGCATCAAACTTTAGACTCTTTAAATGTCCTTCTTAAGTCATACAGTCAATTGGAATTATTATCTGACCAAGAGTTACCTTTAAATTTTGAATTAATATCAGGTAATGCGACAATAGAAGATGATGTTTTAACTATTAATGGAGGAGGAGAGTTAACATTAAGATTCTATAATGAAGGTGATCTTTATCATTATGCATTAGATACAACTGCAACAGTAACGATAGATAAGTTGATTCAGAATTTTGATTTTACTGTTTTTGATGAGATCAGTACAACCGGTCTTTATCAATTAGAGAGTTACAATACAGAAGAAGCGTTATCATTATCTTTAGAAGCAGTTTCTGATAATGCAGAAATTACAAATGATTCATTAAACATAACATCATCTGGAGAAGTACAGTTACGTATATTTAATGAAGGTGATGGAGTTTATCATCCATTTGATTCAACATATACTTTTACAGTAGATAAGTCAATTATAACATTTAATACGAGTTATTTTGAAGATATCGAAGAAGTAGGAAGTTACTTATTACCATCATTTATAAGTGATCAAGGAGTCGTATTATCATTAGAAGTAGTTTCAGGTTCGGCGCTTATAACAGGAGATTCTTTATTTATTATTGAATCAGGGGCAGTTGAATTGAATGTTGTTTATGCAGGAGATACAGTTTATGAATCTTTTAGTAGAGGATATTCTTTATCTATAGCGAAGTCAGTGCTTACTTTTGATACGAGTTATTTTGAAGATATCGAAGAAGTAGGAAGTTACTTATTACCATCATTTATAAGTGATCAAGGAGTCGTGTTATCATTAGAAGTAGTTTCAGGTTCGGCGCTTATAACAGGAGATTCTTTATTTATTATTGAATTAGGGGCAGTTGAATTGAATGTTGTTTATGCAGGAGATACAGTTTATGAATCTTTTAGTAGAGGATATTCTTTATCTATAGCGAAGTCAGTACTTACTTTTGATACGAGTTATTTTGAAGATATCGAAGAAGTAGGAAGTTACTTATTACCATCATTTATAAGTGATCAAGGAGTCGTGTTATCATTAGAAGTAGTTTCAGGTGCTGCTATAATTGAAGAAGATTCATTGAAAGTGATTTCATCTGGAGAAGTAGAACTAAGCTTAACTTATAAAGAGGATAATGTATATGAAGGATTTAGCAATTCATATATATTACAAATCAATGAAGTAATTCCAACTGGTTTAGAAAATGAATTATCAAAGTCTATTTCTATTTATCCTAACCCTGCAAATAAAGAGGTCTTTATTGAAGTACCCAACGTTCAGGCTATAGGTTTAACTGTAGTTTCAACAACAGGTCAGTTAATTCATAAAGAGCAAGTATTAAAGGGGAACAATTATAGAAATGTATTAGATGTCTCTACTTTTAAAACAGGCGTTTATGTTTTAATTATTCAGACAGAAAAAGGAAATGGAATAAAACGTTTGATTGTGAAATAGTTTATTCCGTTAGGTAAGTAATAGAAACACCCCTCTTTTAGGAAATTATCCGTAAAAGAGGGGTGTTTTATTTTGTAATTATAATTCACATCTATTAAAATAGTATTTTGTTTAAATTGAAACAAAAATTCAATTAAAGTAGTTTATATAATCAGAAGTTAGATGAATGCGCTTAGTAGATAAGTGATAAAAAAATTGAGAGAGTTAAGTTCATGAAAAACCTCGTTGGTATTGCCGACGAGGTTTTTTTGTATTTGTTTGAATATGTTAATGTATAGATGATTGAAATCTTAATGTTGGTTTGTATTTATTAACAAATAAAATTGTATTGGGGTAATTTATTTTAGTTAAAGTTGTGTAATTAAACACACTCTTCAAATATTTAACTAAAAACCAATTATCATGAATTTATCAATAGATATTTTGCCTAAAAAATTGAAAGTATATTCAACGTTTATTTTGGATAAACTAGTTTAAGCAGTTTAATATAAAATAATATCATAATAGAATTTTAGAATGAGAAATATACAGCTATTGCTATATTTTTAGATCATTTGGTTGATCAAATTTTGCTTATATAGTATTTAAGTATTTCAATTTATAAATATGAATAAGTTTATATCATTATTAACTATTGCATTATTTTTTAGTGTAATAGTTAATGCACAAACAAAGTTTGATGTTTTAATCGGAATTAATATATCAAACCTCTATGTAACAGAGAATAACACGGATAATAAGTTATTAAGCTCAAGTCCTGGAATAGGATATAATTTAGGTCTTCTAAGAAGGGTAAATTTATCAGTGAAATCAAATTTTAAATACGGTATAGTATTTAAGAGAATTGTTTCCGAAACTATAAATGCAAAAGCAATAAATGATTTTATTTCAATTCCCTTATTGATCAACTATAGGGTTTTCACTTCAAAACTTAGAGTTGAAGGTGGTTTTGTTCCTGAAGTTGCGTTAAAATATTCTGTTGCTGGTATTAATTATCCAATACGTTTTTTTGGGGAGGAACATACTTACAGAATGTTAAATGTAGAGTATCAAATAGGAATAATATATCAAACAAATTTTATATCAGTAGGTTTGAATTTTTCAAATATGATATTTAATGAACATCATTCGAATGATGTAGTAAATACAAAGAGTTATACATTTAGTCTGAACCTTAATTACAATATATAAAGTCATTTCAAATGAGAAGGTATAATTTATTACTTCTTTTTGTATTACTTTTTTAATACTTCAATCTGGTAGGAGAGAGAAAAGTTTACATATAATGTGTAAGGCAGAAATTATTGAGGCGTTAGAAAATTTAGAAGCGGGTGGTTCTACTGCCGGTGGAGAAGGGTTGAAGTTGGCTTACAAAGTGGCAAAACAGAACTTTATTAAAAAAGGGAACAACAGAATTATTTTAGCAACCGATGGCGATTTTAACGTTGGTGTAAGTAGTAACGAAGCGATGGAAGAGTTAATTACAGAACGTCGAGAAGAGGGTATTGCTATTTCTGTATTGGGCTTTGGAATGGGGAATTACCAAGATGACAAGATGGAGATAATTGCGGATAAAGGCAATGGAAATTACGCCTATATAGATAACCTACAAGAGGCTCAAAAGGTATTGGTAAAAGAGTTTGGAGGTACGTTAATGACAATAGCGAAGGATGTAAAATTCCAATTAGAGTTTAACCCAAAATTTGTGGCTAAATATCGTTTAATTGGTTACGAAAACCGCCTACTTGAAGATGAGGACTTTGATGATGACAAAAAGGATGCAGGAGAAATAGGAGCAGGTCATTCTGTAACAGCCTTGTACGAAATAGTTCCAGTTATTAAAAAAACAAGAAATACGCCGGAGTTGAAATACCAATCGACCGAATTAACAGAATATGCCAAAAATAGCAATGACCTACTTACATTGAAATTAAGGTATAAACAGCCTACAAAGAGTAAAAGTAATTTGATTGAAACAGTAGTTAAGAGTAATTACACACCTTTTTCGGAGACCACAACAGATTTTAAATTTACTGCTTCAATTGTAGAATTTGGCATGTTATTAAGAAATTCAGAATTTAAAGGGTCATCTACTTGGGATACTGTTATTCAACTTGCAAAAGAAGGAAGAGGAACCGATGAGGAAGGATATAAAAGTGAAATGATACGACTTGTAAATGTTGCGAAGTCACTTGATGTTAAATACGATAACAAATAAGAACAAGAAATATAAAACATGAATAAATGCCTTTCTTTCTTTTATTTCTTTAGAAGAAGGGCATTTTTATTTTATAACATAACTAAGTCTCTTCACATCTATTATATTTTCATTTAGTTTGACATGAAACAAAAATTCAATTAAAGCAGTTTATATAATCAGAAGTTAGATGAATGCGCTTAGTAGATAAGTGATAAAAAAATTGAGAGAGTTAAGTTCATGAAAAACCTCGTTGGTGTTGCCGACGAGGTTTTTTTGTATTTCAAAATTAATTACATGAGTAGTAATCAATTATTAATTTTTTTTAATCAAAAAGTAAGCATTTAGGCGAAATAGCCTTTATATTTAAAAAATAAGCTTTTTAGACTCAACATACGCTACTATGAAATACTTCTACTTAATACTATTATGTTTAATTACATCTATACATTTATTTGGGCAAACTGACTATAAGGTATATTCTGCTGTTCCAACATATGCAAAATCAATCTACTTTTCAGATGAATTTGAAGACAATACCAATGAATGGACAATCGTTCCCTATCTTTCTGATGATGTTCGTGAAAGTAAAATAAAAAAAGGGGAATACCGTCTAACCTCTTATGATAAAGACGAACTTGTTGTAGAAGTAATGTCTGGTTTTGGCTATACTGACCTCAATGATTTTGAAATTGAGGTAGCAATAAAACATAACGATTTTCAACGTTCTCATGCCAACGGATTAATTTGGGGAATGTCTCCTGATACAAATAATGCGTATGGAATTGCTTTTAATGCAGATGGAGAATACCATATTCAAGAATTATTTGATGGACAAGAGAACGACCTAGTACCTTGGACGTACAACGCAGCCATCTTAAAAGATGATTTTAATAAACTAACCGTTCGTAAAATAGAAGAATGGTATTACTTGTTTATTAATGAGCAATTTGTTTATATGTTTCCTTTCGAAGAACTAGAATTAGAAGATGATGTGACTGGCTTTTTTGCAGAAGGGACGTCGATTGCCATAGATTATATTAAGATAACAGAAGTAGTTACTGATAAGATAAGAACTGCTCCTCCAACACCTACTAGGGTTGCTACACAGCCTACAAATAATACAAGAGCATTAGTTAGGACTGAAACAACTACTGCTGCTGTTCATACAAATGGAGAATATTACGCATTAATAATTGGCGTACAAGATTATACAGATAATAGTGTTGCAGACCTTCGATTCCCGATAAGAGATGCAACTCGTTTCCACGATATACTTGTACGTAAATACGGCTTTACTGATAATCATATTATCTTTTTAAAGAACCCTACAAGATCTGAGGTATTTAAGGCATTTAATACATTAAGAACCAATGTTAAATCTACAGACAATTTACTCATATTTTATGCTGGACATGGTTATTACGACCAAAAAGTAAATGAAGGATATTGGCTACCCTCTGATGCTGTGGAAGGAGACGACTCTGGTTGGATTGCAAATTCTAGTTTAAGTACAAAATTAAAAGGAATAGATAGTAAACACACTTTATTAATTTCTGATGCCTGTTTTGGAGGAAGTATTTTTAAACCTTCTCGTTCAGCATTTGCGAACGCAGAAAAATCGATAACTACATATTATGAGAAGAAATCTAGAAAAGGCATGACGAGTGGTACTTTAAAAACAGTACCCGATGAGAGTGTTTTTGCAAAGTATTTAATGAAAACATTAGAAGAGAACACTAAACAATATTTATCTTCCTCTTCATTATTTCATAGCTTTAATGAAGCCGTAGCTAATAACAGTTTAAATGCTCCACAATATGGTGTGTTATTTGGTGTTGGAGATGAAGGAGGACAGTTTATTTTTATACAGAAATAGATCGATTTAACTCATTTAATAATCATATTTACATCTATTAAAATAATATTTTGTTTGAATTGAAACAAAAAATCAACTAAAGCAGTTTATATAATCAGAAGTTAGATGAATGCGCTTAGTAGATAAGTGATAAAAAAATTGAGAGAGTTAAGTTCATGAAAAACCTCGTTGGTGTTGCCGACGAGGTTTTTTTGTATTCTAATAGATTATATTCAATTGAGATTATTGCTATAAATTAGAATATGATATCTGTAAAAAATGGAAAATTAAATTTATTGCAATTTTTAAAAATTGTTAACTAACTGTTTTTGTTTAATTAATTCTTACTTATCAATTTTGAACGTAACTAAACTTTTTTTAGAAAAAATAAAAGTGTAATCCTGATATTTATTTTTTTTATAAAGTGTAAAATGATACTCTTCAATAGGTGTATGGAACTTTAGCGAAAGTAAATCTAATATAAAAACTCTCTTTAAATCTAACGATAAAACTAATTATATATAAATATGAAAAAAAATCTTTTTTACATTTTCGTTTTTTTATTAAACTCTTTATCTTCTTATTCACAAGGTCATCTACTTACAGAGTTAGATGTGAAAATTGTTGATGGACAAATAATAAATTATCTAAGTAGTTATAACAATATTATTATTCCCCCTTTTTTAGATGGACAAACGGTTACAAGTATTGGTGAAAGTGCATTTTCTCATAATTCATTAACAACCGTAAGTTTGCCAAATACAGTTACAAGTATTGGTGAAAATGCATTTTCTAATAATTTATTAACAACCGTAATTTTGCCAAATACAGTTACAAGTATTGGTAAAAATGCATTTTCTCATAATTCATTAACAACCGTAAGTTTCCCAAATTCTATTGAATCAATAGGTGCTTTTGCATTTCGATTCAACTTATTGACATCAGTAAATATTCCTAGTTCGGTTATTATTATTGGAGAATATGCTTTTTCCGATAATCAATTAATTTCATTTTCACTGCCCTCTCCAGTTGTCGAAGGAGCATGGAATGTAAGTGCTTCAGGAGAAGAAGTGACAGATTTAACAATTCAATATGTGTATAATTATAGCTCCCCCCATGTCATTACTTTTTCGGAGGTAGAATTAAAAAATGGAGTAATAACAGCTTATTTTGGTCCATCTGGTAAGGTTAAAATTCCGGAAATAATTAATGGAGAAACTATAATTGAAATTGGTAAAGGAGCATTTTCTCATAAAATATTAACATCCGTAGAGTTCCCAAATTCAATTACTACTATAGGCGAAAATTCATTTTCTCATAATTTATTAACAGCCATAAGTTTCCCAAGTTCAATTACTACTATAGGCGAAAATGCATTTGTAAGTAATAAATTATCATCAGTAGATATTCCAAATTCTATTAATTCAATTGGTGCATTTGCATTTTCCAATAATAAATTAACGTCACTAGATATCTCAAGCCTTGTAACCATCATAGAAGAAGGTACTTTTTCTTATAATAAATTAACATCTTTAGAACTGCCAAATTCAATAATTACAATAGAGGCATCTGCTTTTTCACAGAATAAACTATCATCAATAGAACTTCCCAATTCTGTTACAACCATTGGAGATGGTGCTTTTAGTGCTAATAAACTAACATCAGTTGTACTTCCTAGTTCACTTAAATCATTAGGAGCAGCAGCATTTTTTTTAAATCAATTAGAGTCAATAGAACTACCAAGTTCACTTACTACAATAGGAGATTATTCATTTTCGAATAATTCATTAACATCTGTAGAGTTCCCGATGTTACTAACCACAATAGGGAAGCAAGCTTTTTCTAGTAATCAATTAGAGTCAATAGAACTACCAAGTTCGCTTACTATTATAGGAGATAATGCTTTCACAAGTAATTTATTAAAATCCATTGCTTTTCCAAGCTCACTTAAATCAATAGGACAACAAGCTTTTTCTCATAATTTATTAACATCAATAGTACTCCCAAATTCAGTTATGATTATTGGAAAATATGCGTTTTACCATAATCAAATTCAATCATTTTCACTTCCAGTTCCAGTTATTGATGGAGTATGGAATTTAGGAGTAAGTGGAGAAGAAGTTACGGATTTTGAAGTTACATATGTATTTAACTCAGGTAATCGATTAATTTCATCATCTGAAATATTATTTGAAGATGGAATAATTAAAGACTATTATGGACCAGGAGGTATAATAGAGATACCAACTTTAATTGATAATGAAGTCGTTGTTGCTATTGGAGATTATGCATTTTCTGATAATGTATTAACATCAGTAGTACTCCCAAATTCATTAACAACTATAGGTAAAGGTTCTTTTTCTGGTAATTTGTTATCATCGGTAAATATTCCAAGTTCAGTTATAATGATAGGAGATTATGCATTTGCGGGAAATTCATTAATATCAGTAGTACTTCCAGATTTACTAACAACTCTTGGCGAAGGTATTTTTTCTAGTAATTTGTTATCATCGGTAAATATTCCAAGTTCAGTTTCAATGATAGGAGATTATGTATTTTCTGATAATTTATTAACGTCAGTGGTACTTCCAAATTCAGTAACTAGCATAGCAGAAGGAGCTTTCTATGGAAATAGGTTGACATCCGTAAAACTCCCAAATTCAATTAAATCAATAGGAGCAAGAGCATTTTCTTTTAATTTATTGAAATCTATAGAACTCCCAAGTTCGATTATTAATATAGGTGCTTTTGCTTTTTGGGATAATTTGTTATTATCTATAGAAATTCCAAATTCAGTAACTAGCATAGCAGAAGGAACTTTTTATGGAAATAGGTTGACATCCGTAAAACTCCCAAATTCAATTACTTCGATAGGAGCAAGAGCATTTTCTTATAATGGATTAGGGTCATTTTTTTTACCTCATGTAATGAATGAAGATTCTATTTTCACAATTGATGGATGGACATCTTCTAACGGGATAGAGTATAATAATGGTGACGAAATATTTAGCTTAGAAGATAGTTATAATATTAATGTCAAATCTTACAATGGAGCTTTGGTGAGTATTTTATTTAAAAATACTACAGGCAATTTAATAATAAAAGGAGATATAGATACTACTTATAACACTATTGATAATGTGAATTTTATTGCTTTAAAAGGTTCAAATCTAGAATTAACCGCTAATGTATCTCAAATTGATAATGGTTATGAGTTATTCCCTTCAGTAGTAAATATTGATAACCTTCAAGACAATATACAGCAAGTTTTTAAGGTAGTACCTATTAATTATAGAATTGTATATCATAATGTAGAATATAGTGAGGGTATAAGTAATTATACAATAGAAAGTGCATCTTTTGATTTGTCGGTTCCTCCACTTGTGGAAGGTTATACTTTTGAAGGTTGGTATTCAGAAGCTGATTTTATCAATAAGATTACAGAAATTTCATCGGGATCAACTGGTGATATTACGTTGTATGCTAAATTAATTCCGGTTTCATATTCAATAAATTATGAATTAGAAGGAGGTTTACATCATAATATTTTAAGCTACACTATACTAACAAGTACATTAAGTTTATTAGAAGCAACAAAAGAAGGTTATACTTTTGAAGGTTGGTATTCAGAAGCTGATTTTATCAATAAGATTACAGAAATTTCATCGGGATCAACTGGTGATATTACGTTGTATGCTAAATTAATTCCAGTTTCATATTCAATAAATTATGAATTAAAGGGAGGTTTACATCAGAATGTTTTAAGTTACACTATTCTAACAAGTACATTAAGTTTATTAGAAGCAACAAAAGAAGGTTATACTTTTGAAGGTTGGTATTCAGAAGCTGACTTTATCAATAAGATTACAGAAATCCCAAAAGGTTCAATTGGTGATATTACGTTGTATGCTAAGTGGAGTTTAAACGAAATTACATCATTATTTTCTAGTGAAGGAGAAATATTAATTTATCCAAACCCCGTGCTTTCATCATACTTTCAGTTAAAGTCGACTATTCAAATTATAAAAGTATCCATTTTCGATTTAAATGGTAAAATCCTAAAAACATTTAGACCTGAAAAAATATTTGATATAAAAGAGTTACCAGTTGGAGTTTATCTAATTGATATACATACTGTTAAAGGGGTAATTCACAAGAAAATTATTAAACAATAGGCCTTATAAATAGGGGTTGATTTTTGTCAATTACATAGAATACATATCAAAAAAATTGAGAGAGTTAAGTTCATGAAAAACCTCGTTGGTGTTGCCGGCGAGGTTTTTTTGTATATCCAGAAATAAAGAGTAGAAAAGTAGTACTACAAATTTTAAGGACAAAAAAATAGGAGCCATTCCTTAGTGTTTTACTAAGAAATGACTCCTATTTCTGTTTAATTACTTCTGAGTAAGATTAATTTTTACCTTTGTCTTTTCCTCCACCTAGAATTATAGCAGTACCTAAACTAAGTGTAGAAATATTATTATTATCACTTAGGTTAAGAGATTCCCATTCTAAACGGAATTGTAACCTTTGTGCTACTTCAACACCTACACCCACTGCCCACATAAAATCTGTACTTTTATCAACACCAACTAAAGAAGCAACTTCACCTGTGTTATCATATTGTCCAAAGAAAGCACCCGCTTTAGCAAATCCAAAGAAAGGACCGATATGTATTGTACCTTTTAAAGCAACATCCCAACCAGTAATATTTGTTTCCATTAGGCTACCGTTAGTCATAGATTGAGCACTACCCACACTTCTATAACCACCTTCAACGCCTAAAAACTTGTTACCAAGACCACCATATACTTTCCAGCTACCTGTATTATCATTTACTTTAAAATCTTGACCACTAATGTTACCTATACTATGGTTAATAAATGAATTACCACCACTTGCACCAACATAAAACTGTGCGTTAGATTCGAAAGAAATTAATAACAATGCACCGAATATAAACAATAAACTTTTTTTCATGATAATTTTAATTTTGTGTTTTTAAATAACTTCTATCATCTAAACGCTTGTATTTGAGTAGTTTTTAGATAGATTTTGGTCATTTTTTTATAAAAATTGATTTTGAGACCTAAAAAGGTATCGAATATGTGATATTGTTACCTTTAGTAGGAATATGTTATTTTTTAACTAGAATATATAAATTTTGGATTTAAGAGATCACGTTTTAAAAGCTATACCTATTAATACAAGTAGGTGCAAAATTAGAAAAATCACTACTTGTATTTGTTTATTTCTCTTATTTAAACAATCCAAATTATTATTATTATGAATAAATTTAAGTTCGAATCATCACTAGCATATTGGGAAGAGTTATTAAATGGAAAAAGAATTGGAGACACAATTCAATTTAATAATGAAAAAGGAAAAGGGAAACTAGAAGGTTTCAGATTATCTGAGGATATAGAAATGTTCCGTCTTGATATGGAGTTGAAACAAGAACTTCACATTAATAATAAACAAGAGAACGTAAACTTTATTCCAATCTTTTTTGGTGAGTCTGTAGATCAAACATTAACTATGGATGAGAAAGAAGAAAAGGTAAAAGAATTTAATAACAGTTCAATAGGTGCTTTTTGTACAAATGTAAACAAGTCTTTGCAATGGAAATTCCCAGTAAAGAAAAATTTAAAATTTGTTACACTAAAAGTGAGTAAGGATTTATTCTATAATTTAGTAGATAAATCAGACAAATTAGAAAAGGTATTAAGTAAAGAACAAATATTCTTTGAGTTCGAGGAGTTTGACCCAAAGATGAGAGACTTCTTTAATAAAATACATAGTATTTCAGGGACAGATACTTTTGATTTAGATTTTATGGAAAATTATGCAAATAACCTTTTGCTATTATTCCTTAAGAATATTTTAAATAGAGAGGAGATAACAGAAACTAGAAAATACCCTTATAATGTAGAGCCCGTTTTTAAAGCACAAAATATTTTAGAAAATACATTAGATAGACCAGTTAGTATTGATAACCTTGCAGAAGATTGTGGTATAAGTGAAAGTAGATTACGATTCTTATTTAAACACGTTTTTGGAACAACAATCCATAATTACCATCAAGATTTAAGGTTAAATAAATCTCGTTCCTTATTAAGAAAAGGTGGTAAAACTATGTCTATGATTGCAATGGATTTAGGGTTTTCTAGTTCAAGCCACTTTTCTATGGTATTTAAAAAGCAATTTAATATAACACCTAAGCAATTTAAGAATGAACAGTACCAAATGGCATAAAAATAAAATTTATTAAGTGATATATACAAAGGCATCTTAACGTAAAGTTTTGATGTCTTTTTTTTGTTTTATAAAATTGATAATCAATTAGTTGTGTAATAATTCTTGAGAAGCGTATTTTATCATTTTATGATCAAAAGTTTATAATCTGTACCTCTAAAATCTAGTTTATATAAGTGTACTAAGAAATTAAAAAGAATAAAATAATCTAAGTACAACAGTTTTCATTTCGATGGAAATAAATATAAAAAATAGAAAACAAAATAATTTTATTATAACATTTAAAAATTAATCAGAATCATGAAAAAACAAATATTACTAATCGTCTCAATGTGCTTTTTATTCCATTTTTCAAATGCAGAAGGAGACCCAAGAACATCAACAGATTCATTCGTCTCAACAGATAAATCATATTTATTCCAAACGCCTCAAAATACTATTGATGGCTCTAAAACTCCAAAAGGAAAAATGGAATTAGGTATTAGATTCTGGGATGAAATTGGTATCGATTTTACTTATAACCTTGCAAAAAACAGAATTCATGCAACAGGTACATTTGATAATAATTTTAGAATTAATGTGTATTATGATTGGATTTTCAATGTTTCTTCTGCTCCTGGTTTAGCTTTATATGTAGGTGCGGGTGCAGCAGTTAAGTTTACAGAATATGCTCCTTTTGGTTTAGGTGCAAACTTAGGTATACAATATTCTTTTGCTAAAGCTCCTATTGCTATTGGTTTTGACTGGAGACCAACATGGTACTTGGCAAGCAATTCTTATTATGTAGGAAATGACTTTGCTTTAATGGTAAGATATAAATTCTAAATAAACATAATTAATTAAAGTAATTCAAAAATGAAAAATTTTCTAGTAGCGGTAATGTCAACGGCAGTTTTGGCCACATCTTGTAGTCAAACAAATGATTCTGATAGCAATTATAACCCTTCTACAACAACAGATCTTTCTGTACAAGCAACAGGTTTAAATACAACTACTTCTACTTTTGGAGCTGGAAATGGTTTAGAAGGAATTGATTCTGTAGTTGTTGGTATAACTTCTTTTAATATGAGTATTAACGGGGATACCGTTACTTTCGAGAAATCTGGGAATGATGGAGCAATAGATCTTTTAAGTTTTACTTCTACCGATACTCTTATCTGGACGAACGAAGAGATTCCATCAGGAGATGTTGGAGATATTGCAATTCTAAATTTAGATAAAAATTACGATAATAATTATGTAATTGAGTCTGGTGGAAATAAAGCAGATTTACATTTATCGCATACAGCATTACAATTTAAATTAGTTTCTGATGAAGACGATATTGATGAAGGTGATAAATATGTAATTAAGCTAAATATGGCAAATAGCTTACGATTAGTAAGTAAAGGAAATGGTTCTTATAATTTACAACAAGGTACTGCGGGTATCGAAAAAATGGGAACAATGGTTCTTGTAGAAACAGTAGATAATGATTTAGACATGGATGATGATGACCATGATTCTGATGATGAAAATGATGATAATGATTAATGTTTAATATAGTAAAAAATAGTTAAGTGTATTACACCTTCTTGCTTATAGCAGGGAGGTGTTTTTGTTTAAGTGATTGATATATAGGTTTTTATAATAAAATATTACGATGTAGCCATATTGTGACATTTTATTATTGAGATATATAAATTTTGATGACTATGGTCACGTTTATTAAAGAGTAGTTTAAGAAAATTAAATAATAATAGAATGAAAAAAGGAAGTAGTATTTTAATTGTTTTAATGCTAAGTATCAAAGCATCATTTAGTTTTGGCCAGAATGCAGAAGCTGTAAGGTATAATGAGGTGAATGATTCAGATTTCATTATTAGTGAGTTAGTAGACCATGTTTATAATGAAGACCCAAATTTATATATAGGTAAAATAGTTGCAATTGACTATGAATCTGTTGAAGAAGAATTGTACAATCTGTATAATGAAGAAGCTATTGAAACGTTAAGTATCTTAGAATATTTTAAAGTGGACGTTATTACAGAAAATGGCTATGAAGAAAGATATTATGATAAAGAAGGGACTCTATATTTAGTGGTGTCAGATTTTAATAAGAGTTATTTACCTTATGAAATCATTAACCAGATTGATATTAAATATTTAGCCTGGGACATGAAAGTTTTAGAAATAAGCAGTCCTGATAATAGTGATAGAAAAATTTTCAAAGTGTACTTACATCAGGAAAATGAAGAACAAATATTATTCTTTGAGTACAGTGGTGGAATGTTTACTAGAGTTTAATAATCTAAAATTAATATAACAACCTAAAAAAGTAGGTGATCATTCTACCCAAGTCACCTTCAAGATAAATTAAAATTACTATTTGTTTATTATGTATTATAGAATGTTATTCAGTCTCCAAAGAAATAAGTACCGCTCTTATTTTAGCATAATAATAAAGGTATTAATTCTTGTTGTTACGATCTGCTAAAAAAGAACTCAAAGAACCCACTCTCTTCATATTAATTAAAATAGTACATAGTCTCTCTTCTAAATTATTAAAGTATATATAATATTGTTAGTAGTAATAATGTTTGTGTTAAGTCAAAATAATAGAAAGAGTAAAGAAGCAATAAAAACTAATGTGTAGCCAAGGCAATACTTGGTGCCATCAGTTGCTTCTCCTTTCAAAGTTATTAGAAAAAATAATAAAAAATTAAGAATGTTACATCTTATATTTACTAAATTCATCATGTTTTTTACTGTAATTGATCCAATAGGTACGATACCAGTATTTATTGCAATTACAGCAAAAAGTAGTACCGCTAAAAAGCTTGTTATTGCTAAAAAAGCGGCCCTTACAGCAGCAGGTGTACTACTGTTTTTTACAATTGCTGGCGAAATAATCTTAAATGTAATCAATATCCCTTTATCAAATTTTCAGATTGCAGGTGGAATTGTATTATTTCTTTTTGCACTCACCATGATCTTTGGTGAAAGTAAACCAGAAGAAGAGATTTCTCATATAGATAACCAAGAAGATAAGGCAGTATTTCCGTTGGCTATTCCATCTTTGGCAAGTCCGGGTGCAATTTTAGCAGTTATGCTACTAACAGAAAAAAATAAATATAGTTTTCAGGAGCAACTTGTTACTGTAGTAGTAATGTTATCAGTAGTGGCAATTGCAGGATTATTGATGGTTTTCTCTACCAAAATATTTAAGTATATAGGGAATAGCGGAGCTGCAATTATCAGTAGAGTTATGGGTTTAATATTATCTGCTGTAGCTGTTCATAATGTGTTAGAAGGATTAACAGAATATCTCACAAAATAGATCCAAATTCAATGGAATTTCAATATAATCAACTACTAGTTTTAATGATGCTTCTCTGTATTGCACTTGTTGTTCAAGAAATGATTAAGAAGTATTCAATCTATTTAAATAAGAAAAAGAATTTATTAGAACATCAAACATATTATTTAAACAGTACATTGTCATTGCTTAATATGGTTGGAATTGTATCAACAGTTATCTATTTATTAAAGATAGAAGTCTTTAATTTTGAAATACCTATAATTACACTTTTCTAATAAAAATAAATAATAAGTAAGGTTAGCAATCCAGCATTTAGATATGCTGAATTGCTAACCTTTTTTTTGATAAACACATTTTTATACTTTTCATCCAAATTATACAAATATGTTCCCTTTAAAAAATCGTTTAATTCTAAGGATGTAAATCAAATAAGAGAGAAAGAGAGATGTCAGTTAGAGTGAATTTAAAGAGTAAATTATTTATTAGTAGTACATTAATAATGGCGTGTATTGGTTTGAACGCCTTTAAAGAATTTTCGGTATCTGATAGTGAAATAGCACGTAGAAAAGAAATTATTACTAAGGCTTATAATTATGGGTTCCCATTAGTATTAATGGAATATTCTAAGAAAGCTATGCTTACTAAAACACAAACTAAGGCTAATGAATTTAACCATGTGTCTACTTTTCCAGATTGGAAATTTAGAGATGTAGTGAGACCAAATCTAGACACTTATTATTCTAATGCGTGGTTAGATTTGAGTAATGGCCCAGTTGTAGTAACAGTTCCAGCAACAAAAAGGTATTATTTAATACCAGCATTAGATGCTTATACAAATGTATTTTCTTCTGTTGGAACAAGAACAACGGGAACAAAAGCACAAAAATTTGTATACACAGGACCAAACTGGTCTGGTAAAGTACCAAAGGGTATGCAACAAATAAAATGCCCCACAAATATGGTTTGGTTACTTGGGAGAATTGAAGTTCATAACCAAAAAGATGGCGAAACTATAGTAGCAGATATCCAAGATGAAATTTATATTAAACCTTTAAAATGTCATCGTAAAGTAACCTATAGAAGTAATTCTTTTTCTTCTGAAATATATACTGCTAAAGAGCCTCCAATAGACTATGTAAAGAATTTAAGTATTGAAGAGTTTTTTACCAAGATGTCTTATTTAATGAAAATTAACCCTCCTGCAAAATCGGATTCTGTATTTATTGAGGAGTTAAAAGAAATTGATTTTGAGATTGGAGATGGTTTTTCTTTGGGAATGTTTTCTGATGAAGAAAAAGAAATTTATAGTAATATTCCAGAAGAAGTACAAGCAAAATGGGACGAAAACTCATATGGTGAACAAACAAAATCATGGAATTTTTACAAGGAGAATATTGGAAATTATGGTATTAATTATGAGCATAGAGCTTATATCTCTGCTATTGGTTTAGGGGCAAATTTACCAGAAGACGCTGTTTATCCAATGACTACAGTAGACAAGAATTTAGAAGATTTAAACGGTGAGTATAATTATGTAATACATTTTGCAAAAGAAGAAATACCATCTGTAAATGGTTTTTGGTCACTAACTTGTTACAATAACAACGATTTCTTGGTTCATAATGAATTGAATAGGTATGCTATTGGTGATCGTTGTAATTTAAAATTTAATAAAGATGGTTCCCTAGATATCTATTTACAAGCACAAAAACCCTCAAATTATACGTCAATTAATTGGTTGCCGATTCCAGAAGATGCTACATTTTCTTTAGTATTACGTATGTATTGGCCTAAGAAAGAAGTTTTCAAGTCAAATTATCAATTACCTTGTGTAAAAAAAATCAGTAATTAGAATAATGATATTGTCTGAGACTCTAAATTGGGTGTTTTTTAAAAGAATATTATAATTTATATAATATTCTTTTTCATTTTATATCGAAGATTCTCTTTTATCAAACTCTTGTTTTATTTTTAATTATGAAAAGAACAGATTTTGATATTTCATTACAAGCTTGGGCTGATATATTTAAAGCTAAAGTAGTAAACAATAGAGTAGATTTTGATAATGCTATAGGTGTTGGGAGTATTGATGGATATAAATGTACAGAGCAATTGGAAGTTTTTAGGTTCCAATTTAAATTACACGAAGTATTAGAAATAGAACGCCAAAAAAAGGATGAAGAATATGAATTTATACCTGTTTTCTTTGGAGACCCAGCTGATGATAGCGTTATAATTGATGGAGATGATGAAGATTTTAATGAGAGGAAATATTCATATAATTCTAAAGGAGCCTTTTGTTCTAACACTTTAGGGATAGCAAATTGGAAGTACCCCAAAAATAAAGAATTGAAAGTAATATCAATTCGATTGAGAATAGATTATTTTAAATATTTTATCAGTCAATCTGAGAACCTTCAAAAAGTTTTTAACCCAAAAGAGATTTTTTTGATTTTTGAGGAATTTGATCCTCGTATGAGAGAGTTATTTACACAAATTTTTGAATTACGTAGAGATGAAATTTTTGAGAATGAACACATGGGAGTATATGCCCAAAATATGATACTTACCTATTTTAAGAATATCTCTAAAAGAAAAGAATTACTAGAAAATAATAAATATCCCTTTAATATTGAACCTATTTTTAAAGCAAGGTCCATTTTACAAACTATCTTAAATAAGCCTGTAAGTATAGATTATCTTACTGTAGAATGTGGTTTATCTGAAAGTAGGTTACGTTTTTTATTCAAGAAAATTTTTGGAGCAACAATTCATCAATATCATCAAGATGTTAGATTAGATAAATCAAGAATGTTATTAAGGGAGGGCAAAAAAACAATGTCTATGATTGCTATCGATTTAGGCTTTTCTAGCTCAAGCCACTTTACATTAGCTTTTAAAAAGAAATATAGCATTACACCAAAAGATTTTAAGAAAGAACAAATGCTTTACTAGTAGTCTGTTGTTGTAGTTTTCTTAAAAAAAAATCAATATAAAAAAAAGATGTCCCAAATTATTAGGACATCTTTATCATCATCATACACTTTAACAAAACAAATAAGTTAGTTTCCGGATTACACTTTTAACTATTTGAAATTGCAAATTGTAATCGTTCTATTTATCACAACTTACAACTATATAAACGTTTTATTCTTAGTGTGTTTTAGATAAAAATATACATTTTTATATCAAAAAATGTTTTTCATATTCCTTCATTATTCTCATTAAATTAGAAAAATCATATTATATAATTTTCTAACTAATTTATGATAATCCTACAGCCTTAATTAAGGTTTAATTATGTATAAGCAATTAATAAATTGATTAGAATAATAATTATAAAGGAATAAAGAATATGGTTGATACTAATGATAAATGTTATGCGTGGGCAATAGAAACAACGGGTTACGAACCTGTATATTATGAAGAATTTATTTCTATTCAGACCCAAGAAGTAGAAGAGTCTTCTATTGTAGAAAATATCCTTTTAGGTGGAATTGGTGGTGCAATATTAGGAGTAATTTTACAAGCTCCAATTACTGGAACAATAGCAGGAATGATACTCGGAGGCTTCAATCTTTTAGAGAAAAAAGAAGTTGATATTGATACATTAATAGAGCAAAAAAAAGACGAGTATTCTCAAGAGGAACAGTTTCAATACAAGAAATTCCACCATGCATATAATGCGTGTAGATATTGTAACTAATCTAAAACATATAAAAATTAGTGTAACGTTTTTCAAAAATGAAAAAATATTTATTCCTATTCATTTCAAGTTTTATGGCTCATTTTGCTCAGGCATCTGATGATCCTAAAATAGAAATTGAAGGAGATTCAACAATGATTGCTTATCAAGATAATCAAATAAGTACTCTAGATTCATTGCATTATCATTATTTAAATGATGTGATGTTTAGTACATCATTAACCGATCCTAAAAATATAAAAAAGCCGCAAGATAGTAATGACAACAGTAATGAAATAGATATTATTTACTCTGTGTCTTCAGTGGTTTCTTATTTGGTCTTAAAACCGATGTTAGATTAAAAATATTTAAAAGTTGGAAATAATATGATATAGAAATTGCGATATAAAAATAAAAATTAAGTTCTTTTATTAACCTCTTCAGTTGTACTGTAGAGGTTTTTAATTTTTAAATAAATTATATTTAATAAGCTGATTATAAGATGAATAAATAGTATCAATTTATGTAGTGGTACGTGTTTGTATACTATGTTTACCAATTAATTCTTTAATGGTACGCAAAACACTTAATCATTTCATAACATTGTATAACAGAAAGCGCTTTTTAAACCTACTCTACTTTTTTATACTATTTATATTTAACTGAAATGAAGAAACAATTACTACAATTAACTACATGGATTTCGCTATTACTTATAATCGCCAGCTATAACGTAGAAGCACAAGAATCAGGAAGAGGAGACGTATTATTACAAGGTTTCCGTTGGGAAGCTGCAGATGCAGCAAAGAAAGATTGGTGGACAAAATTGAATGGACAAGTTGGAGATATTAAAGGTGCAGGCTTTGATGCCATTTGGTTACCGCCTCCATCAGATGCTGGCGATAGAGCTGGTTATCTTCCAAGAAAATGGTACGATTTAAATTCTAATTATGGTACCGAAGCAGAATTAAGAGCTTTAATTTCTAATCTAGATAATAATAATGTTCAAGCAATTGCCGACATCGTTATTAACCACAGGGTTGGTACAGTTGGTTGGGCAGGATTTACAGAGCCATCTTTAGGTGGTTGTAATTCTATTTGCTCCGACGATGAAGTAAATTGGTCAGAAAATAGTACAGAACAAGGTGCAGCATGTGGAGATGCCGATTCGGGTACTCAATATGAAGCAGCAAGAGATCTAAACCACAACTCAGAGACAGTAAGAACTGAGATTATTAAATGGATGCAGTGGTTAAAAAATGATGTTGGTTTTGATGGATGGAGATACGATTTTGTACACGGTTTTAATGCCTATTATTTCAGTGTTTACAATAACGCAACAGATCCTTATTTATCAATTGGTGAGCAATGGAAACCTTACAACGAAATTGTTTCTTGGTTAGACGGTACTCAAAATACTTCTTCAGCATTCGATTTTCCTTTAAAATATACTTTAAGTGATGCCGTACAAGGTAACTATAATTACTTAAATGGTGTTCCTTCTATTACAGGATCAAGAGGTAACCAATCGATTACTTTCTTAGAAAACCACGATACTGAGCCAGTAAGATCAGAATATGGAAATAACTCATTTCCTAACTACACTGCCGATAACGGTCAGTTATTACAAGGGTATGCTTATATCTTAACGCATCCTGGTATTCCAGTTGTATTTTACTCTCACTTTTTTGACTACGGTATTAAAGATGCAATTTCTGAATTAATTGCAGTTAGAAAAGACAACGGCATTACAAACACATCTTATATTGATGTTCAAGGTCAAGATGATAACAGCTATTACGCTGCAATTATAGACGGAAAAGTAGCCATGAAAATTGGTGGAGGTAACTGGTCGCCTTCTGGAGGAGATTGGAATCTTAGAACATACGGAAACGGTTATGCAGTTTGGGACAAAGGTGTTGTGGTAACAGTACCAGAATTAACTATTGATACACCAAACGGTAATCATGCAGATGGTTGTGCAACATTAGAAATGTCTGCAACTGCAGGTACAATATATTATACTTTAGACGGTTCAACACCAACTACATCTAGTGCAGTATATACTAGTAGTGTAGAAGTTTGTGGCTCGTTAGGAGAAACTAAAACAGTTAATGCAATTGCAATTAACGAAAATGGATCATCTGCTGTTCAGTCTGTAACATTTACATACGAAGAAGCTCCATCAATGACCGTTTATTTTAAACCGTCTTGCGGAGATCCAACTATATATTTCTGGGGTGTTGTTGGCGGATCAGCAACTACAACATGGCCAGGAGAGTCTATGCAACCTTCTGCTAAATACGATGGATATTATGAATATACATTAGAAGGAAGCTGTACTAATCTTATTTTGTTGTGTGGTAATAGTAAAATTACAGATGATGAAATGAATATTTGTGGAGATGTTTGGTACGATAACGGTTGGGTTTCAGAACCAATTGTGGAAGATGATACGCAAGCCCCAACTCTGGGTATTACACCAAATGGAGGAGAACATCAAGGGAGTGTGTCGGTTACTTTAACAGCAACTGATAACGCCGATGACCAACCCGTTATTTACTACTCTACAGATGGTTCTACACCATCAATTCAAGCCTCATCATCTGTTTCTTTTACTTTATTAGAAGATGCAACAGTTCGTGCTTTTTCAGTAGATGCTTCTGGAAATCAGTCGACAGAAATTACTAAAAACTTTACTGTTGTACCTGTAGAAGGTGGTTTTACAGTAAGAGTACAAGGTTTAAATTTAATACATCACTGGGGAGCATCTCCAGTCGGTAGCTTAACAAGTTCTGCTTGGCCAGGTGTTCAAATGAGTCAGGAGAATGGATGGTATGTATTCCAATTTCCATCTACAGTAGTATCATCAAACCTACTTTTCCATGATAACAATGGTAATAAAACAGCAGATTTATCAAGAGATAAAGATGGATGGTATAAAGATGGTGTTTGGTATGATCAAGAGCCAGTAGCGGCATCAGGATTAACAATTCACTACAAATCTTCTTGGGGTAGTAGTACAAAAATGCATTATTGGGGAGCATCAGATGGGTCTTCAAGTGCATGGCCAGGAGTAACAATGAGTAGCGAAGGTAACGGGTGGTATACCTATACTTTAGAAGGTGTAACCTCTACAAATTTATTATTCCATAATGGTAGTGGAGCACAAACAGGAGATTTATCAAGAGCATCGGAAGGATGGTACAAAGATGGAGTATGGTACAATCAAAACCCTGAAGGGTCGTCTGCAAGAACAAGTGCGAATGATTTAGGGTTAAATTCTCTAGAAGCAGAATTATCTGTATTCCCAACACTGATCACAAATAGCTTTAGCATCAAATTCTCTTTAGAAAATGAAGGCAATGTAGATGTGAGATTATTTTCTGTAAACGGAGGTGAGGTTATGCTTCCAGTGCAGAAAGTATTGTCTGCAGGAAATCATAAGCTAGATATTGCTCCAATGGATTTAAAATCAGGAGTATATGTAGTTAAAGTGCAAGTTGCGGGTCAAAACTATATTAGAAAAGTTATCAAGCAGTAAATAGTAGTAAGAATTGATATTTGAATAGAAACGGCTTCAATAGTTTTATTGGAGTCGTTTTTTTTACCCATAAACATCATAAATTTAAATTTGTTAACGTAAAACTTCTGTCAACTTATATAAGCTAATTGTTCTGATAGTATATAAAACTAAAATGAACAATTATGATTAAGAACTTAATTTTACTATTCTCTTTATTATCTATCATCTCTTGTAAAAATGATACAACAGAAGAGATCGTTCCTGAGCTAAAAGAAGAAACCAAAATCGAAACAAAAAAAGCAGAAACTGACGCTGAATCAGAAAAGGAAGAAAAAGTAGCAACTCCTTTGACCTCTAAATTCAATAACAAAGAATACTTAATTTCTAGTTATTCATTTAATAAAGCTAACGTTAAATTAACTTTTAACTACGATAAGAATAACCTTGTAATTGGAGGAGAATTTAAAGATGCAACGTATACCGTAGATTACACAAATGGAAAAGTTTCTAAGATTGATATTTTAAACGGGGCAAAAATTGACATTACGTATAACGGTAATACAATTACGCAAGAAGTGACCAATACTAATTTTTATAACGACAAAATTGTATACACTTTAAATACAGATGGTAAGGTTATTAAAATCAAAAACTCAACGGGACTTATTGATTTAGAATTTGACTATGATGCTAATGGTAATGTCAAAAAATCTTTAGAAGTTGATACGGGTAAGGAGTGGGAACATAATTTTTCTGATCAAATTGATAGCCCATATGTTCCTGTAAGAGAGGTTATGAGGTATCTTCAGTTGTTAATGGGTAAAGATCTTCATCAATCTATAGAGACGGAATCTACAAATAGATTAGCGAAATGGTATGGTTGGGATTATATTTATACTGAATCAGATTTATCATTTACGCAAGAACTAAAAGGACAAACGTCACTTACTAAAGTAGCGTTTAAAAAGCTGTAATTTCTATTTTATAGCACAAGTATTTTATGCTCAAAAAATCCCTATTATAACATAATGTTGTAACAGGGATTTTTTTTGTTTCTTGAAAATAGGGCTATTATTATCTATAAATCTTCTGCATTAATTACAATAATCAGTTGCTTAGTGGTGTCTACCTTTTTACTTTTAATGGTGTTACATTTTAAAGTATCATTATAAACTACTTTTGCTTTTTTTCCATTTATAGTTGCAGATTTTGCTTTCTTAGCTCCCATAAATTCAACCTGGTATGTACGGTTTTTTAGTTGATTTGCAAAGTTACCTTCTTCTGGAGTTATCGTTATTTTATGCGTATTATCTTTTCTTTTATAAGTTAAATTGGTTACGGTATACTCTCCTTTTTTGTAATTGATACTTGTTCCGTCATCTTCATATAGTTTGAAACTACTTTCTTGATTTTGTAATCCAGGGTAGCATTTTACACGAAGATTCTGAATAGAAGAAGTCGTCATTCTAGGCGTGTAATCTTGCATTGGTATGGGTAGGCCACCTTTAATAAACAAAGGAAAGGCATTGATGTCTGCAGAAGAAGTGATTACTTGATCGCCCTCAAATTTTTCTTGATTAAAGAAATGATACCACACACCTTCTGGTAACCAGACATCTTGAGAAGCTATTTTATTGTCACCCTTACCTGCAGAAGTGATCGGAGCAGAAATAAATGCATCACCCCATAAATATTGATTCTCGTGTAGGTAGGCTTCTTCTGTTTCTGGATATTCTAAATACATTCCTCTTAATACAGGTAGTGTCTCAGTATGTGCTTGCCAAACAGTAGAATAAATGTAGGGCATTAATTCTGAGCGTAAATGATAAATAATCTGCATACTTTTTTCTGCAGTTTCACCCCATAACCAAGGGCGTCTATCTAAGTTTTCATCATAAACAGAATGAATTCTCAACGATGTGTTTGTTAAACCAAATTGCGTCCATCTAGTATACAATTCCCATGCTTTATCTTTTGGCTCTCCAAAGAAACCTCCAATATCATGTGCCCAAAAGAAACAACCAGCATTGCCACTATTTACGGTAAAAGGAACCTGAAATTTTAACGACTCCCAACTGCCTACATAATCTCCAGAAAATTGAATAGGGTAGCGGTGGCTTCCAAAACCAGACCATCTGCTGTAGTTCATTCCACGTTTATTGTCTTTCTTAGAATTAAGAAAATAAAGGTGGTTTAACCATTCTAAATGTGTTAAACCATTTATGCCTCTAACATACGGGTACAAGTAATCTTGTTGCCAATCTAACCACCAAAAGTCAACACCTAAGGCTTCGTTAGGAGCTAGAGCATAATTAAAAAAAGCATTCATGTACGTAGAATCACTTGCATCAAATAAAGGTGTTGGGTCTGTAGGTTTTTTAGAAAGGCTTTCCATAAATTGAGCATAAGTAGCTTCATGGTTTCTTATGCCGTCATGAGGGTGATCGTTTAAACTAATATGCAAGTGTTCTTTTTTCATCTCACTTAATAAAGCTTGTGGGTTAGGAATTAGTTCTTTATTCCAAGTGTACCCTGTCCAACCTCTATTACCTGCATGCCCAGTACCTTCTTTTGCTTCTTTTTGTGTATGCCAACCCATATCAAAAACCATCACATCTAAAGGGAAATCATGTTCTTTGTACTCTTGAATTAATGCTCTGTATTCATCAGCAGTATAATCCCACCATCTGCAATACCAAGCACCTAATGCATATTTTTGAGGCATCGGAACTTCTCCACTAATGGCTGTTAGTGCTTTAAGTGCTGCTTTATAATCTGTATCATAAGCAAAAAAGTACCTGTCCATAATACTATTTTTACTACGGTTTTCAATCCAGTTGTCTTTTAAAATTGGTTTATAATCGTCTTTAATAATAAACCAACCCTCTCTACTTAAAAGGCCGTTATCAACTTCAATTTCTCCATTCATGCCATCAAGAGTAGGTACTGTACCACCCAAGTTTGAGGCTTTATCATTCTCCTGATAAATCATGAATCGCTTTTCTTCATTTCCTTTCTTATAGAAAATCTTAAAATTGGTCTGTCCAAATGGAAACCCATCAGTATAATATTCTACCCTCATTCTTGAAGTTGAAATATGCACCCATCCATCGTCTTTTTTAATGACCTCAAAATCTGAAGTTCTTGCCGTTCTGTTGGCCGCAAAAAGAGTTGGATCGTCTACAAAATCTTGGTCTACCGCATACTCTAAACGAATTAGTTCTGGGGTGATAACAGTAAATCTTGCATTGCCTAAAACTATGGGGTTAGTTTGTGCAAATAGGGTTAAGTTAATGATCAATAGACCAATTAAAGAGCTAATAAATTTCATGTTTTTTAGGTTGTTTATTAAAAATTAGAGTAGTTTTTGATCAATGAAATTGCTTAGAATACCTACTTTTCACACAGGTATTCTAAGTCTCATTTCTATTAGATTTTTTTATCGATTGAATATTTTAATTTGCTCATTTTAAATAACTGAGCAGTAGTTGCTTTCTTAAATGGAATCAACGTGAAAGCGTATTCGTATTCTTTAGAAGGATCGAGCATATATTTAGGCATTGCTCTTGCACCCCAAGTATTTACACCGCCAACACCTTCTTGTATCATATCTAAATGCCATTGAACAAAATCAACTTTTTTAATTTGATACGGATGTCTTTGATCGTGACGAAGATTTTTAGGATAATTGTATCCTCCTTTCCCAGCATCAAGTGCTTCATCTGTGTAGTTCATTGCATTGGTGTTTAGCAGTGATGTACCATTAGAAACTGCAAGTAAACCTTGTCCTTTTTTGTTTTTCATGGCCACCCACCTGATGTCTGTGTGGTTGCCCATTTCCTGAGGTCGGATAAAAGGAATCGTTACATTTTCGGTGTTTTTACTGTATAAATCTACATCGGTAGCCCAATTTCTATCACTATAATTTTCTTCTGGTCCTCTACCAAAATAGATCATGTTATTAAAGGCTTTTGGTAACATCATGCGCATACCCACTCTTAATAATTCGGGCATTTTATCAGCTTTCTCCATGCCGTTTAATTTTGCATTTACTTGTAAAACACCATCACCAAACAAAGTATATTGAACAGCAAAAGTAGTGTTTACGGCAGGTAAATTATAAGTAACAAGAACATTATAAACGCTTTCCGTTTTAGCAGAAACCTTTACCTCTTTTATTGTAAACTCTTGGGTAGCCACTTTCCAATCTTTTGCTTTAACCCAAGTATATGCCCCCATATCATTACAAGTAAGTGCCCTCCAAAAACTTGGTGTTAAACCACTATTATCATGAATATATTCTATGCCTTTGTATCTGTAAGAAGTAATTGTTTTAGCATCTTTAGAAAATAGAAATCTTACATTTTTATTAGATAATAAAACTACGTTTTCTGTTTCTGTCAATATTAAAGCCGTCGAGGGTGTAATGCTTGTATATAGAATTTCTGAAGGTAAAGTAAATTGTTCAGAAGCAACGGTGTACCCTTTTGGTTTAAAAGAATCGGCCTCGTTTGTAATTACAGAAAAGTGAATAAAGTATTCTTTTCCTTTTGGCAGATTTTTAACTGGGAGCCTAATTTTTTCTGTTTGATGTGGTGCTGTAGTAAAATGCATTGCATCAAAAGAGTGGACTATTTTTCCTTCAGCTTTAACAATGGCTTTCACAGTAAACTTATCCATAGAAGTAAAGTCGTACCAATTCTTCATTTCAAATTCACCTTTTGATAAATCCGTGGCCTTGAATTTTACATTCTGATATCCCTTTTTTACCGTTAGACTACTTGGCTTTAAATTCCGATCAGAATCTACAATTCCATTGGCAAGGAAAGACCCATCAGAAGGAACATTTTTAGGACCAAAATCTGCTCCGTATGCTAAAAAAGCATTTCCATCTTTGTCTGTTGTATGTAAACCTTGGTCTACCCAATCCCAAATATAACCACCTTGTAAGTTCTCATACTTATCAAAAAGTGCAGTGTACTCTTCAAATCCACCGCCAGAATTTCCCATAAAATGTTCATACTCACACTGAATTAGTGGTCTGTCTTTGTATTCTTTTGCATATTTCTCCATCCAATCGTGTCCAGCATACATTGGGCAATAAATGTCTGTATTCCATTCTAAACCAGCACGTTCGTATTGAACAGGAATTGTAGTTACACTTTTTAAATAATTATAAGATTGATAAAAGTTGTACCCATTTCCAGATTCATTTCCTAACGACCAAGTAACAATACAAGGATAGTTTTTATCTCTTTCGTACATTCTTCTTGTACGGTCTACAATTGCTTTTTCGAAAGATGGATTATTACTAATTGCTTTACCTTTTTGCAGACTGTATCCCATTCCATGCGACTCAATATTTGCTTCGTCTACTACATACATTCCAAATTCTGTACACAACTCATAAAACTTTCTTGGCTGAGGGTAATGTGATGTCCTGATGGCATTAATATTTAATTGCTTCATTAATTTAATGTCCTTTTTCATCAGTTCTTCATCTACCACATGGCCAGTGTAGGCATTATGTTCATGTAGATTTACCCCTTTTACAATTATAGGCTTACCGTTAACCAAGAATAAACCGTCTTTTATTTCTGCACTTCTAAAACCAATTCTTTCAGATGTTGATTGAATGATTTTATTGTCTTTTTTTACCGTGATTAATAAGGTATATAAAGAAGGTTTCTCTGCCGACCAAATTGCAGCATTCTTTACAATATGTTGCTTTTTGATGTGGACGCTAGCCCCACCTTTTATATCAAGTTCTTTTAATTGTTCAATTACAGGCTTTTTGATGAGATCAAGCACTTTACCTTCAAACAATTGATAGTTAACGGATACTTTTTCTGTTTTATTAGAAGAGTTATTTAAAGTAATATCAAGTGCTAAACTTCCATCTTTATACTCATTTTTTAAAGTTGTAATAGCACCAAAATCTTCAATACTCACTTTATGCTGAGTAATTAGAAAAATATCTCTTTCAATACCACTCAGTCTCCAAAAATCTTGACATTCTAAATAAGAAGCATCAGACCATCTATAGACCTTAAAAGAAACGGTATTTTTTCCCTCTTTTAAATAAGAGGAGATATTAAATTCTGAAGGGACTTTAGAACCCTGTGTATATCCTACTTCTTTTCCATTTACATATACAAAAGCAGCAGATTTAATGGCTCCAATATGTAGAATAACATCTTGATATTTGTGTGTAGCGTTCAAATCAAATTCTTTGAAATAAAGGCCAACAGGATTGTTTTTTATAGGGACAAAAGGAGGTTTTGGAGCAGACATTTCAGTATATCCTTTTGTACGTTCTCTTGTATCAGCAAAAGGATAATAATCATTTGTATAAATAGGCGTACCAAAGCCTTCAACTTCCCAATTGGCAGGGACATTGATTAACGACCAGTCTGTGTGATCAAATGTTGAAAGATAAAAACCAACAGGTACTTCTGTATCATTCTCTAGTAATTTAAATTTCCACTTACCATTTAGTGATTGATAATTAGCTGATGTTTCATATGTATTATTCAATGCCTTTAGCTCGTCTTCAAAAGGGAAAAATGCCGCTCTAGGCGCCATCTTATTTACGCTAATTACAGTTGGGTTTTCTATATAACTATGAGGGATTCTATCTTGAGAAATCCCAATTATAGGAAATAAACAAGTAAGGAAAGTAAGTAGTATTTTATGCATTGTGGTTGTATATTTTTAATAAGTAATAAAAAATATATAAAAGTATGTTTTTGTTGTTGTTTTACAAATATTACAATTTTTATCCTCTAAAAAAGGTGAGGTTACAATTGTTAGGATTTATTATCAAAACCTATTGTAATTATTAAAAATAGCTTTAATGTTATTAAAATGTATATATTCAGTTCTTATAGTCGTCCTTTGATATCTTAAGTTTTGTATTAATTACAATTATTTTAAAATAGTTTTTATTTAATAATAAAAATTATTTAATTGCGTTACCAAAACAATAATTAATGCATGACTTAATCACAATCAATTAACCGCATGAAACAATTAACTACAACTTCTAATCATTTACTCTTACTTTTTTTGCTTTGCTTAGCAACCAATCTAGACCTCTTTGCACAAGGACAGAAAGTAAGCGGAACTGTAAGTGAACCAAAAGGAACGTTTTTACCAGGGGTAAGCGTACTTATTAAAGGAACAACACATGGATCAATCACTGATTATGATGGTAAATTCGATCTAGAAATACCATCAGGAACAAAAGACCCAATACTGATATTTAGATATCTGGGTTACAAAACACAAGAACTACCAGTAGGAACTAAAAGCGTATTTAACATCACCTTAATAGAAGATGCAGAGCAACTAAAAGAAGTTGTTGTGGTCGGCTTTGGTGAACAGAAAAAAGAAAACGTAACGGGTTCATTAGAAACAATGGACAAAAAACTAATTAAAGACAGACCTGTAACATCTACATCATCTTTATTTCAGGGAACAATGCCAGGAGTAGTAGCCACACAAACTTCTGGACAGCCAGGAGCAGACAATATGTCGATTATTGTTCGTGGATCATCCTCAATCAATTCAACACCTGCACTAATTATTGTAGATGGTATGCCAGCAGAAATGAACAATATTAACCCTCAAGATATTGAAAGCATGACTGTATTAAAAGATGCGGCTGCAACTGCAATCTATGGTGCAAGAGCTGCAGGTGGCGTAATTCTAATCACAACAAAAAGAGGAGAAGATGGGAAAGTTTCTTTTGGATATAACGGTTATGTAGGCCTTCAAACTCCTACCAAAGAACATCAATTTGTTGGTGCGGTAGATTACATGGAAATGCGTAACCAAGCAAGGGTAAACGATGGTGCATTACCACTCTATACAGAAGACCAAATTAACGAGTACAGAGATGGAACAAAACAAGGAGCAAATTGGAGAGAGTCGATTCTAAAAAGTAGTGCCTTACAACAGCAACACAACTTAACAGTTTCTGGTGGTAGCGATAAGATTAAATACTATGGTTCTGGTTCATTTTTCGATCAAGAAGGGTTAACAGCAAACACTAACTTTCAGCGTTATAATATGAGAATGAATGTGGATGCTAAAATTAATGACCGTTTAAATACACATTTTAGAACACATATTGCGAATTCTAGCCGTACTCAACCTACAAGAAGTGTTGGCTCTGCATTTTACAATGCGAATATTTATTCTCCTGTAGATCCTGTTAAATGGGATAACGGAGAATGGAATTATGTAAGAAATGGTAACCCTCAAAGATGGTTAGAAGAAGGTGGCGATCGTATTAGTGATTTGATGTATACACAAATGATGTTAGGTGCAGATTATAAGATTGCAAATGGCCTTACTGCCTACATAGATTACAACATGAATTATATGCATGATAGAGGTACTGCATTTAACAACCAACACGATTACTACGGAGCAAATGGAGATTTAGTGAAATCTGAACCTAACTGGTACGAAGATTATAATGCTTCTAATCTTTACAGTGGCTTACAAGCACGTTTAGATTACGAAAAGAATTTTGCCAACCATTATATAAAGGGTATGATTGGCTATTCTCATGAGTCGAAAACAAACAACAATGGGCAAATGACGAAGTACAACTACCTTACAAATTCAATTCATGTAATTGATGGAGGGAGTATGAACCCTACAGATTGGAGAATGGATGGAACAGCATCTGAATGGGCTATTCAGTCAGTTTATGCACGTTTAAATTATGCTTTTAAAGATAAATATTTGTTCGAAGCAAATGTAAGGGTAGATGGTTCTTCTAAATTTGCTCAAAATAATAGACACGGTGTATTCCCTTCTTTTTCAGCAGGTTGGAGAATTAGCGAAGAAGGGTTTTTAAAAGATGCTGATTGGTTGACAAATTTAAAAGTGAGAGCTTCTTGGGGACAAGTTGGTAATCAAAATATACCATATTATGATTGGACTGCTACTTTAGCAACTGGTTCTGCAGTAATTGGAGATCAGGGTGTATCTTCTGTTTATTATGATAAAACTGCCAATCCAAATATTAAATGGGAAACCAAAGAGACTACAAATATTGGTCTTGAAGGAGATTTCTTTGGTCGTTTAATAGGCTTCTCTGTTGATGTATTTAAAAACAGAACAAATGATATTCTGATGAATGTACCTGTTCCTCCTCAATTTGGTTACGATGCTCCACGTGTAAATGCTGGGGTAGTTGATAATAACGGTTGGGAAGTTTCTTTAAGACACAATAATTCTATTGGTGAGTTCCAATATTTTGTGAACTTAAACATGTTTGATAACAGAAATAATGTAGTAGATATCTTAAACACAGGTCCTTGGATTGAAGACGATGGACGCGTTTTTACAGATGTTGGTGCGCCAATGAAATCGTGGTACGGTTATAAATCAGACGGTATTTACCAAACAGATGAAGAAGCACTGGCCAATACAGCACACTACGAATTAACAAACGGAAGAATTAAAGCAGGAGATATCAAACTAATTGATTCTAATGGCGATGGTGTAATTGATGGTGACGATAGAGAATTGATAGGCGATCCGAATCCTCATTATATGTTTGGTATTAATTTAGGAGGTTCTTGGAAAGGTTTTGATTTTAATATCTTGTTTAATGGAGCTCTGCAAAGAGATGTGGTTTTATTAAATGAGGCGGCAATGCCATTTGCATTACAAGCAACTCCTCATGAGTGGATGAAAGAAAAAGCATGGCCAAACACCAATGAGTTGCCTATTTTAAGAGAAGATTTTACAGTAAACGACCCGGGTAGATACTTCTCAGATTTTTGGGTACAAGATGGTAAATATATCCGCTTAAAAAATGTAACTATTGGATACACATTTAAACAATCTTTCCTAAGCAAAGTAGGAGCAACAAACGCAAGACTTTATGTAAGTGGAGATAATATTTGGAGTAGCTCAAGTTTATGGTCGCCAACAGTAGATCCAGAAATTGATAACGGAGGTAGAGGTTCTTCTTATCCTCAGGTATCAGTTTACACTACAGGTGTTAGCATTAATTTCTAAATCAACACTTACTATCAACACACAGAACAATGAAAAGATTAATCAATATATCAACTTTACTAGTAGCCTTACTTGGGTTAACTACAGCTTGTAACTATTTAGATAAAGAACCTTTACATGCTGTTTCTGATGAGACTTTTTGGAAGAATCAGAACGAAGCAAGAGCATTTTTAGACAATATCTATAATTCTATAACACCTTGGGATCATTTATATACAGAAAGTGCAACAGATAATGCCTATTTAAGATACCCTTGGGAAGGAAGTGATTTAAGAGACTATACTGCAGGCGTTCATACATCATTCACAGGTTTCTGTGGATGGTGGTTTTCTTACACAGATATAAGAAACTGCTACGAATTTCTAAATAGAGTAGATGATGTACCGGGTATTGACGCAACAGAAAATACAGAAATGCGTGCGGAAGTACATTTCTTCTTGGCTTCTGAATATTTTGATATGTGGAAAGTGTACAAAGAAGTGCCACTTGTAGATAAATTGCTGACATTAGAAGAAGCAGATGTACCAACAGCCACAGAAGAAGAAATAAAAGCCTTTATTGTAGAAAACATTGATATTGCAATTGCAGGTTTGCCAGAAACTAGATCAGATGGCCGCTTAACCAAAGCTGCTGCAGAAATGCTAAAAGCAGATTACTTACTTTGGATTGCAGATTATGCTGGGGTGGCAACACTTACAGGAGATATTATTAAATCTGGTAATTATGCTTTAGAAGCAAATTATGACGATCTTTTTCATTCTTCAACACAAACAGGCACTAAAGAAAATATACTTTGGAGAGAGTATAAAAACGGAGTGACAGAAGATTGGGCTAACTATCTTAATTATGCTTTTCTTCCAAATGGTTTTGGCGGAGGCTGGTCTTCTATTTCGCCATCTACTTTATTGGCAGATGCTTACGAAGCAAAAGATGGTAGTTACCCTTACACTACTTCTCCTTTATATGATCCGGTAAATGATCCAAAAGGATATACAATTCGTGATTCTAGGTTTGAAGAAACCATTTTGTACGATGGGGTTTATTACGAAAGTATTTTATACAATCCACTTGATTTAACCGAAGGGAATCCAAATAAAATTGGCGGAAGTAACTGTACTTTAACAGGCTATAATTTTAGAAAATATACAGACATGGATAAAGTAACGCACTCCCTATGTGATGTAAATAATTACGTCTATAGATATGCAGAAACATTATTGATGTTTGCAGAAGCACAGAACGAAATAACAGGACCTACAACAGAAATATATAATGCAATTAATCAAATAAGAACTAGAGCAGGTATGCCTAACGTTAATCAATCTATCTATAACTCAAAAGATGCTCTCCGAGAATTAATTCAAAGAGAAAGACGAGTGGAGTTTGCAGGAGAGTCAAAACGTTTTTGGGATACTTGGCGATGGGGTCAAAATAAATACGGAAGCCCAGCACATTGGTCAGAAAACACACTTACAAACGATATGGAAAGTGTAGATTATGAACATGCTGATGGCGACAGTTATACAGATTTCTTAAGAAAAAGAAGAGATGGAGGTATGGGAGATAGAACGTATGTTTTCCCAATTCCGCAAACAGCTCTAGACGTTTCGAAAAATATTACACAACATCCTGCGTGGAGATAACCTAATTTTTTAATAACATGATGAAGGCAACTTATACATTAGCCTTGTTACTATTTTGCGTAGCTCAATTGAGCTACGCACAACAATTAACAAGAGAGAAAGATCCATATTTAGAGAATCCAAACATGATTCAGGAGAATAAAATGGATACTCGTGTGCAATTTGGTGTTTATAAAACAGAACAAGAAGCCATAAAAAATGACCTAGAGGCTTCTCAGAATTTTCAATCTTTAAATGGAACATGGAAATTTAAATTTGTCAAATCTCCTGCAGAAAGACCAAAAGATTTCTATAAAAACAAATACGACGTTTCCTCTTGGGACGATATCACTGTACCCGGAAACTGGGAAGTACAAGGTTTTGGTATTCCTATTTATACCAACCATCCGCACGAATTTGCAGATTGGAGAAATGATGATTACACAGATTTAAGAAAAGCACAACCACCGTACGTTCCTCAGAATTACAATCCTGTAGGTTCTTATAAAAGAACATTTAATGTAAACGCTGATTGGAAAAACGAAGAAGTAATTTTACATATTGGAGCCATTAAATCTGCTGCATTTATTTATGTAAATGGTAAGAAAGTCGGCTATACGCAAGGATCTAAATTACCATCAGAATTTAATATTACAGAATATCTAACGGATGGCGAAAATACAGTAGCTTTTGAAGTTTACCGTTGGTCTGATGCTTCTTATTTAGAGTGTCAAGATTTCTGGAGAATAAGCGGAATTGAGCGTGATGTTTATCTATTAGCACAACCAAAAACAGCAATTAATGACATCAAAGTAGTTTCTACTTTAGAAAACAACTATAAAGATGGAGCTTTTGATTTGGAAGTAGAATTGGCAAAAGCAACTACACAAAAAGAAAACATCAATTTAATGTATAAGTTGATGGAAGGTTCTAAAGTAGTTGCTAAAGGAGATCAAGGAATTTTATTGGACAAAAAAGGGAAATCAACCTATAAATTTGATCAAGAAGTACTAAAAAATGTAAATGCTTGGTCTGCTGAAAATCCTAGTTTATATACATTATTACTCACGCTTAAAAATGAAAATAATGAGGTAATAATGACGACATCTCAACGTATTGGTTTCAAAATTACAGAAATTAAAGACGGTATGATGTTGGTAAACGGTCAGCCGATTTTATTAAAAGGAGTAAACTTACACGAGCACAATCCAGAAACAGGGCATTACATGACCAAAGAGTTGATGCGAAAAGATTTTGAGTTAATGAAACAGTACAATGTAAATGCTGTAAGAACTTCTCATTACCCGCAACCAGAATATTGGTACGACCTGTGTGCAGAATATGGAATTTATATTATTGATGAGGCAAATATAGAATCGCATGGAATGGGATATAATCTCGCCAAAGGACGTTCTTTAGGGAATACACCCAGCTACGAATTAGCACATGTAGACCGTATTAGAAGAATGTACGAACGAGACAAAAACTATGCGTGTATTATTGGCTGGTCTTTAGGTAATGAGGCAGGGAATGGCTATAACTTTTACCAAGGTTACAAGTATTTAAAATCTGTAGATAACCGCCCTGTACAGTACGAAAGAGCAGGTTTAGAATGGAATACAGATATTTATGTACCAATGTACCCAGGCGTAGAATATATAGAGAAGTATGCAAAAGAAAACACAGACCGACCTTTAATTATGTGCGAGTATGAGCACTCTATGGGGAACTCTACAGGCAATATGATAGATTATTGGAATGTGATTGAAAAGTACGACAACCTACAAGGTGGTTTTATTTGGGATTGGGTAGACCAAGGTTTATTGGTAACCAAAGATGATGGTAAAAAAATGTATGCTTTTGGTGGAGATTTTGGTCCTGATAATGTACCAACAGATGGCAACTTTTTAATGAATGGGGTAATTAATGCCAACAGAACGGTACACCCAGCATTACATGAAGTAAAGAAGCAATATCAGAACGTAAAATTTACTGACGTTGATTTATCCAAAGGAATTGTAGCGGTAAAAAACTGGAATTACTTTATAGATTTAAGTAAATACAATGTGGTGGCTACTGTTAAAGCAGATGGGAAAATCATAAAGAAATTCCCTATAAGAACTTTAAAAACAGCACCCAATTCTACAGAAGAAATTACTTTTGATGTAAGTGGAATTAAACCTCAGCAAAATACAGAATACTTCTTAAATATTTCTGTTCAACAAAAAGAAGCAGAGCCGTTTTTACCTAGAGGGTTTGAAGTAGCAAAACAACAATTTAAGTTGCCAATTTATAGAAAAGCAGCAACAAAATTACCTGCTTTTGCAGCCTTAAAAGTAGTAAATTCAGAAGCTGAAGTAAAGGTTTCTAACGGAACAGTTACTGTAGAATTTGATAGAGCAAGAGGAACAATTTCTACTTATAAAGTAAACGGAGTGTCTTTCTTAAATGAAGGAAATGGACCTAAACCAACGTTCTGGAGACCAATTATTGACAATGATTATGGTAATAAGATGGATGTTAAAAACATTAATTGGAAGAGAGCCACTTTAGAAGCAAAAGTAAAAAATGTTGAAGTACAAGAACTTGCAAAAGGCAAAGTACAAATTGATGTAACTTTTGATCTGGGTGAAATTAATACGACTTGTTCTGTTGCCTATCTTGTTTACGGAAACGGAGTAATTGATGTAAAAGCCAACCTTGTAGGCAAAGAAGATTTACCAGATTTACCTCGTTTTGGGTTGGTAATGGAGCTTAAAGAGCAGTTTAATAATTTTACGTATTACGGAAGAGGTCCTTGGGAAAACTACATTGATAGAAACGATGGTGCTTCTGTAGATGTTTATTCTAGTACAGTTGCAGAACAATTTTTTGCATATGAAAGACCGCAAGAAAATGGGTATAAAACAGATATTAAATGGGCTGCATTAGCAGATAAATCAGGGAATGGTTTAATGTTCTCTAGTACAGAAAATTTAGGAACATCTGCATTACATTACAGAGCTGTAGATCTCGATGCACGTGCTGGATATGAATATCCAGAAGTGAGATTAGAAAATAGACACGATAGCGATGTATCACCACAGAAAATGGTAGAATGGCACATCGATTATAAACAAAGAGGAGTTGCAGGTACTGATAGTTGGTATTCTATGCCATTAGAGCAATATATTATTCCAGCCACTCAAAGTATTACATATAATTTTACACTTAAACCGTTTAAAACAACATCTGTTACAAAGAAAGTTCGCCTGTCTAAAACGCAGTACAACACTAATTCTAGACCTTTATAACAAACAAACAGACTTAAAGTCAACTCCAATAAAATGGAGTTGGCTAAATACCTAATTAGAAAATGATGAAAGAACTACAAGAAAAATTCAACCAATTTATAGCCGATATTCCTGTTAAATCTATACACCCATTTGGCTCAGGACATATAAACGATACCTACTTAATAGAAGTAGAAGGGACTACGCAAAATTACATTCTTCAGAGAGTAAACCATCATATTTTTCCAAATGTGCCAGAACTAATGAACAACATAGTTGCTGTAACAAAACATTTACGAAAGAAGTATGAACAAATGCCACATAAGAACCCAGATATTAATACATTAACTTTCCTTCCTGCAAAAGATGGAAATATGTATTACAAAGATGAAAGTGGAGATTATTGGAGAGTGATGCTGGAAATTAATCCTGCAAAAACTTACGATCAAGTGGAAGAGCCAAAACAAGCTTTTCAGGCAGGTGTTGGGTTTGGTGGTTTTCAATCTTTATTGTCTGATTTAGACGGAAGTAAACTCTACGAGATTATTCCAAATTTCCATAACATGGAAACACGTTTGCAAACTTTTTTAGATACAGTAGAGAAAGACCCTAAAGACAGAGTTACTCTAGCACAAGAACAAATCGCTTTTGTAAAAGAGAGAACGGAAGAAATGCTTACGCTAGTACGTTTAAGTAAAGAAGGTGTTTTGCCAATTCGAGTAACACACAACGATACTAAAATTAATAACATCTTATTAGATGAAAACGATCAAGGATTGTGTGTTATTGATCTAGATACGGTAATGCCAGGTTTAGTACATTATGATTTTGGAGACTCTATAAGAACATCTACAAATACGGGTGCAGAGGACGATGCAAATTTAGATAATGTAGAAATGGACATCAATTTGTTTAAAGCATATACTGAAGGTTTTCTTCAAGAAACAGCTGATATTTTAACAGAAACAGAGATAAAATACCTTCCATTATCAGCAAAAATTATGACTTTTATTATCGGTTTAAGATTTATAACTGACTACATTGACGGTGATAACTACTTTAAGACAAAACATGAACACCACAATTTACAACGTGCTAAAGCACAGTTTAAATTGGTGGAAAGTATGGAAGTGCAATTTGAAGAAATGAAGAAAATTGTTGCTGATGCAACCGTTCTTACGGTATAGACTTTATTAGCAGAAAAACAGAACTTACAATTAATTTGAGACCTATAAAGTGATACTTATGTATCACTTTATTATTTATATACCTATTGATATGAAGTATTTTAATTGCATTCTTTTAGTACTCTCTAGTTTAATAATGAGTTGTGCGCCGTCTACACCTAAAAGCAATGAGGGTTTTACACTACTCTTGAGAGATAATGCGTGGATAGGCGATAATTACCATGAAGTTCCAAAAGTGGTGACTAAAAATGGTATAGAAAATTGGAAAAGTACCCAACCAATAACGGCTTATTTTTATGCTGACAAAGCGGGTAAGATTAATTTAAAAGTTAAATTAAAAGTTATAAATGGACCTGTGCAATTAAGTATTAAGATTGGACAGCAAGAGAAGTTTATCACTGTAAAATCTAAGGAGTTAAAAGCGATAGATATTGGAAGTTTTAAGCTGCAAAAATCAGGATATCAAGAAGTCATAATTAATAAGAAAACACTTGTTGACGATGTTCAAATTGTGTATTTAGAGATAGATAAAAAAACTGAAAATAAATTTTATAGCATTCCAGAAAGTAATACGTATTTTGGAAGAAGAGGCCCAAGTGTTCATTTAAAATATGAACTTCCGGCAGCCGTTAAAGACCAAGAAGTAGAATGGTTTTATAACGAAATTGAGGTGCCAAAAGGAGAAGACGTAATTGGTTCTTATTTTATGGCAAATGGGTTTGGTGAAGGTTATTTCGGTATTCAGGTAAACAGTGAAAATGAAAGACGTATTTTATTTTCTGTATGGAGTCCTTTTAAAACAGATAATCCAGAAGACATTCCTGATGATCAGAAAATACAATTATTAGCAAAAGGCGAAGGAGTAACCACTGGAAAATTTGGAGATGAAGGAGCTGGTGGCCAAAGCTATAAAGTGTACAATTGGAAACCAGAAACAACGTATAAATTTCTTTTAAGAGGACATCCAGTAGCCCATAATTATACGCAATACACAGCTTATTTCTTTGCACCCGAAGAACATGAATGGCAAATTATAGCGAGTTTTAAAAGACCAAAAACTACTACTTATCTTACCAATTTTCATTCATTTTTAGAGAATTTTATACCGGCCACAGGTGATATTATGCGTCAAGCAAATTATAAAAATCAGTGGGTGAGAACAGCAAAAGGAGATTGGTATGCCGTAGACAGTGCAAAATTTACTGCAGATGCAACAGCAAGAGGCTTAGATAGGTTTGATTATGGTGGAGGAGTAAATAGTACGGGTTTCTACCTTAAAAATTGTGGCTTTTTTAACAATGTAGTAGAAATGAATACGGAGTTTAACCATGCAGTGAAACCAAATCAGCCGAAAATAAATCTTAGTAAATTAGATAAAATTGCAGCCGAAAATAATATATCAAATAAAAACAGAACTTAATATTGTAGTGGATTATTACAGTTTAAAGGTATGTAATACAGTTGTTTAATTATATTTATGAATTGTGGTTCACGTAAAAAAATGAAGAATAGCAATAATTAATAAAAAAAATTATAAATTGCTTACTTAAGCACAACAAATTTTAATTTTTTGATTAGTAATAGGATGAAGAAAGACGGGAAAGTTTTTAAAAAGAAACAGATTCGAAAAAGTCAGATATTACAATTATTACTTAAGGAGAAAACACTATCTCCTTCAGAAATTGCTACGAGAACAGAATTAACCTTACCAATGTCATCTTCTTTAATGAAAGAATTGGTAGACGATAATTATATATTTTTACAGGAGCATAGAACGGAGAAAAACGTAGGAAGACCTCCTACTTCTTATCAAATAAATCCTGATGGAGGCTATTTTTTTGGTGTGAAAGTGGGTTTAAGGAAAACGAGAATCATTCTGCTGGATTTACAGAACAAAGAACGCTTTTTTGTTTCTGAAGATACAAGAGAAATTAAAGACTCGGTCAACTTCTTAAAACGTCTGATTAAATCGATAAAAAAGATCATTAACGATCAGGAAATTCCTTTAGAAAGAGTATTAGGAGTAGGGGTTGCTGTACCTGGTTTGGTGAATAGTAAAACGGGTAGATCGTTTAGTTATTTCAATGATTTAGACACTACGTTGCAAAACTATTTAACAGATGCTTTTAAAGTACCTGTAGAAATTGAGAACGATGTAAATGCACTTACTTTAGGAGAGTTGCATTTTGGTACTGCCAAAACTTCAGAAAATGCTTTATGTATTAACCTTGATAAAGGTATTGGTATGGGCATGATTGTAAGTGGAGGTTTATATACCGGACAAAATGGATTGGCAGGGGAACTTGGTCATATACGTATAGATGATCATGGTGATATGTGTTATTGTGGTAAAAAAGGGTGTTTAGAAACCTTTGCTTCTGGAGAAGCTTTGGTGAGAAAAATGCAAGACATCTACAAAAAGGGAGAATCTCCTATTGTAGAAAAAATTCTGAAAGAAGCTGGTAAAACAGAAGTTGACTTAGATGTTTTTGTTGATATTGTTACAATGGGCGACCAAGTAGGCATAGAATTAACAGAACAAGCAGGGGTTTCTATTGGTAAAGCAATAGGTATTTTAGTTAACCTTTTTAACCCAGATAAAATTATTCTAGGAGGTAAAGTGAGTCAGTTAAAAGATTATATCCTTTTTCCTGTAAAGTCTTCTGTCATTAAACATTCATTGCCAGAAACGTTTGCACAAACTACAATCACTTATTCTGATATAAGAAGAAAAGCAGGTTGTTTAGGAGCAACAACATTAGTGTCTGATAAAATATTTAGACCTTCTGAAGCAGCCATTCATTTTGTGTAAAATAGTATAAAGAAGTCATTTCTAGAGAATTTCATTATTTAGAAATGACTTCAATTTTCCTTTTTTGATCAAACATTAACCAACAAGACAAAAGCCTAATATTCCAGCATAGACTAACCTAATATCTTTAAAATAATTAAACCAATGACAATCAAAGAGACAAATAGAAGTTCGGTGTTATCGAACCAAATGGATGAATTATACCTTTCAGCATTTCAATCAAAATACATTACAAAAGAAGCATTAGAAGGAAATGAACGTTTGCATTTTTTTGATGTAGAGGATGAAATTGATTACAAAATTCAGATCAATCATGTAAGATCAAAATATAGTAAAGAAATGGCAGGGGTTAAGAAGCCTCAATTACCAAATGGAGCAAAGTGCCCTATTTGCATAGAAAATGTAGGTAGTAAAGGCAAAGAGAATTTAAAGCATTTACCCATTGATTTAGGTTCAACTCCATTCTTTTTACAATTGACGCCTTTCCCTTTATATCATCATCATTTTGTGTTGATTTCTGAAGAACATAAACCTATGGAGGTAAGTGCTGATAGTTTTAAAAATCAGCTTCACTTTTTAGACATGCAACCCGAATATACTGTGTGTTCTAATTCTGATAGAGAATGGGCCGGGGCTTCTATTTTATCGCATTTGCATTATCAGGTTTTTAAAAAACTTGAGCTTCCCATTTTTAATACAAAAGTAAAAGCACAGTTTATACAAAACCAAGTGACTTATACGCTTTGTAAGTTCCCGTTAACGGTAATAAAATTAGAGGCAGATGATAGAATTTTGATGGAAATTGCTTTACAAACGGTATTGAGTAAGTGGAAGGGAGCTAATAGTGACAATACTTTTAATACTGCAATGCGTAAAGTAAATAATGGTTACCAAGTGTATTTATTGTTTAGAAATCCAGCTTATAGAACTCCAGAAAATTTACTTAAATATAAATACGAAGGAGTAGGTGTTATAGAGGCTTGTGGAGAAGGAATTTTGCCAACACCAGAAGGAGAAGATGCACAAGAATTAAATGCAGCAATAAAAAAAGAAGGGAAAGAAATAATTAAAGGGATTTTAAATGGATTAAACCCATTGTCTGAAGGTGATGCACTTGCTTTTTTTTATCAGTTAAAAGCCTAAAAAAGCTAGAAGTTGAAGGGTTAAGTTTATTCTAATTTATTAATAATTAAATCGAGATTCTTTAAAAGTTCTTGTGTATTTTTACAATATTAAATTTCGCTTAATAATATTAATCATAAATAAAAAATTGAATAATAGTTTATTATTTGGCTAAACAGTATTTAATTTGGTTATTGAAATTAACTCGCATATATAAACACATCATCTTTTTTTAAAAGAAAAACACTTACTACATAGTATACCATGAAAGCACTAGTTAAATCAAAAGCCGAAAAAGGCTTGTGGATGGAAGATGTAGCCATTCCAGAAATAGGACCAAATGATGTCTTAATTAAAGTCTCAAAATCTTCAATTTGTGGTACAGACTTACACATTTATATGTGGGATCAATGGGCACAAAAAACGATTAGAGTAGGACAAACAATCGGACATGAATATGTAGGTCATGTTGCTGCTTTTGGTAGCGAAGTAAAATCGTTTAAAGAAGGCGATAGAGTAACAGGAGAAGGGCACATTGCGTGTAATAGATGCCGAAATTGTCGTCGTGGTCGTCAGCATATTTGTGAACAAACAATTGGTATTGGAGTAAATACTAACGGATCTTTTGCAGAATATGTAAAAGTACCTGGAGCCAATGTGATGAAAATTAATGCACAAATTCCAGATGAAGTGGTGGCTATTATGGACCCTCTAGGAAATGCAACTCATACTGCTTTATCGTTCCCGTTAATTGCAGAAGATGTACTAATTACCGGTTCTGGTTTAATTGGTAGTATGGCTATACAAGTAGCAAAATTTGCAGGTGCTCGTCACATTGTTGCTACAGAAATGAACGAGTACAGAGCAGAACTAGCAAAGAAAATGGGAGCTACAAGAGTGGTAAACCCTGCAAAAGAAAAGCTAGAAGATGTAATGGCAGAATTACACATGAGTGGTTTTGATATTGGTTTGGAATGTTCGGGTTCTCCTATTGCATTCAATCAATTAATAGATAATATGTACAATTCTGGTAAAGTATCTTTATTGGGAATTTTACCTCAATCTGCTCAGGTAGATTGGAATAAGATTATTTTTAGAGGGCTTACTCTAAAAGGAATCTATGGTAGAGAAATGTACGAAACTTGGTACCAGATGGAACAAATGCTTCTTTCTGGTTTAGATATAGCTCCAATAATTACACACCGTTTTGGTATTGATGATTTTCAAAAAGGTTTTGATGTAATGGAAGAAGGAAATTGTGGAAAGGTTATCTTAAATTGGGATTAGGTCCTAGTGTAAATCAACTACTGTTTTAATAACACAAAAATAAAAATACGATGAGTAAGAAAATATATGATAGTCTTAAAGAAGACTTGAAACAGATAAAAGCGGATGGTCTTTATAAAAGTGAGCGTATCATTACAAGTCCTCAAGATGCTGAAATCACTTTAAACACAGGTCAAAAAGTATTGAACTTTTGTGCAAATAATTACTTAGGACTTTCTAATCACCCTAACTTAATTAAAGCTGCAAAAGATGCGATGGACACTCATGGTTTTGGGATGTCATCTGTTCGTTTTATTTGTGGAGCAACAGATTTACATAAGAAACTAGAAGAGAAAATTGCCGATTTTTTCGGTACAGAAGATACAATTTTATACGCGGCTTGTTTTGATGCAAATGGTGGTGTTTTCGAACCATTATTAACAGCAGAAGACGCAATTATTTCTGATACTTTAAACCATGCATCTATTATTGATGGTGTGCGTTTATGTAAGGCAAAACGTTTCCGTTATGCAACAGCAAACATGGAAGATCTAGAAAAGCAATTGATTGCCGCTCAAGAACAACGTTATAGAATTATTGTTACAGATGGTGTATTCTCTATGGATGGTCACGTTGCTCCAATGGACGAGGTGGTAAAATTAGCAGAGAAATACGATGCATTGGTAATGGTTGATGAGTGCCACTCTGCAGGTGTTGTTGGTAAAACGGGAAGAGGTGTAACAGAACACTTTGATATTCGTGGAAAAGTGGATATTATTACGGGTACACTAGGTAAAGCATTTGGTGGTGCAATTGGTGGTTTTACAACGGGTAAGAAAGAAGTAATAGAAATGTTACGTCAGCGTTCTAGACCCTATTTATTCTCGAATTCTATTCCTCCATCTATTGCAGCAGCAGGTATAGAAATGTTCGATATGATGAACACTACCAACGAATTATCGAAGCAATTACATACTAATACTGCTTATTTTAATGAACAAATGTTAGCCGCTGGTTTTGATATTAAACCTACCGATTCTGCAATTTGTGCTGTAATGTTATATAATGCGGAATTATCGCAACGTTTTGCAGAAAAATTATTAGAAAAAGGTATTTACGTGATTGGTTTCTACTTCCCAGTAGTTCCTAAAGAACAAGCACGTATTAGAGTACAACTTTCTGCCGCACATACACAAGCACATCTTGAAAAAGCTGTTGCTGCGTTTACTGAAGTAGGAAAAGACTTAGGCATTATTTAGTCTAACAAAATATAAAAAGAAAACACCATACAATTCCTGTATGGTGTTTTTTTTATGTATTTCTAATTAGATTAAATATCGTCTAACATAGACTGAGCAAAATAATCTAATGTTTCTTTTTTCTCTTTTTTCTGAGATTTCACATACCCAATTCCAAAGGCAAATGATATCGTGCTAATTAGTAGTAGTGTCATAATAATTTAGTTATAGTTGATAAATAATATAGTAGAATAAACGTTTAAGTTTACCACTATTATTACCCATAAAGTACCTTTTAGTATCCCAAAAGTGTCAAATTTTAAAGGTGAAATACATTATTAGTGATGTAACTCAGTGTGAAAAGATAAATTATACCTGAAAGAAAGTCCTTAACAATTCTTCTAACTCTTCATGCGTTTTAAAGTATTGTAGTTTATTGAACAAAAGAATTGATTTTTTTCGATGTGAGGAAATTGCATAAAAAAAGACACTAACATAGTTTATGTTAGCGTCTCTCAGAAATGTATATATTACTATAATTTTTAGTTAGTCATTACTTCCTAAGATTACAGCAGTTGTAAGCCCAAGAGTAGAAAGGTGAGTATCAGAACTTAAATCCATTGCTTCCCATTCAAGGCGCAATTCTAATCTTTCAGCAAGAATAATTCCTGCACCTACACCCCATAAAAAGCGAGTGTCATTTTCAGTACCTGGTTGTTGAACACCAGAACCAGAATTTTCATATTTTGCCCAAAAAGCACCAGCCTTAGCAAAACCAAAAATTGGCCCTATCTGAATTTTTCCTCTTAAAGAAACATCCCAACCAGTAATTTTAGATTCATAATCGTATCCTCCATCATTTGCTTTTACTTTTCCTAGTGAACGATATCCACCCTCGATACCCAAGAATTTCTTTCCAACACCTGCAAAGACTTTCCAAGCAAGTGCATTGTCACTCACATTAAAATCACTGCCACTAATATTAGTAAGCTTATGATCAGCAAATGTGTTTCCGATACCACCACCAATCTTAAAAGATTGTGCATTGGCAAATTGAATAGATGAGAAAGTACAAAATGAGAACAATAAAATTGGTAATAAGTAGTTTTTCATAACTTAAATAGACTTATGTAACAAACATTATATCAGTAAGTTATGGTATTGAAGACAAATAAATAAAATTTTAAAAGGTATACTACTATAAAATCTTTTTATTGTTAAACTGTATCTAGTGCTTGGTGTTGTTGGTGCGTTTTTTAGATTGATTATTTAAAGTATATATCTAATAGATTGCGTTTCATATTTTTACCTGTAGAATAAGTTTATTGTTAAGGTGAAAATAGCTAACTAATTATTCTCCAATAAGAACTTTTTCAAAATCAGCCATAAAGTTAGACAATACAAAAGGGTCTAAATTAGAGTGGTCAAAAGTTATTGAAAGCGGAATAAATGATTGCCCATTTTGTTCGTAGCGTTTACCAAAATAGAAAAAAGGACGAGCAGAATCTAATGCTGACGTATGCAATTGGAAACTTGTAAATTGCAGATTTGGGAGATTACCAATAAAATGTGCAGAAGCCCAAACAGTAGGGGGTAGTGGTGCAAAATCTCCTTCCTTATCAAAGGCTTGTTTTATCTTTGTTCTGTAATTAGCAATAAAATCTTCTATGCTAGAATGAGCAGGATTTTCGACTAAAATTTCAGTAAAACGCTTGTCGCCACCAACAGCAACAGGACAGAAAACAGGTAGATTATCAAAAATATACCACTCACCCTCAATCATTCTATACCTAAAATAGGGGTGTTCTTTCATTGCTTGTACTAAACACCACATTAAGTAGCTACTAAAAGAAGCACCATCAATTTTCTTAATAGTGGCCGCATAATAGTCTAGTCCTTTGGTTACATCTAACTGTAAAGTCATCTGTAAATTTGGTTCTCTAACAATATTCTTGTCATGAAAAAAGTTTAACGACCATTGTTCATAAGAACTAACATCAGTCATTTCTAATTTCTTACCATCAAACTTTTCTAGCAGCGTACTTAAATCCATATATCAAAAATGTTTAGACGCAAAAATAGCATCCCAAATCGTGAAAACGTCTGCAGATGCTACTTTTTATGTATTTCTTTACTCTTATTAAGAATAGATTATCTCGTATGAGAATCGCACATCTTCATTGTAGGGTGTACTTCTACCATTCCATTATCATTTACAAATACTTTACTTCTTTCCATTAAGAACGGAAGTGTTTCTTCTTTAGGAAAAGGAACTCCAGAACAAGCTGTGAAATGAATATCTTCTCCCCATTTATTAGAGATTGCATCCATTAAAGTAGCTGGTGTAAAAACAGCATCATTATCTTGTACTAAAAAGATTACCTCGTGAACGTGTGTCGTATTCATAGAAAAACAGTTTATTTCATTTTTTAATTTGATAATCAAATATAATAAAAGATAAATTAGTCTTTTATTATGTTTAACTTTATTAATAATTAAAATATAGATACATACATGTTTTAATATCTTTTAATTTCTAATATCATCTCTAACTTTGTTTCAATTTTAATAAACGATACATTAAAGCATGAGTAATTATAAAATTGTAAGGATTTCTACAGCAGAACGTGCTATGTCGGAATATCCAATAATGGAGGTAGAAGAAGTTGGAGAAAAGGACGGTGAATTTATAGTTTCTAATAAAGACAATTGCGTAGACGAAGACCTAGATGATGAATTATTGATCTTTAAAGAGTCTACAACTTTATTGGGAAGATTTGTTTGTGGGTACGAAGAGGAAGACCCTTCACTAATGCTGATTACAAACGAGGAATACCAACAAATTATGATTTCTGTGGGACAATTTATTTTATCGCACCCTTTAATTAAAAATGGTGTAATTGATTTAAATGTGATCTACGAAGGTAAATCAAAATATTATAGTGAGAACTTTTTTAGCCTAACTTTAGAAGAAGCAGAAAAAGTAATAAAATGGGCTTTTGATAATAGTTTTGATTATGAAACTTTTCTGAAGTTCACTTATAACTATTTAAAAAGAACGTTAAACGCATACAGCGGTAACCTAAATGATATCTTCAAAATAGAAGAAGCATAAAAAATAAAACCCTCTCTTTAAAGTGTTTGAATTACTTTAAAGAGAGGATTTTGTCTTATTTATTGAATTTAAAATCTAGAAGGTTCACATTGCCTTTTATGATTTTAAATTTCACTTTCACTTCTCCACTCGGTAAAGCTACTTTTTTAATTGATGTAGTTGTGTACTTTTCAGAATTACCTGTTTTTGCTAATGTTATATTTTCAACAACAATTTTATCATTAACTATAAGCTGAAGAATACCCTCATTTTCTTTGGCTGACGCTTGAATTTCTAACGTATATTTACCCTTTTTTGCTACATTAAAAGTGTATTGCATCCATTCCTCTTCTTCGATCCAACTTATAATAGGCTGCTTATTAAATTCTGTGATATCAACACCATCATTGCGGTAGAATTTACCATTATTCCAAATCATCCAATCTCCACCATTATCAATATGATAATCAGCCGAAATTTTGTCGTAATAAGCGTAACCATCTCTACCTAAATCGTAATCTGCAAAAAGAATTGGTGCATTGGTGGTATGTACTTTAAAAGGTTTTGTAGTGTAATTATCTAACTGCCCCGTCATCGCATAAATAACATCAGGAGCAATTACACAATTCTCAGTTTTATGAGATTCTGCATAATCGATTACGGCTGCAAAAGTCTCTTCTTTAGACAAAGGAGCTTTGTTTTCCCAAGATGTAATTAAAGCAGAATAAGATGCAGGAGTTACTACTTTTAAAATGTTGTTTGTTCGGCTCTTTTTTACAGGCCACCAAGACCATCCAATTTTATTTTTTTCATAAAGCATTATGCTATCAGAAAACCATGTATTAGAATTTTCTCCACTTTCACTCATCCAAAGCGGTAAACCATATTCTTCTCTCATTTTTAACCAACCATTCAATACATCACTATTATTGTTATTCCAATATTTATGGAAAGTGATAACCATATTATCGTCAGCATCTTTCAACGAATGTTTACTTAGAGATTCGTAATTGTTACCCCAGCAATTACCAGAAATAAATACAATATGGTTTTTATCTACCGTTCTTACTGCATTTATTAAACGCTCATGTAGCTCCCAAATAGGGTCGTTATTATCACAGCCACAACCATTAGGAGACGACTTTTCTGTAAATCCCCAGTTTGGTTCGTTAAATAGATCGTAACCAGCAATCCATGGAGAATCTTTGTATCTATCAGCAAGTTTAATCCATAAATTCTCTAGCTTCTTTTTGTTGTCTTCACTTTCCCAAAGAGATGGTAATTCAGTATCATAATCAGAGATATTGGCATCTCTACCTTGTCCGCCAGGAGCACCGTGCATATCTAAAATCAAGTACATTTCATTTTGAGCACACCAAGACAAAAGGCTGTCTGTAACTTCAAAACCTTTATTTATCCAAGTAGTTGTCAGTTCACCATTTGCTAAGGTATCTTCTTCTTCAATTGGTAAAGTGAACCATTTGTAATGCAATGCAACACGTACAGAATTAAATCCCCATGCTTTCATTGAGTCTAAATCAGTTTTTCTGAAATGGTTCTCAATCCAAGTATCGTAGAATTTATCTGTATTTTCTTGTCCCATTGTTTCAACTAATTTATCGTGAAATTGGGTGTGTGTATTTACTCCAGCACTGGTAGATTGCATCATGTATCCTTCTTGAATGAGCCAGTTTCCTGTACCTATTCCTCTAAGAATATATTCTCCATCATCATTTATAATCTTTGTACCATCAGTACGTAAAAAACCTTGTGAAAATGCACTTACTGATAGCAGTAAGCAAAAAGAAAGTAATTGTAATTTTTTAATCATTATTTTTAGAAGTTACTGTTGTTGTAAGTTTTTTATTTTCCCAATTTCCATCTGTAAAATCAGGAAAAGGAATTGTTTTATTATTTTGGTTGATAGATAATTCTGATAACGGAGAAATTGCTAACCAAGTCAACATATCATAAAGATCGTATTTTGGTTTTCTTTTTTCAATTGTTGCTGAAATAAATTCATCCAAGACAAAATAATCCATTTGATGCCTAGCTGTTTTTGCTGCTTTATACTGTCCTTTTTTCCAGCAAGTAGCATCATAAGCATTAAACACTTGATAGGGTTTTTCTATCCACTCATCTGCTACACATTTATCTTGAAGGTGTAAATGATTGCCATGCTCCTGAATCCAGATACCTTTAGTTCCCTGTACCCTAAAACCGAGTGAATAAGGGCGAGGTAAGTTGGTGTTATGTGTAAGGACAATTGTTTCTCCATTGGCGGTAGTTAAGGTACTTGTTACTACATCGCCTAAGGTATATTTATCTTTTGCATTCGGGTGATTAACTCCTTTATTTTGTTCAACATAACTTTTAAGTCCAACAGCTTTAGTAGCATGCGACACAATAGAGGTAAACCGATTGCCTTTATTAATTTTTAATAACGAGGCTATAGGACCTATGCCATGTGTTGGATATAAATCTCCATTTCTAAATGTAGAATGATGTGTTCTCCAAGAAGCCTCTCCTTCAACCCCGTCACCATAATTCATATTTTCATCAAACTTAACGGTCCTAAGATCATGTTCATACCCTCCTCTACAATGTATTAGTTCACCAAAAAGCCCTTGATCAATCATGTTCTGAACAGCCATTACATCTCTATGGAAACACGTATTTTCTAAAATCATACACGTAGCTCCACTATTCTCTTGTGTTGCTTTCAAAGCATATAACAACTCCATATTTTGAGCACTAGCCGCTTCTATTCCAACATAAATAGGAAAACGAAGAACATATTTAGCTACCTCAGGGAATACATCCCAAGGGACAGAAATAATTACAGCATCAAGAACTATTTCTTTAAACAATAGCGGGTAATCACTTTTGTAGAAGATCGGTAGTTTTTTATTGTATTTAGCAAATAAGGCAATTGCTTTTTCTTGATTTATTAAAGAGGGTTCTATAACTACCTCAATAGCTACATCTTCTCTTTGTAAGCAATTTTCTAAGTGAATACTACCTCTATAACCGGCTCCTATTATCCCTAATTTTATTGTATTCATTTATAGTTTTTAAAAAATTGATGCTGATGTTATGTTCAGTGCTTAATAGATAATGTTTGTTATTAATAAGTATCAATTAACAATTTTATTTAAAGAGTTTAATTGATATGGAGGGTATTTACTTCTATTATTGCAGATACAATTTAGAGTTATCATTTTTTAATTTTAATGATTAAACCTCAAAATTTAATTTATTTAACATATTTAAATGTATTTTTTTACTCTTAGTGATTAAATAAATCATTTAAATTATTAATATTGTTATTATAAATAATAAAAAATATAAATTAAATATTCAAGATTATTTATACAACATATTACTCGGTTAGACTTAATAAAAACTGATCGCAAACCTAACTTACTTTTAATCAATACAACATATCATGAATACTAAACGAAGAGACTTTTTAAAGACAGCAGCAATTGCAGGAGCGGGTACTATTGTAGCTCCGGGAATGGGGTTTGCTAAATCTAAAAACGAAAAAGTTAAACTTGCTTTTATTGGTACAGGTGCTAGAGGAATATGGCATTTAAACAATGCACTTTTAAGAGAAGATACAGAGGTTGTTGCTATCTGTGATACAGATGATAAAGCGATAAAAAATGCGTTGAAATATGTTGAAAAACATGGTAAAAAGAAACCGCAGATTTTTGGTAAAAATGAACTAGATTACAGAAATATGCTTGACCTTAAAGAGGTTCAAGGCGTAATTATTTCTACTCCTTGGGTATGGCATACTCCAATGTCTGTAGATAGTATGAAAGCAGGTAAATTTACAGGAGTAGAAGTTTCTGCAGCCATGACTTTACAAGAATGTTGGGATTTAGTAAACGTGCATGAAGAAACGGGTTCGCATTTAATGATTCTTGAAAATGTATGTTACCGCCGTGATGTAATGGCTGTTTTACAGATGGTGAGAGAAGGGATGTTTGGAGAATCAATGCATGCTAGATGTGGTTACCAACACGATCTTCGTAATGTGAAATTTAATAATGGTGTAGACACATATGGTGGTGGTGTTGAATTTGGTGAGAAAGGAGCATCTGAAGCCAAATGGAGAACACATCATTCATTACATAAAAATGGAGATTTATATCCTACTCATGGCGCAGGACCAGTGGCAACGTATATGGATATTAATCGTGGTAATAAATTTGATACAATTTCGTCTTTTGCTACTAAAGCTAGAGGACTAAATGAATATATAATTGAGAAGGGAGGGAAGGACCATCCGAATGCTAATTTACCTTGGAAATTAGGTGATATTGTTACCTCTACAATCTCTACTGCAAATGGAGAAACAATTATTGTAACACACGATACGAACCTTCCAAGACCCTATTCTTTAGGTTTTAGATTCCAAGGTACAAAAGGCTTATGGGAACATGAAGATGGTTATAGTGCAAAACATGGTAACTTAATGTATATAGATGGCCAAACTAAACCACACCAATGGGACGATGCAAAACAATGGTTAGATAAATACGACCATCCACTTTGGGCAAAATACGGAGAAACGGCAACTGGTGCAGGACACGGAGGAATGGATTTCTTTGTAATGCATGATTTTGTCAACTCTATTAAACACAATATTGCACCTCCATTAGATGCTTATGATGCAGCAGCTTGGTCGGCAATTACACCTTTATCAGAAAGATCTATAGAAGAGGGTGGAGCGGTACAACATTTTCCAGATTTTACAAGAGGAAAATGGTTTAAGCGTGAACCTATCTTTGGTAAAAATGAAGTGTACTTATAAGTCTCAAAAGCTTTATAATTAATAGAAGTGAGCTATTCATATTTATATGGTAGTTCACTTTTTTTACATCTATTTTTTAATGGAGTTTATAACGTAGGTTTCTTTATAAATTACAGTTGAAATTAGCACATTCATTCCACTTATTTTTCATTTAAAAAGCAATAAATAGAGTTTTTATTAATTCCCGATTATGAGCACATTACCTTTTTTGTATTAATTTTGAAAACTGTTATACTCTTGAAAATTAATTACTTATATAGGTTTTAAAAAGGTTGTAATTTTTTCTGAAATTTAATTTCTTTAACACAAAGCTATTGACACCTTTAGGTTAGAACTTGTCTATATACCGACATCAATTACTAATCTCATGTTTAAAAAATTATATATTATTTCTCTTATTTCAGTTCTCTTTTTTTCCTGTACAAATGATACAGAAGAAATAATTCCAGAACCTATTGTATCGAAAATAAATAGCGAAGTACCTCGTCCTGTAATTCCTGAAATTAAGGATAGCGAACCAACTTCTAAATTTAATGCAAATGAATATAGACTTCAAAGAATTGAATCTATACACTTAGGTGTAAATATTTCTTTTGAATATGATTCTGACCATAGAGTTATTGGTGGAGTTATTGAAGGAAATAATTATAATATCACTTATGATAATTTTGATAGAATAGTTAAGATTGAAGTAGAGGATCGTTCTATTTATAAAATTAACTATCTAGCATCTCATGAGATCCATTTAATCCGAACGGATAGTTATAATTATAATCATGTTTTTAAATATGTGATTAATGATCAGAATCAGGTAGTAAAATATAGATATCAATTAGTTTATGAAGGAAATGGTATAGAAGAAAAGTCTACATTTTTTGATATGAATTATTATTATAATGAGGATAATAACATAGAAACCTCTTTCGATAATAATAAAAATAATCAATTTCTAGAACATAAATTTGATACCGAAATTGACAATCCGTATACAAGAGTAAGAGATGTTATAAGGTTTTTTATGGCAGGAGGCGGAAAGCATATTTTAGTAGAAACAGAATCTAAAAATAGAGTTTCTCAGTGGTATGCTGGAGATTATTATATTTATACAGAAACAGCTTTATCTTTAAATATAAAAATTGAAAAGCAAGAGTATGAACAGCAATTGTATTTTGAAAAAATATAATTGATAAAGAGAGGTAATTATATAAAGGCTCGGTTTTGGAAAATTTACCAAAATCGAGCCTTTGTGTTTTGAAAGTAAAATGTGGTTAGAATACTATGAGATCCTTACCCATTTCTATATACAGTGCTATAGGTAAAAGTGGGTCGTTGGCAGTGAAGATATGATCTTGAATATATTCATATTCTCCCTCTGAAATATTAGCAAACCCAAGTAAAAATACATTACCGACTTCCTCCTCAAAACTTAGGTATTTTTGTATTACCACAAAAGGTAACCAAAAATTATAGTTAATTTAATATCAAGGTTTTTTAGTGCTAAAGGAAGAGGTTTTCACGTTTACTTTTTAGATGAGATTTTGAGAATGTATTCCATCCACCAACAAAAATTTGCAAGTAGCAAAAATTAGTAGTAACTAAGTATATAGAAATAGAAAATTAAAGTGATTTATATTTAAAAACTATTGATTGTTCTATTACTTGATTAAAATTAATAACTCTCAACCTAAAAATATGATTGTTCAAACTACAATTAGTGATATAGAAGCTACACTGTCTTTTTATAAAAAACTTAATTTCGAAGTACTTAATTTGGGCGATAAATATGTGTTTCAATCAAATTCTGTACAATTACAAGCAGAAACCAAAAAGTCTTCTAGAAAAGGAATTGTATTGTACAAAGGAGATATAGGTTTAGATGTTCAGCCATTAATAGAAAGTAGTGTAAATAGCCAAACCGAAACAGAAACAATAATTATGGCACCTTCTGGAGCGTTGGTTTATCTTTTAGAAGGAAATGCACCACTTTTAAATAAAGTAGATGCCACACCATTGGTTGGTACTTTTGTAGGGGTAAGTTTAGAGTCTTTAGATTTAAATAAATCAATGGCTTTTTGGGAACAATTGGGTTTTAAAATGGCTATGGGAGATGCTGCTCAAGGTTGGGTAAGTTTGTCTAATGCTACCGGAGATATTATTAGTGTTATGAGAGCAGGAATGTGTCCTCATCAATTTAGTAATCCATCGCTTACATTTTTTAATGGTAGTAATAACCTAGAAGTAATAGAAAAAGTAAGAGCAAATCAAATCTCAATTAAAGAAGAAATAACAGTATTTAGTAAAGAAGGTATTGTAGATAATATTGTACTGGAAGACCCCGATGGTTTTGGCTTTTTTGTTTTTAATGATTAATATGTATTACTGTTTAGTTAGAAAATAATTTAATAACTCAATAAGCGTAGTTTAAAAGACTACCAATTCTTAAAATGTCATTTTGTTGAAAAATAACCCAAAAGTATAGTGACATTTTTATATTTCTAATATAACCTAGAAACAGACCAATAGTGGTCTAAAACTTTATTTATTATGCAAAAAAAATTAATGGCCGAGTTTCTCGGTACTGCTTGGTTAGTTATTGGAGGCTGTGGTAGTGCAATCTTTGCTGCAGGTATTCCAGAGGTCGGTATTGGCTTTTATGGAGTAGCATTGGCCTTTGGTCTAACAGTATTAACAATGGCCTATGCCATAGGGCATATTTCGGGTTGCCATTTAAACCCAGCAGTTTCTCTTGGTTTATGGGCCGGTGGACGTTTTTCTGGTAAAGAGCTTTTACCATATATTATTTCTCAGGTATTAGGAGCAGTAGTAGGAGCTGGAATCCTCTATGCAATTTTTACAGGTAAAAGTGCAGATATTGGAGGTTTTGCAGCAAATGGATATGGCGAACATTCTCCAGAGGGTTACCCAATGCTATCTGGTTTTATCACAGAATTTGTAATGACATTTATGTTCTTAATTATAATTTTAGGAGCAACACATTCCAAAGCACCAAAATACCTTGCTGGTGTTGCTATTGGTTTAGGACTTACACTAATTCACTTGGTAAGTATTCCAATTACAAACACCTCTGTAAACCCGGCAAGAAGTACTTCTCAAGCATTATTTGTGGGTGGTTGGGCAATACAACAATTATGGTTATTCTGGTTAGCACCAATTTTAGGCGCAATTGCAGCAGGTTTTACATATAAATACTTGTCTCCAGAAGAAGAATAGGACTTAATAAAATAAAAATATACAAGCCTCTTGGTGTTAATTCACTAAGAGGTTTTTTTATGTTAAAAATGTAACCTTTTTCTTATTAATAAATGTTTGCTATATACTTTATATTTCACAAAACATTGTTACTAATTCTCTAGTATACTAAGATACAGAAATTTAAAGAGATAAAATTTAAATTCCTGTTACAATTAACTTCACAATTACACAAATCGTCATCATCATGAGAACTTTAGTTACAATCATTGCATTTTTCACTGTTATATCAGCATTAACTTGGTTCGCAGTAGACCAATCTGATGTAATAGAGCACATAAACGAAAATCCTAGAACACAGTTTCACATCACAAAATAAGTTCATTTTATAAAATGATCAGGAATGACCCCAACAATTTAATTTGTTGGGGTCTTTTTTAATGCCCTTTATATGAAAAATATTTTGATAAAGTAATACAGGTTTAAACAAGATTTATGAAGAGGTAAAAACATTAGAAATTTATCTGAAAACTGATTTTGCGTCTGCACTAAATTTAATTGTTACTCCAAGTGATAATGATGGAGATTAGAAGAGTATATTCCTTCAAATAACATTATGAAAAATAAAGACCTCATCTACAAAATAGATGAGGTCTTTTTTTATTTTCATTACTACTTAATGTCATTCTCGGGTTCAATAAGATAAGGGGATAAAGAGAAGAAAAACCCTAAGTGGTGAAAAATAAATTTCATTTTTCTTAGAAAATAAGCCTTTACAGCGTATTATAATTATAAAATGGGAGCAAAATAGTTAAGGTATTAATATTTATTTACATATTTGAAATGTGTGATATTTATATTTTTTATAAATATTTGAGTACTAGAATGACAGCTAGTATTGATTATTTTTTTGCTACTATTATGAATAAATTTTTAACTATTGTATTAATGCTACTTTGGGCATTAAATTCTCATGCATTATCAATTAGTAACCTCTATGGGTCTGGTATGGTAATGCAACAAAATGCTACGGTTACTCTTTGGGGATGGGGACATCCTGGAGAACAAATTTCTGTAGTAACTTCATGGGGGGAACAAACAACTACAATTGTAGAAGGGACTTCTAACTGGAAAGCTATAATTAAAACTCAAAATGGAGGTTTTAATCCCGAATTAATCACTATTTCAGGGAGTAAATCAAAAATTGTTTTAAGAGATGTATTAATCGGTGAAGTTTGGCTTGCTGCCGGACAAGATAATATAACTGCCACTTTTAAAGATAGCGTTAGTTTAACGAATCCAATTTTTAAGGAAGAAGTATATAAAAAAGGACTTCGTTTTTTTACTGTTGATAAAAAGCCATCAATGTTTTCACACGAAGACATCAAAGGACAATGGAAAGGAACATCGGAAGCTAACCTCTTAGAAACAAGTGTTTTGGCTTACTATTTTGCTTTTCAGGTAAAAGGATTTACGCAAATTCCTGTGGGTGTAGTGATTCAAGATTGGGGGCATGAAGCCATAGATAGTTGGCACACAGAAACAGCAATGGATGAAGAACTTGCCTTGGTTAATAAACTTGAAAATATTAAGAATCAACCATTTACACCTCATCACGAAGATATTGCTCATCATCCGATGATGTATCAATTTAGAAACTATAAAATTGCTGGTATTTTATGGTCGCATGGTAAACACGAAATAAGTAAGAAAAGTGATTATAAGGCTAGTATGCTAAAACTGATTAAAAATATGCGTAATCAGTTTGGCGAAGTACCCTTTTATTATGTTCAGATTGCACCTTATAAATATGGAAATATTACTGCAGGAGCAAAAATACGAGATCAGCAAAGAGAAATATTGAATATAAAAAAGACAGCCATGGTTGTAACAAGCGATATTTCTCACCACAATGATTTTAACCCACAAAATAAGGATGATATCGGCGTAAGGCTTGCAAATATTGCTTTAAAACGTATTTATGATAAAATTAATGATGAGGTTGTAGAGTCTCCTAACATGATGTTTATACAAAGAAAAGGGCGTACACTTTATGTGCATTTTTCTAACAGTAAAGGGCTTCATTTTTCAAAAGGAGATAAAGGATATTTTGAAGTTTGTTCAGCTGATGGTATTTATCATTGTGTTCCAGCATTAATTGATAAAAATATTGTAAAATTAGATCTCAAGGGAATTAAAAAGCCGCAATATGTTCGTTTTGGTTGGAATAGTAAAGCGAGACCATTTTTAGAAAATGAAGTTGGTTTACCTGCATCATGTTTTTCTAATCAAAAAATTATTGAAGGAGATACTTTTTTCTAGATGTTAATAAACGATCAATATTATATACAACTAAAGCCCTAGTAGTAATGATTTTTCTTCATTATTACTAGGGCTTTAATTTGAAAAAAAATAAGGTCATTATAGAATACAATGCTATAATGACCTTTTCAAGCTGATTGATTTAAATGGATTCAAGTGTATTTAGAATATCTTTTACACTCATCCTTACTTTATAGTTTGGATCATAATGTCTTGCAATAATCTTCCCATCTTGTGAAATTATAAAAGTTGCAGGAACAGGAAGAGCTGCCTTTTTAATAGCGTTCGTTTTAGTTAAATCGTTCTCATATTTTTTAAGCATATTTTGGTATCCATCGTTTACATCAAATGTTACCTCGAAGCTGTTCATAATATCCATTTTTTTATCTTCTACCATTTCGAAAGTAAATCCTTTCTTTTCTGCTAGAGCAGTAAAACGTTCTTGATTTTCTGGCGTAACAGCAATAAACGTTGCTCCTTTAGCTTCAATCATACTTAAAGAATCTTGCACGTTAATAAGGTGTTTTACACAATATGGACACCAACTACCTCTAAAGAAATTAACAACAACAGGACCGTTCTTAAGTGCATCATCTAAAGAATATGTTTTGTTGTTCTGATCTTTACCTTTAAAGTTTTTCACAGATTCTCCAACTTCTAAACCAGGTTGAAGTGTGCCGACTGTAACACCGTATTTTTCGTAAATAGCAGTTTCTTGTGCTGAAGTAATTTGAATACTGGCAATTAGGAATAAAATGATTAATAGGTTTTTCATTACGAGTTGATAATTTAAAGTTTGTAATTTAATTTTTGACTGATAGGTCAAATATAGTAAATGGTTTTTATATTCATACTTTTTTTAATGAATTTTTTTATTAACATTGTAAAAACAATAACTAAGACTATTTTAGATACGGAGTATGAAAGTAGAAGGAAACGTAGGAGAATACTTTAGAATAGAAGAATTGAATGCTTCTAACCACTCAATTTTGCAAGAAAAATTTTCTACAGAAAAAACACTATTATGGTTCTTAGACGATACAACTCAATTAATTATTGATAATGTTCCTTATAATTTTAAAAAAAACCAAGTAATTACTTTAACCGAATTCTATAATATTGATGTAGTACACATGGGGACAACCAAGTTGTTTCAATTCAATAGATCATTTTATTGTATTGTGGAACACGATAGTGAGGTAGATTGTAAAGGAATTTTATTCTTTGGAGCAAAACATTTACCTATACTTAACTTGTCTAATGATGATCAAGAGAAGCTAGGTATCTTTTGGAAGTTGATGGAGTCTGAGTTATTAATAGAAAATGACCTACAATTATCTATGCTTGGTACGCTAATGAAACAGATACTTATTATTTGTACCAGACAACTTAAACAACAAGCAGACTACCTTAGCAGCATCAATAAAAAGCAACTTGATATAATTAGAGAGTTTACTTTTTTAGTTGAAATGAATTATTTAGAGAAACATACTGTGGCAGAATATGCAGAAATGCTAAATAGATCGCCCAAAACACTCGCCAATTTATTCTCTAAAAATGATCATAAATCGCCTTTACAGTTTATTCAAGAAAGACGTTTATTAGAAGCAACTAGATATTTACAGTTTACAAATAATACAATTTCTGAGATTTCTGATAGTTTGAATTTTACAGATGTTCAGACTTTTAATAGATTTTTTAAGAGACACTTAAATCAATCTCCAACAGAATTTAGAGCATTTTCTTTAAAAGAAAAAGAGGCTGAAAATAAGTAATTTGAAGACCTTAATTACTCTTCGTTGAGTGGTAACTAGTTAACAAAAATGACCATATTTTTTTAATTGACTATTAATTAGTTAAGTATTTTTTTTGGTAAAAAACTGCCCCTATATTCTCTAATCAAAGGTTTACAAAAATACTACACCAAATCAAATTATATTAACATAAAATTTGAGAAAATATGACTACATTTATATACAATTTCAGATGAATTAAAAAGTGGAATTTTTCATTTAACGGTGGAGAATTTTTTGAACTCGTTAGTTTTATTGTCTACTTCTTTTATAAAGAGTAAGGCTTTAAAGTTGACGAGTTTTTGAATGTAATAGCCTTTGCCCTTCCTTATTTTATTACTTCTTAAGTGTTCTATTTTTGATATATTAATGTTTGTAGATTTTTTATTTATGTTTAATGTTAAATAAAAATTAATCTTGTTGTTTTAATATGTTGTATATCATTAATGTAGTAATAATGCATTGTTACCATATTTTAGTCTTTAAATTTATTTGTTTTGATATTGAACTAAATTTGACTTTTTAAAAGTTGAACCAAATTAATATTTATGAGCAAATTATGTTTAATTTCTTACTTACTGCTATATTCAATTACCACGTTTGGACAATCAGAAAGCCAAAATAATTTATCAGATACAACCTCCATTTACCCCTATACTTTCCCTATTTGGGGGCAAGAAATTCAGAATAAAGGAATTGATTTTCCTTTACCAGCAGGTATATCTGTCCATTACGTTTATAATGAAATGTATTTAGGTATTTCAGAATTTGGAATGGCTTTAAACGGGCAAGATTTATCTTCTATTTTAAACGAAAAAACTTTAGGTTTTCAGAGTACTAGAGCCACTACAAACGGTATTAATTTAAGAGGAGATTTGTTTACTCTTCCATTTTTGAATGTATACGGGTTATTCTCTTATGTTGAAGGTGGAACAGAGGTGGGATTACAACCAGATTTTGGCAATGGAAAGTTTCCTTATTTTAGTTCGAGTGTAATTTTTGAGGCAATATCTTTTGGCGTTGGAGCAACCTTTAATTATGGGTACAAAGATTATTTTGTATCTGTTGATGCCAATTATTCAGGCACTAAATCTGATCTAATAAAAGACAATGTTGGCATAATGGTCAACTCTATTAGATTTGGTAAAAAGTTTAATTTAAAGCACGACCGTTTTGTTACTTTTTATGTAGGGGCAATGTATAGAAACTTTACAAACTCAGGAGGTAGTTATGGCTCTATTGTTTTAAAAGATGCCATGCCGGGTTTAGAAGGAGCGTACCAGCAATGGTACGATAATCTATCTACAGGTCAGAGAATAGTTATAGATGCTGGTGTTAAAGCTATAAATGAGATAGCTGGTACAGAAATAGGAGATGGGGGTATAATGAATAGCCAAGTGGATTATCATATCAAAAAAGATTTACTTAAAAAATGGACTTTCCAGTTTGGAGGACAATTTCAGCTTAGTAAGAGAATTTGGATTAGAGGTGAATATGGAGTTTCTGATTATAGTAAATTTATCTTGACGGGTATTAATTATAGATTTGGTGTCTAATACCAATTATAAAAGAACACCCCAATTCATTTACATGAATTGGGGTGTTTTCTTAACTTTCTAAGAAGTTGATTACTTTTTCAACTACAGCATCGGTTCTTAAAATTCTGAAGTGTCCTGTGTTTTCAATTTTTTCGAGTACACAAGCTGTTCCCCATGCCTTCTGAACATCTATTGATTGCTGGATAGCGATTATTTTGTCATTAACGTCGTGGAGAATATAAGCCTTTTCTACGTTTACTTTCGTGACAAAATCAGATACATTTTGATCGTTTACTTTTACGTTAAACTCACTTTCTAGCTTATTTACTAACTTATTTTTTACTCTATTATTTAACCCTACCATCTGAGCAACATCATTTAAACGTTGTTCAAACCTATCAGGGGTAGTGATCATCACGTATTTATCAACCTTAATATCTTTATTGTTAGATAAACAGTGCGTTGTGCCAACACTACCAAAAGAATGGCTAATTATATTTTTAATAGCATGTTCTTTTAAAAAGAGCTTTACTAAGGCACTAAATTCGAACATGGTTGTTTTTCCTTTGCTACTAAATCCATGAGAGGGAGCATCGAATGCATAAACTGTATAATCGTTATCCACAAGGCTTTCAATAATTTCAGCAAAATTACCTGCTTGTCCTTCCCAACCGTGTACTAATAAAATTTTCTTTGGTCCGTTACCCCATTTATAGGTCTGAACATCAAAAGAATTAAAAGAGATAAAGTCTTTTTCTGCCTTATCTAATATTTCTATTTCGTGAGGTCTAAGTTTAAATACAGTAGGTTGCACTATTTTATTGTAAGCCATTTTTACAACAAGACTTGGCATAGTGGCGGATAGTATCTTTATGAAAGGTTTCATTTATAACATTTTAAGTTCGAGAACACAAAGATACAATTATAAAATTAATTAAGAATAAACATTCATTCATTATACAAAAAAGAGACCTAGAATATTCTAAGTCTCTTTTTAATGTACTATTAAATAAACAACATTAATTATAGTTCGGGTTATTGTAATGAGTTAAACTATTGAAATGAAATGAAATATTATTTTTTCTTTGTAACGTATAACAATCATTTTTTTGACTGAATACATAACTAATACAATTAAGAAGAAAAGTACCCTACCTTTTTATTAAAGTTTATTTTAAAAATAAATCATAATAGATAGCTGTAGTCATCAAAAACTTATAAACAACAAAATATTAATTTTTGTAAATAGATGATAAGTAATACTTTACTACTTCAATAGTGTCGAAAATCAATCAGATAATAAAAAATAAAATAATTAACAAAAACTTTACTCTAACAACTAAATCAATTGTAAAATTAGGAGATAGAATTATAAACTTTAATAAAAAGTACTGGTTGCTACCTTCTTTCTCTAAATTATTGAAAGTGTCTTCTTAATTTGTATAAGGTTATGAGTTGTTTTGGGTAAACTATAGATGTAATAATGGAAAGCAAGGTAAACTATTCAGGTAGATATATTGAAATCGTTCACGTAATGGTAAAATATGGGTTTCAAGCGTGGATTATGAATTCAACATTGAGCCACCTTATTCCTAATAAAGTATTAGAGAAACATTCTGATATTAATAAACTACCTATTGAGGTTAGGCTAAGACTAGCAATAGAAGAGTTAGGTCCTACTTTTATTAAATTAGGACAATTACTTAGTAATAGAGCAGATTTAATTCCTATTGAGTATGTACACGAGTTACAGAAACTTCAAGACAATGTATCTGAAGATAACACACTTAATATTAATGAGTACATAGAAAAAGAGTTAGGACAACCTGCAAACGAAGTTTTTGAATACATAGATCCAACACCAATAGGTATAGCCTCTATTGGGCAAACGTATGCTGTAAAAAGAAAGGGTAAAGACCTTGTTCTTAAAGTAAGGAAGGTAAATGCAGATGTTATTATGAATGAGGATTTACGTATTATGCGTAGTATTCTAAGAGTAATAGTAAAATCGAGCAAATCTTTAGCTAGAATGGATACTATGCGTCTTTTTGATGAATTTGAAATTAGTATCAAGAATGAATTAAATTACGCTATTGAGAGACGAAATCAGGCACAATTTGTAAAATATTTTAAAGACTCAAAGATTACCTGCGCACCTAATGTAGTAAATGATTTATCTACGCAATCTTTATTCTGTATGGACTTTGCAGAAGGAGTGAAGTTGAATGATTTTTTAGAATCGGCTACCGATAAACAAAAAGAAACAGTGAGTAAAAGACTCGTTAAATCTTTTGTACAACAGATTATAGAATTTGGATTTTACCATGCTGATCCTCATCCGGGGAACATATTTATTACAGAAGACCTTAGAATATGTTTTATAGATTTTGGTGCAATAGGCCATTTATTACCAGAAGATACAACGTTAATTACAGAGTTTCTCGAAGCTTTTTTATCTAAGGATACAGATAGAGTAATTCGAGCAATTAAGAGAATTGCAATTTCTCATGAAATTACCGTTGAAAATCAGAAGAATTTACAATACCAACTTCACGATATTTTTCAGGAGCTAGATCAAGGGGTAGATGAAGTACCATGGGTAGAATTTAGTGAGAAAATTATGGCTATTATGTTTCACTATAATATTGTATTACCAAATTATTTTGTCAATCTAGCCAAAGCATTGTCGTTAATATTAGGAACAGCATTAGACATGAGCCCTAAAATGAATATTTTAGAAGAAATTAAACCATTTATGATTAAATATCAGTTTGATTTATTCTCTTTAAAAAATCAAAGAAAAATGCTACTAGATCTATTCAATACTTTAAAAGATGTCAAAACTATTCCTACCGATATTAAAGATATTATCCAATTAATAAAACGAGGTAAAATTGAAGTTCAAATTGGATTAGACGATACAAAAACAATTTTAGATACCTTTAAAAACGGCATAAATAAACTGACAACAGGTATTATAATAGGTTGCCTTTTAATTGCATCTTCGTCTATGTCTGTATCAGAAAATGCTTCTTTTATAAATAATTTTGCCCTTGGTGGTTACTTTATTGCAGGTATACTTGGGTTAGTTTTAACGATAGACATGTTTAAAGATCTCTTTAAGAAAAACAAATAATAGGTTTTTAACAATGTAAATAGATTAATAATCAATTTAAGTATACTAATATTCTTTCCTCATTTTAATCTGATTGGTAAATAATTGATTATTTTAGAAATCAATTATTACTAAACCAAAGATGATGAAATTTACACCTAAATTTTTATTACTGTTACTTTTAAGTATTAGTATGCTTAATGCTTATAGTCAGAATATTAATCTCCAAGATATTAATAAAGGCAACGTTGAACAATTTAAAAGTACTAAATATGGAACAGCTACCTACTTTGGTTCAACATTATTTATAGGAACTAAAACTTACGAGACCTCTTCGAGGTTGACCATTGTTGAAGGAGATTTAATCATTAGGAATAAGGGACAATTATTTATAAAATCAACAGATACATTAGTTGTTTATGGGAATTTAGTACTAAGATCATCTAATAAAGAAAAAGATACCAAAGTTAGAAATAGTAAAATTGAAAATAGTGGAAATTTAATTGTCCAGAAAAATTTCTATTTAGGTAAATTAGATAGTGAAAAAGCAATTAACTTTAATAATAAACAAGGTGCTAATCTACTAATAGGGGAAAGTTTTTTGGGCCCCCACCCTCATAAATGTAATTTTGGAGGTAATATTGGAGTAATGGGCGATGTAAATATACATTTTCATATTGAAGAAGGTAAGGGTAAACATAAACATCAAGAACCTAAGCATAATAAAATTAATGATTTAAATAAGTTTTATTATTTTAGTATTAATCAATCTAACTTTGCAAAACATGATAAAAATAGTAAAATACCCCAATCAAAAATAAATCATTTTGTTAAAATTAGGGGTAAATCTTTGGAAGATAAAATACCTAGTATCAACGAACCTTTACGTATAATATCCCATTATTTGACTAATAAAATTGATAAGACAGACCTCCCAGTAGAACTCACCTCATTTAATGTAAACATAGAAAACGGTAAAGTATTTAGTGTATGGGAGACTGCACAAGAGATTAACAATAGCCATTTTAAATTGGAGCGATCTATAGATGGTAAAAACTATGAAACTATTGCGGAATTTGTTGAGGGGGCAGGGAACTCAAATGTGGCCAATACTTATGAAGTAGAAGATGAAAAACCAAAAAAAGGAAAAGTATATTACCGATTAACTCAAGTTGATTTTGATGGTAAAACAGAATCTTGGATAGAAGTGTTGAACAATGGAAAACTTGAACAAGGGGAAGTTGTCAGTATTTATCCTAACCCTGCTCAATACACTTTAAATGTTGCTCTTAATCTTATGGAGGACGAAGTAGCTACTTTTGAGTTTATCAACACCTCTACAGGTCAATTGGTAGATAATACACCGAATTTAGACTTATCGAGATCTAAAGCAGTTTTTGATGTATCTACTTTTACTCCAGGTACTTATGTGCTAATTGTGAAACTCAATGGTAAGATTAGTCATAGAGACCAAGTAGTAATTCTTGGTAATAAATCCAGAGGTAATGAGATAGAAAAAGAAGATAAAAAATAAAAGAAGGAGGGACATTTTTTGAGTGTTCCTCCTTCTCTTTTTACTTCGCCATAATAATTTCATCTCTATATTCTGAGGGTGTTTTCTTGAATTCCAATTTAAAACACTTACTAAAATACTTTGGATCGTTAAAGCCAGTTTGGTAGGCAATATCTGAAATATTCAACTCTGGATCTTTCATTAAATCAGCAGCATATTTTAATCTAATATTCTTTATAAACTCATTAATTGATAACCCAGAAATCGATTTCATTTTACGTAGTAAATGTCGTTTACTCATACCAAAATGTTCTGTAAAATCATCTACTCCAAAAGAGAAATTATCCATGTTGTCTTTTACAACTTGAATTGCTTTTCCTAAGAAATCATCTTCAACAACTTCTTTATTTAATGTAGCATACGATGTAGTAGATTGGAATTTCTGTACAAGCATTTTACGAGTAGCCGCCATATTACTTACTTTCCTACGCAAGATATTAATATCAAATGGCTTCACTATATAATCGTCAGCTCCTGCACTGTATCCATTCCATTGAGTTTCTTCACCAGAATAAGCAGTAAGTAAAATAACCGGTATATGCGATGTCTGAGGCTCATTTTTAATCAACTTACAGAGATCAGGACCATTCAATTCAGGCATCATAATATCGCTAATTACAAAATCTGGTGAATATTCCATTACTTTTTCCAAGCCAATTTTCCCGTTTTCGGCCTCAATAATATTGAATGTATTTATAAGATTTTCTTTAATATATCTTCTAATGTCATTGTTATCTTCAACAACTAATACAGTAAGGTTTTCGGCTTTAATTTCTTCATCGTTAATAACATCAATTGTGTGTTCGCTTACAAAAGACATTTGGTCTAAATCTTCATTTATAGAACCCTTTTTTAAGGTATGCTTATTTGTTTTTTCAGCAGATGATAAAAAGTTTTCACCTGTTTTTAATCTGACAGTAAATGTAGACCCTTTGTCTTGTTCAGAAACAACATCAATGGTACCATGGTGTAAATCAACAAATTGTTTTATAAGTGCTAGCCCAATTCCAGTTCCTATTGTGGTTGAGTTAACACTGTTATTTGCTTGATAATACAGATCAAAAATATGAGCTTTTTGTTCTGTAGAAATTCCTAAACCAGTATCCATTATTTCTAAGAGAACTTCGTTATTTTCTTTTTTTATTGAAAATTGAATTGAACGATGATCTGGTGTATATTTAAATGCATTCGACAATAAGTTAGTGATAATATTGTCCATTTTTTCAGCATCAAACCACATGATGTATTCTTCTTCAAAACTCTCAAAATGGAAATCAATTTTCTTCTTTTGTGCTAAAAGAGTAAATGATAGAAATCTTGATTTTGAGAAGCTCACAATATCATTTTTACTTGCCTTTAAATCAATATTACCAGATTCTAACTTTCTAAAATCTAGTAGCTGATTTACATTTTTAAGTAAGCTATTGGCATTTCTAAACATTACATCATAATCCTCTTTTGGTGATGTACTTTCTCCTTGAATTAATTGTTTTAAAGGTCCAATTATCAATGTTAATGGCGTACGTAATTCATGAGAGATATTCGTGAAAAATCGGAGTTTTGCCTCGTTATTTTCTTGAACTTCTTGTAGTAAATTATTTATATTTTCTGATTGAGTTTCTAACTCATGATTCTGCTCTTTTAATAGAGAATTTTTATCGTTTAAATCATGGTTTTGTGCTGCAAGTAGCTCATTTACTTCCTTTATTGTAGAAGTAGCTCGGTTAACTTTAGCGGTTAACTTTTTCTTTTGTTCTTTTAATTGATGTACCCTCAGTTTATATAAAACTAAAAGTCCGATCACAATAGCAATAATAAATAATACTCTAAAAAGTGTTGTTTCCCACCAAGGTGGAATTACCGTTATTTTTAATGTTGTAGGCTGTGTATTCCAAATTCCATCATTATTAGAAGCCTTTACTTTAAAAGTATAAGTGCCTGGTTTTAAGTTATTGTAGTATGCATTTTTTCTATCATTTACATAATACCATTCATCTTCTAATCCCTCTAGCATATAGGCATATTGATTCTTCTTAGGGAGGATGAAATTTAACGCAGAAAATTCAAAAGAAAAGATATTCTCATCATGCGATAATGTGATTTCATTTAATTCATCAATAGGTAAAGGTAATGGGCTGTTTTCCGTACCAAATTCAACTTCTTTATTAAAAAGTCTAAAAGATGAAATAACAGTTTTTGCTTGAACAGGATTTAACCAAATATCTTTAGGTTTAAAATAATTCAAACCATTGTTGCCCCCAAAATACATTGTGCCATCTGATTTTTGAAATGCAGCCTGAATTTTAAAATCAAGACCTTGTAAACCATCTTCTACTGTAAAAATATGAAAGTCAGGTTTTTCAGGAGTATGAACAGCATTAATATACTTTACCAAACCACGTTGCGTGCTTATCCATATATTACCTTGCTCATCATCTAAAATACCTGAAATACTGTTTGAAGGAAGTCCGTCTTCTACAGTATAGGTGTAAGAAATATCACTATTTCTATCAAGGTAAATCAGTTTATTTCTTGTACCAATCCAAAGGTTTCCTCTTTGGTCTTCGTGACTACAAACTGTTGTAGAGATATTAATTTTATATTGAAGGCCAATTGGTGTAAAATCATCTGTAGCATCATTATAAATATCAATACTACTACCTGTCTGAACTAATAAATTGCCTTTACTATCTTCAAAAACTTTCCCAATAAAATCATTAGAAATACTAGAGGGGTTTCCTACATCAGACCTATAATGTTTAAATGTATTGGTCTTTTTGTCTAACTTATTTAATCCTCCATGCATTGTACCAACCCATATATCTCCATTCTTTCTTTGAAAGATAGCACTTACATCATTTCTTGTTAGACTTTCAGGATTGTTTTCATTATTGTAAAAGTGCTTCATTTTACCAGTTTTATAATCAATAAAGTCAAGACCACCATTAAAAGAGCCTACCCATAAGTTCTTATCCTTATCAGTTAACATACTTAAAATAACATCTCCAGAAAGGCCATCTTTTTTAGTAAGAAATGATGATTTTCCATCTTTTAAAATGGTAATACCACCTCCGTCTGTGCCTACATAAACTTCTTTATTTGGTCCTTCTGCAAAAGACAGTACATTGTTACTGCTAAGAATACCTTTTTTAATATGATTGAAATTTTTGTCCCATTTACTAAAGTAGTTTACACCACCATTGTAAGTACCTACCCATAAAATACCACCTTTGTTATCGTAAAGCAGGCTATGTATTGAATTACTATTTATACTATTTGGAATACTATCATCGGGTAGTAAATCAATTATTTGATATGTTTTAGTATCAAGAATATGTAAACCACCACCTTCTGTACCTATATACAATTGTCCATTTTGGTTGCCATTAATACATAAGATACTATTGTGTTTTAAGCCATCTTCAAGAGTATATTGTTTAAATGATTCCTCTTTCTTATTAAAACGATGTAATCCTCCGCCAAGAGTACCCACCCAAAGCTGATTAAATTCATCTTCATAAACACTTGTAATAGTATTGTGAGACAACTTGTTATCTACCTCTTTCTTGAAATGTTTAAGGTATTTATTCTCTATCTGTATTTGATATAACCCATTATCTGTACCTACCCAAAGTGTATTCGATTTATCTTCATATATACAACGAACGGGATCTTTTATACTTCTTTTTTTACCATTTTTGTTGTAGGTATAAGGTATAAAACTGTCAGTTGCATAATCATATTGTACTAAACCTTTTCCAGTGCCTATCCATAATCTATGGTCTGCATCTTCAAAAATGGCTTGTATTTTATCGTTTGGTATGGAAGATGTATTTTTTGGTTGATTTCGGTATGTTTTGAATGTATCTGTTTTCCTGTTGAGTAGATTAAGTCCCCCGCTAAAGGTACCTACCCAGAAGTTATTCCTAGAATCTTCAAAAATAGAAAGAACAAAGTGGTCTGATAGACCAGATTTATCGGTTTCATTACCGGAGTAGTTTTTAAATGAACTACCGTTATAACGGTTAAGTCCACTAATACCTCCAATCCAAAGGTATCCATTATTGTCTTTAGCCAAGCACTTTGCCCAACTATGGTTTAACCCTTCGTTAATATTTAAGTACTCAAACTTAGGAGAGTCTTGTCCATAAGAAAACGAAGTTATTAAAATAGAAAAAAGAGAAAGTAAATAATTAAAAAATTTCATAGCACAGTGAATACATTGAGTTGAGTTAGTTATATAGAAACTGGTTATTAAGACCATTCTCTTATCAATGATAAATAGAATTATTCAAATTTAAAAATGAACTTAATATACATGTACTATAAATGATTAAATACACCAAATTGTTTTTTCTATTGGTGGAAAAATAGGTCAAATGTCTTTTTTTTACCCTTTAAAGCCTATTTTTTAACAGAATCTAAGAAAACCCTTTACAATTGCTGAAATCTGCATTCTCAGTGGTGTATTCAAAGATTGTAAGAGCTGATAACATAGTGAAATTCCATAGGTGTCTTAAATATCCCCTTATCAGTGTCTTGATTACACCTAATAAAAACGCAAACTCCCTAAAATTGTAACATACTCTTCAACTAAGCGCTACTAAGAAAGAGACGAAACAACTTTTTAAAAGACAATAAAGCAAAACGTATTGAGATGAATTTTACAAAAACAACTTTATTAAAACTCTTTATTCTTACTATGTTAGGGATATCGCTCTCTTGTGAAAACAAGGAGACGTCGTTAGATATACCAATGCCAGTATTAGCAAAATACTCTTTTATAATTTCTGATGATACTATTGTAACTTTTACGAATAAATCTGTTGGAGCTACCTCTTATCTATGGGATTTTGGCGATGGCACAACATCTAATGAACAAAATGTTGAACACGTATTTCCAGAAGGAGAATTTGTAGTTAACTTAATGGCAGCTTCAGGAGCTACTGAAAACTCTTTTACTAGAGAGGTTAATATCTTTGTTCCAGAAATTATCGAACCTGTAGATGTAGTAGCAGAGGCAAAGAAGATATTGGTTGGTACTGATGGTACTAAAAAATGGTCGATTGCTAAAGAATCCAAAGGATACTCATTTGGTCCGTTAGACGATGAGACTATTGATTGGTTTGTTATAGATATGTATGATGAAAATGCTTTTACAACTAGAGTATGCCTTTTTAATCAAGAATTTTCTTTTACTACTGATGGAGTATATAATAGAGTATCAAATGGAGCACTTTGGAAAGAATGGCAAATTTTTGAAACTGAAGGATGTCATGACACAGAAAATGAGTTAGTGACAAATGCTGGTGCAAATGTAGAAGTTTGGGAAGATGGTGAATTTACCTATGAAATCACTGAAGAAGGTGGATATGCTGTAATCACAATAATTGGTTTAGGCGGTTATGTAGGGCATTATACAAGTGGAGTGGATGCATCAGACTTCTTGCCTCAGAAAGAACATAAGTACATTATTAAATCTGCAATACCAGGAAGAATAGAATTGTCTTCTTTAGGGTATAATGGAGATTCTAAAGCAATACCAAACAAAGCAGATCGTCTTGTAAGATTAATTTTAGTTCCTTCAGAAGTTACAGTAGAACCTGTAGATGAAGAGCCAGAAGAGCCAGTAGAAGAAGTAGATTTATCTTCAATAAAAACACTATTGTCTAGATCATGGTCAGTAGAAGAAAATACTGGAGCAGTTTCTTATGGTCCACTTGTGGGAGATGATGTTTGGTGGTCTTTATCAGAAAATGATGTGCTTGCTAGAACGTGTTTATTTGATTCAGAATTTACATTCTCTGAAGACGGAAGTTATTCAAGAGATGTGAATGGAACTATCTGGAAAGAATGGTCAATATTTACTGATGTTGAATGTGCAGATACATCAGACCCATTAATAAATATAGATGGTGAAAATGTAGACGCTTGGGGAGATGGTGATTTCACTTACGAATTAAGTGTAGTAGATAACGATACAATAATTACTGTAAATGGTATGGGTGGTTATATAGGCCATTATACTTCTGGAGTAGATTATGCAGATTATGTTGCACACGATGTTCATGAATATAAAATAACCTCTATTTCAGATTCAGAATTAAAATTATCGTCGAAAGGTTTTGGAGGGGATTCAAAAACTATTCCAGGGTATGACCCGAACAAGGCAGATAGAATTATAAAAATTTCTTTTGTACCTGCTAACTAATTTTTTGAACGCTATTCAGAAATAAAATCAACAAAGATGAAAATATATATAAAAAGTTTATCTGTATTCAGTTTTATAATAGCAATGCTATTGAATACAGGGAACGCATTTGCTCAAGATGACTTTACGCTAACCGGTTTAGTAATAGATGAAAGTAACGAACCTTTAATTGGAGTAACTGTAGCATTGATAGGAGATTTTGAAACACCTGTTGGGACAACTACAGACTTTGATGGAAATTATAAAATATTAGTTCCAGAGGGAGTGACAGGCGTGTCGTTCCGTTATATGGGATACGAAACACAGACTTTTGATTTAACAAATCAAACAAATATTAGTGTAACACTAAAAGAAGATATAGATGTGTTGAATGAGGTTGTGGTTGTAGGGTACGGAACCCAAGAAAAGAAAGATGTTACTGGTGCCATGTCTTCTGTAGACAGAGAAGACTTTAATTCGGGTGTGATGTCAAACCCTACCGAACTTATTCAAGGTAGAGCAACGGGTGTACAGATAACACCAAGCAGTGGAGAGCCGGGTGCTGCTGTTTCTGTAAATATTAGAGGAACAAGTTCTGTACGTGGTAATAACGGTCCTTTATATGTAATTGATGGAGTTCCTTTAGGAGGTGGTGCATCTGCTTCGGGATCTGTAGGAGGTGGAAATCAGGCACCTAAAGACCCTTTGAACTTTTTAAATCCAGATGATATTGAAAGCATTGATATCTTAAAAGATGCCTCTGCAACGGCAATTTATGGTTCTAGAGGATCGAACGGTGTAGTGATGATTACAACTAAGAAAGCTAAAAATCAAGAAGGTAAAGTTAGTTACTCAGCGTATGGTGGTATGGCATGGGTAAGAAAGAAAATTGATTTACTTTCTGCTGATGACTGGAGACTAAGTAGAGCTTTAATTGCACAATCAACTGGTGATTTATCATTTTTAGATTGGGATTATGGTGGAAAGACAAACTGGCAAGATGAAATTTTTAGAACAGCCTATTCACAAAATCATAACTTGTCTGTATCTGGTGGATCAGAATCAGGTAACTATTTGGCCTCTTTAGGTTATATGGACCAAGAAGGAGTAATAGAAAGTTCTGGAATGAAACGTCTTACTGGTCGTTTAAATATTGAACAAAGATTATTAAATGATAGATGGAAAGTTGGTTTTAACTTATCTGCATCAACAATTAACGATACTTATGCACCTTTAGGAACAGGATCTGGAACAGGTGATACAGGGGCAAATAACTTGATTGGTAGTGCATTGAGAGGTAACCCAACAATGCCAATTTATAACGAAGATGGCTCTTACTTTCAAACACCAACAGATGTCAATCCAGTAGCTTTAATTAATTTAATAAACGATGAGTCTGTAACTGACCGCTATTTAGCCAATGTAACTTCAGATTTTAAAATCATAGAAGGTTTAAATTATAATTTGAGTATTGCCTATGATAGATCAAATGCTCAGCGTAAAGGTAGTCGTTCTAAAGATTTGCAAAGCGAGACAAATGGTACGGGTACAATCAGTAATAATCAAAATACAAACTTTTCAATAGAGAATTTTGTAACATATTCTAAGACAATTGATAAACATAATTTCTCTGTTATGGGAGGTTTTTCATACCAAAAATTTGATTACGAATTTAACGGTATGTATGTAGATAACTTCTTTTCTTCTGCTGTAGATTACGCAGATAATTTAAATCAGGCAGCAAACAAACAAGCATCTAATGTTTGGTCTGGTGGAGGTTCTTCTGAACTGCAATCTTATTTTGGTAGATTTAATTACAGCTTTAATGATAGGTATTTAATTACTGCATCTATGAGAGCAGATGGTTCTACTAAATTTGGAGACAATAATAAGTATGGTTACTTTCCAAGTGCAGCATTAGGGTGGAGAATTTCTGAAGAAGCATTTCTATATAATTCTGATGTAGTATCTAACCTTAAATTAAGAGGTGGTTGGGGACAGACTGGTAACCAAGAAATTCCAGATCATATTCCTTTAATGATCTACAATCCAGTGACGGTAAATGATGTGAAAACATACGAGCCAGATCATCAGCCAAACGAGGATATTAAATGGGAAACTACAACACAAGCAAACATAGGTTTAGACTTTGGTTTCTTTAATGATAAAATTTCAGGTACGTTAGATTACTTCCATAAATCAACAACAGATTTATTATTTAAAGTAGATTTAACGCCTCCAGCATTAGCAACAGTTGGGTATGTAAACTTACCTGCTCAATTAATAAATAAAGGGTTTGAGGCGTCGTTAAAAGTATATTGGATTACAGACGGAGATTGGGAGTTTTCATCAAACGTTAACTTCACAATGATCGAAAATAATATTCAAGGTTTAGATAATGATGCAGTAAGAACGGGTAGATTAAACGGGCCTGGTATCTCAAGTACACAAGTTCAAGTTATTCAAGACAACTATCCATTACAGACTTTTTATACAAGAGAATTTAGAGGTTTTGATCAAGAAGGATATTCTATGTATACCAATGCAGAAGGTGGTACAACAAGTTCTTCTGATGCAGCAGTGGAAAGACATTTGGGGTCACCACACCCAGATTATATGTGGAGTTTAAATAATACCGTTAAATACAAAAGCATAGATTTTTCTGTATTTATTGATGCAAAACACGGACAGAATATTTATAACAACACAGCACATGCATTCTATAACAAAAGGATGTTATCTCAGGCAGGGAATACAACGTATGCCAATTTAATGTCAGAGAAAAACCTTGATCAAGAAGCAATTACTTCTTCAGAATTTATAGAAGATGCAACTTTCCTTCGTTTATCAAACATCACTTTGGGTTACAACTTTAATACATCTAACATTTCTTGGATGAGTGGTGCTAGAATTTACGCAACAGGGCAAAACTTATTTGTATGGACAAACTATACAGGTTATGACCCTGAAGTAAATGCAAGTATGGACGTAAATGGTTACCCATCATTTGGTATAGATTATACATCTTATCCACGTCCATCTACAGTAATCATTGGTATTAATGTTAATCTTTAAGCTGAACAATTATGAAATTCAATACATATAAATCTTTAGCAGTAGCCTTTGTATCGATGCTGTCGGTAGGGTGTACGAATTTAGAACCAAATACAGACTTTCAAGTAACGCAAGAGAAATACTATGCGGAACAAAGAAAATCAATTTTAGAAGATCCAACTAAGCTAAGTGCTTTATCATTACCTGCGTATTCATCACTTTTCCAGTTTATGGGAGAAAGAAATATTTACGCACTAACAGAGGGGTCTACAGATGAAATGATGACACCAACAAGAGGAAATGATTGGAGTGATAACGGACTTTGGTTACAATTACATAAACAAGAATGGGGAGCAGATCATCTTATTGTAGAAAATGGATGGAACGATATGTCGGTAGGTATATCTAGAACATTTAATACATTAAAAGATATCTATGATATTGGTGATGGTGATGAGTATTTCTTAGAAATTGCACAACCTTATCTTGCAGAAGTAAGATTTTTGAGAGCATATTATGTTTGGCAAGTACTTGATTTATTTGGACAGGTACCTTATAGAAACGAAGACGGAGTAAACGTAGCTTTAGATAGAGTTACTGCTACAAATTTGGTTATTCAAGAATTAGAAGAAATTACCCCTCTTTTGTTTGAGAAAAAAGACCAACCTGAATATGGTAAAGTAGTAAGAGAAACAGGACATGCTTTACTTTCTAAAGTATACCTAAATCGATTTATATACAATGGAGAATCTTCTGCATCTAAAGAAGATATGGATAAGGCAATTGAGCATGCAGATGCTGTTTTAAATTCACCTAGTTATAGATTGGCTGATGATTATTTCCAACTTTTTGATTTCAATAATCAAGATAGCCCAGAAGCATTATTAATAATTAGAAATGGTTACAATGTATCTAGTGAGTTTTCTGGACAGACAAGAGCTTTAATGACTTTACATTATTCTCAAACGGGAGGAACTGCAGCTTTACAGCCTTGGAACGGGATGTGTACTACAGAAGAGTTTTTCAATTCTTGGGATCAAGATGGTATTAATGGCAATGGTGTAGAAACAACAGATTACCGTTTTCAAGATACTAGATACTTACAAAGTACAGGTCTAAATTTAGGTTTACTAGAAGGTCAACAATACAGTACTTCTGGAGTTCAATTAAAGGATAGAAACGGTAATTTATTGGCCTACACTGCAGAAATAGCAGACATATCAAATGCACAAGAGTTTGAGGGAGTAAGAGTATTAAAATGGGCACCAGATCAGCTTTCTGAGAATTTCTGGAGAGCAAATAACGATGTGGCATTACTTAGATTTGCAGATGTGTATTTAATGAAAGCAGAAGCACTTTGGAGAAATGGAGATGCAGCAGGTGCACTAACAATAATTAATGACTTAAGACTAAGAAGAGGAAATACAGTACTTTCTTCAATTGGTGTAGACGGACAAGAAATTTTAGACGAAAGAGGTTTTGAATTGTATTGGGAAGGCTACAGAAGAACAGATTTAGTTCGTTTTGGTCAGTTTACAAAAGGCACTTGGGCCGGTAAAGATGTAACTACAGAAGATAGAAATATATATCCGATACCTTCATCAGTATTAGTATCTAGTGATGGTTTTTCTCAAAACAGTGGCTACTAGAAGTTAGATGTGTGAATTTTTTTGGGCAGCGAATCGCTGCCCATCTTTAAAATCAAAAACAATTAGTAAGATGAATACTATAAAAAATATACTCTTTACAATCTGTTCAACAGCTCTTTTATCTGCCTGTACAACCGAAAATGTAATTTCAGATTTTCCAATTAAAAAAGGTGTGGTAGAGCATGAAGCTGTGCCTGTAGCAAAATCAAATAATAAGAAAGTGTATATGCACTATATGCCTTGGTTTGAGGCTAAAGGTGATTACTCTTCAGATTGGGGGAGCCATTGGACAATGACTAATAAAAACCCAGATGAATTAATTGACGGAACTATTCCTGATATTGCATCGCATGTGCATCCTTTAATTGGACCTTACGATTCTCGTGATCCAGATGTAATTAATTACCACTTACTTTTAATGAAATATGCTGGTATTGATGGTTTATTAATCAACTGGTACGGTACGGAAGGAACAAACCAAGATATTGATTCTCTTTTACAGAATTCGAACGCAATTATTGAAGAGTTAGATGATGTTGGCTTAAACTTCTCTGTAGTAATGGAAGATCGTTTTGCTAACGAAGAAACACCTTTTGATGATATCACTGCTAATATTAAATATCTAAGTGATAATTATTATGGAAGAGATGAATACATCAGAATTGATGGAAAACCACTTACAATGATTTTCGGACCATTCCAATCTGGAGACGTAGAGTGGACACAAGCGCTTGGAGCATCGCCAGAAGACGAACATTTTATTCCTCTTCAGAATAATACTAAAATTAATACTGTTGCAGATGGAGATTTTGCATGGCCCGGTTCAGGAGATATCAGTGATATAGAAAACTACTATAAGAATGCAGATCCAAATAAAATATCTGTAGGTGGTGCTTTCCCTGGATTTAAAGATTTTTATGTTGAAGGTGGCTATGGTGAAGTAATTGTTGGTGGATGGGAATACCCATTAGGAGCATCACAAATGAAATCGACATTAGATTTAGCTTCAAACTACGGAGATAAAATCGACTTTTTACAGCTTATTACTTGGAACGATTTCGGAGAAGGAACAACAATAGAACCTACAGTAGAATATCAATTTGATTTCTTAGTAGAAGTGCAAAAATATACAGGCGTAAGTTACTCAGTTACAGAACTAGAAATGGTTTACAATTGGTTTAATCTTAAAAATGATCCTAGATACCTTGCAAATAGATCTTTTAGAGATAAGGTAGATCAAATTTATTTTAACCTTGTTTCTACAAGAGTTTCAGAAGCTACTGATTTATTTACTGAACTTCAATAAACTTAATTTAAAAACATGTCAATTAGAAAATTAATTACAACATTGATTATTGGGGGTACACTCTCTTCATGTCAATTATTCGATAGCTATAAAGAAACAGATGTTGTTCTTTCGTCTCCAGGAAATCATTTAGAATTAACTTTTAAAATGATAGATGGAGCACCAAAATATGAACTTACATTTGATCAAGAACAAATTATTTCTACTTCAGATTTAGGTTTTGTATTGAAAGATCAACCCAACTTATTAGATAACTTTGAGGTTGTAGATATTCAAAAAAAATCTATTGATGAACAATGGGAAACAGTATGGGGACAAAGTAAAGAGGTAGATAACAACTTTAATGAACTTACGGTTTATCTTAAAGAAAAGTCTACTCATCCAAGAGAAATGCAACTCATTTTTAGAGTATTTGATGATGGATTAGGCTTTAGATATTTTATCCCTACACAAGAGAATATTTCTAAAATAGAAATCATGTCGGAAGAAACGACATTTAATTTAGTAGACAATTATAAAGTATGGTACCAACCCTGCGATACAATTGTAACCAACTGGGAACACGGTTTTGATACTTATGAACGTCTTTATGAGAAAGCACAAATTGCAGAGGTAAAAACGTTAATGCATACACCTGCTACTTTTGAAACGAAAAGTGGAGATTATTTGAGTATTCATGAAGCAAATCTTACAGATTACTCTACAATGACTTTGGATAGAGGTACTAAAGGAACATCATTTGAGTCGTATTTAGTGCCATGGCCTGACGGTGTGAAAGTAAAAAGAACTACACCAATGTACACACCTTGGAGAACTATTCAAGTAGGTCATAATCCTGGAGATCTTGTAGAATCAAACATCATTTTAAATTTAAATGAGCCCAATAAGATTGAAGATGTTTCTTTTATAAAACCAATGAAATATTTAGGGGTTTGGTGGGAAATGCACATGAACAAATCTACTTGGGAACAAGGACCAAACCATGGTGCAAATACACAAAACACTAAAAAATATATTGATTTTGCAGCATCAAATGGTCTTGGAGGAGTATTGGTAGAAGGTTGGAATAAGGGATGGGAAGACTGGATTACAAATCCAAATTTCAATTTTGTAGAGCCCTATTCTGATTATGATTTAAAATATTTAGCAAGTTACGCCAAAGAAAAAGGAGTAGAATTAATAGGTCATCATGAAACAAGTGGTGATATTTTAACCTACGAAAACCAAATGGACGATGCTTTTGATCTTCTTGAAAAGAACGAGATGAATGCATTAAAAACAGGTTATGTAGGTAAAATTAGAGCAGAAGAAGAAGGGCAACATCACCATGGGCAGTATATGGTAAACCATTACAGAAAGGTATTAGAAACAGCTGCTAAACATAAAGTTTGCGTTGTTGCACACGAGCCAATAAAGCCAACGGGAATCCGTAGAACCTACCCAAATATGTTAAGTAGAGAGGCAATGCGAGGTATGGAATACAATGCTTGGAGTGATGGAAATCCAGCAAGTCACACTACAATATTACCATTTACAATGGGGTTAGGTGGACCTTTAGATTACACGCCAGGTATTTTTCAGACAAATTTTGATAAATATAGAAAAGGAAATTCTACGCATACAACAGTTGCAAATCAGTTGGCATTGTATGTAGTGTTGTACAGCCCTGTACAAATGGCAGCAGATTTACCAGAACATTATGAAGGAAATCCAGCATTTCAGTTTATTAGAGAAGTACCTACAGATTGGGAAGAATCTAAAGTGTTAACTGCAGATATTGGAGAGTACGTAGCAGTGGCAAGGAAAGATAGAAAAAGTAATGATTGGTATATCGGTGCAATTACAAACGAACAGAAAAGAGCATTAGAGATACCAATAGATTTCTTAGAAGATGGAAAGGAATACATTGCAGAAATCTATGCAGATGGTACAAATGCAAGTTATAAAGTAAATGCTACTGATGTAGACATTAAGAAAGTGAAAATTAAAAATGGTGAACATCTTTCTATGCACTTAGCAGAGGGAGGCGGACAAGCAATAAGAATACATGAAGCGGCTACTGGAGAATATGTATCTATGACAGAATAATTAATTATAATATTCGAGCTGATCAAAGGCCTCCTTTATAAGGGGGCTTTTTTTGTTATTTTAGGTTGTATTACTACTGCTCTAGAATACTTTTTATATCTAAAAGGAGAAGTACATTAATTGATGGAATTGAAATGTTTGATCTATTCGATAGGCCTGATAGAATTGGCTTCGTACAAGTAAAGTATTCTTTATCATTACAGAAGTAGTCAGATCGTTAGCAACTGATAATAATTTAAAGTAGGGTACTTATAGATATTCACTAGAATAGAACATTTTTAAGGGTGAATAATAGGACAAATGTCGATTTATTACCCCGTGTAAGTCACTTTTATCAAGTAGTAGTTATTCCTTCTGATTTCTCTTTAAAATAGCCAATAGATAGTGTTTAAGGCTGTTTTTAATCAAATATTTGATGTGGAATAACAATGTGGTCTTAAAATTACCCCTTAGAGTGTCTTATTTACACCTAATAAGATGAGGTATCCCGTAAAATTGTAATATCCTAATCAAGCAAATCGCGAAGCTAGAGAAGGATATACTAATTAATGAATCATTTACCAGTATGAAATAATAAAGCAATCTATTTAACCAACTATTGTAAGCATTACTACTGGCCTTACAAAAACTACTAAAATTACTTTTTATGTTGATGGGCTACCATCATTAGATTTATATTTTATGAAGAAGTTATTACAAAAAATAGTATTCTTAGCGGTTTTAATTACTCCGTGTTTTGTTTTCGGACAAGACGAAACAATTGATCAAACAATGTATATTGATTTTGGTCCAAATGATGTGACAAATGGAGATGAAACTACGGGTGAAGATACAAATGGTAATTATTGGACCAATGTAACGAACGCACTTTCTAGTGGAGGCCCAATAACTATTGTAAATACATTAGATGAAGAAACTAATATTAGTTTACAATTAGAGACCACATTTGGAAAGAATGGAAAAAATCATGGTGGATTAAAAACTCCAGAGGAAGAAAAATTAGCTGATTTAGCAATTGCTACTGCTACTCAAGATTACTTCTTTACAAGTGGTACTTGTGGTATTAGATTATCTGGCTTTGATAAAGATAAACAATATAGGTTTACTGCTTTTGGTAGCAGAGGCGATGGAGTTCCAAATCGTTTTACTGAGTATATGTTTTCTGGTTTAAATACGGAAAAAGGAGTGTTACAAACATCATTCTCTTTTAAAGGGAATACAGAAAACGTCTATACAACAGGATATATTTTCCCAGATGCAGAAGGAGAAATATATTTTACGGTTACTAAGGTGAGTGGGTTAGCTTACTTGAATGCATTAAAGGTTGAAGAAATTACTTCGGATGCAGAATTTAATGCTGTAACAGCAATGGTAATTAATCCGGTAGATCTAACCTCTCCATTGTTATCAAGACAAATAGAGTATACTATTGAACCAGCAAACGCAACTGTTAATACAATTGAGTGGGTTGTGGACAATGAAATGATTGCAACAATTGATGCTGACGGTGTTATCCACCCTAAAAGAAATGGTACAATTACAGTTACAGCAACAAGTAATGATATTGGAGCAGATCTATCAGAAGAATTTGAAATGGTAATCGCTAACCAACCTGAAAATTTATATTTAACAGGTAGTGCTTTAGATGATGATAAGGATAGACTATTTAATTATAGTCCAGATGTAGATACACTATTCAGTAATATATTCTATGCTTATGTTCCTTTAATAGAAGGAGAATCGTTTACACTTTATAATATGAACGAAAACCAAGAGCAAATAGCTTATGGTATTGATGCTGAAGGAACATTAGTACAAGATGGTGATCCAATTACTGTTACAGAAACAGCACCTTATAGAGTAAAGATTGATTTTAATACACAATCTATAGTAGTAGAAAAAATTACTAACTGGAAATTAGTAGGTACACAAACTCCAGGTTCTTGGGGTAGTAGTGAAGGTCCTGAAATTGAATATCAAGGAGGAAGTATTTGGCAATCTACAGTAACATTACAACGTGACGAAAATGAAACTTACGATGCGATGTTATTAAGAATGAATGATAGTTACTTAATGGGTTCACTGTGGAGTAACTTTTCTAAACTGAGTTATAAAGATGATGAGGATATATTTGGAGGAATTCGTAATTTTCCATTACCAGATGGTGAGTATATTTTCACATTAGATTTAGAAAATTATACTTACTTAGTAGAAGCTCCTGCGGTGGATGATATGGGAATTGTATTTTGTGGTTCTTCTGTATGTGGAGGCTTTGGTGCATTAACAGCAGAAGATGGTTCTTATACCGGATATGCATATAACTACACTACTTTATTAGAAGATAGAACAGCGAATGGAATTGGCAAAAATTGGAATGTGAAAAATGTTTCGATTGGCGGTGATAATACAATTAAAGTAAATAACCGATGGGATTTAGATGTTGCTTCTGCAGGGTCAAAATATTTAGTAATTGGTTTATCAATGGGTAATGAAGGCCTAATGAGTGGTGGTCAAGTAGTTTTTGATCAATTTAAAGAGAACCTTACTGGCTTAATTCAAAGAGCTAGAGACGAGGGAATGGTACCTGTAATTATGAGTAATTACGCTAATGGTCGTTACGATGAAACGGATTATGCTTTTGTAAAAGAGATGAACTTATTGATTCATCAATGGGATGTTCCATCTATGAACTTATTGGGTGCATTGGATAACGGAATGGGTCAGTTTATCAATAATGATGATAATGAAGACAAGGACTACGAAAGAGATCCAGCACACCCTAATCAAAAAGGGCACGATGAATTTTTGTATGCAATGGTTCCGTCTTTATTCGATGCCTTGTACAACGAGAAACCGCTACCAACAAGAATGATGAATTCTTCTTTAGCAATGCATGATTTATCTCAATTAAATAACTTGAATTTTACACCTGACGGAACAGTTCATTCTTTCACAAATAGTGTTTATTTTAAAACAGATAGTGAAGGAAACTTGGTAACATTTACACAAGGTGAAGTAAAAGGAACGTTGGCTGTAAATGCAGATGGATTTATTGCTTATACATCTCCAACAGGAGACGAATTAGTTGGCCCTACCGTCGTAAATGATGACGAATGGCATTTACTTACACTAACGCATTATTACGCAACTGAAGCAACTTTCTTATATGTAGATAAAGAAATTCAAGGAGCTGTTTCAGAACAATTAGTACCTGAAATGTTCCAGTTAAATAACAACGCCGAAGCAACAAGTCTTAGTTTTAAAGAGTGGTTTTTCTACCGTGCAGGTATGAATAAAGAGGAAGTTGATGCAATTGCAGACGGTATGATGTTAAAATCATCTTTAGAATTATATGCACCTTTAAATAGTGATGTAACATCTGAAGAACATGTTATGAACTATGCACAAAGTACTGTGAAGATTGAAATTGATGCAGATAAGACTGCTCAAACAATAGATTTTGGTGCTATCGAAAGCATGACATACGGTGATACGACGTATACATTATCAGCAACAAGTTCTGAGGGTTTACCAATAACTTATGCAACTTCTAATGAAGATGTAGCAACAATTGATGGACAAACATTGACAATTTTAGGTGCAGGTGATGTAACTATTACTGCAATGCAAGAAGGAGCTAATTATATTGCTGAAGCCGTAGATGTAGATCAAATGGTAACAATAGAGAAGGCATTAATAGAAGTAAGTACTGTTGCTCAAAGTAGTATTTATGGAGATACAATTCCAACTTTTGCAATTGCTTATTTGGGTTTTGTAAATAATGAATCGTCTGCTGATTTAACTACAATGGCAACAGCTACAACAGTTGCTACAAGTAGTGCAGATGCTGGAGAATATGAAGTGACATTATCTGGTGCAACATCAGATAATTATACATTCTCATATTCTGCTAGTTCTATTACAATAGAAAAAGCACTAATAGAAGTAAGTACTTTAGCTCAAAGTAGCACTTATGGAGGTACAATTCCAACTTTTACAATAGCTTATTCAGGATTTGTAAATAATGAATCTTCAGCTGATTTATCAGCAATGGCAACAGCTACAACAGTTGCTACAAATAGTTCTGCTGTTGGAGAATATGAAGTGACTCTATCAGGAGCAACATCAGATAATTATACATTCTCATATTCTGCTAGTTCTATTACAATAGAGAAGGCATTAATAGAAGTAAGTACTGTTGCTCAAAGTAGTATTTACGGAGACACGATTCCAACTTTTACAATAACTTATTTGGGATTTGTAAATGATGAATCTTCAGCTGATTTATCAGCAATGGCAACAGCTACAACAGTTGCGACAAGTAGTTCTACTGTTGGAGAATATGAAGTGACACTATCTGGAGCAACATCGGATAATTATACATTCTCTTATTCTGCTAGTTCTATTACTATAGAGAAGGCACAAATTGAAGTAAGTACCGTTGCTCTAAGCAGCACTTATGGAAATGATATTCCAACTTTTACAATTGCTTATTCAGGATTTGTAAATAATGAATCTTCAGCTGATTTAACTACAATGGCAACAGCTACAACAGTTGCTACAAGTAGTGCAGATGCTGGAGAATATGAAGTGACATTATCTGGCGCAACAGCCGATAATTATTCTTTTTCTTATTTTGCAAGTACACTTACAATCAATAAAGCAGCTCAAGAAATTACATTATTTGATTTGCCTGAAAGTATAGCACTTTCAACAGAGTCATTTATCCTTATTTCTGTATCATCTGCTGCTTTAGAAGTATCATATTCATCTTCTGACGAATCTATACTTTCGATTGATGGAGTGACAGCAACTTTATTAAAAGCTGGAGAAGTTGAGATTACAGCAACTCAAGCAGGTAATAAAAATTATGAAGCAGCGGCAGGAATTACACAAACAATAACTGTAACTGTAGAGGAGGAAGAAGAAGAAGAACCAATTGATGGTGAGGTAACGGCATTAGAAGATGATTTATTAAAGATAAATATCTATCCAAACCCAACAGCAAACTTCTTTACTTTAGATCAAGATGCAATATCTATACAGGTATATAATTTAAACGGGGTGATGGTGAAAACTTTTGAAGGAGTAAAGAAACAATACGACATTTCTAACTTACCCAAAAGTACATACGCTTTATTAATTCAGACTGTGGAAGGTGTGCAAACACAAAAACTACTGATTAAATAAGGAAGAAACTCTAATAAAATTGTGGTCTAGACCACCACAAATTATATAGTAAACCATGAGCACTTGGTGCTTTTAAAACTAAGTCTTATGGTTTACAAAATGCAATATTGAAATAAGAACAACCGACAAGAATAAAGGCAATAACTTTTTACAGTTATTGCCTTTATTTTATAGAAATAATATTAAAAAAACACTTTTATAAGTGTTGTGATTCATTTTTATGTTTAATCGATAAAAACGGTATGCATAGTAGAATAAGCATAGATAGTATACCTAAGTAACTCCCGTAATTACTTGTAATATAGAGATTTGTGTAGTCAATTATGATAACTTGACTAAGAATAATAATAAATGCAGCGATTAATAATCCGAACTTAAATTTTTGCATGATCTAGGGTAATAATTGATTTAATGTAAAATTACTTTTTTAAGCATCTATAATCAATTTAAATTACTCGATGTCTGTATTTTACGCTAACCATTCTTTAAAAGGCTTCACTTTTTCTCTACCTACAATAATGTCTTTATCTACTATATCAAGAGGTAATTCTAGAATTAAACGACTGTTGGTAAATTTATTAATTTTTAGAATTGAAGACCTATGAATTATAAAACTTCTACCTGTTCTAAAAAATTCATTCGGATCAAGAATATCCGTTAGTTCTTCCATTTTAAAATCAACAATATATCTTCGTCCTTCATTGGTGTATACAAATGTATGGCGTCCTTCTGCACCAAAAAGAGCAATATCTTCTGTTTCAATACTTTTGATAACTTCTCCAACTCTAATCATAAATCTCTTTTTATACTTCTGATTATAGGTGGCTAATAAAGCATCTATTTGTCCATCTGTAGTAGCTGTTGCATTATTACGAATAGTTTGCAATTTCTGAATTGCTTTGGTAAGTGCATCAGCATCAACAGGTTTTAATAGATAGTCAATACTGTTTGCTTTAAAAGCATCAAGTGCATATTCATCATAAGCAGTAGTAAAAATGATTGGTTTTGTAACCTCAATACTTTCTAAAATATCAAAAGCTATTCCATCTGTAAGGTGTATATCCATGAAAATGAGATCAATGGTATTTTGGTTTTCTTTCAACCATACTATTGCCTTATCTACACTATCAATAATCTTAATAACTTCTATATCAAAAGGCGTTTTATTTATCTGTCTTTGTAATTTGGCCTGTGCAGGTTTTTCATCTTCAATAATAATTGCTTTCATGATTTTTAAGAGGTTGTTCGTTTAAAAATGGATTGGTCTTGTGTGGTTATTTCTGCTTTTTTATCACTTTTCCAAGTTTCATTTTCTACTTGAAAGGCAGGTAATTTGATAATGTATTCTTTCCCTTTTTTTATAGATAGAACAGGTATTTTAGTATATAACCTAAAAGTTTCTTCTAAAGAATGCATTACTTCGGGCAGGGCTTTCGGACGGTCTAATTTGGGGTTGAAACTATGTGCAACAACTAAAAGAGCATCTTCTTCTATGGTGATGGAAATTTCCAAAGGTTGTAAAGCTGAAGCAATATTATCATTGGCAATTGCTACTATTAGACGTGTAAGCAAAACGGGAGGTAATACCAAAGAACTCGACACATCAGAAGGTATTTTATAAGTGGCTGATATTCCTCCAGATCGAGCGTCAGATAGTAATTCTACAACTGATTTTACATTTTGGATTGCATCTTCTACAGCTACAAATTCTTCTTTTCTGTTATTAATAGTATTACGATATACTTTTGCTAATTTTTCAGCATATTCTTCTGCTTTGTCGGCATCTTTATACGCTAATCCAATTAGTGTTTCTAAGGTTTCGTATAAGAGTGGTAGGTTTGCATCTTCAGCAAATAGACGCATTTCTTTACTTATGTAAGCAGTCCGTTTTTTCTCTTCTTCTCTAATCGATTTATTTTTTAATGCTATAAGTCGATTTCCCCACCATGCACATTCAAATAAAAGGGTCTGAAAAATAAATAAACCCTGAAAAACATACATTTCTGTAGTGAAGTTTTCAAAACGTGTATACCCAATTAAATAGTAAAAGTAAACACTCAATATAGTACCGATGCTTAAAATACTAGTGAGTAATACACCAAGACTATGATAGGAGATTTGCTCATAAATATTAGAAAGAATTGCAATCTTTTTACCAATAAATGAAGCACCCCAAAGTACAGAGAAGTTCCAAAAATAAGAGATGATTATACATACAACCCATTCTGCTCTAAAATAAGATTCTTCTAATTCTCCAATTCTATTAAAAGCCATAAGTAATAGAAAATAGGTAATACTACCAGAAAGAATAGGATAGAATAGTTTATAATATACCGAAGACTTTTTACCAAAATGCTGTAACATATTGTTCTTTGTTAGGAGAGTAAAGGTAATTGTACGCTGTAAGATAAATCATTTTGATTGATCTGAATATTTTTTTGCCCCATCAAAAGATATCGATCTTTTATATTTTCTAATCCTACTTTTGTAGATGATCGTTTTCTAGGTGTTTTTGTCTTATTGTTTTTTACATCAATAGCGTGTTGTTCTTCATTGTAAAAAACTTTAATTTCTACAGGCTTTTCATCTGATAATACATTGTGTTTTACAGCATTTTCTACTAGCATTTGTATGGACAACGGAGGTAAGCTACCCATTACATTTTTTAAGTTTGCAGCAAAGCTAATGTGTACACTTTCTCCATGCCTTGTTTGTAATTGGAAAGCAAAAGCACGAACAAGTTCAATTTCATTAGCCAATGTAATTAGTGGTTTGTTGGCGTATTTCATCACATACTGATAAGTTTGTGCAATACTTCTAATGTATTTTTCTGCTTGGTTTGCATCACTCACAACTAAGTAAGCAACAGTATTTAAGCTATTAAAAAGGTAATGTGGACTTAACTGATCTTTCAATGCTTCTAAACGTAATTCTGATGCTTTTCTTTTTGTTTTTACGTAATGCATCTGTTGTAGAGAAAACGCCTGAAAAGCAAAGCTTAAATATTCTATTACTAAGAGAGCAAATAAGAATACAGCAAATAAAATAATAATCTTTGCAGTCAGGTCAAAAACATAAACTGGAGCAATATAAAACCCTAATTTATAACGCATTGCAAAAATAAGTGGAATACTTATAATTATACTACCTAAACCTCTGTATAGTATCTGTTTAACAATACCATTAGGGGCCAAAATAGTAGCAAATAGACCACCTCCAATAATAACAAGACTACTTGCTAAGAAGTAAATCAAAAAAGTGAAATAATTAGAAACAAGTGGAGCTACTTCTGCTACAGGAGCATATAAAAAATAACAGTATAAACTACCTCCAAGTAAACAATAGATAGTGTTTTTAATTAGTCCCATTTTTATAACGCTTTAAGTGCTTTTTCTCTTTCAAAATCTGATGAAATAGTTTCGCAAATATCTTTATAAAGTGAAACTAAAGATTGGTCTTTTGAGTTGGTAACATCTTTTGCAATTGCGGTTAGAGCATTGGCGGCATCAAAACTTGAACTTATATTTTTAGTTGCATTTAAATAAGGTACTAAATAACTCTTAGCGAAGAAGTCTGAAGTTGTAGAACTTTTTAAGAAACTACTTAAATCATAACTACTACTTATTGTTGCTGCAGCATGATAGAATGTATTGATAACCTCTTCATTTTTCATTTTCTTTAATGCAATCGCTTTCAACCCAGCGGACTTTTCAAAACTAGACGGAATGGAGATACAAATCTGTAGATAAAGTATTTGAGAATTACCTTCCCAAATGTCCCAATAGTTAGCGCTTCTACTCAATGCACTTCTTTTCTCAAAGGCAGAGGAGATTGTTTTAATAGACATTAGTAAAGCATTGTTCTGTTCTGCGTTCCAGTTGCTACCATTCGGACTAGCAAATGCAGCACTTATGGCATTCTTTTTTTCAAAATCTGAGGATATAGAGGCCAAGCAACTTTCTAAAGCTATAGCGGGCATTTTGGTTACATTTTGATCAAAAGCAATCTGTAATGTAGTCGATTTGTCATAAGCAGAGCTGATAGATTCAGTGGCACTTAACCATTGTTCCCATTGTTGCTCAGTCATTTTTTTGCTAAAATCAGTAGACTTTACAATATCCCTTAAACAACCCGCTTTTTCATACGATGAATTTATTTCTGATACACCAAGGAAGTAGGCTTTTAAACCTTTTTTATTGTTGTAAATGGCAAATGTAGAACTGAAATAATTTCCTAGTTCATAACTCGATGATGTATTTCTTGTTACCTCTCTGGTAATTTTATCTAAATCATGTTCTTTAATATCTTTTCTACTAATCAGGTTCTTGTAGAATGTTAGGCGGTTGTTATCTCCATTTAAGTTATCAATATAGTTCAACGTATTCGAAAGCCCCTCTTTCATTGCATTGGCAATACGACTATTAACAGCAATTGGATTAGACTGAATTACCTCTGGTAAAATATCTTCAAACCAGCTTTTACCATCAGGGTTATAAGGAATTTCTTTATTGCCTTCATAATATCTATAGGTTAAACCACCTTCTCCATTAGGAGTAATCACAAGTTTTCTTTTGTTCCCAAAAGTACTTTTTTCTATTTTGAAACGAGCACCTTTAGACATTCCAATAATTTGATCTTCATCTTCCGATATTTGAATATCACCTTTATAGTCTAAACTAAAACTAGAGAGTAAATTGTATTGATTTATAGATCTTTCGGCCTCTCTCTGTGCTCTTTCGATCTCATCTTGATGAATTCGAATTTGCTCTTCTGCAATTCGAATATTTTCTTCAATGGTTTCTTGATCAATATGAATTTCAATATTATCGAGCACTTCTTTTTGTGCTTCCATAATGATCTTTATATAGCCTTCCATTTCTTCGACCTGTACCTCAGCGGCAACTTTTCGAGCTTCTTCTGCCACTCGCATAGCATTTTCTCTAATTTCTGTAATATTGATAACGATGGTAGAATCGGTACCAGGTATTGTGATTACTTTCACTTGCCCAAATGTTTGATTAAAATAGGCTAGTAGTAAAAATAATGAGGAGTAAGTAATTATATTTTTCATAAAAATTTGACACTAGTAGTTCGTTGATGTTACAAGTGTACATGTTTTTACAATTGAAGAAAAATGAAATGTATTGAATTGTAGAATTGATGTAATCAAATGTAGATTATGTAAAATAATATTGATTAGACCTAAAAAAACCTCCCAGTCAGTATTTATTCTAACTAGGAGGTTTTTATCAAATGCTTTTCAAATTATCTTTTGATAGGGTTTAATTGAGGAGGTTTTGGAGAGGGAGCAAATAATGCAATAGAAGGGCATTCTGCTGTAAAATTAGTTGTACTTGGTGCATCAGACTTGTCTACCGTAAAGATCTTGATAGACTGATGTTTACCCCTAAATTTATGTGTCCCCATATCTTTCATTGATAAATCAAGTTTATCAGCCAAGGCATCAGAAACGAGCATAGACACTCCTAATTCTTTACATTTCTCTTGTAAGCGAGAGGTTGCATTTACGGTATCACCATGGTAAGCGACTTCTCTTTTTATTACGCCAATTTGAGAGGTTGCAACCACTCCAGAATGAATACCAGCTTTAAATTCTGGCACAACACCAAATTCTTTCATAAAATATTCTGATCTACTTTTAAGGGTAGCTTCAATATCAAAGAATAGGCGAATACACCTGTTGTTTTTTATGCCTTTTTCAGTTAACCAAGTCAATACAATTTCATCTCCTACATATTGATATACAGATGCCTTATTGTGGCTAATAGCATCTGTCATTGTGCGGTAACATTCTTGTATCAACATACTGTATTTCATATGGCCTAAACATTCTGCAATAGATGTAGAATTATAAAGATCCATAAACATAAAAATTCTATTCTCTTCTTTAGGAGTATAGTAATTACCTTGTATTACAGACTTAAATAGTTCTGGTCCTAGAATGTCTTTAAGTTGAAATAATGCATTTAATAGTAGGGCGGTAGTAAGAACATATATTGCATATATTACAAAGCTCTGTTCTGTTAACTCGTTAAAATAAGGAATTCCATCTGGGTACATTACATTGCCAATATATTCGCCAGTAGACATTAATATTGATGTTACAAGTATAACAATACACCCACCAATAGCAATTCGTCTTATAGGTTTTGCCTTGGCTCTTCGTTCAAGGAAGAAATAAAAATTCCATGAAAACCAACTCAAAATAAAAGCAAGAAAGCCATTTGCAATAAACGCAAATCGGAGCTCATCATGGATTATAAAGTAGTCACTTTCTCCCATATAATTTGAATAAAAATTTAATGCATCATAACGAATTATTAAGTATAAAGCATTAAAAAAATACCAACCAACATAAGAAAGAAGAAAACCTTTTATATATTTTTCTAGAATATATTTATTTTTTAATCGTTGCATTATCTCGTTGCAAAAGTGACAATAAATGAGATTACAGAGACTGTTATACCAATCATAAAGAAGTTAAATGCAGCTCTAACTTTCTTGTATTTAATATCTAAAACCTTTCCTAAAAAGTAAGAATCTTTAGCTAACTGATCATAAATTTGCTCTGGTGTTTGTGTTTTATCTCTAAATAGAGATTGATACTCTTCAAGAGAAATATCAACATAGTCGCCAAAGAACAAGAGGTTTATATCAGACTTCTTCTTTTTCGTGTTTTTATTTACGTTAGGGCGAGTAGCTAAAACAGCAAGAATTACAGATACTAAACCTGTAATAGCCAAGATTACTGAAGGGATCATCAGTTCTGGCATTTCTTCAATTTTTCTAAATAAATAACCAATTGTGAAAGAGGTAATGATGGAGTTAATAGAAAGAAGAATACTTGCTTTTCTATCTGCAATTGAACTTAACCCCATTTGAGTGCGTGCTAGAATTCTATGCATTGCCTCAATGTCTCTTCTTGGCTTTTCTTTATTTATAGGAGTACCATCTGCTGATTCTTTTTTCTCCTTTTTAGATTTCTTCTTTTTATCTTTTTGCTCTTTCTTCTCTTCCATCAAGGCAGACATATCAGCTTTTATAGACGCTATGTTTTCTGCTTTTTTAGGTTCAAAAACCTCCCTAGCATAATTAGTGAAATACCTGTGCTCAGCTAAGAAATGTAAGTTCATTACTAGCCATTGAGATTTAGAAATATCACCTTCTTCTGCTACATCAGATCTTTCTTGACGTAGTGCTTCTGAATAAAGTTGAAAATTAGAAGTCCCTAAATGTGATAAATCGGAATCGCACATAACTTGCTCCATTAAATTCCGAGGTGTTTGAGGAATTCTAGTAGCCATTATACAACCCTTGATAGTTTCGAGATCAGGTTCTTCCAATTTGCTACTCAGAAAATCAAAGGATAGGGAAGCACTGCAACTTTCATGATTGCTACAACCTACAGAAGTGTAGCCTGTATCATGAAACCAAGCAGAAATTTCTAATAATTGAATTTCCTTTTCACTCAAATTTTCAGCCTCACCAATTTCACGAACAGCACGCACTACATTTTCTGTATGCGTCATATTATGAAACGGTAATTCTGTTATATGTTTACTTGCATATTCTTTTGTTAGAAGTACAAGTTCGTTGTAGTTATCCATAATAATTAAAAGCTAAACCCAATATTCAAGTAGACATCGAGCTCTTCTTCAGAAGCTCCTAGTATAGCCGAAAATGCGATTTTATCTATAGGAGCAACGTATATTCCTCCTCCGTAACCTTCGTGCCAAGCAGTAGATTTTTCCTCATCTAGCCAAACACGGCCAATATCATAAAAACCTAAGACACCGAAGGTCATCGGCAAAATACTATTTTTAAATTTAAATATATCTAATCTCGCATCTAAACTATTTACCAAAGAAGACCTTCCGTAGTAACGGTCTCTTCTAAATCCTCTCAAACTTTTATTGCCGCCAATTTTACTTGACATTAAATAGTGATAATCACCAAAGTTTGTAGAAGCATCTAATTTATAAGCAAAGGTGAGGACTGTAGGTAATTTTATAGTGTAATAATATTCAAATGTACCACCAATATTTAAGTAGTTTAGCGAATCATTATTAATATTTTTTGATGCGTTACCATTCAAATTAAAATATCCTCCATTTTTAGGTAATGCGGTGTTATTTCTTTTATCAATTTTAAAACTAAACTGAGTACCTATATAATTAAAAGCACTGTAGGGATCATCTAGGAGAGCGGCATCACCAGATTCTTCAAAATAGCGATCGTCTAAATACCTTCCATCAATAATGTCTGTATAAATATAAGAAGCACCTACACTTAGATTAACGGTTTTAGTGAAATCAAATAGGAAACTTGGTTGTATAATATGCTTGGTATATAAGAAACGGTAATAATCATGTCCTTTAGATTTATCGTATGTAGATTCATTTCCTAAGCCAAAATAATTGGAGTTGGTAGGCGATCTTAAAACTGCATTTATGGTAACATCTGTATTTCCAAATACATCTGTAAATTGCCCTTTATATTTTAATTTAAAGGCGGCAACATTTGTAGATAACGCTCCATATAACTGATGTTTAGAAGCAAAAGGTGTTTTTCTAAAACGATGAGAGGTAAAAATAAACCCACCACCAATTAATAGGCCATCATCTGGAAGATAGCCACCATAAAGAATAGGTAATAAAGCATTGAATTTAAAATCTGCTCTATCATAATCATTTACGTTTGGTTTATTAGACAACCTTTTTGTGATGGAACCTCCCTTATGTGTTATAATCGTGGAGTCTTTGGTATCATAAAGAAGTATGTTTTTAGATGCTTTTCGGCTCGTTTCATCGTCAATAGTATCCACACCATTTCCACCAATTACACGTAACTTAATCTTACTTTTTGCAGTACCTTCAAATATAAATTGATCTGTACCCTTAAATCCATAAACACGAATTTCCTTCGTTACTTTAGGATCGAATGTTCTTTTATAAATTTTATGTTTGATGTTCCCTTTCTTGCTTATTTTTCTAACTGTTACTTTGGTCTGTCCGTTAGCCAATCGTTCTATTTTAAACTGCTCATTTTTATCGCTTCCTAAAACAGAAACACGTTTTGAGAGATGTTCATAATACTCATCAGCAATTTTAGGTAACTGTTTTCTTCTAGCTTTTAAAATTTTGAAAATTTCATCGTTACTGAAACCACTCACTTCAGTAGGAATGTGAGTTAAAGCAGCTTTGAAAACACTATCTGTTAGATGTTCTTGTATATACTTAACGGCATCGTCCCAATCTTTTTTATCTGCTTGAGCTAAAAAATAACGATCAAAATACCTTGCATTAAAATTAAACCCCGGAGCCCAATTCAATTGGTCATCAAAGCCCTCGAATTTAGGCATTATCCATCTATGTGACGCAATGTTTGGTATTCTACCTTCATTTACAAAAAATACTTGATCTCTATCTCTAGGAATAGGACGGAAAATTCTGCCATTTTTACCTTTAAAAGCAGCCCATCTCCATTGGTCATCATGCCTGTCCCAATCTCCAATAAGCATATCAAATAATCTAGAACGAAGTGTAAATTTATAGTCTATGCTATCGTCATTATCATCCTTTAGTTTTTTTACGGTCTTTATGGTAGAATAAATCTTCTTTGCGTTGCCAAAACTTTCTATATCACCTGTATTTTTAGAAGGCCTTTCCTCGAACATAAAAACTTTATTTGCCGCTAATTCTTGGTAAATACCAAATTGAGGATCGTTTTCTACATACACCACTTTTGGATTGGCATGGTAGATATGAATTGCATCTGCCATTGTAGAAACAGAAAGAGGGGCATAAGGATGTGCAGCAGAAATCTGATCTTGAACAACAGCTTTAGCAATTGTTTCTTTTAGTTCTTCTGGTATTGCTTTTACGGGATTTTTATCTATTGATCTCAGTGTATATTGGTTACCGTCTTTGTCTTCTAAACGAAAAGATAATGTAGCCATACCACCGCCTTTTTGCACAATTTTCAAGCCTCCTTTTACCTTAGATAAATTGAAAACAGGCATTTTAACAGGTGTTTCCCATTCTTTTCTATAATTAGCACCCATCCATTTTTCATGCTTAGTACTTGAGCTATATTGTAGACTGGCCGGGACACTTACACTGTCTGGGAAATCAATAAGAATGGTCGGGGCAGTTTTATCAATTATTTTATTTTGATATGATGTGGAGAATACTTTTTTTTCTGAATCGAAAAATGAAATAGTAGTTTCCCCAGATGTTGTGATTTCAATTTTTGAGAATCCTTTCGTCTCCCCAATAAATTCAGCATATTTCCCTTTTTTTACAGGCGTAGATTTTGATCCAGCTCCAGAAACAACATAATGAACGTTGTCTTTTTTTATATATTCTAAAGCATGTTCATGTCCACTAGCGTAGATAAGGTTTTTATGTTGCTTGAAGATATTATCAAAAGCAATACTCATTTTTTGATATTGTTTATTGCCTAAATCTTGTCTGTTTACACCTGCTTTTCTTGCTAAAGGATAAATAGAACCAATAACAGGAAGTGGTACATAAGCCCATGAACTGAATGATGTTAATGGGAAAAGGTGGTCTTTTGCTGTAAAATGTCCGCCATGTTCCCCGTAAGAATATACAGGATGATGTCCTGCAATAATCAATTTTTTATCTTTATTTCTAGCTATAATATCTTGTAAACCAACAAGCAATTCATCGGTAGAATTATAGCTACAGCCGTTGTATTCTGCTATTTCTTGATAATCAAAAAGTAGCCATTGTGTATCAAGAATTAAGAGTGTAATATCTTCAGAAAGTGCCACTTCAACAGGGTCAGGACATCCATTTGCTGGAGCAAAAGTAGAATCTCCTAGAATAGCATTAACGTAGATTTCTTCATTTTTTAAACGTTCTAAACCATTCTTTTTTCCTCTATTGTAATCATGATTACCAGGAATCATGAATGTTTTTCCTCTAAAATTCTTTAACGGTAAAAGTTGAGCTTTTAGAATTTCTTCTCCTTCAATTCTTCCTTTTTCTCCAACATTCATCAATCCATGCGGATATATATTATCACCTAAAAATACAACTGTACTTTGGGTATCATTAAGATCAATTTGTTTGAAAAAATGTTGAAGTGTAGGATCTTCTGTTGTTGCTAAACCGGCATCACCAATTAAATAAATTGTTTGATTTTGTGCTAGTAGTATTGTACTCGGAAATACAGAAAATAGAAGTGTAAATATATATTTCATTTTTGATTAGAATTCTAATATACGTGCAGATATCTGATCACCTTTTTCTGTAGAAATAAATAATCTGCCACTTGGAGAAATACAGATACCTTCGGGTTGAGGGAAAACACTTCTTGGTAAGTTATGAGTAGCAATAATTTCTTTTGAAGCAGCATTTAAGATAAATAATTGCCCAGAGCGATGAGATAACACATAAACTAGTTGTTTTGTATCATCAAAATAGACAGCAGATGGACTTAATTTATTTCCCTTTGGAAGTGTAAATGCTAAAGATATATCATTGTAATCTTCCATATTTACTTTATAGATAGCTTTATAGTCAGCTTTTTTACCATTAATACCCCCTTTACCTTTTAATGCTACTAGAAGGTGTGATTTATCATAAAAACAAAGTCCTTCAATATCATTATCTACTGTAAACGGCAATTGAACTTTTGTAACTTCTTCTTTCTTTTCGTTTACAATGTGTAGCTTTCCTTTACTGCTTATAACATAAAAGAAGGGTGCTTTGTAAGTGATTCCTTCGTAGTCACCATCTTTTCCAAAATTTATCTTTTTAGTTACTTCTTTTTGTTCAAGATTATAAAGATAGATATTCCCTTTTTCGTCATTTACACAAGCTAAGGTGTTTTCTGAATGCCATGTTAAACCAGAAACTTCTTCTAACTTAGAAGGCATCACCCATTTGGCTTTTGGTGACGAAAATGAGCCATGATTTTCTGTACTTTGAGCACAAGAAAAGAGCATATTGCTAAATAAAAGGTATAAAATTATAAGGTGTTTTATAAAAGTCATTGAAGAAGATGTTGGTTGATATATCAAAATAACTAAAAATACTTTTAAACAGTGTAAAGTTTCATTAAAGATTTTCTACCTCGAAGTTTAATTTCGGCTAAAGGTGATAATTTCAATTGTATTTTTTTTGATAAACTACTAGAAATTAATATAAAAAACACCTATGTTTTTACATTCTCATTGAATTCTAGCTGTTGCATTTACTACATCACCGTGATAGGCTATCTCTTTTTTTAATTATACCAATTTGCATTGACGACACAATACCTGTATCAAAATACAACAATTTGGCACACCTTCTAGTTCTTTGAATATATTTTTAATAATTTAGATAATAGCATTCTATTTTTTATATAAAATTACTATGGTTAGAATACTCTTCATTCTCTTTATTTTTTCTAGTTCGATATCTTATTCACAGGACTCTTTAAAGTGGTACAAATCAAAATCTAAAGTATATTATGCACCACCTGTAACAACAGCAAGTATTGCTGCAGCTGGTTTATTAGCAAATTACCTCGGTATTAAGAGGCTCAACAATAGAGCATCTTTAAACCCAGATGAGCTATTAAAATTAAATATTAATGATGTCAACTCATTTGATAGAAATGTGTTTAATTATTCTGTAAATGATAGAGAAGATTCTCATAATTTTACAGATTGGGGGCTTTATATTTCTGTTGCTATACCATTTGCACTATTTATAGATCCTGCAATTAGAGAAGATTGGTTAGAGGTTTCTTTAATGTATTTAGAAACTCAAATGATAGCAGTAAATATTTATAATTATCTAGGACCTGGTATTTTTAGAAGATACCGACCAATAACATATATGCACGGAGAAGGAAACCCTCCTGTAGAAATGGATGAACTTACAGATAATAATAACGAAAGATCATTCTTTAGTGGGCATACCTCTAATACTGCTTGTGGAACTTTCTTTGCTGCAAAAGTATTAACAGATTACCATCCAGAGTGGTCTACAGGGGCAAAAGTTGGAGTATATGTTGCCGCTTTTATACCGCCAGCATTAGTTGGTTATTATAGAACAAGAGCCTATAAACATTTCTATACAGATGTAATTACAGGATGTGCTGTTGGAGCATTAACAGGTGTTTTTGTTCCTCAGTTACACAAACATTTACGCTCTAAGAAAAATAAATATGGTGGAGCAACATCGTTTATGCCAATTATGCAACCTACTATGATGGGGCTGTATGTAAAGAAAACATTGTAATTAATTTTTCAATAAATATAGACTTATTTCCATTTTGGTATGAATAAAGACGTGGACATATTAAAGGAGTGGAACAATCTATTTAAGGGAGATCTTAAAGAAAATGTACTCACTTTTGATAATGAAATAGGGATAGGAAAAATTGAAGGTTTCTGTCATGATGAAAGAGTAGAGATATTAAGATTTAATTTAGAGATGCATCAAGAATTTCCAATTAAAGGAGATTTTTTTGAGAAGACAGATACTTATATTCCTATTTTTTTTAAAGAACCTGATTTTAATACACAAATTGATTTAGCACATAGAATTGAAAATTCTGAAGAAGTAAAACAATTAGTTGAAAATGGTGCTTTTTCAACTAATTCTAAAGACAGTTTAAATTTTGATTTTTATATCAATAAACCTGTAAAGTTTATATCAGTACGCTTACGAAATGATTATTATCAGGAGTTAATAAATGAGTCTGAAACATTAAAAAAATTATTTTCGCCGAATGCTCCTTTTTATGTTTTTGAAGAATTTAATGCCTTATTAGGGAGTGCATTTTTAAGAGCTTTTGCTATAAAACAATCTTCTTCTTATAAAGTAGTTTTAATGCATTCAGTAGGTATTCATTTAGCTGCTGAGTTTTTTGATAAATTATCGCAGAGAGAATTCTTAGCAGAAGAGAATAAATACCCTTTAAGTACAAAATCAGTTTTTCAGGCACGAGCAATTTTAACAACCAGATGGGATAAAGAATTAACTATAGATGTTCTTGCAAGAGAATGTGGATTAAGTGCGAGTAGACTAAGAACATTATATAAACAAGTTTTTGGCATAACAATACATCAATTCCATAATGATGTAAAACTAGATGTTGGAAGAACTATGTTATTAGAAGGTGATAAAACTATTTCTATGATTGGTGTTGAATTAGGGTTTTCTAGTGCCAGTCATTTTACAACTGCGTTTAAAAAGAAGTACGATATAACACCAAAAGAATATCAAAATAAAAACAAAAAGTAGGTAGTAATTCTTTCTAAAATTGACGGATTTAGGATTGTATTTAAATAGGAGAAGCATCAATTTTAACGTTGTATGAGTACTTTTTTTTATTTTATGAAACCTTATTGTATATTGTACGTTATAAATTTCTTTACTTTATCGGAGTCATTGTTAGTACTAACTAAAAAAAAACCAGTTTATTAGAAGTGTGTATTAAGAGGATAAGAGTTGGCCGATAGAGTATAAAAATGTAATATTTTACTTATAAGATTTCTAATTTGATCTATACTTTGTTTAGATGAAATGAGGATTATTTAACTTCGACAATTATGAAAAATTCAGGAAGAAATGCTTCAAGATTTGATGCTAGATTAACTAGGAATAAGGAAACCAACAATTTGGTGAACTTAATGAATAACTTTTATGTACCGGCAACTACTACAGAGAAAGAGTTTGTACATTATAAATATTTATTAGATCAAGTAGCAAATAAAGCGGAAGACCGCTAAAAATATACGATTAACCTCTCTTTTTGAGAGGTTTTTTTATGTTTAATTAATAATATATTTTGTATTTCTTTAAATATTTTCTCTTTTTTAAGCTTATTGTCACACTTTTACATCTTTTTGGTTAGTAAATCTTCACCTATTTTACCAAACATTAAGATAATGTTTACTAACTAAACAATATTAGTTGAAACAAATATTTTTGTAGCCAATTAAATCAAGCATCTTGCCTTATATTTAATTAGACCTAAAGTATTTTTGAGATTAACAATGACGAACACTATTAAATTATTATTATTAACTCTACTCATAACTTCTTGTAACAATAACCTTAAGAAAGTAAAAGAAAAACCTTTACAATCTTATAAAGTAGTTGCCTCAGAAATAAGAGATATAGATTATGTAAAATCGTACCCCGTAAGTGTGAGAGGGGAAGTAAGTAGTGAAGTACGTGCAAAAATTAGTGGTTATATAGATGCCGTATATGTTGATGAAGGGGAAAGAGTAAAAAAAGGACAACGCCTTTTCCATATCGAAACAGCTTCACTTTCAGAACAAGCACAAACAGCAAAGGCACAAGTAGAAGTAGCAGAAGTAGAAGCAGATCGTCTACGTCCGTTAGTGGAAAAACAAGTAATTAGTGAGATTCAGTTGAAAACGGCTGAAGCTAGACTTGCTGAAAAAAGAAGTAACTTAAATACTATTTACGCTAACATTAGTTACGCAACAATTTCTAGCCCTGTAAATGGTGTTGTAGGTTCTATTAATTTTAGACAAGGAACATTAGTAGGTCCTAATACAGAAACGCTAACAGAAGTTTCCGATATCCGTAATGTATTTGCTTTCTTCTCTATGAATGAGAAAGATTTCTTAGCTTTTACAAAAGATGTTGAAGGGAAAACAATGAAGCAAAAAATTGCTAACCTTCCTCCTGTAGAACTTCGTTTAGCAGATGGTTCAATGTACAAGCATAAAGGAAATATTGTAACAATTTCTGGTAGTATTGATCAAGAAACGGGTGCAGTATCTTTTAGAGCAAAATTCCCAAATCCAGAAGAAACTTTAAGAGACGGTAGTAGTGGTAGAATTCTTGTAAGAAATCAGGTGAAAAATGCTTTAGTAATTCCTTACCAAAGTACCTTCGAGCAGCAAGGAGATTTTATAGTATATAGAGTGTCTGCATCTGATTCTTTATATACAAAAAAAGTAAAGAGCAGTATTAAAACAAAACAATTACTTGTAATTGAAGAAGGCTTAGAAGAAGGTGACATTATCCTTGCAGAAGGAGTTAACGTTGTTCGTTCTGGAAATAAAATTATTCCTCAAAAGACAACTATGGATGCCATTCTTAATTCATACCAAGTTCAATTTAAATAAATAACCCTCCAATATGTTACAGAAATTTATTGATAGACCTATTCTATCGACGGTTATCTCTGTGGTAATCACTTTGTTGGGTATCTTAGGGTACGTTGAACTACCTGTATCTCAATATCCTAATATTGCACCTCCAACAGTATCTGTAGATGCTAGTTACCCTGGTGCAAGTGCAGAAACAATTCTTGAAAGTGTAATTGTTCCTATCGAAGACCAAATTAATGGTGTGGAAGGAATGACTTACATGACCTCTAGTGCAAGTAATGATGGAGGTGCAAGTATTACAGTATTTTTTGAGCAAGGAGTAGATCCTAACGTTGCTGCTGTAAATGTTCAAAACCGTGTAGCAAGAGCAAATTCTAAATTACCAGCAGAGGTAATTAGAAATGGTGTCATTACAGAAAAGAAAGAAAATTCTGCTTTAATGTATGCCGCTGTATATTCTGAGAATAAAGATTACGACGAGACGTTTGTCTTTAATTATTTCAATATCCATGTAAAACCAGAGCTACAACGTATTAAAGGTGTAGCATCTGTAAGTGCTTTTGGAGCGAAAGATTATGCCATGAGAGTATGGTTAGATCCTGCAAAAATGGCAAGTTATTCTTTAACTACAAATGATATTAGGAATGCAATTAACGAGCAAAGTTTAGAAGCTGCAGCTGGTGCACTTGGTCAGAATTCCGGGTCTCCTTTTGAGTTTGTGATTAAGTATAAAGGTCGTTTCAAAAATAAGAATGAATACGAAGATATCATTATCCGTTCTATGGGTAATGGTCGTTATTTACGTTTAAAAGATGTTGCAACGGTAGAACTAGATGCTTTTTCTTATAACTCAAAAAGTATTACACTTGGTCATCCGAGTATTAGCTTCGGTATATATCAAACACCAGGTTCTAACGCACAGAAAGTAATTGAAAATATTCACGAGGAATTAAAAAGGTTAGAAAAGACATTCCCAGATGATGTAAAATATGTGATTAATTTCGATACCAATCGTTTTTTATCAGCATCAATGGAAAAAGTAACACATACTTTAATAGAAGCATTTATTTTAGTGTTTTTAGTAGTATTACTTTTCTTACAAGACTTTAAGTCAACATTAATTCCTGCAATTGCAGTACCCGTAGCAATTATTGGTACATTCTTCTTCCTAAATTTATTTGGGTACTCTCTTAATTTACTGACGTTGTTTGCATTAGTATTGGCCATTGGTATTGTTGTAGATGATGCCATTGTTGTTGTAGAAGCAGTGCATGCAAAATTAGATATGGGAGAGACTGATGTACATAAAGCGACATCAAAAGCAATGGACGAGATTGGTGGTGCAATTATTTCTATTACGTTGGTAATGGCAGCTGTTTTTATTCCAATTACTTTTATTAAAGGACCTTCTGGTGTATTCTATGAGCAGTTTGGAGTAACGCTAATTATTGCAATTTTAATATCAGCAGTAAATGCATTAACATTAAGTCCAGCACTTTGTGTAATGTTCTTAAAAGGACATCATGGAGATAAAAAGAAGAAATTCATAGATAAGTTTTATGATGCTTTCAATTTAGCATTTGACATTGCCGTTCGTAAATACGGTAGAGTTTTAAATGTTATGTTAAAGCACAAATGGATTACTGTTTTAGCACTTGCTGGTTCTATTGCGGGTATTGTTTATTTTGATGCCAATACTCCATCAGGTTTTGTTCCATCAGAAGATAGAGGGGTAATTTTTGTAAATATGGAATTACCAATTGGCTCTTCTTTAGACCGTACATACGCTATGACAGAAGAGATGTTAGATTCTATGAAGAATATCGAAGGTATTCACAGTGCATCTATGCGTTCAGGATCTAACTTTTTCTCTGGTGCTGGTAGCTCATATGCTCTTGGTTTTGTATTATTAAAAGGATACGAAGAAAGGACAACACCAGAAACTAGTTTAAAGGGTATAATGGCTCAATTAAAAGCAAAAACGGCAAATATAAAGACAGCTCGTTCTATTTTCTTTGTGCCGCCAAGTATCCCAGGTTTTGGTAGTTCAGATGGATTTGAATTTCAAATTTTAGATAAATCATCAGGTACTTTAAAAGGGTTAGATGAGGTGTCTAAAGAGTTTACAAATAAAATAAGTAATAGCTCTGTTATTGGTTTTGCATCTAACTCATTCAATGTCAATTTCCCTCAGTTAGAAATGGAAATTGATGTGGCAAAAGCAAAAGAATCTAAAGTAGTTATTAAAGATATATTTAGTACGCTCCAAGGTTTTATTGGTGGTTATTATGTGGCGGATTTTACTCGTTTTGGTAAACAATTGAGAGTAAATATGCAGGTAAAGCCAGAAGATAGAAAAGACGCATCTAGTTTAGATAAGATGTTTGTGAAAAATAGTGAGGGAAAGATGGTACAGATTTCAGAGTTTGTTCATCTTAAACGTACTTATGGACCACAATCAATAAAGCGTTTTAACTTATATAATTCAGTTTCTGTAACTGGAGGAGTAATGCCCGGACATTCATCTGGTGAAGCAATTGCTGAAATCAATCGTTTAGCAGAAGAGTCATTACCGCAGAATTATCAGATTGCCTACTCTGGTTTAACAAGAGAGGAAATTAATTCTTCAGGGCAATCAGTGTATATTTTCATGTTGAGTATTCTATTTACTTACTTGTTCTTAGCAGCACAATACGAAAGTTATATTGTTCCTTTTTCAGTATTATTATCTATTCCATTCGGTATTTTTGGAGCATACGCTTTTACTAACTGGGCAGGATTAGAGAATAATATTTACTTCCAAGTTGCCATGATAATGCTTGTTGGTTTACTTGCAAAAAATGCCATTTTAATAGTGGAGTTTGCCATTCAAAGAAGGCAAGAAGGACTATCCTTAGTTAATGCAGCTCTAGAAGGTTCTAAAGAACGTATTCGTCCTATTTTAATGACCTCTTTTGCATTTATTCTTGGTTTAATGCCATTGGTATTAGCAACTGGAGTTGGTGCAGCAGGTAACAGATCTATTGGTACGGGTGCAGTAGCTGGTTTGTTTGTAGGTACAATGTTAGGCTTGTTGTTTATACCTGTATTGTTTGTTTTCTTTCAAGGAATCCAAGAAAAGATTACTCCTTTAAAAAAGATTGAAGATCAAAATAAATAGAATATGAAATCAATTAAATACCTAGTGTATAGTATTCTTATTGGTTTACTATTTACATCTTGTTTACTTAGAAAAGAGTACAATAGAACTGTTGAGGTAGACAACGATCACCTTTATAGAATAGATACAGAAGTAGATTCTACACAGAATTTTGGCACTATTATTTGGGCCGATTTCTTTAAAGATTCAGTGCTTAAGCAATATATTGAAAAGGGTTTAGAACAAAACTTTGATGTACGTATTGCTTTAGAAAATGTCGAAATTGCAAAATCTCGATTCAAGCAAGGTAAACAAGTAAATCTACCTACAGTTTCTGGAAATGTATCTGGAGCATATACTAAAAACACCCAAAATGGTCAGTTTGGTAATGCTTTTGGTGATATTACTAGATACGATGTTGGCTTGGATATTTCTTGGGAAGCTGATATTTGGGGTAAATTAAAAGCAACTTCAGAAGTTGCCCGTATGAATTTATTGCAACAGTCTGAGGTTAAAAAAGCAATTACTTCTGATTTAGTAAGCCAAATTGCATTCAGTTATTATAGACTTATAGGATACGATAAGCAAAGAGATATTCTTGATAAAACGATTATAGCTAGACAAGAAAGTTTAGAAGTAACAGAAGCTCTTTTTTCTGCAGGCGAGGTAACTTTGGTAGCCGTTAAACAATCAGAAGCTTTATTGTACAACTCTAAAGTACTTTTAGTTGAGGTAGAAAAGAATATTGAAATTACTGAAAATGCACTCTCGTTTTTAATGGGAGAATCTGGACAATTACTAGAGAGAGATACCACATTTACAGACCGTTTTGATTTTAAATTAGATGTTGGTATTCCTATTCAATTGTTAGAAAATAGACCTGATATTAAATCTGCAGAATACTTACTTATCAATTCATTTGAACAAGTAAATATTGCAAAGGCTAACTTCTACCCTTCTTTAAAAATTTCTGTTGGTGGAGGTTTACAAAGTACTGACTTAGAAAATTGGTTTTCTCCCTCATCATTTTTATTTAATGTGTTAGGGCAAGCAACACAACCTATTTGGAATCAGCGTAAGATTAAAACGGAATATGAAGTTAGTCAGTCGCAGGAGAAAAAAGCACTTTTTAACTTCCAAAGACAAATATTGATGGCAGGGCAAGAGGTATCAAACTCTGTCATGATCATAAATAGGCAAGGTGATATTATAAATAATCAGCAATTAGAATGCGATGCATATAGAGATGCCGTAGAATATTCTCAAGACTTATTATTATTTGGTTCAGCCAACTATCTTGAAGTAATCACAGCAAGACAAAATCTATTACAAGCAGAATTAGTGTTGGTAAACAGACAACTTGATTTAATCACTGAGTATATTAAGTTATACAATGCACTTGGTGGCGGATGGAGTTAAGGCATAATTCACTCTAGACAAGAAAGACATTTCAATTTATATTGGGATGTCTTTTTTTTAGATCAATTTTTACTATTTGATCATAGTTTACTTTAAATATTAATGCGTAGTGTTATTGGGTGTTGTATTATTTGGTTTTTTTTTATTGATGAATGAGCAAAGTATACTAATAAATATAATTATTCGAACATCGAATTTAAATAATTGATTAATAGTAAGTCTTAGAGGTTGTAGGAGGTCAAGATCTGATTGTTATAGGTATAAAGATGGTTATTTCTCTAAAAAAACGCTCTATATATTGTAGCATCAACACTTAAAAAAGGATTTAGAGATCATGACTTTTATGATTTCAGTAAATTCTAAAGATCAATAACTATGAAATATTATGAAAAGAAAATTATTACTTTTACTAACATTTTTTGCTCTTGGTATAACTACTATTTCTGCACAATCTACCTACTATGTAGACAATGTAAATGGTGCAGATAGTAATAGTGGATTATCAGAAAATTCGGCTTGGAAAACACTAGATAAAGTGAAAAGTACTAGTTGGAGATATAAACCCGGTGATAATATATTATTCCATTCTGGACAGGTTTGGGAAGGTAAATTCTTCTTCAATCAGCTTTTTGGTACAAATGACGCCCCAATTGTTTTCAGTTCTTATGGAGACGGAGCAAAACCCCATATTAAAGGAAATGGAGAAGATAATGCTACAGTACAATTGATGAATTGTGGGTATGTTACTTTTAATGGCTTTGAAGTTACTAATAAGGGAGAACAACAAAAAGGAGGAAGATATGGAATAGAAATTAGAGCAAATAATTACGGTGAAATTTATGGAACACAAGTAATTAATTGTGATATACATGATGTAAATGGTGAACAAGAAAAAGGTAAAGGTCAAGGCGGAGGAATCCTTGTTAAAAATACAGGGAGTACAGTGAGAAGCCGTTTGGTAGATGTTCTAATTGAAGGAAACCATATTTATGATATTGTTAGAAATGGAATTTATGGAAACTACAATTTTGGTTTAGAAAATCCTTTTAGAAACAAGAATATTGTTATTCGAAAAAACGTAATTGAAAGAATACCAGGTGATGCAATTGTTGCTTTTGGTATGGAAAACGCTTTAGTAGAATACAATATATGTAGAGATTTTACTCCTTTGTTAGATGCAAATGATAATGCAGCAGCTGGTATTTGGGCTTTCAATTCATCAAATACTATTATTCAATACAATCAAGTAAGTGGGCATAAAGCTAAACATGACGGCCAAGGTTATGATGCTGATTTTAATTGTGAAAATACAGTTATTCAGTACAATTATAGTTTTGACAATGTAGGTGGATTTTTACTAATCTGCTCAGATGGGTCTAAATCTACTGCTTTTAATACAAATCCAATCGTTAGATATAACTTAAGCATTGGAGATGGTTTTAGAACGGACGGTAAAAAATACGCAAACAAAGCACCTTCCATTCATATTGCAGGACCTGTAGAAGGGGCACAAATTTATAATAATACAATTTATACACCAGAAAAACCATCTTCTGTAGCAAAGGAATTTGTGAAATCGAATAGCTGGTTTGGCGTTAGTAATAACACATCATTTTACAATAATACATTTTATGGTGTAGATGCAATGCTTTTTGATATGACATCGAGTAGAAATAATATATTCTCTAACAACGCCTACCATGGCACTACAAATATTTTAGATGACAACCCAATTGTGGGTACTCTTTTAGGTAATCACTATGATTCTCTAACTAATAAAAATACAAACGGTTTTAATGTTGATAACAATGGTGGAAAAGATTTCTTTGGGAATACAGCTTCTAATAACAGCGTCGGTTTTTTTAGTGGGAATGATCAAAGCATATTATCATTATCTAAAAGATTAGTAGCCAATACGTTGGAGGTTGCTATTGATGGAGCAATATCAAATGCTAACGTTAGAGTAGTAAACCTTGTTGATTCATTAATGGAGGAGCATAGTGCAGTTAGTGGAGTATTGTCAATAGATGTTTCAACTTATCCTCAAGGAGTATATATGGTAATTTTGGAAGATGGTTCATCGGTAACAACTCAGAAGTTTATAAAAGTGAAAGATGTTGAATTTGATGAACTTGAACCAACACCTAATCCAATACCAAAACCTCCTGTAGAAACTTTAGAAGATGAAATTACTCTGAACGTTGGAGAGGTTAAACCGTTAGTGATTAAAAATACATTAACTTGGAAAAGTGATAATGAAGCTGTTGTTTCTATAGATGGTAATGGAATAATTACAACTTTAGATGGAGGTGTTGCACTAATTTCTGCTTTTGATGATAAAGGAGAATTATTACATGAAATAACTGTTGTTTCAATATCAAATGGTGCGGTTAGTGTACCTCAAATCACTAATGTAATTTCGGCAGAAACTTCTGCAAAAATTTTATTTACTGAAGGTGAAAACTCTACTTACCATAGAGTTGGATATAAAGCAGAAGGGAAACCTTGGCAAATAGTAGATAGTGTGTATAATACAGCTTTAGATAGTTATCAATTATCTGATTTAGAAGCCAACACAACGTATCATTTTAGAATACGTGCTATGAATAGTACCAATATTTCAGCATGGTCGGCCACTACTTCTTTTGTAACTCAATTAAATGAGATTGATATTACACTTAGTGAACGTGAAGTAAATCTAAATACGGGGGATAAACATCAACTCATTGCTACTATTCTTCCACATGAAGCTGCAAACCAAGAGTTATTGTGGAATAGTGATAATCCTTCTGCTGTTAAGGTTGATAATCAGGGAGTTATTGAAGCTTTAGCAGGTGGTATTGCTACAATTACAGTAACTACTTTAGATGGAAATGTAACCACATCGGCAACAATTATTTCTACTAGTTCTGGAGCTATTGGTATTCCTGTAGTTTTAGATATTTCTTCATCAGAAACATCTGCAGAAGTTGCTTTTACAGAAGGAAGCAATGCAACTTATCATAGATTAGAATACCGTATAAAAGGGAGTTTATGGGTAGAAATTGATAGCGTTTTTAATACCTCAGTTGATACTTACCGATTAACAGAATTATTAAAAGGTACAACTTATCAATTTAGAATGCGTGCAGTAAATGGTACAGGTTTATCTTCTTGGTCTAAAATTCAAACATTTATTACATCAGGAAGTAATGCAAGGCTGAATGGTAATACATCAATTTCTAATTTAGAACAGGAAATTAGTATCTATCCTAACCCAATATCTAGTGGTTTTGCAAATATTGTATTACAAAAAGAAACTAATAATTTAGTAATTGAAATTTATACTAGTATTGGCCAGTTATATAAAGTGGAGAAAAGTACAAATATTTCTCGTTATAAGGTTGATATTTCAGGGTATTCATCAGGTATTTATTTTCTTAAAATAGTAACTGATAATAAGATTTATACAAAGAGAATTACAATCAGATAATTGCTTTAAAAAGCAATCATATACTTTACCTTTCTATTGGTTATTAATCAATAGAAAGGCTTTTGTGTTTAATCATATTTTGTATATTTAAGTAATTGATTATCAATGTTTAAAATTCAATTTAATTGAGACTGAATCAATAGTATTTTGACCTAAAATAACCACATTTATACTAACTTAAACGTATTGTTATTCATTCTGAAATCATAGGATTATATTCACAATATCATTAGTGTTTAAGGAACACTTATCAACTAAATTTTTTTTTGAAATGAAAAAATTATTACTATTTACTATCAACTTAATCTTACTATCAACTAGTCTAACATTTGCAACGACTTGGTACGTGAGTACAACTGGAGATAACTCTAATAATGGAGAGTTATCTACACCCTTTCTTACAATTGATTATGCTTTAAGCATTGCCGCAGATGATGATACAATTCATATCTTAGGTACAATAACAGAAAGCCAAATAATGATCACTAAATCAATTACGATAGAAGGAGACTCGCCATCTACTTCAATTGTTCAAAGTGATAATATTTCTGCAATTGAATTACTAGCAGGAGTCAATCCTCCTACCTTAGTAAGTAATTCACGTATTTTTACAATAAATACTGTTGGCATTAATGTGAGGTTTAAAAACTTAACTATTCAAAACAGTGTCGATCTTGGTCAGGGAGGAGCTATTATAAACAATAAGTCAGCCTCAGTTCTTGAAATTGAAAGCTGTAATTTTATTAATAATTACTCTGCAAATTCAGGAGGTGCTATTGCTACCAATCAAGAGTTATCTATTAAAAACTCTTCGTTTATAGGTAACGAAAGTGCGTCTCATTCTGGAGCCGTTAATAATAATTCAGGTGGGTATCCTTTAACTATAGAGAATTCTTTATTTTCAGGTAATAAAGCCAGTGGTACGGGTAGTGGTGGTGCCGTTAGAACTAATTCGCAAAATGTTTCTTTAGTAAATAATACTTTTGTAAATAATAGTACATCGGCTGTAAATAAAGTAGAAGGGGTTAACTTCTTCGGATCTACAGGTACAATTAATTTATATAATAATATTTTTTATAATAATAAAGGCGAAAGTGATGATAGAGTAGATGGCGAAGATTTAAGTATTTCTACCACTGGAACTATCACAGTTAATGCTAGTGCTAATATAATTTCTTACATTCATGCATCCACAACAAGAGGTTTGTTTACAGGGAATAATAACCTTTTGCAAAGTGCTAATGTTACTGCTGATTTAATAAAATTTGGACCATTACAACAAGCACAAAATGGGTTATATGTATTGCCTATTTACCCTACATCAATCGGAGATAATACAGGTGATGAAACAAATGGAACTTTAGAAGATGCGTTGGGTTTTGTAAAAACAAATTATGATAGAGGACATCTTTCGATTGGTTCAACACCAATAGCACCAATATTTATCACTGATCAATATCAAAATTATCCTGAAAATCAAGAAGCTTTAACGTTAAAAACATTGTCGGAAAGTAATGCCGTAAGTTTTGAGATTATTGGAGGAGAAGATCAAAGTGCTTTTACAATAGATAATAATGGTGATTTATCTTTTAATACTCAACCTCAATTGGGAATTCCTAATGATACTGATAACGATAATGTTTATAAAGTAGAGGTGAAAATTACGGAAGGAAATTTATCTTCAACTCAACTTTTTGAACTCAGTATTGTAGGGGCAAAACTAAATGTTGTCATGATCGTTTTAGATGATTTAAACGATTATGCGGGCTTTATGGGAGGTCATTTGCAAACAAAAACGCCAAATATAGATCGTTTAGCAAGTCAAGGTGTATCTTTTATGAACGCACATTCTAATGCACCATTATGTGATCCATCAAGAGCTAGTTTCTTGAACGGTATCTTGCCAATTACATCACAACATTTTGGTACTGGTAATAGTAATTGGAAAAACAATGTAGTTCTAAAAGAATCAAAATTGATTTCCGAATATTTTATGGACAATGGTTATACAACCTATAAAACTGGTAAAATAACACACTCAACAAGTGGTGAAAACAGTTGGTGGGATTATGTTCATGAAAACTCTCATGATTATGGTCCATTAGCTTACAATGGAGTTGGAGGTGCAGTGCATCAAAACTCAGTACATCAAATGCACGATGCTGGCGGTTCTTTAGATGGAGTTTATGGGAGATTATCTGATATACCACGAGTGAGAACACATTCGTCTTTGCAAAATGCATCAAGGTATACTGAAGGGTGGTTTAGTACTACATCTAAAACGGCATTTAGATATGTAACAGAAGAAGACAGAGATTTAATGCCAGATGAAAAAAATGTGGCATGGACTGCTGCTAATATTAAAGCATTAAATGACATGGATAGTGACGACCCGTTTTTTATGGCCGTTGGAATTATTAGACCTCACTCTCCATTTGTTGTTCCTGATAAATATTTTGATATGTTCCCTTTAGAGGAGATTCAATTACCAGAAATATTTTTAGATGATCGAGATGATTTTACATACGATCGTTCTAGTAGAGGACATGAAATTGTAGATGTTTTAGAGCACAGCCATATTGATAAAAATGAGGGGCTAAAAAGGTACTTACAAGGGTATATGGCTAGTGTTGCTTTTGCAGATGAAATGGTTGGTAGAGTAATGACTGCCGTAGAAAACAGCAAATTTGCAAACAATACAATTATTATGTTGTATAGTGACCATGGTTATAATATGGGTGAAAAAGATTATGCACATAAAAACAACCTTTGGGAGCATGGAACTCGTGTGCCTTTAATTATTAAATCTCCACTTTTTAAGGCAACAAGCGGACAAAAAGTAGATCACCCTGTCTCGTTAGTAGATATTTACCCTACGCTACAAGATATGTGTTACCTAAATGGGGATACTAAGCATTCAGCATTAGGAGCAGATTTAGACGGACATAGTCTAAAACCATTTTTGATGGATGTAAATTCACAAAATTTTGAAGGTGATGAAGTGGCTTTCTCTTGTATTGGGAATTGGTTTTTCAAAACAAAAGGTCACCAAAATTACGGAATCAAAAGTAAACGTTTTAGATATAATAATTATGCAGATGGACAAGATGAACTGTTTGATCATCTATACGATCAAAATGAGTTTATTAATGTAATTGATCATCCTGCATACGCTGAAGTAAAAGCAGCTTTTGATCAAAAATTAAAAAATAAACTTCATTCAGAAATACTATTAGAGGATGAGCTAAGTTCAACTGATAATGCATTTGAAACAAGTGAGAACTTAGGTAAAGCAAATGTATCATGGGGAAATGCTTACGTTCATGACAATACTTTACTACAAAGAAATGCTGCTGGAAATGCTTTCCTTACCTATGAAGTGAATAACCCAGGTGATATAAATATTGAAATTTGGGCTCCATTAATTACTGTGGATGGCAAGAAAGTACCAAATGATATTGGGACACTAAAAGTATATGCATCTTCTGATAATTTAACTTGGAATGAAGTTTTAACAACAGAAATTTTAGGTAATTATACATGGGATAGCAATATTTTAACCTACCAAAATGCAGATGAATTCCCACAGAATACAAACTTTGTAAAAGTGGTTTTAGAAGGAGATGGAGCAGGTTATAATTTAGCACTATTAGGTAAGGTAGAAATTTTCTCTAAAGAGGACAGAAACATTATTATGAATCTGGATGACCTTACTGTAGATGTAGACCCGACAATTTTTGATATCGACCCAAATAGAATGAGAACTAGCGAAGCTATTCTTCCTGTTGTAGCAGATGATTTTAGTTCTGATAATATCTATTACCAGAAATCAAATAATAATTACTTGACAAATGATAGTGGAAATAGTTTTCATAATGATAAATACCGTTTTGTAAAAAGTGGTGCAGAAGATGCATTTATAACATATGAAGTAGACGATGTAAGCGGTATACGTGTAGAAGTTGTACAACACCATAGTGGTACTAATATTGTAAATTCTGATACTGTATTGACAGATGCTGCAGTAGAATTGTTTACTTCTTCAGACAATATAACGTTTACTAAAGTGGCTACTAGATCAGTTTCTTTATTTATTGAAGACATTATTAATAATGAAGGACAAGCTAACGAAGCAATGGATTTGTATCGTCATTCTCATAAATTTGCAATCATTTCTGACCAAGATTTATCACAAGAAACAAAATATGTAAAGGTTATTTTAAAAGCAGAAAATGATTGGGGCACACAACTAAATGGTGTTTATATTTATGGTCAGAATAATGGAGGGGGCACTATAAAACAAGACCAAGTAATTGCTATAGAACCTATAGAAGACAAAACGGTTACCGCTGCAGATTTTGATATTCTTGCAACAACTACATCAGGTTTACCATTAAGTTATTCTGTTTCTGGACCTGTAGTTTTGGAAGGAACAACCCTTTCTTTAACAGGAGAAGCTGGAGAAGTTGCTATAACTGTTTCACAAGTGGGTAACGGAACATTCAATACCGCAACTGAAAGCATTACATTTACTGTATCTGCTTTAAATATCACGAGTATTTCATTAAGCGAAACTGACCTGCAATTAAACGTTGGCGAGAATCATCAACTTATTGCTAATGTACTACCTACTGGGATAGCTGCAGAATTAATGTGGAGTACAGACAATCCGACAGTAATAGAGGTAAATAACCAAGGAGTAATAGAAGCAATTAGTGGCGGTGCTGCAACAATTACTGTGTCTACTTTAGACGGTACTATTTATGCAACAGCAACAGTAATTTCTATATCAAATGGAGTTGTAAGTGTACCTTCTATTATTGAGGTAACCACAACAGAAACAACAGCTTTAATTTCATTTTTAGAAAGTAGTAATGCTATTTATCATAGGTTGGAATATAAAATTGATGGAAAAGGATGGGTTGAAATTGATAGTGTTTTTAACAGTGCGATAGATACATATCTTTTAACTGATCTTATTCCAGAATCAAATTATCGATTTAGAATGAGAGGCATAAACAGTACTAGGCTTTCTTCATGGTCTCCAATAGTAGATTTTTCAACGTCAGGGAGTAATGCAAGAAAATCATCAGAGGTTTCTAGCTTAGAAAATGAAATTAGTATTTATCCTAATCCAATAGATAATGGATTTGTAACCATTGTAATGCAAAATTCATTAATAGCTTTTAATGTAGAGGTGTATAATAGTATAGGGCAACTACATGAAATAGTAAAAGGTAAAGAAGTATCAAATTGTAAGATTGATGTTACAGGTTGGGCTTCTGGCATCTATTTTATGAAAATCATTACAGATGAATTTATAGAAACAAGAAGAGTAATCATTAAATAATTACTTATAATTTCAAAAATTGAAAGTCTTTTTATGGCATTAAAAACCATAGAAAGACTTTCTTTTTTTATCGTGAAATTTATCTCATTTATATAAACACTTACATTAAATATATCAACCTGAAGTGTTGCGTCAGATAATTTTAATAAAATAATAGCAGATACTCTAAAAAAGTCAAAATGTGCTACGTATATGTAAATTTTTGATGAATAACTCATACATCTCAGTCATATATTGTGCATTCAACACTTGCAGTTATAGATGTTGATTTTTAACAATTGGGAGGGTTCTTTTATTTATCTCCTTAACGAACAAAATTATGATGAAAAGATTGGTACTACTAACATTTCTAATTCTCAATTCTTTACAACTTACTGCTCAAAATACTTACTATGTAGATATAGAAAATGGAGCAGATGCGAATAACGGATTGACGAAAGAAACGGCTTGGAAAACAATTACTAAAGTGAAATCCTTTAGAACAAAATATGTTCCTGGCGACTCTATATTATTCCATACAGATCAAGTATGGGAAGGACAATTAGTGTTGAATAACTTTGTAGGAACTAAAGAAAACCCGATCACTTTTAGCTCTTATGGTACAGGTGTAAAACCACATATAAAAGGTAATGGAGAGGGCACTATGGCCGTACATTTAATGAATTGTGCATACATTACTTTTGATGGTTTTGAAGTAACAAACAGAGGTGAATCGCCATTAGGAGGGAGATATGGTATTGAAATTCGTGCAAATAATAAAGGTGAAATCTATGGTACTCAAGTAAAAAATTGCGATATCCACGATATAAACGGTGAACAAGATAAGAACGATGGCCAAGGTGGTGGAATCTTAGTTAAAAATACAGGAAGTACCACTAGAAGTAGAGTTGTTGATGTTCTTATTGAAGGAAACCATATTTATGATGTGGTAAGAAATGGTATATACGGCAATTACAATTTTGGTTTGGATACACCATTTAGAAATAAAAATGTACTTATTCGTAAGAATTTAATTGAAAGAATACCAGGGGACGCAATTGTTGCTTTCGGGATGGAAAATGCAATTGTTGAATATAATATTTGTAGAGATTTTTCACCTCTTTTAGATTTAGAAAATAATGCAGCTGCAGGTATTTGGGCTTTTAATTCTGTAAATACCATTATTCAACACAATCAAGTAAGCGGACATCAGGCAAAGCACGATGGGCAAGGGTATGATGCTGATTTTAATTGCGAAAATACTATTATTCAATACAATTATAGTTTTGACAATGTAGGTGGCTTTGTCTTGATTTGTAATGATGGATCTAAAGAAACAGCTAAGAATATTAAACCAATTGTAAGGTATAACTTGAGTATAAATGATGGTTTCCGTACAGATGGGAAGAAATACGCCAACAAAGTTCCTGCTATTCATATTGCTGGCCCTGTTACAGAAGCACAGATCTATAATAACACAATTTACGCACCTAAAAAGCCTGCTTCTGTAGATAAAGAATTTGTAAAATCAAATAGTTGGTTTGGTTTTGCAGATAAAACTACATTTTATAATAATACTTTTTATGGTGTAGAATCAATGGCTTTTAACATGACATCAAGTACTAATAATGTTTTTTCTAACAACGCATATTATGGCACTACAAATGCTTTAGATAGTAACCCAATGATTGGTACTGTTGAAGGTAATCATTATGCTGCTTTAGTTTCTAAAAGAACCAATGGCTTTAATGTTGAAAATGCTGGAGGTATGGATTTCTTTGGTAACACTGCAAAGCCAACAGATGTCGGTTTTTTTAGTGGAGATGAAGAGGAACATTTATCGTTATCACAGCGACTAGTACAAAATAAATTAGTGGCCTCTATAAATACAACTGTAAATAATGGCACACTAAAAGTGGTTAATTTATTAGACTCCTTAATGGAGGAACAATCACATGCTGTAATTAATGGCAATATTGAAATAGATGCGTCATCTTATCCACAAGGGGTTTATAGTGTTATTTTAGAAGGAAATGGTATTTTAATTTCTCAGAAATTTATTAAAGTTAAAGACCTAGGTTTTGAAGAGGATGAGGAAGAAGAAAAAAATGAAGTAACATTATCTGTAGGCGAAACGAAGAAATTAACGAAAGAAGGTGCAATAACTTGGAGTAGCGACAATACATCTGTTGTAACAGTAGATGAAACAGGTTTAATTAATGCAATTGGAGGTGGAAAAGCGACGGTTACAGCGTTAAATCATCTGAATGAGATAATAGCAACAATTGAGGTTACTTCTATCTCTTATGGGAATGTTGGTGCACCATCAAATGTAACTGTAAAAGCTTTAGATACATCAGCAACAATTTCTTTTACAGAAGGGAGTAATGCTACTTTTCATAAAATTGCGTTTAGGAAACAAGGACAAGATTGGGTAGAAATAGATAGTATTTACAACGATAATAAAGAAGAATATGTGTTAATAGGACTCGATGTATTGTCAACCTATGAGGTTAAGGTAAGTGCTGTAAATTTCACTAATACGTCTGGATGGACTTCGATAGTTACTTTTGTAACACAAATTAATGTAACAGGAATCACTTTAAATAAATCTGAATTAAGTATTTATGTTGGAGAAGACGATCAACTAGAAGGTACTATTTTACCAAATAATGCTACTGTAAAAGATATTAAGTGGACCAGTGATGACAGTTCCGTAGCTTCAGTGGATGAAAGTGGAGTTGTAACTGCTATAAAAAGTGGGGTTACAAATGTAAACGCAACTACAGTTGATGGTGATTTTATTGCAACTGTAACAATAACTTCTGTATTAAATACTGTAGATGATGCTCCAATTACTTCAATTGGAGAAAATGATGAAGTTCTTCAAAATATAGTTGTCTACCCTAATCCTACTTCACAAAGTTATTTTAATATCGATTTTAATAAAATATCGAGTGGAACTATTGAAATGTATAATACAATTGGACTTGTTGTAAAAGAAATTAAGGTATATAACCAAACTGTTGTTAAGTTAGAAATTAAAGACTTAAATGCAGGTGTTTATTTTATTGTGATTTCTGTTGGTGGTAAGATGATTACGAAGAAGTTGATTGTTGAATAGTAAATTATATAAAAGTTTTCAAATATTTTTTTGATAGTTATGAAGCCTGTAATTGATTTTGAAATTAGTTACAGGTTTTTTCTTTTCGTTTTTGAGAAGTGATTAATCGAGGACAGCAAATAACAAAGTATACCACGAATAGTTTAGGTGATCAAAATCACTTATTTGTAATTAATCTAAATAAATATAATTAACAAATGTAAATGCTGTTGTAATAAAATCAGCTAACTAGTAACATTGTGTTGTTATTTAAAATTGATCTAAATAAAAATACTACCAATGCATTCTAAAGCATTACTGTTATTAATTTCTATATATCTTTCGCTAACAACCTTGGTATACGCTCAGCAAAGTGGAGCAATAAAAGGGGAAATTAGAGATGCAAATTCTGGAGAAGCCATTGTTTTTTGTACTGTTTTAGTAGAATCAGTACATAAAAGTACATATTCTAATGACTATGGTAATTTTGAAATTACTCATCTAAAAGCTGGAACTTATAAAATTCTATTTGCTAGAACTGGCTATAAGCAATTCACCAAACACGTAACTATTACCGGAAATTCTACTGTAAACTTAGAAGTTTTATTAGAAGAGAATCAGACTCAACTAGATGAGGTTTTAATTGTTGAGCAATCTGAGGCGACAAAGATGGAAACGCAAGGTTTTGCGGCTAAATCAATCTCTACAGAAAAAGTACAGGTGCAATCTATTCAATTAAATAACCTTCTTGATGAAACGCCAGGTATTACAGTAAGACAAACAGGAGGAATGGGTTCCGATGCTTCTTATAGTATCAATGGCCTAACGGGTAATGCTATTCGCTTTTTTATTGATGGTGTTCCAATGGAATATTATGGAAGTTCGTATTCTATTAATTCATTGCCAGTATCAATTATAGAAAAAATGGAGGTTTATAAAGGTGTTGTTCCTGTGGAATTAGGAAGTGATGCCTTGGGTGGTGCAATCAATATTACTACAAAAAATAAAACAGACAAAGCATTAGATGTCTCTTATTCTGGTGGTTCTTTTAATACACATCAAACTTCTATAAGTGGTAATTACCGTGATGAAAAATCTGGTTTTACGTTTAGAGGTTCTGCATTTTATAATTACTCAGATAATAATTACGAAGTGTGGGGAAAGGATGTTTATGTTACAGATCCAGAAACGGGTAGAATTGATAGGAGTGTTAAAGCGAAACGTTTTAATGATGCATATCAAGCTTATGGTACTAAACTAGATATTGGTTTTACAGATAAAAAATGGGCAGATCAATTTTTTATCAGTTTCCTAGCTTCTGATATGTACAAAGAAGTACAACATGGAGCAACTATGGAAATCCCTTATGGCGAAAGATATTATACTCAGAGTACGGTTATGCCAAGTTTATCGTACAACAAAAAAGACTTTTTAGCTAAAGGCTTAGATGTGAGTTTATTTTCTGCTTATTCAGAAAGAACACGTCAGGTGGTAGATACTACAAAAAATGTATACAATTGGTATGGTGAAGTATGGAATACAAAGCCAGTAGGGGGCGAGCAAGGTACGCCAACTTTAGCAAAAACGGATGAGGGTACTTTTATTAATCGTATCAATATTAATTATGCTTTAAACGATAACAATACAGTTACTCTTAATCAGGTATTTACCAAATTTAATAGGGTATCTGATGATCCTATGGCAGAAGTGGGGAAAAGAGCTTTAAATGATGAGCAAAACATGACGAAAAATATCATGGGCTTATCTTTACAAAACAGAGCATTTGATAATAAATTAAAGACGAATGTTTTTGGTAAATACTACGGGTACAGCTACGATAATGTAGATGCCGTGTATGAAAACAATATCTATGTTCCGTATCATAAAAGTAGCAAAGACCACAATTATGGATATGGAATTGCTAGTAGTTACCAATTAACATCAGATTTTTTAGTGTCTTTATCTTATGAAAAAGCAATTCGTATTCCTAAAGCAAATGAACTGTTTGGTAACGATGCTCAAAACGTTTTTGCTACGGATTCATTAAAGCCAGAACAAAGTCAAAATATCAATTTAGGCTTTAGATATGGTACACTTTATTTTGGTCCGCATAGCTTAACACTCTCCACAAACTTATTTTATAGAGATGTTACAGACTTAATACAACAAACAACTTTTGTAACCGGTGGACAAGATTATTTTGTGTACGAAAACCTCACAAGTATTTTGAGTAAAGGAGTAGATTTTCAAGTAGATTATAACTATGATTCTAAATTAGATGTTACTTTCTCGGCTTCTTATACAGACGCAAGAGACAAGGCTAAGTATGATCAGAACGGGAACGAAAATCTACATTATAACTCTAGGTTAAAGAACGAACCGTTTTTTCAGATAAACAGTAGTGTTCGATATAATTTTAGAGATGTAATACAGGAACAAGGAAATTTAAGCGTTTATTGGACAATCCGTTACGTACACGAATTCTATAGAAACTGGGAGTCTATTGGTAAGTATGATAAAGATATGATACCTACTCAATTTGTAAATAATGCAGGAGTGAGTTACAGTTTTCCAAAAAGAAAAATGTCTTTAAGTATTGATGTCAAAAACATCTTTAACGAACAAGTCTTCGACAACTTTGCCATACAACAACCTGGCAGGGGAGTATTCATGAAAATCAATTATTCTATTTTTTAAGAAATAAATTAATCTTAATATCGATGAAATTTTATCAATCAAACATTCTAATTAAACTATTCTCGCTTATAACATTATTCACTTTTGCTGGATGTAATAACGATGATACTACAAACGAAACACCAATTGACCCTACAGAAAAGGTGTTTAATATTGCAGCAGATGTTTCTACAACAGATGCAGCTATGGTTTATATGGCACCAACAAACTCTTTAACAGAGGGAGATTTTTCTATTGTTGACAACGGAACTGAAATGAAAGGGGAACGTTCGGCATACCTTGCAGAAGCGAACGGTTTAATTTATAACCTTAATTATGGTACTGGTGTAATTAGAGAATTAGAGTATGATGGTAAATCATCTTATAATCAACTAACTGAAATTAGTGTACAACAATTTGTAGGTACTCACCCTAGGTTTGAGGTAGTAAGTAATGAAAGTTTATTGGCTTTTTATGTAGCTACTTCTGAACCAAATACACAAAATGAAGTAGAAGTAACACTTCAAATTGTAAAAATGAAAATTCCTGGTTTACAGATTGAAGAAACAGAAGAAGTTAGTTTAGGTACTTATGCCGAAAACGATGCGTATGTTTCTAGAGTAGATGCTCCAGTAGTTATGAATGGGAAAGTTTACTTTGGTACGCAACAAAAAATTAATGGTAATCCTGATGGTTATGCAGACGACTTAGCTACAATTGTATTGGATTACCCATCTTTTGAAAATTATTCTATTGTACATTCTTCTCAGTCTAAAGGACATAATTACGGTTACAGAGGTCGTTCTATGTATGAATACCAAAATGCAGTTTACCAAGTCAACTGGCCAGTAGATGGTGCTGATGTTGTTTTTACAAAATTAGTAGATGGAGATTACGATAATTCGTATTCTTTTAATGTAACAGAAACGCTAGGAGGTGGAAGTTTTGGTTCTGTAAACTGGTTCCACATTGGTGGTGGTAAAGGGTATGTGGCTATAGAAGATAAATCTATTGATGATGATAATAACTGGTATTTAGCTCGAGTTGATGTGATCAATAAAACAATCGAGAAAGTAGAAGGAATTCCATATTCTGATCTATTTAAATACCAAAATGCAGTAGTAGAAGGAGAGAAATTCTATATGGCAATAAGCCCAAATGGAGGAGAATCTTTTGTCTATGAAATCGAAAATACGACTGCAGCACAAGGTCTACAGTTAGATGGTGGTAACGTTTATGTTCAAGGTATTTACTAAAAATAAAAAAAGAGAAAGATGAGAAAATATTTAATAGTTTTATTTGCATTCTTAGCATTTTCTTGTGCTAAAGAAAAAAAGGGAAGAGGTATTAATTTTGAAAATGTGAAACCTTCTTTAGCCTTGTCAGCTGATCAATTAGTAAAGTTTGATGCTATAAATACAGAGTTTGATGCTGATAGAGCTGCTAAGATAGAAGCTTTAAAGGCATCTGGTAAAATGAGTAAGGCAAAATATATTAAAATTGTAAAGCCTTCTTATGTTGCACAAGAGCAAAAGGTAAAGCCTATTCTTACTGCTACTCAATTTGAAGTATATCATGAGTACGTTAAAAGACACATGCCTTTTCAATCAGATTATTCGGATGAGCTTAAGCAAGAAGTGGTAACTGAATTATCTTTAGATGAGCAACAAGCTAAAATGTACAATGCAGTTAATGAGGCATTTGTAAAAGCATACAGAGATGCTCACGATTATTACCACGGTAACGGTAAGGCTGCTGCAGAATACTGGCAACAGTTTGATAACAATAGAAAAGAAGCTTTACAAAAAGTGTTTACGAAAGAGCAATACGCCCAATATCTTGAGTTAATTAAAAAAGAAAACTACAGAGGTAAAAACGAAAAAGGGTAATGCGACTGAAGAAATCACTTTTAAGAAAAAAGAGAAAGAACGAAAGCATTTTTAAATACATCATGTCCGTGTCACATTTGTGGCTCGGACTTTTGTCGAGTGTGGTAGTTTTTGTGGTATGTTTAAGTGGGGCAACTTACTCATTTAAAACACAAATACAGGAATTACTTAATTATGATGTTGTTTTTTCGAGGGATAGTAAAGGAGACGATTTTGTTTCGATAAATGTACTTCAAAATCAGTTTGAATCAGAGGGCTTATTGATTACGAGTATAACAATTCCGGAAACTACATCAAGAAATATTTTGGTTACCTATAAAGACCAAAGTGATGAAGACGGTCATTTTTATGTTGATCCTGAGAATGGAAAAATAATAGGAGCAAGCAGTAGATCTGCAGGTGATTTCTTCAACTTAATGAAGCAAATACACAAAGAGTTATTACTTGGAAAAGTAGGAAAACAGATTGTAGGAGCATCAATTTTAATATTTGTTGTTCTATTAACATCTGGGTTAGTATTATGGTTTCCAAAAAAAACTACACAACTTAAAAAAGGGCTAACTATTAAATGGTCGGCCAAGTTGCCAAGAGTAATTTATGACTTGCACAATACACTTGGTTTCTACACTTTTATATTGCTATTATTTATTTCATTTACAGGTTTATATGTTTCTTATTCTTGGGTGAAAAGTGGTATAATTGTATCGTTAGGTGGCGTTGCAGTATTATCAGAAAATAGTTCTGAAGCAGCCAAAGCAGAAATGTCTAATGTGTTTGCTTCTTTTTTAGATGATGTAATTGATAGTCAATCGGATAAGCAAAAAGTACTGAAAGAAATCTCTTTAGATAGTTTATTAAGTGATGTAAACCTGAAATTACCTTATAAAGCCATAACCATTTTAGACTTCCCAACAGAGGAAGAAGCCTATTATCACATCACAAAAATTAACCAAGAAAATTTACTAAAGGCTATTCTTCCAGATGACATAGAATACACAAAAGATGGAGAGTTTAAGTCTCTTCATAAATTTACAGATCAGCCTTTACACAAACAATTTACAGCCATTTCTTTACCCTTACACACTGGCGAAATAATGGGTTTACCAGGCATAATTCTATATTTTATTGCCACCTTAATTGCCGCTTCTATGCCAGTAACAGGTATATTAATTTGGGTAAGGAAGCTTTGAATTTAACGATCTATATTATGATTGTTTTACGCCTAAATAAATGCAAGAGGATTACCTTTTTAAGAAAAGTAAATAGCAATCTGAATAATTCTGAAAATTAAGTCAAATTGCTATTTATATCTTACTTAAGTGTTACATATCAATTATATGGATTATTCTTTTCATCATATGTAAATTCATTCCAAGGCGCATAACTATTTAATTTATCAAAAAGATCCTTAGGAATTACTCCAGAAAAATTATTGTTTTCAATTTTAAAAATCCAAAATTTTTCAAAACCATTAAGGTATGAAGGTATTTCTCCTTCTAATTGGTTTTCATTTAATTTTAAACTATTTAGCGTGATTAACAAACTCCATTCATTGGGGATTGTACCACTGAATTGATTATTTCCTAGATGAAGAGTTATCAAATCAGAAAATTTAGAAAAACCTACAGGAAGAGTTCCTACAATATGATTTTCACTTAAATCTAAATATTTCAAATCTTTTAAATCACTAATCGTTACAGGAATTTCTCCTTTTAACCCCAATCTTGATAAATTTAACTCAGTTAACTTTCCGTTATTGTCTACTTTTAAATTTCTCCATTCTCTTACAGGCTTGTCACTATTGAAATCATGATCATTATTCCAACTAGATCCATCCATTTGATTGTATATATCCAATAAAGCCTGTTTAACAGATGTACTTACATCTGGTCTTTCATAGCCCTCTTTTAAAAATACTATATAATGAGCAACAATTCCATCTGTATCTATTGCTCTTAGTGTTAACTCATTGTCATTTAATAAAATAACTTCGTATTCTAAATCTAAACCAACATGATAAATAGGGAAAGCTCCGTTCTTAAATTTAAGATAAACATTACCTTCATTATTTTTATAAAGGTTCCAAGCCCAAGTATCTTGATGAGGATGATTAATAGTATATGTTAGATGGTGAATATCTGAATCATTTGATAAAGTTGCACCCTCTAAACTATCATAATAATTTACCATAACTTGGTCGTTATCATTACGAATCAAGGTAGTGGTATTATTCAGTAATTGAAAAGTATTATTTTTTTCTAGAAAGGACATTCTATCATCATATATACCCATATTTTCAAAGTTATAGGCATTACATACCCACCAATCAGGTGTATAGGAATCTATAGAGCCAAGAGCTAAATGCCCTTCCGTTTTCTCATCAATTTTCCATTGTTTATTTCCATCTCCTACTAAAAAATTTAGGTACGGAATTTTCCAACTTTCATTAATAGTAATAGATTCAACGATTGTAGCATCATCAAAAGTTTGCTCTTCATCTTTATCCGTTTTCACATAAAAAACGTAAGCATCATTAGCTTTACTTCCTTCTATTTCTTTATAAACGGTTTCTGCTACCTCATTTTCAAAATAAAGGGTAAAACTTATACTCCCCTCAGATAAATAGGCATTTCTATTTTCATCTACAGGGTAAACAAGTTCATTTGAATTTGATGTTTTTATGTTCGCAAAAATAGATGGATAGCTTTTTTTAATTAAATCAGAAAAAACTACTTTTACTTTTATATTTTCAAGTTTACAAGCAACTTCAATGTCAGTTCTTTCTTGAGCTTTGATAGAAAAAGTTTCAACTCCAAAATACCTTGGAGACTCAAAACCTGAGCTCAATTTTTCATTAGTTACTTCAATCGAATATTCACCCTCTAGAAGTTCAAAAACTTCTGGAATAGATTCATAATCTTTTGAGTCTATTACAATATCGTCAGTCGTTAAGTTTGTAATAATAAAAGAAAATTCTTCGATACTTTTGGATAGCCGAACAGTATTTTTATTGGTTTCTGATAATTGAATAGAAAATGATAATTCTCCATTTAGGATTGGTTCTTTTTCTTCTTCTTCAGTTTTAGTGCAAGAAATTAGTATACTAAAAAGTATCACTAAATAAATAGATTTGTTAAGTAAGTTCATTTGTTAAATAGATTGTTTGCTTTAATGTTAATTTAAAGCTAGTATAATTTTCTTTTTAAACAAACAGTTTCAAAAAAACTTATTTCAAATGAGTTGTATATGTATATTTGGTGTTAAGTGCATAGATGTTAATTTACATTTTAATATTAGCCTTAAAACAAATACATCTGATAAGCAAACAACCCAACACCAGCAATCATTAAATACCAATTTACTGCTTTATAAAATGCAGGGAAATCTGTCAATTTACGAGAATACGTAATGATAAACACGATAGGTATAAGAGCTAGAATTTGTCCTATTTCAACTCCAAGGTTAAAACAAAGAATTTTAGCTAGGAAATCGTTACTTCCATTTTCAAAAGATTGTAATTTAGTGGAAAGACCAAAACCATGAATTAACCCAAAAATCACTACCATTATTAGTAAGTTAGGGGCGTTAATACCAAGCTTTTTAAAACCTCCTAAATTTTCAAAACCCTTATACAAAATACTTAGGGCAATCACTCCATCAACTAAATGTTCATTTGCAGTAATACCTAAATATGTAGCTCCAATAAGCGTAATACAATGCCCAATAGTAAAGGCAGTAATAAATTTTAGTATATCTTTAAACCCTTTTAAATAGAAAACTACTCCTGCTAAAAATAGCAAATGATCGTAACCCGTTAGCATATGAGTGGCACCTACTCTAAGGTAAGCGAATATTCCTCCTGTTTTGAGTAATTCCTGATCTGCACTTGTTACATCATGAGCAAACCCTAAAAAAGGGATAAATAAGAAGATGAATAGAAGTACTTTTTTTAAATTCACTTTCATAACTAACCCTTATATTTAAAGTAAATAAATAACAAACTGATGAGAGCAATACTCACTACTATAAAACCTGAAGTTGGAATGCCTTCTTCTTCATGAGGATGTGGATGATGTAAATGAGTATGAGTACCATGTTCATGGGTAACTTCAAAAGATAAAGTCGCCCATCTTGATTCATGAGTTACTTCAGCATTGTTTACCTCAACCATATGAATTGTTCTGAGATAGTAAATTCCACCTTCATCTAGCGTGACGGTAACAATACCTTGTTCATTCGTTCTTAATTTCTGACCATGGGTATGTGAATGGGCTTCACCAGCAGCATGAGTATGGGTTATTCCTTTATGATTGGCATAAACTAATTGATTAATTACTGGTTTACCATCTACTAGTAATCTTATGTCAATAGTTTCTCCAGTATTTTTATTGTAAGGATTTTCTACCGGAATAAACTCAATAGGATAACCTAAAACCGTATTCCAATCATCTGTTTTTACTTCTCCTACCTGATAAATTGCCTTAACATGTTTTTGATAACTCTCTACAACATCTTGATCCAATAATGCATTATCAAAACGATGTGAAAGCATATCCAATACACCATCATGTTTTAAATAAACATTAAAATCAAAGGCAGATTGTGCTAAAGTATTTGCTTTAGTAGATACCCCAATAACATAAGTTCCTGCGTTACCTGTGTTGAAAGAAAGTTGAGTAATAGTACTGTCTTTATCTTCCCATTTACTTGAATCTATAGCTTGTCTATTTCCATGACTGACAATAGATGCATCTAACATTCGATTACGACTGATAATATTTTCACTGCCCTCAAAAGTGCCATTGTATAAACTGAGGGTTGCTTCTTGATGAGGTTTCAGGAAGTAAGTTTCCATTTTAATATACAAATCATGACTACTTAACATGATAAGTGCAGATAAGAGAAATAATGGCTGAGTCAATTTAAAACCAATTACCTTATCAAAGGCTCTTGTAATTAATTTCATATAAGAATGTTTGTACTGTTGTGCTATTTTCCGCAAATGTAAGAACTTTTATCTCTCAACCCAATCTTAGATTATCTCTCTTAGCGTTATAATGGGATATAATAACAGATGAGTTTTATAACATTGTGTATAGCACATTTTGAGTGCGTAATTATTCATTTTAGGCAATCATTAACGAATTATTTTTAGTACTGCCTCTTATAATTCGTCTCTTTTTTAGACTAATTGATAACTTATTTTTGTTCAAACTTATATTTTGATGTAGTTATGAGCGTTTACAGACTTTTTAGTATCAAAAAAATACAATTTATTGCAAATATTTTCATAATTTTAAGTTTATTAAGATAACGTAACTATTCAACCTAATTTATTTTAGTGCGTTTTATTATGACCTTAAAATTATAGAGATGAAACTATCAATACAATTATGTATTTTTTTTATAGTAGGCATTACTAATTTTTCAATAGCCCAAAACGAGATAGATTCTTTATTTAATGTCCTTGATATTTCAATTGAAAAAAGAGAGACTTATTTAAAAGAGAAGAATGATAACATTAATGAGTTTAGGGTTTTATTAGAAAATGATACAACCGATTTAAAGGATAAGTACTTTTATGCAACAGAGATCTATGAGCAATATTTAGTATTCGAATTCTATGGAGCATTACATTTTGCTTATGTTGCAATTGATCTTGCTAAACAGTTAAAGGAGGATAAACTGATTAATGAGAGTAACTTAAACTTGGCAAGAATATTAGTTATTGCTGGTATTTACCAAGAAAGTAGTGAAATCTTAGATGGCTTAGAAATCAAAAAGTTATCAAATGATTTATTAGTAAAATATTATCTTATTCGAAAAGAATTATACAACCAGCTTTATTATTATTCACCTACAAAATCGATCAAACAGAGTTATCAAACTAAATATGTCAACTACTGTGATTCATTATTGGCAATTTTACCAGAGAATTCAGAAAGTAATTTAGAGATATTAGAAACAAGGGCACTTGATACAAGAAAATTAGATAAAGCAAAAAAACTCAATGCACTTAGGTTATCAAGATATTCTATTGGGCAACATAATTATTCTAAAATTGCTTTTCAGCGTTCATTAATTTATGAAGTAGCAGAAGATAACCATAACCAAAAGAAATATTTAATATTATCTGCAATTTCAGATATTAAAGGAGTTATAAAAGACAATGCTTCATTGGCTACATTGGCATTTAAACTCTATCATGATGGTGATGTAGATCGAGCATATAAATACATCAATATATGTTATGAAGATGCATTATTCTATAATTCTAAATTAAGAGCTATTCAAATAGCAAACATTCTACCTGTAATATCTCAGTCTTACGAAGAGCAACTTATTAGTCAGAAATCACGCCTAGAATATTTTAATGTAATTATCACAATCATGATTATTATACTTTTTGTGGGTATAATTTTTATTTATAAACAAGTGAAATCTGTACGCTCTGTTAGAAATACGACCGTAGAAATGAATAATAAGTTGAGAGAATCGAATGCTGAACTTCAAAATGCGAACGGGCAGTTGACCAAATTACATACAGATTTATCAAATACTAACCTTGTAAAAGAAATCTATATTGGTGAATTTTTAAAGATTTGTAGTGATTATATTGAAAAGCTAGAATACCAAAGCACGCATACAAAAAGAATGCTTGTGGCAAGAAAGTATGGAGAATTACTAAAAGAGTTGAAGGATGATGATGTACGTAAAAAGGAAATGAAGCTCTTTTACAAGAATTTTGATCAAACATTCTTACATATTTACCCCACTTTTGTAGATGATTTTAATAAATTACTAGAACCTGATCAACCCATTATTACTAAAAATAAAGAACTCTTAAATACAGAATTAAGAATTTTTGCTTTAGTTAGGTTAGGTATAAATGATAGTGCTAAGATCTCTAAATTGTTAGGGAACTCTGTAACCACAATTTATAATTACAGAGTAAAGGTTAAAAACAAAGCGATAGTGGATAGAGAGAATTTTGATGACTACATAATGAGAATTGGAGATGTATAACAAAGAATATAGATTTTTTTTATCTATAAAGCACCTACTATTTTTTTAATAACATTTTAGTTAAGTAGTTGTAAATAAGAGTGTTGAATTAATGTAGTGTCTACCATTTTACTACTATGCGTAGGACGTACACTTTAACTTACCCAACTTTGTAATGTTCGATAGGGAAACCAGCTGACAATTGTAAATTTTACAATCCTTATTAAACATTTTTTTATAATCTATTTTGAACGACTTTAAGTTTATACTACGATGACTAGACTTACTACGTTTTTTTACTCCTCAGGCATATGGAGTACTTTTTTAATTATACTATTAACTTCTACAATATCATTTGCACAACGAAATATAAATGGTGTTGTAACAGATGAAGAAGGATCTCCAATACCAGGAGTTACAATTTTATTGAAAAATTCTAACAGCGGTACAACAACCGACTTCGATGGGCATTATAAAATACAAGTTGAGAACGCAAGTTCAATTTTAGTATTTAGTTATATAGGAATGCAAACTGAAGAGATTGTTGTAGCAAACCAGACGACAATTAATTTAAGCATGTTGGAAGACATGATGAAATTAGAAGAATTAGTTGTGATTGGTTACGGTACGCAGAGTAAAAAGGATGTAACGGGTTCTGTAAGTGTAATTGGAGCAGAAGACATGGAGTCTCGTCCTAATACACAAGTTGGATCTTTATTACAAGGTAAAGTTGCAGGTGTGCAAGTGCAAGCCTCTTCTGGAAAACCATCACAAGGAATATCAATGCGTATTCGTGGTACAAACTCTATTAACGCAGGTGCAGAACCGTTATATGTAGTAGACGGAGTTCCAACAACAGATACAAGATCAATAAGTCCTTCAGATATAGAAAGTGTTTCTGTATTGAAAGATGCATCAGCAGCAGCAATCTATGGAGCGCAAGGTGCAAACGGTGTTGTTTTGATTACCACTAAGAAAGGTACATCTTCTAAACCAACTGTATCATTAGATGTATATGGTGGTGTAAATGAAGTATGGAGAACACAAGAAGTCTTAAACGGTGAACAATACCGAGATTTAATGACTGAAATGGGTTATAATACAGATTGGAGTAAGTATCAAGAAAATACAGATTGGCAAAATGAGGTGTTCCAAACGGGATATACGCAAAATTATCAAGTAGCCATTTCAGGTAAATCAGATAAAACAAATTATTATGTTTCTGGTGGTTTTACAGGGGCACAAGGTGCTGTAAGAAGTTCTGAAATGAACAGAGCAAACTTTAAAGTAAATTTAGATCAAGAAGTTAATAATTGGTTTAAAGTTGGAACTAGAGTTTCTTATGTAGACTATAATGATGTTGATGTAAAAGATAATGCTGCTGTAAATCAAGGTGGTGTTCTTTTAGGAGCTTTAACCACTCCAGCAGTAATTGGCGTTTATAATGAAGATGGAACATTTACTTCTAACCCATTCCAAGATTGGGAAAATCCAATTGCGAGTACAGATGGTTCTAAAAGAGGGTTTAACAACAAAAGATTTCTAGGTAATTTTTATGCGGAGGTATCATTTTTAGATGCTTTTAAATTTAAATCAAATATTGGTATTGATAATAATACTGATAAATATGACTACTTCTTAGATCCATATAAAACATCTTATGGTAGAGCATTAAATGGGCAGTCGATTGTAAATCAGAATAACAACTCTTACTATATTTTTGATAACACACTATCATTCAATAAACTATTTAATAAACATAAAGTAGAAGCATTGGTGGGTGCAGTAGTTCAAAAATACCATTGGCAAAGTAGTAATATCGAAAGAAGAAATTTTGCATCTGATGCTATCACAACTCCAAACGGAGGGTCTGAAATTGCTGCAGCATCTGCAACAGAAGCAGAAAAGTCTAATGCATCTTTCTTAGGTAGAGTAAACTATGCTTTTAAAAATAAGTATTTACTTACAGCTAATATTCGTTTAGATGGATCTAGTGTATTTGGACCACAAAATAGATGGGGCGTTTTTCCTTCTTTCTCTGCAGGATGGAGAATATCTGAAGAGGCTTTCTTAGAAGATGTAGAATTTATTTCTGATCTGAAACTAAGAGCTGGATATGGTATTGTGGGTAACGATAACATAGGTACTTATGCTTATATGGGTAAGGTTGGTTCTGGAGCTAATTATCCAATTGGAGGTATTGCTCAGCCGGGTTCTTATCCAGCATCTATTGAAAATCAGAAGTTAAAGTGGGAAGAATCTGAGCAAACAAACATTGGTATTGATATCGGTTTAATCAATGATCGTGTAGAATTAACCGTTGATGCTTATATAAAAAGAACATCAGATTTATTACTAAATGCTCCTCTACCAAGGTCAACAGGTTATGATAATGCTATTCAAAATATTGGAGCATTAGAAAACAAAGGACTTGAGTTCAATTTAAATACAGTGAATGTAGATAAAGAGATCAAATGGAGTACTAATTTTAATATTTCATTCAATAGAAATACAGTAACAAACTTAGTTGGGCAAGAAATTTATGTTGGTAGTATCGCTGGTAGAGGTGAAGCTATTCAAATTAAGGAAGGACAACCTCTAGGATCTATTTATGGCTACGAGTTTTTAGGTGTTGACCCAACTACAGGTAATGCATATTATATGGGTGGAGATGGTAATTCTACTTTTAACCCTTCTCCTAACGATAGAAAGGTAATTGGTGATGCAAACCCTGATTTTATCTATGGTTTTACAAATACATTAACTTGGAAAGGCATTACCTTAAATGTATTTTTCCAAGGAGCTCAAGGCAACGAAATGTTGAATGCTACTAGAATTGATACTGAAGGAATGACAGATGCTAAAAGCCAATCTACTGCAGTATTAAATAGATGGAAAAGAAGCGGTGATGTAACTACAATTCCAAAGTCGAGTCCAGGAAATACAGATAACTCTAGAATTTCTACTCGCTTTGTAGAAGATGCTTCTTATCTAAGACTTAAAGCCCTAACACTTGCTTATAACTTACCAAGTGAGGTGATCAGTAAATTTAGAATGGGTTCATTTAAAGTGTATGCAACAGGAGAAAATTTATGGACGCTAACAAACTACACTGGATTTGACCCTGAAGTTAATCAAGGTGGTGGTTCGAACACTGTTTTAGGTATTGATTATGGTACTTATCCACAAACTCGAAGCATAATTATTGGAGCAAATATCACTTTCTAATTTAGACTTCTAAGACAATGAACGTAAAAAAATATATAACAATTGCTGCCTTCGTATTCGGAACGATGTCATGTGATAACTTTTTAGACTTACAACCTATTTCAGAAGAAACTTCTGATAATGCTTATAATAAAGCATCTCAAATGGAGAGTGCTCTTATAGGTGCTTATGAGACTTTTCAATCTGCAGAATATTATGTTTGGGATAACGTAGTATTTAGTGATATCCGCTCTGATAACGCGTATGCGGGAGGAGATAATCCGGAAGTATTTGAAGCTGATTTACTTACTATAACACCTATTAATTCTAGAGTATTTACAAATTGGTCTCAGATATACAATGGGATTTTAAAGGCCAACACTGTAATTGAAAAAATTGAATTAATTACTGATCCTAGTTTAAAAGAGGAGCGTAAGAACCAAATTAAAGGAGAGGCTTTATTTTTAAGAGCTTACCATTATTTTACTTTGGTAAAGTTGTTTGGTGGAGTGCCTTTAATTTTGGCGCCTACAAAATCTACAGATCCTGTAGATGTAAGAGTACCAAGGAATTCAGAAGAAGAAGTTTATCAGCAAATTATCGCAGATTTAAATCTTTCTGCACAATTATTACCAGATTTATATACAGATGATAACGGTAATGATTTAGGTGGATCAACAAATAAGGCAAGAGCTACAGCAGGAGCATCTAATGCACTTTTAGCTAAGGTGTACGCACAACATAGAGAATGGGATAATGCATTAGCAGCAATAGAAAAAGTAGAGAAATCTTCTGCAGGTTATGTTCTCTTGTCAAATTATTCAAACCTTTTTGATAGTGAGAATTACAATAATGCGGAGTCGATCTTAGAAGTACAATACTTAGGTACAGATGAAGGAAACTTTGGGCCGCAGTTATTATTACCTCCATCAATTTCTGGAGATACATGGAGAAAGTTTGTTACACCTTCGCAAGATTTAATTGCAGCTTATGATAATGAGAACGATGCAATTAGAAAAGGAGCATCAGTGTTATTCGAAAATGTTGATTGGGTAGATGAATATTGGGGAAATACAGCAGGTGCTAGTATTCCATTTTCTTACAAATGGAAAAAAGCAATGGGTTGGGCATCAACAGATCGTCCTTACCTATTAAGATATGCTGATATAGTTTTATTAAAAGCAGAAGCATTTAACGAAGTCGGAAACAGTGCAGCAGCTTTAGTACAATTAAATAAAATTAGAACGAGAGTAAATTTAGCAGCAGTTTCTTCGGGTTTATCACAAGATCAGTTAAGAGATAAAATTCTGAATGAAAGAAGATTGGAATTAGCACAAGAAGGTCACAGGTGGGATGATCTTGTTCGTCAGAATAAAGTGGTTTCTACAATGAATAATTTAGTTGAAATAGACTTGAGAACAGGTCAGAAAGTAAATTATAACATGACAGAAGCGAAGGTTTTACTTCCAATTCCTCAACAAGAGTTAGATCGTAACCCTGCTTTAGATCAAAATCCATTATAGACACTAGATAATAAAGAAATGATAAAGAAATATATCAATGTAGTGCTCTTTTTATTCTTGGCTTTTGCCGTTGGATGTGCTACAAAATCAAATATGCAGCCAGAGGGAGAATGGACACTTTCTGAAGCAGAACTAGTTTCTCCTGATGCAGATGCAACAATAGAATTAGATGAGATTTTCACAACAGAATCAATTGATTTTGAATGGAAACCTTCTGTTAATTCTGCAGATTATATTATTAAATATGCAGTAGTATTGGTAAGCGATACAGCTACGTCTTATGAAAATCCATTGATTGAGGTTGAATCAAATAACAATGGTAAAGATATAACAGCAAGTATTACGCACGAAGAAATTGATTTGGCATTAGCACAAGCGTGTTATCCTAAAGATCAAGTAGCAAAAGTAAAATGGGGTGTAAAAGCAATGTCTTTATCAGTTGTTGCTTTCTCTTCTCAACCTATCAATATTAAAAGGTTTTCTTTCGATCCTATTCCAAATAATTTATACTTAATTGGTACAGCAACAGAGGTTGGTAATAATCTAGCACAAGGGATTCCTTTAAAAGCCTTTAAAGATGCTGAAGGTAAAATGACATTCTTCGAAACCATCACTCAACTTACTAAAGACGAAACGTACGAATTTGTAAGTAGGTTAGAAGAACCTGCACTGCATTATGGTGGTGAAAATGGTTCTATTGCACTTTGTGGTGCTGAAATTACAGCTACTGAAGATGGTGTTTTTAGAGTTGGAGTTGATTTAGTTAGTAATACAATTAAACTAGAAAAGATAAATCATCTTGGTATTGTAGGAACGCCAATTGAAGGTGAATGGAGTGGAGATGTTGCTTTACCTTACCTCGGTAATGGCTTATTTCAAGATACGGTAGAACTGCTTCAAACAGGAGGATTTGTTTTAAGGATCGATGGTGATTGGGGTAGAATGTACAAACAAACTCCAGGTACTACTAGTCTATTATTTGAGCCTTATGCAGATGCAGTTGGTCTTGCAAAAGAAGATCTTCAAAATGAAAATGTTGGAAATTACATTGTATCAGCAGACTTTTTAGGAACTTCTTATAGTTACTCTTTTGAAAAAGTTGAAGTGGATATTCCTACACCAAATCCAATTGTAGCACCAGAAAGTCTTTTCTTAATTCCTAATGATGGTTCTGGAGCAGTTGAATTAGTGAAAGATAATAATGTCTTCACATCAAACTATTTAGCATTACAAGCTGCAGTAAAATATACATTGAATAGTGCTGCAGATGGTAGCGGGACATCTTATTCTTTATTGGGTAACATTGGAGAAACTGAAGACGACCCTAATGGAGACAATGTTTATGGAGCACCGTACTTTAAAGAAGAAGCTGGTGATATATCTGTAATAAGAGATCAGGCATATATGCTAACAATTGATTTTGATGCACCTACAGTTCAATGGCAATATTACAACATAAAATTATTCCATTGGGATGATAATGGTGGATGGGATGACAGAAAGGAATTACCAATGACATACGTTCACCCTTACACATTCACTTTAGAAAATACAGATTTATCGGCAGGGTTTGATTCCAAATTCTTCTCTCCTTGGGATGTAGAGTTTGGTGTTTCTGACGCGGCTGGATCTACAGATGATGCAACGGCAACAACTGGTACAACAACTAATAAAACGTTTGTAGAGGAAGGAGTAAATGTATCCAACTTCAAGTTTACATCAACAGACGGTACTTATACTGTTTCTTTAGAAATAACAAACGATTATACAGTGGGTAATTACACTGTTACACAATAAAATAACTAAAAGAGGTGAGTAGGAAACTATTCATCTCTCTTAATCACAACATATATGAGAACGGAAAAAATGAATACGTTAATTGGTTTAATTCTATTAATGGCTACTTCAATTTCAGGAATTAGCTGTGGAGACAATAATGAAAATAAAACTCCTGTACCTCCTCCACCAGTAGTGGAAGTAGATCATGTACAGTTATATGTAACTTCTAGAGATGATGTTAATGGCCAAAAAAATCAAGGATTAAGGTTGTTAGAAGATGTTGTAGCTACAGGAGAAGACGAATCTTATGTTACTTTGCGAGTAGATCAAAATCAAGTATATCAAGAAATTGACGGTTTTGGGTTTACGTTAACAGGAGGTAGTGCAATGCACATTAACTCTATGACGAGTGCAGCAAAAACGGCTTTATTACAAGAGTTATTTGGAAGAGAAGAAGGACAAGTTGGCGTTAATTACCTTAGAGTAAGTATTGCTGCGTCTGATTTAGATGCTAGTCCTTTCTCTTATGCAGAGGCAGAAGATGAAACACTTTCTAATTTTTCTATTAGTAAAGATAAAGAGCACTTAATACCAGTTTTAAAGGAGATTTTAGCAATAAACCCTTCTATTAAAATTCTAGGTACACCTTGGTCGCCTCCAACATGGATGAAATCTAATAACGCTTATAAAGGAGGTTCGTTATTAGTCGATAAGTACGCTACTTATGCAGATTATTTTGTGAAGTATATTCAAGCATATGCAGCAGAAGGTATTACAATAGATGCTATTACTGTTCAGAATGAGCCATTACATGATGGTAATAATCCAAGTTTATACATGGAGTCAGAAGAGATGGCAAAGTTTATTGCAGAACAATTAGGACCTAAATTTCAAGCAGCTAATATATCAACAAAGATAATTACGTACGATCATAACTGTGACCGTCCTGATTATCCAATTTCGATTATCAATTCTAATGCAAATCAGTATATCAATGGTTCGGCTTTTCATCTTTATGGTGGAGATATTTCTGCGTTGTCTTCTGTAAAAACAGCAGATACTTCTAAAGGAATATATTTTACAGAACAATGGGTAGGAGCAAACGAAGATTTTGGTGGTGCTTTAATGTGGCATTTTGAAAACATGTTTATTGGAGCTCCTAGAAATTGGAGTAGAAACGTTCTGGAGTGGAATTTAGCATCTGATGCTAATTTACAACCTCATACAGATGGAGGATGTACAGAATGTCTTGGCGCTTTAACTATTGAAGGAAATACAGTGAATAGAAACGTAGCCTACTATACAGTAGCACATGCATCTAAATTTATTCCTTCAGGATCTTATCGAGTTAAATCAAATAATATGGGCGATTTACCAAACGTGTCTTTTATTACACCAAATGGTAAGATTATCACTTTATTAATGAATAATTCTGATGCGCAGAAGAAATTTAATTACAAACTAACAGGAACAGACAAATCATACATCATCTCAATTCCTGCAAATAGCATTGGAACGATGGTGTATGATTCCAATACTAAAGCTTAAATAATTATTTAGTTAGTGTAAGAAATTTTTTGAGACAATTATAGACCGACATTATAATATCTTTTTCTTTCACTAACTATCTACTTAGCAGAAACTGATTTAGAAGAGGAGAGTGAAGAACCTCTCCTTTTCATCAATTTTTCACTTAAAGAAACTTTACACTACAATAATCAATTTCGATATGAAAAACATTTTTCTACTTTTTATATGTCTAATTTCCATAAACACATTTGCTACTAATGTTACATTCTCCGTAGATGTGTCTAATGAAGAGACTACGGATAAGAATATTTATGTAACAGGTGGTTTTGCAGGTTGGTCTTTAGATAATCAAATGACTGACGAAAATGCAGATGGAATTTACGAAATCACATTGGACATTTCTGAGACTACAGAATTTAAATACATTATAGGAGATTGGGAAACTCAAGAGGATATGTCTTCTAAAGGGTGTTCTCCAAATTCTAATAGAGTTTTGAACCTAGAAGGAGAAAGCGATTTAGTATTAACTACTGAAACATTTAATGAATGTAGTGAACAAACATTCTCACTAGTCACTTTTAGTGTTGATATGAGTGCTGAAACTGTTGGAGATGATGGTGTGTTTATGACAGGTTTAAACGGCTCTTGGAATCATAATGATATTCAATTATCAGACGAAGATAATGATGGTGTTTATGAAATAGCTATTTATTTAGAAAATGGATCATCTCATACTTATAATTTCATAAATGGAAACTGGGAAGATGGTAGAGAAAATTGCTCAGAAGGAAAAAATAGACAACTGAAAGTATATAATGATGATATAGTATTGTCTACTGTGACTTTTGGATCTTGTAACGATAATGTAGAGGTAGTCTTTACGGTGGATATGTCTAATGAAACTGTTGGTGAAGATGGCGTATTTATGACTGGTTTAAATGATTCTTGGAATCATAACGAAATCAAGTTATATGATTTAAATGGTGATAATATATGGGAAACAACTGTTCTTCTTCCTAAAAACTCATCGCATACGTACAATTTCATTAATGGTAATTGGGAAGACCCACGTGCGGATTGTCCAGAAGGAAAAAATAGATCAATTGATATTCTTGAAGAAAAAATTACACAGCCAACTGTAGAATATGGTGCTTGTGATCAAGATGTTATAACAGTAAGTACTACTTTCCAAGTAAATATGAATGGAGAGGATTTAGTAGACGGAAAAGTATTTATTATAGAACTAAATGGTAAGTGGGAACAAGCTGATTGGGTAGAAATGCTCGATGAAGATAATGATGGAGTTTTTACAGCAATAGTTGATTTAATTGAAGGAGATCAAAATTACCGTTTCAATAATGGTTCTGATTGGAATGATGAAAACTTATCAGGAACAACTTGTGGAAACGAAGAAAACAATAATAGAACAGTAACGATTGCTTCTGATGGTTCAGAAAATCCTACTCAAGTTTTAGATGTTGTAGCATTTAATTCGTGTACATCATCAGCCCCAACTTATGAAGTTACATTTAGTGTTGATCTATCAAATGAGACCGCCTCATCACCAGCTATAATAGTAGCATTAACAGGTGAGGATTTGGAATCAGAAACAGCTTTAACACAAAATGCTGATGATGAAAATATTTGGGAAGCGACTTTATCATTATCTCAAGGTTCAACTTATGATTACTTGTTTGTCAACAATGGGGAACAAGAATTAGAACGTTCAGATTGTAACGATGGTTATCATAGAGCATTGACAGTAAATGGGTCAGAGGAATTATCAACAGTTACTTATGGCACATGTACAGTACCAAGAGTATTGGTAGATGTTACTTTTCAAGTCGATATGAATGATGAGGTTTTAGTAGATGATAAAGTATTTATAGTAGAACTAAACGGTCAATGGGAGCAGGAAAACTGGGTAGAAATGTCAGATTCAGACGAAGATGGTATTTATACAGCAGTTGTAGCTGTTTTAGAAGGAAGTCAGTCTTTCCGTTATAATAACGGTACCGATTGGAACGATGAAGATTTAACTGGAAAGGAATGTGCTAGTGGAGATACCAGAAATAGGGTTTTAACCGTAATTTCAGATGGGAGTGAAGATCCACAACAAGTATTAGATTTAGTAGCATTTAATTCATGTACTTCTACACCTTTACCAAGTGTTTACAAAGATGTAACATTTAAAGTAGATGCAAGTTCATTATTAGATATATCAAATGGTTTATTTATAGCAGCAACTTGGAATGCATGGTCACCTGAAAATTTCACACCTTTATTAGATTCAGATGAGGATGGTATTTGGGAAGGAACAGTTTCTTTACGAGCAGATCGAACTTATGAATTTAAATATACAGTAGGTCAAGATTGGGATCTTGTTGAAGACATGACAGCCACTGATTGTAATAAAGGCGATACGAATAATAGATATATCACTTTAGATGCAACAGAAGAAGCTTTATCATTAGAAGTAGTTGCATTTAATTCATGTACATCATCAGCCCCAACTTATGAAGTTACATTTAGTGTTGATCTATCAAATGAGACCGCCTCATCACCAGCTATAATAGTAGCATTAACAGGTGAGGATTTGGAATCAGAAACATCCTTAACACAAAATGCTGATGATGAAAATATTTGGGAAGCGACTTTATCCTTAACGCAAGGAGAAGAGTATGAATATTTATTTGTCAACAATGGGGAACAAGAATTAGAACGTTCAGATTGTAACGATGGTTATCATAGAGCATTGACAGTAAATGGGTCAGAGGAATTATCAACAGTTACTTATGGCACATGTACAGTACCAAGAGTATTAGTAGATGTTACTTTCCAAGTCGATATGAATGATGAGGTTTTAGTAGATGATAAAGTATTTATAGTAGAACTAAACGGTCAATGGGAGCAAGAAAACTGGGTAGAAATGTCAGATTCAGACGAAGATGGTATTTATACAGCAGTTGTAGCTGTTTTAGAAGGAAGTCAGTCTTTCCGTTATAATAACGGTACTGATTGGAACGATGAAGATTTAACTGGAAAGGAATGTGCTAGTGGAGATACCAGAAATAGGGTTTTAACTGTAATTTCAGATGGGAGTGAAGATCCACAACAAGTATTAGATTTAGTAGCATTTAATTCATGTACTTCTACACCTTTACCAAGTGTTTACAAAGATGTAACATTTAAAGTAGATGCAAGTTCATTATTAGATATATCAAATGGTTTATTTATAGCAGCAACTTGGAATGCATGGACACCTGACAATTTCACACCTTTATTAGATTCAGATGAGGATGGTATTTGGGAAGGAACAGTTTCTTTACGAGCAGATCGAACTTATGAATTTAAATATACAGTAGGTCAAGATTGGGATCTTGTTGAAGACATGACAGACACTGATTGTAATAAAGCCGATACGAATAATAGATATATCACTTTAGATGCAACAGAAGAAGCTTTATCATTAGAAGTAGTTGCATTTAATTCGTGTACATCATCAGCCCCAACTTATGAAGTTACATTTAGTGTTGATCTATCAAATGAGACCGCTTCATCACCAGCTATAATAGTAGCATTAACAGGTGAGGATTTGGAATCAGAAACAGCCTTAACACAAAACGTAGATGATACAAATGTTTGGGAAGTAACTTTATCCTTAACGCAAGGAGAAGAGTATGAATATTTATTTGTCAACAATGAGGAACAAGAATTAGAAAGGGAGTCATGTTCAGATGGTTACTTACGTAGCATAACAGTAGAAGAATCTACAATTTTATCGACCGTTATTTATGGGGAATGTACAACACCACCTGTAATAGTAGATGTTACCTTCCAAGTAAATATGAATGGAGAGGATTTAGTAGACGGGAAAGTATTTATTATAGAACTAAATGGTAAGTGGGAACAAGCTGATTGGGTAGAAATGCTCGATGAAGATAATGATGGAGTTTTTACAGCAATAGTTGATTTAATTGAAGGAGATCAAAATTACCGTTTCAATAATGGTTCTGATTGGAATGATGAAAACTTATCAGGAACAACTTGCGGAAACGAAGAGAACAATAATAGAACAGTAACGATTACTTCTGATGGTTCAGAAAATCCTACTCAAGTTTTAGATGTTGTAGCATTTAATTCGTGTACAGCGGAAATACCGACTTATGAAGTTACATTTAGTGTAAATTTAGAAGGAATTACTCCTGCAACACCAGGAATTGTAGGTGATGTTGTTGGAGAAGGTGATTGGGGAGATCAAATAGCATTGACTCAAAATGTAGACAATGAAAATATTTGGGAAACAGTAATTTCTTTAACTCGAGGACAAGAATACGAGTATCTATTTACAAATGGCGACTGGGAAGATGGCCGAGCAAATTGCTTAGAAGGCAAAAACCGTTCAATTACCGTAAGTGGAGTAGAAGAATTAGCAACAGTAGATTACGGAAAATGTGATGTTGAACCATCTTTAGTTGATGTTACTTTTCAGGTAAACATGAATGGAGAAGATGTAGTAGATGGAAAAGTATTTATTGTTGAGTTGAATGGTAAGTGGGAACAAGCGGACTGGGTAGAAATGTTAGATGAAGATAATGATGGTATTTTTACAGCAACAGTATCTCTATTAGAAGGGAATCAAATCTTTAGATATAATAATGGTTCTAATTGGAACGATGAAGATTTATCAGAAAAGGAGTGTGGGCAAGAAGGAAGTAAAAATAGAAGTCTGACAATTATTTCAGATGGTTCAGAAAACCCTACTCAAGTTTTAGATGTTGTAGCATTTAATTCATGTGATAATATTGTAGAGGATAAAATCTATAAAGATGTTACTTTTAAAGTAGACGCAGCTTCTTTTGATGATACTTCTGCTGGATTATATATTGCAGCATCATGGAATAATTGGATGCCAGAAGATTTCTCACCAATGACAGATGAAGATAATGACGGTATTTGGGAAGCTACAATTAATCTGCGTGCTGGAAAAGACTATGAATTTAAATACACGTTAGGTAATGATTGGAATGATACTGAAGATATGCAAAATTCAGGTTGTGAAAAAGCATCAACCAATAACAGATACATTACCTTAGATAATACTTCAGAGAGTTTAGCTCTTGATGTTGTAGCTTTCAACTCATGTTCAAGCGATCAACAAATATGGAATAGCATTTTGTTTTCAGTAGATGTTCCATCTGTTGAAATAGAAGGGACTCCTCAAGTTATAGGAAATTGGGATAAAGATAGAAACCCTACAGAATTATTAAATATAGGTAATAATGTTTATTCAAAACTTATTTATTTAAGAGCTGATAGAACATATACTTATCAATTTGCTATTGATGATGCTGTAGAAGATTTTGAAGGAGATTGTCTTGATGAAAATAATTTTAGAACAATATTGGTTCAAGATGATGAAGAATTGTCAATTGCTATTTATAACTCATGTGAAGAAAGTGAAAATAAGCCATCTGAAGAAACAGTAATGGTTACTTTCAAAGTGAATTTAACAAAAGAAAGACCCTCAGATGAGAAAGTGTATTTAGCAGGATCGTGGCCATCTATTGATTGGAACCCTGAACTTTTTCAGGAAATGTCTGATGAAAATAATGACGGTATCTGGGAAGTAACCATAGAATTATTGGCAGGGGTTAGTTATGAATACCAATTTACAATAGGTAAGAATTGGGAGAATACAGAAGACCTATCGGGAACTGGTTGTGAAATAGAAGGGACAAAGAATAGAGGTATTACTGTTGGATCAGAAGATTTAATTTTAGATGTCGTTTGCTTTAATGAGTGTTCAACATGTGAGATAAATGTGATTTCAATCGCTGTGTCAGGAAATAATATTACTGAAAAAGGAGGGACATCTTTAATGACGGCAATAATAGTACCTCTGAACGCATCAATAAAAGATATTGAATGGTCTATTAGCAATACAGATATTGCTACAATTGATCAAAATGGACTAGTTACAGCGAAGGGTGACGGAACAGTAGTTGTCACTGCTACTTCACTAGAGCGTGGTTCTAATGTAATTGGAACTAAAGAAATTACAGTTTCTGGTCAGGTGATTACAGCAATCGACGGAAATATGTCTGTAATTAGTATATATCCAAACCCTACTTCAGGAAGTGTTACAATATCATCAGAAGATAAAATAGAGACAATTTTACTTTATGATGTTAAAGGTAAACTTTATAGAGAGGTATCTTTTGAAGGTACATTCAAAACAAAAATTGATTTATCAAACCTTAATAAAGGTGTTTATTTTATTAAACTTATGACAAGTGCAGGTGCTTCAACATCAAGATTGATTGTAAACTAACAACTACAAATAGACAATTATAGCTCAGTGAAATTATAAAATTAATTTTTTATCTTCACTTCATCATTTTAAATCCTACAACTTATTGTTGTAGGATTTTTTTCTATGAATTAATTTTTTTCTAATTCCCAAATAATCATTTGTTCTTTTAACCATCTAGATGCCTTGAACCATTTCTTTTTCTTCACATCGTTTTTAATGATTTTTTTGAAAGCTTCATCACGTAAATCTTGTATTGGTGTAGTGTTCATAATATAGAATTGATTTTTTTAGCTGATTATATGTATAATGAAAAATTTAATTGATAAGTTTTATCTATTTCTTATTGTTACTTATTTTAATAATCGAAAATAGTATTATTTAAAGATCAATTTAAATAGCGAAAATATTTATGTTTTTATTGAGGTACAATAAAAATTAAAATAACGGCACCTTATTTAATATATGATTATGAGAGGAATCTCTCAAATAAAAAACCTTTAATTGTACAACAATTAAAGCAAATAACGTTTTCAGAATTGTAAAATAGAATACCTATGTATAGTATAAATACAGCTCTTTAGAAGAAGAACTAATTCTTTATAGTATTCTTTAATTACAAAAACACAATGTATTATAACAATGTACACTACTGGTTAGATTTATTAATTAAGTAGAAATTTGATGGTATTTTTAAATTGATTTTTTAATTGTTTTAATCTTGAATACGATATTAATAGATTCTTTTTTTTGTTGCTGAATTAGTTTACAATCATTAAAAGAGTGATTGTACTATTTATGAATATTTAAATAATTAGTTTTTATATTTTAGTGAAATTATGATATGTATTTGAATTGAACTTAGAAAAACACAATCCCTAAAACACTTAATTGTTGAATAGTAAAACAAAAATCATTAATTTTACGCAGTGTTGGGTCTTTACTCAAAAATGAATTTTACCTTAAATTATACCTTTTGATAGGTTTAGTTCTCTATACCAAATAATTAAATTACTATCTATAACTAATATTACTAGATGAAAAACTGTTACTTCACGCTACTTTTGCTGTTTACAGCCTTAGTAAGTAATGCTCAAGCGGATCAAATTTTTGACTTATATGATTTCACTAAAAGAGCTGATGCAAAACAAATAACTATTTCTGGAGATGCAACAAGTGAAATAAAATCTTCTGGTTACCAAATTACTACAGCCAAGGATGGTAGTAGTGTAATGAAAGTTACTGGAGATTGGGATCTGCACGAATGGTTATACATAGCAATTATCTTAGAAAATAAAACAGAAGAGATTGTTCGCTTTGAACCAATAATTAAAGGAGAGTTGACGTCTGATTTCAAAGCTCCACTACCTTTAAAAAATATAGGATGGTTAAACCCTGGAGAAACGAGAGTTTTTGATTGTATTTTACAACCAGATGTTTCAACAAGAACAACCACATACGCAGATATGAATGCAAACTTTCCTGAGATGCAAGGAATGCCTGCAGGTGTGTCGTTTACAAACTCATTTGATCTAGCTCATACTAAATCAATCGAGATTTATTTCCCAGTTGCTGATTTTGAAAGAGTGGTAACGGTAAAAGCAATCGAATTATATAAGCATGCTTTTCCTGAAAACTTCGAAAAGAACCACATGACTTTCTTTCCATTTATAGATGAATATGGTCAGTATAAATACGATACTTGGAACGGGAAGATTAAAAACGACAAACAATTAGAAGAAGATATTAAAACTGAAGATGAAGACCTTGCTAAACACAAAGGTTCTGAGGAATGGACAAAATATGGAGGATATAAATTAGGGCCTAAATTAAAAGTAACGGGTCATTTTTATACAACTAAAGTACAAGATAAATGGTGGTTAGTAGACCCTGAAGGTTTCTTATTTTGGTCTAATGGTGTTAATGGAGCAGCAGATTTATCTGTGAATTCTCAAACATCTGATAAAGATCTTTACTTCGAATACTTACCTATGCACACAGATTCTACTTTTGGAGAATTTTGGGATGGCTCTAATTATAACTTTGGTCATGCCAATATTAAAAGAAAATATGGTGAGTATAATCCTCAAAAATATGCAAATCGTTCAATGGATAGAATGAAAAGCTGGGGTTTAAATACAATGGGTGCTTGGTCTTATGATGAAGCATATAATTTACTTGAAGATAAAAAAACACCATATACTGTTGCCGTTATTTCTGAAGCACCTGAATTGGTAGCTGGTTTTCCTGATATATATAATCACCATTGGGAAAAGAATTTACATAAAGAAATCAAGCATAGAAGTCATAAAATAAAGAAAGATCCTTTCTTTATCGGTTGGTTTGTAGACGATGAACTAAAATGGCATACTCCAGAAAAACTAGTGACGTTAATTCTACAAAATGATAGTCATTCACACGGTAAAAAGCATTATTTGCAACACTTACAAAAAGCGGGTGAAGATGTTATTTCTTTTAATAAGGTAACTGGTAAATCTTTTAACTCTTGGAAAGAAGTAATGTCCTCTCGAGAGGAGTTAAATCTTTCAGGATATAGTGAGCTAAATAATAAATTTTATGCTATTACAGCTCATAAATATTTCAAGACAGTAAAAAAGTATATTACAGAGTTAGCACCAGAATCATTATACCTTGGTTGCCGTTGGAATGTGCAATCAGAACATAGACATAATTTGAATGTAAGTATTGGAGCAAAATATATCGACATTTTATCTTTTAATCAATTTGATGATGAGATTTATCCAAATACATTTCCAACACTTGCAGGTATTGATAAACCTTATATCATTTCTGAATTTAATTTTGGATCATTAGACTCTGGTAAATTCTCTCCAGGTTTATCTGCTTCTTCTGATCAAAGAAATAGAGGAGAAAAATATAAAAACTACGTTGAAAGTGCCATGCGAGATAATAATTGCGTTGGAGCTCACTGGTTTATGTGGGGTAATGCAGCAACAACTGGTACCTCTAAATTAGGAGAAAACGCAAATTGCGGAATTCTTACAGAGACAGATCAGCCGTATTACAAACTGATAGATTATATGAGAGATGTTAATTATTCAATGTATCAATATAGATATTCGAATAAGGAGCAAAATAAAACGAAGCAGGAATTAAAATAACCTTGCTCTGTAAATAAAAAGGCTTCTCAATTTAATTGAGAAGCCTTTTTTAATGATATTTTTTTACGATTGATAATATCAACTTATTTTTTCATATCATTTTCTATCAAATTTCTGATATAATCAGATACTTTGATGCCATTTTGTTTCGCCTGACTCTCTAAAGCAGAATATTCTTCTTTAGACATACGGAAAGTAACAATTTTATTTGAACCCCCAGTTTTTCTAGGTTTCCTTCCTCTATGTTGAATTGCTATACGATATTCTTCTAAAAAATCATGAGTTGATAAAGCATAAGGTTTAACACCATCAACGTAAATCATAGATGAGTCTTCGTCGCCCTTCCAAGCTGCTTTTCTATTGGAAGTATAACTTTGATAAAAAGCTTTTCTAGTTTCAAAACTTTTTGTCTCATTTACAGGTAGCTTTTTCATGAAATCTTTTAAAGAGATTTTTATATCAGCTGCCATTTTTTTTACTTCCTCAAAAGGCTTTTTATAGTATATGTATTTTGCCATAAAGAGATATATTCGTAATACGTTATATTCAATTTAGCTAAATAATTAATAATTATCCAATTTTATTACCGATTTCAATTCAAGAAATACAAAAATGTTTTATAAAACCATAACTCATCTTTAAATAGTTTATATTTTGTATTCATTTTATTAGTTTCGTGTATAACTAAATCTATAGAATACCGACATGAATTCATCATCTTTCTTTTTTTACGACTACGAGACTTTTGGTACAGACCCACGGAAAGACAAAATTGTCCAATTTGCAGGTATTAGAACAGATATGGATTTAAATCAAATAGGAGAGGAAATTACATTGTATTGTAAACCTTCAAAAGATTTTTTACCAAATCCAGACGCATGTCTTATAACTGGAATAACACCTCAAATTGCAGATTCACAACCTGATTCTTTAAGAGAATTTGAATTCATGGCAATAATTAAAAATCAATTAGGAGAAAGAGGAACATGTCACGTAGGCTATAATAATATAAAATTCGATGATGAATTTTCTAGATATGGATTTTATAAGAATTTTATAGATCCTTATTCTCACGAATGGGCAGATAACAACTCAAGGGCAGATGTTTTAGATATTATTAGAATGACGTATGCATTAAGACCTGAGGGTATTAATTGGCCTACAGATGAGGATGGAAAAGTGAGTATGAAATTAGAAAAACTATCAGTAGCTAATGGAGTGACTCATGAAAATGCTCATGATGCACTTGCAGATGTAAGAGCAACAATTGAAGTTTTTCGATTAATAAAGAATAATCAACCAAAATTATTTCAATATGCACTTAGTTTAAGTAATAAGCATAATGTAAAAAAAATATTAACTGATCATTTAAATAAGCAAGAACCTATCTTAGCAATATCCGCTTATGTACCAATTGTTAATGGACACCTTGCTTTTATGGTGCCAATTGTTTTTGACGATAATAATAAAAATGCTGTTATAGCGTATGATGTAAGAATTGACCCAAGTTGTTTGGCTATTCTATCAGCAGAAGAGTTGAAAGAGCTTTTATATAAACCTAAAGGTGAAATGGAAGAGAATGAGATTAGGCCAGGTTTGTCTCAATTATACATCAATAAGGCAAGTATGTATGTTACGCCTAAAACATTAACAGATCAACGTGCAAAAGAATTGAGTATTGATAAAGAACTGATTGCAGAAAATACAATTAAATTAAAGGAAATTTTAAAGGATAAATCAATCTTAACTAAGTTAAAAGAAGTTTACGAACCAAATTTTGAAAGGAGCACAGATGTTGATGCAATGCTTTATGATGGTTTTATGCCTAGACAAGATGAATCATTAAGAAATAGATTGTCTACTTTTAAAGTAGAACAGTTAGAGCTTATGAATCTCAATATTTTTAACTTCTTAGATCAAAGGTTAAGAGAACTATTACTGAGGTATAAAGGCAGGAATTTTTATAATGAATTAAATAATGATGACCTTGTAGAATTTAAATCTTTCTGCAGAGCAAAAGTATTTGACGGTATAGGAGGGGGAGTTAAATTTGATGATTACATAAAAGATTTAGACAATAGACTAGCAATAAATGATCTTAAAGAAGATGATAAAAGAGTATTGTCATCGTTGAAAATCTATGCAAATTCGTTAGCAAAGGAATTAAGAAAATAAGTTAAGATGGTGTTATACAAAAAATTATTGTTGTTTATGGTCATGTTTTTGATCTCATTAGCAACTTCAGCTCAGGTTTTTAAATTTGAAAAACCATCTAAGGATCAAAATATTACATTAACAACTTTACCAAATGGGAATACTCATAAAAATTGGAAAAGGGTAATAACGAATCAAAAAACAAAACCTAAGTCTTCAGACCTTATTACAGATGCATTATTTGTTAATTTTAATAATATTTCAGATAATAATAAGGAGTTTACATTAAAATGTGTTGGAGGTTTTGAGAAGCAATCGATCGAACTTTTTTTTGTAGGAGATACGGATTTTTTTTCGATTGATATTGGAGAGGTTCAAAATTTTTGGAATTCATCCGAAGTGACAAGCTTCGAGAAAGATGCATTAGAAGATGTTACTATAAGAATTAGACCTAAAGCAATAGCCAAAGGTAAGCATACAGCATTCATCGCTTTTGTAATGGATGGTAAATTATCTCGAGTTGCTTTACAATCAAATATTGTAGAAGATACTCATTTACTACACGAAGATATTGATATCAATTTAGGACTTGTAGAAGCGGATTCAATAGGTTTTACAGACTATTACTTTTATAATCTCGAAGAACTATCACTAGATCTTGTTTATGAAGGAGAAAAAGAGAGTTTTAATTTCATG